>SYIL01000035.1 GCA_005798825.1 Bacteroidota bacterium
CGATTTCCCGACTACGACAGGTGCTTTTCAAAACATACCCAAAGGAGCTACCGATGCGGCTGTTTTGTGTATTAATTCGAATCTTTCAGCCTTGATTTGGTCTACCCTTATTGGTGGAACCAAAGATGATGCGGCCTATTCAATCAAAATTGATGATTCTGCCCATGTATTTGTTGGGGGGGGTACTTCAAGTGGGAATTTTCCAATGGCAGGCAATGGATTCCTAAAAACAGGCAAAGGAAATATTGATGGCTACGTGATTCGTTTGGGACAAAATACTGGAAACTATGAAGTTGGGACACACTGGGGAAGCGACAAATATGATCAGATTTACTTTATTGATTTAGACATTCAACAAAAAGTATATTTTACAGGTCAAACCGAAGGAAGAATCAATCGGAGTGCAGGAACCTATGGCAAAAATAACAGTGCACAATTCATCGGTAGGTTAAGCAATGATCTCAAAACAGAAGAGTTTGTAACCACATTTGGAAACCGAACCAACGGCCAACCCGAATTAAGTCCTTCTGCCTTCATGGTCGATAATTGTTATAATATTTACTTTAGCGGATGGGGTTCGGTGATTGGTGTGGGCAACTCTGGCAGTACATCTGGCTTACCCTATACAATAGACGCCCACCAAAAAACTACCGATAACAACGATTTTTACCTCATTGTGCTAGGAAAAGACGCCAAAAATCTAAAATATGCCTCCTACTATGGAGGAAATAAAAGCGGTGACCATGTAGATGGGGGAACCAGTCGCTTCGACAAGCATGGGGTAATATACCAAAGCGTATGTGCCAGTTGCCCCAATTCACCCCCTGGCCTGAATGATTTTCCTACTTCGCCAGCCAATGTTGCCTTCAAAAATAATGTGAGTGTACGTTGTTCGAATGCCAGTTTTAAATTGGATTTTAGATTGGGTTATTCTATCGACGCTATTTTTACTGTCAACCCAAAAAAGCTTTGTCAAAATGCTCCTGTTTTCTTCAAACTGGCCAACATTTATAAAGCACAGTATCTCTGGGATTTTGGCGATGGGGACACCTCTCATTCTGTTAATCCAAGCCACATATACAAAGACACCGGAACCTATACCATTTCACTCACAGTAAAAGATACAACTTCGTGCAATACATTGGCGAGTTCCAAGCAAATGATTCAAATACTCCTTTCACCAAATGGGGTTGTAACCTACAGCGAAAAAATCTGTGCATCAGGAATTGATTTCCAACTTGACATAACAAATACCGACTCTATTTTTTGGGATTTTGGTGATGGATCTCAAACACAAATTACTGCTGGAAATGGACTCATAAAGAAAAATTATCAATACAAATCTGGACAATATACTCCCTTTATATTGCTAAAAAATACTGTCTCTGGTTGTATTGATACACTCTCAATTTCTGTTTTGGTTAGCAGCGATTCGACCCATGATATTTTAATTGCCAATGTGTTTACGCCCAATGGTGATAATAAAAATGACTGTTTTAGGGTATTCGGACTTTCGCCCGACTGCGATAAAGCAGAACTGCGGATATTTAATCGCTGGGGTGAAAGAATATTTTATACCCAAAACTTACAACAATGTTGGAATGGAAAAGTCAATAACAGTGGTCCAGAATTACCAAGTGGTACTTATTTTTACCAATTGGATATTATCAAAAGCTCCTATAATAAGGCTCCAAAATTATTCTCTGGCTCTATAAATTTGCTCCGAGACCAATAATCCTCTAATAAATACACAACCTTTTTTTATTCAGGGTTTAAGCGCGTAACGTGGGCGTATAGAACAACCCAATACCCCCCAATACTATCAAGCAATGCTTTCAACTTCAACCTGAGGAGCGATTTTTCGGGACAACCCCTGCAATACTTTTCCCGGTCCGATTTCTGTAAAAACTGTTGCCCCATCAGAAACCATGGCCAAAATACTTTGGGTCCAACGCACAGGTGCGGTTAATTGGGCCACCAAATTGTCCTTGATTTCTGCTTTATTGCTTGCAAAACTTGCACTCACGTTTTGGTAAATAGGACACACGGGTTCCTTGAATTCAGTTGATTGAATCGCTGTGGCGAGTGTTGAGCGAGCAGGTTCCATCAAAGGACTGTGAAAAGCACCTCCGACGGGTAAAATCAGGGCACGTTTGGCACCCGCAATTTTCATGCCTTCACAAGCCAATTCAACTGCTGTATAGGCACCCGAAATAACCAATTGTCCAGGACAATTATAATTGGCAGGCACCACAATCCCTTGCGTTGCAACACATACAGATTCAACGATAGAATCCTCTAAAGCCAAAACCGCTGCCATGGTTCCGGCTTGCATTTCACAAGCTTGTTGCATCGCCAACGCACGTTGCTCTACCAATCTTAACCCATCTTCAAACTGTAAAGCTCCTGCAGATACCAATGCGCTAAACTCTCCCAAACTATGTCCTGCCACCATCGATGGTCTAAAATCCGCACCCATAATAGCTGCCCTAATTACACTGTGTAAGAAAATAGCTGGCTGGGTTACACGCGTTTGACGCAAATCTTCATCGGTTCCAAAAAACATAAGCTCTGTAATTCGAAAACCCAAAATTTCATTGGCATGTTCGAACATTTCTTTGGCTTTTACATTGTTTTGGTAAAGTTCTTTGCCCATACCCACAAACTGACTTCCTTGTCCGGGAAAAATATACGCGTGTTGGTTCATAATGGCCACGAAAATAATCCTAAAAAGTCAACATGCGTGTACAAACCACAAATGATAATAAGGCTGCTAAATACCCTATGTCCAAGATTGAAGATGTGATAAATTTCTTCCGAATTGAGTCAATTTCTAGCCTCACAATTTGAATTAAAACCACCCAAATACCTTGCAAAAACAAGCATCTCCAATGCTTAAATGTGTTCTCCCAACTCGAGCCACCGCATTTCCATTTTGTCTAATTGATGATTGATTGCAACCACTTCGATCGTTATTCTCGAGATTTCCTCAAACTCAACTGTCAATCCCAAAACCGTTTCCTCCAGTACTTTTTTATTTTTTTCTAAGATTTCTATGGCTTTGGATAATTCCCCGTACTCAAATTTTTCCTTGTAGGTAAGCTTTCTTTTTTCAACATTGGTGTCAGCCCCGCTTATACCTTTTGATTCTTTAGAGAGAATACTTATTCCTGCCCCATGCAAAGTTCCTGATTTTGAATGTGTAGCGTATTTTGAATCATTATACAAGTTGGCAGTAGTAATCAATTTTTTTTTGCCTTGTTCTTGGATATCTTGGATGTCTTTCCATGACCGGTAATCTGAATAATTTCCTGGATAATCACGGACCTTCCCTTGACCTTCAAAAACAAATACGTGGTCTACCAACTTGTCCATGAAATAACGATCATGTGTTACTATGAGTACACAACCAGAATAATCCATCAAAAAACCTTCCAAGGTGGCCAAGGTGAGAATATCCAAATCGTTGGTAGGCTCGTCTAAAATCAAAAAGTTTGGATTTTTAATCAATACCATCATCAAATACAGTCTTCGGCGTTCGCCGCCACTCAGCCTGGAGACAACATTGTATTGGGTTTCATTGCTAAAGCCAAATCGAAGTAAAAATTGTGATGCCGTGAGTTTTGTCCCATCTGCCAAGGGAAGATATTCTGCAATGTCTTTTACCACATCGACTACCCTCTTATCTCCATCAACTGGAATACCCTTTTGAGAGAAATATCCAAAAACAAGGGTTTCACCCGGTGTAATTTTGCCACGATCAGATTTTTCAAGGCCCATAATCATGTTTAACAAAGTGCTTTTTCCTATACCATTTGGACCGACCACACCTATTTTTTCTCCCCGTTTGAAAGTGTAAGTAAATTCTTTCAAGATTTCCACTTCTCCAAAAGATTTTTCAAGGTGGTTGATTTCCAATATCTTGGTTCCCAAACGTTCCATTTTAACCCCAAATTGCACTGCTTGTTGGGTATAGGGTTCTTTTACCTTTTCTGACAACTCATCGAATGCTTCAACCCGAGACTTACTTTTGGTAGTTCTGGCCTTAGGCATTTTTCGGACCCATTCTAGTTCACGGCGAAATGTATTGCGATTCTTGTCACGTTCACTCGCCTCTACCTCCTCACGCAAAGCCTTTTTTTCAACGAAATATGCATAATTCCCTTGGTATACAAACAATTGTCCACGATCCAATTCTAAAATACGGTTACACACACGATCCAAAAAGTATCGGTCGTGGGTAACAAGCAACAATGTAAGATTTTTTTCACTCAAGTATTCCTCCAACCACTCAATCATATCCAAATCCAAATGGTTGGTTGGCTCATCCAAAATCAATAAATCAGGTACGTCGATCAAAACCCTTGCCAAGGCTACCCGTTTTTTTTGTCCGCCACTCAACAATCCCACCGGCTTAATCAAATCGGCATCGTAAATACTCAATTTACCCAATACCTGTTTGGCCCTGGCCTCATAATCCCAACTCTCTGTAAGTGTCATCTCGTTTGTGGCCGTATCCAAACGTTTTTCGTTTTCCGAGCTGGCTTCATAAGAATACGCCAATAGGGCAGATTCATACTCTTTACAGGCCAAAATGGAGGGATTTTGCCCAATAAACAAATTGTCTAATACCGACAGTTCTTCTCTGAGTTGTGGGTCTTGCGGTAAATATTCCCAACGGATTTCCTTCCGGATGCTAAAAGATCCAGTATCGGGTTTATCGATTCCGGACAAGATATTCATCAAACTACTCTTGCCAGCACCATTACCAGCAATAAGTGCAACTTTATCCCCCTTGCTCAACCCAAATGTGATGTTGCTAAACAACACCTTTTCATTCCAACTTTTACTGAGCCCCTCAGCGGATATATAATTCATGTGTTTTTGTATTCAGGCAACTGTATTTGAAAAAACTTACGCAATACCGCAAAAATAGGCCGAAATCATTAGCCATAGACCCAGAACTTCAAGAATTTAATTGCGGTATCAGAAACCCAAAACCCAGTATAATCAAGAAGAATTCCTAACACCGGTTGCCACATCTCAGCACCCAACCAGAAAAAATTTGGCAGGGCAAATTATAGTTCATTCACCCCCAAGCTTCGAATTGCACGGCAAATTAGGTCTGCAATATCCCTGGATTAAAAGGCTTGACCGGTGAATGATTGGCCGCTTCAATGCCCATCGAAATCCACTTGCGGGTGTCCATGGGAGAGATGATCGCATCCACCCATAGTCTTGCTGCTGCATAGTAGGGTGTTGTTTGTAAATTGTATCGGTCTGTTATTTTGGCCAACAATTCCTTTTCTACACTTGGATCGATGATTTCACCCTTGGCTTTTAAATTCGCTTTTTCAATCTGCAACAATGTTTTTGCCGCTTGCTCTCCTCCCATCACTGCAATTTTGGCTCCGGGCCAGGCGACAATCAATCGAGGATCGTAGGCCTTGCCACACATCGCATAATTTCCAGCACCGTAACTATTTCCCATGATGACTGTAAATTTGGGTACTGTACTATTGCTCATGGCCATCACCATTTTTGCCCCATCCTTGATGATGCCTCCTTGTTCGCTTCTACTTCCAACCATAAATCCGGTTACATCTTGTAAAAATACCAAGGGGATTTTCTTTTGATTGCAATTCATGATAAAACGTGCGGCTTTATCGGCACTGTCAGAATAAATTACCCCCCCAAACTGCATTTCGCCTTTTTTGCTTTTGACAATTTCCCTGTTATTTGCCACAATGCCCACGGCCCATCCATCGATGCGAGCATATCCACACAAAATTGATTTGCCATACCCTTTTTTGTATTGCTCAAAAACACCTTCATCGACCATACGAGAAATCAATTCGACACTGTCATACGGTTTGTTGCGCTCATTGGGAAGAATTCCCCAAATATCCGACATGTTTTTGGCAGGAAGCCTGGGCTTGACACGATCAAATCCTGCCTCGTCGTATTTGCCAATTTTATCCATGATGTAACGTATCCGATCCAAACAACTTTTATCATCGGGAAATTTGTCATCAATGATACCCGAAATTTCTGTTTGTGTTGCAGCTCCACCCAGTGATTCATTGTCTATTTCTTCGCCAATCGCTGCCTTTACCAAATAACTGCCTGCCAAGAAAATACTGCCATTCCCTTCAACAATAAGCGCTTCATCGCTCATGATCGGCAAATATGCACCCCCGGCTACACAGCTCCCCATCACTGCTGCAATTTGGGTGATTCCCATGGCGCTCATTTGTGCGTTGTTGCGAAACATTCTGCCAAAATGTTCTTTATCGGCAAAAATATCTTCTTGTAAAGGCAGAAATATCCCTGCACTGTCTACCAAATAGACAATGGGTAGCCGATTTTCCATCGCTATTTCTTGGGCACGAAGATTCTTTTTTCCTGTGATGGGAAACCATGCACCGGCCTTTACTGTGGCGTCATTGGCCACAATCACACATTGCCGCCCACCCACGTATCCAATACCAGTAACCACACCACCAGCCGGGCAACCTCCATGCTCAGCATACATCTCATATCCAGCAAACGCACCCAATTCAATCCACTGCGTATTCTTGTCGCGCAGATATTCGACCCGCTCCCTACACAACATCTTTCCTTTTTCTTTTTGTTTGGCTGATGCCTTATCACCACCCCCACTATAAATCTTTTCTAAACGCGCGCCAACCAAGTCCGACTCACGCTTATTCAAATCCTCATTTCTATTAAATTGAATATTTTGTTCAGCCATAGAAATTCAAATTTACGGCCTGATGTTCGTTAATTTTTAATATTAGTAGGAATCACCCAAAATTCTTAGTATATTTGCCGCGCTTAATTCATCTAGAGTCAGTCTTTTACTTCCGTGCTTCATAGTACGATTGCGATAAAAACACTAACTCAGAAGTGTTTCGCATATAGAAAGTAAAAAAAAAACATACATGCAATCATTCGAAAACTTAGGACTAATTAGTCCTTTGGTGAAGTCTGTTTTACAACAAGGCTACACCACACCCACGCCAATCCAAGCATTGGCCATCCCAAGTATCTTAAAAGGAAGCGATCTATTTGCCACAGCCCCCACGGGTACTGGAAAAACAGCGGCATTCGCTATCCCCATCATTCAACAAATCATCAATACACCCCAGCGCAAAACACACGCTTTGGTGTTGGCACCAACCCGTGAATTGGCACATCAGATTTCTGATAATTTCCGCAAATACGCCAGTGGAACAAACTTACGCATCGCCTTGGTTTACGGCGGTGTTTCACAAATGCGACAAGTACAAGAAATTCGCCGTGGTTGTCAGGTAATTATCGCGACACCCGGACGTTTACTCGATCTAATAGAGCAAGGCCATATCGATCTTTCCGGAATTAAAACCTTTGTATTAGACGAGTGCGATCGCATGCTAGACATGGGTTTTATTGCCGATATCCGTGAAATTGGTAAATTGATGTTGGCTGATCGCAAGCAAACCTTGTTGTTCTCAGCCACTGCTCCCCGCGAAATAAAGCAATTGGCTGCCGACATGTTGGTAGATCCAGAGCATATTGATATTTTACCTGCCGACGAAGACAAACCCAAAATTACGCAATGGTTATTCGCTGTGGACCGCAACAATAAATACAATTTGTTGTGTGACATGCTCGAAGACCCAGAGGTAGAGTCAATGTTGGTGTTCTCAAAAACAAAACACGGAGCCGACAAATTGGTTAAAAGTCTCCACATTGATGGCTATTCAGCTGTAGCAATTCATGGCGATAAAAGCCAACGCGAACGCACGAACAATCTGGACACATTTAGACGCGGAAGAGCACAATTGCTGGTTGCAACTGATGTAGCAGCACGTGGAATGGACATCAAAGAACTAAATTACGTGTTAAACTATGATATGGCGTTGGATGCCGATACGCATACACACCGTATTGGACGCACAGGCAGGGCAGGCGCTGAAGGTATTGCAATTTCTTTTTGTGATCGTTCAGAAGCCAACCTCTTGGATCAAATATACAAAGTACACGGTCGTGAGTGCATTACCGAAATGGAACATGATTACCGCATTGAATTACCACAACGCCGTTCTAGTGGCGGAGGTGGTGGGGATAATGGCTTTCACAGAGGCTATTCAGCCAGCAAAAGCAATTATCGCGGTGGCAATTCTGGTGGCCGTGGCTATGGCAATTCTGGTGGCCGTGGCTATGGCAATTCTGGTGGCGGTGGCTATGGTAATTCTGGTGGCCGTGGCTATGGTAACAGAAATACCAGTCGCACAAGCAACGGAAATTCTTCCGATAATGGCAACAATGGCGCTAGTCCAGCGACTAATGATAATCGACCCCGTAATGGATACCGCGGAGGAAACGCTAATACCAACAACAGCAGCAACAACCGTTGGGGTGCTGGAAGCAATGGCGCAAAAAAATCAAATACCCGCTATTAACAATTATCCCTAAAAAATTGGAGTAATTCACACAATTCGGGAAAATTTGTTCAATAAAAAAGGCGGTATCGCGCCGCTACAACCCATTTTCCTTGCTGCCTTCCGGCCCTGGGGAATTAAATGGGGAGCTGGCCGTACCGCCAAAACAAAGGTAGTAAATAAATAGAGTCCACAAAAGGGCTTCCAAACACGGGAAGCCCTTTATTTTTTTCCAACCGATAAAACCATCCACAATCATTAAAATTCTGTAGAAAATTCGCTTTTTAAAAGATTAATTGGCATCCTTTTGCAAGGGAGAGCGAACAATGTTGAAAATCCTATCTTTGCAATAATGAAACTTCGCGCAGAGAATCTTGTAAAGCATTACGGCGCCAAACGCGTTGTAGATGGCGTAAGTGTAGAAGTGAACCAAGGAGAAATTGTAGGTTTATTGGGTCCAAATGGTGCAGGCAAAACGACTTCATTTTATATGTTTGTGGGTTTGGTTCGCCCGGATGAGGGATCTGTTTTTTTGGGTGACACAAAAATTACAGCATGGCCCATGTTCAAGAGAGCAAAACAGGGTATTGGTTACTTACCCCAAGAGGCTTCGATATTCCGTGAATTAAGTGTTGAAGATAATATTCGGGCAATACTTGAAATGACAAAACTCAGCACCTTTGAACAGGCCGAAAAACTGGAAACCCTGATCACTGAATTTGGTCTGGAAAAAGTTAGAAAGAATTTGGGAAAGGTACTCAGCGGAGGCGAACGCCGACGAACTGAAATTGCACGAGCCTTGGCGACCGACCCAAAATTTATCCTACTTGACGAACCGTTCGCTGGCGTTGATCCCATTGCCGTAGAAGATATCCAACACATTGTGTCCAAACTCAAAGAGAAAAATATTGGCATCCTTATAACCGATCATAACGTAAGGGAAACCCTCACCATTACCGACCGAGCATATTTATTGTTTGAAGGAAAATTGTTAAAGCATGGAAGCGCTGAAGAACTCGCAAACGACCCGCTGGTGAGAAAAGTATACTTAGGGAAAAATTTCGAGTTGCGCCGCAATGGAAATACGAGTTTGGAGCCATGAGGCTAATAATCAGTCCATTTACAGATGTTTACTTTAACCTTGCAGCAGAAGCGTATTTTTTGCAGCATACCCATGAAAATATTTGCATGTTGTGGCAAAGTCAATCAGCGGTGGTTTGTGGGAAAAATCAAGGAATTTGCGCGGAAATTAATTATGGCCTATGCAAAGAATTGGGTGTTTTCCCTGCCCGCCGCGTGAGCGGCGGCGGTACAGTTTACCAAGACTTGGGCAATGTCAATTTTACCTTTATCCAAGGGCTGGAAACATCCCTAGACAATGCCATTGATTATAAGCGATTTTTAGAGCCCGTGCGCAAAGCACTCCTAAAAATGGGTATTGAAACCAGCTATAGCCAAAGACACGATTTACTTTACAAAGGGAAAAAAATTAGTGGGAACGCCCAACACCTCATTCAACAAAAAAAAAGAGTATTGCACCACGGAACTTTACTGCTGAATGCAAATCTCAAAAAACTCAGTAGGGTTCTGCAAACTGAAGGTAACTATAACGATAAATCCGTCAGAAGTATTCGCAGCGAGGTAACAAACCTTGCAGACCATTTCCCACAACTTTTAGAAATAGAGCAAACTATTGTTCAACTAAGCCAAGAATTAGCACCCTTGCTTTTGGCAAGCGTATCGGGGTTTTCCAAACAAGAAATAGCCTCAATTATCTGCCTGCAGACCGAAAAATTCGAAACTGAAGCATGGATTTTAGGAGTTTCTCCCACCTATATTCATACCCGTACTATTTCCTTTTCAAATTCAAATGATGAATATCCGCAAGACTTACGACTCAATATGGAAGTGGTAAGGGGAATAATTTGTAGTATTTCTCTGAACGATGAATATGGGAATTCTGTCTTTGAAAAACAATGCGCGGCCACCTTGCAAAAACCCATCGCATTGGCCACCATTGCAAGCGCTTTTTCGAATACTCCGCTGGGAAAGATCCCATTATTATATCAATTCTTCTGAACCGTGAATAAAAAACAACGCGTCCAATTTATCCTCGATACGCTCGAAAATTTATATCCAAAAACCCCAATACCCTTGGATCATACAGATGCCTATACTTTGTTAATATCGGTTTTGCTCAGTGCACAATGTACCGACATTCGCGTCAATCAAATTACCCCAAAGCTTTTTTCGCTTGCCAAAACCCCGGAAGATATGCTGAAACTACGTATTGAAGAAATCCGGGAAATTATCAAACCCTGTGGATTGTCTCCTGCCAAAAGCAAGGGGATTTGGGGATTATCAAAAATGATTATGGACCTACATGGAGGATCTGTACCCCAATCTTTTGAAGCGTTGGAGGCCATGCCTTCGGTGGGGCATAAAACAGCCTCGGTGGTAATGTCACAGGCCTTTGGCGTCCCCGCTTTCCCAGTAGACACGCATATACATCGTTTGGCATACCGGTGGAAATTAAGCGCTGCACGCACAGTTGTAGAAACCGAACGTGATCTCAAACGACTTTTCAGTCCTGGAATATGGAATAAACTTCACCTTCAAATTATCTTTTTTGGAAGGGAGTTTTGCCAAGCGCGCGGTCATACTATGGAAACTTGTCCAATATGTTCTATCATTGGTTGCCGTGAAAAAAAGAAATAATACTGATTATTTGAAAATCTCAGTAATAATTTGATCCGTAGAGATTCCCTCAGCCTCCGCTTTGAAATTGCGAACAAATCGGTGTCTCAAAACCCATTTGGAAACAGCCACTACGTCTTCCATGTCAACATTGTATTTCCCGTTCATTAGGGCATGACATTTTGCGGCCAAAATTAAATTTTGCCCAGCACGGGGTCCTGCACCATAAGACAAATATTTGATTGCAAATGGATGTCCACCCGCTGCATTGGGACGGGTTTTTTGAACCAATCCTACTACCTGATTGTACACGTGATCGGTAACAGGAACTTCTCGCACCAATTCTTGGTAGAGTTGAATATCAGCAGCATTGAGAACTGAATTGACTACCGAATAATGATTCCCTGTGGTTTGCTTTAAAATGCGCACCTCTTCTTCATACGAGGGATAATCGAGTATTACTTGAAACATAAATCGATCCAATTGGGCCTCAGGCAATGGATAGGTACCCTCTTGTTCTATGGGATTTTGGGTGGCCAAAACAAAAAAAGGTTGGTCAAGATTATACTGCTTTCCTGCTACGGTTAACTGGCGTTCCTGCATGGCCTCTAACAAAGCTGCCTGGGTTTTGGGTGGCGTACGGTTAATTTCATCTGCCAAAATAATGTTGGCAAAAATGGGTCCTTTTACAAAATAAAATTTCCGTTCATCATCCAATATTTCACTCCCAATAATATCCGATGGCATCAAATCGGGTGTGAATTGAATCCGGTTAAAAGACAGGTCCATTATTTGAGACAATGTCTTTACCAACAATGTCTTGGCTAATCCTGGAACCCCCACCATTAATACATGCCCATGGCAAAAAACAGCGTTAATGAGGGCGTCAACCACCTCATTCTGTCCCACTATAATCTTGCCAATTTCCGCTTTTATTTGGGCGATTTTTAGGGTAAATTCTTGGGCTTTTTTAGGGTCATTAATCATGGTTCCAACTGTTTAAATTGCTACAATTCATAGAACGACCTTTGATGCGTATATAGGTTTTCCCCCGTTGCTTGTCTGTCCATTGGTCAAAGATCTTTTTTCTCTTGGCTGAATGGGCTAGCAGTTGGATATAACTATAATCTTGGAGCAAATTTGCCTGGTGAGGCGATGTAAAGGATTTAAGAAATATAATTCGGTATACACTACGACCATCAGGGGTATTACTCAAAGTAGGTTTGGAAAAATCACCAGGCCTCATCTTTTCAACCACAATTTTAACATCCGAGGGGAGCGATTCGAAGAGTGAATTTTGTATGCCTGTAGTTTGATCTACCAAAAATCCACAATTACCTCTATTTCCTACTACTTCTTTACTGGCATATTTTTTGACTGCATCACACCATGTCATGGTTCCATTGGTCAGAATCTGGTATACACTGTCTACCCTTTGGGAAGCAATCGAATAATCATAACTCGTATTTTCTGGGCGCAATAAGATATGGGCTACCAAGACTCGTTCACCTTTTCGCTTCATCATTTTGATTATATGAAACCCATTTGGGCTTTCAAATACTTGGCTAAGACTGTCTGGCTTTAGTTTAAACGCGACACGTTCAAATGCAGGTGACATCTCCCCCCTCCCAAACTCAGGCAATATTCCACCATTGCCTTTTGACCCCGGATCCATGCTATAGGTACGTGCCAATTTTTCGAAATTTTCGCCCCTCACTATGCGGTTCCTCAATTCTTCTAATTGCCCTTTTGCAAAGACATTGGCCTCATCTGATATTAAGGGTTCTATGATGCATTGCGCCACCTCAACCTGGGTTTGAATTATGGGTAAACTATCTAAGGGAATGGAATCATAAAAGGCGTTTATTTCGCTGGGACTTATCAGTATATCTGAAGTAATTTTAGATCTCATTTGGTCAACTAAAATTCGTTCTCGAATTTTGGGACGAATCTCTTTTTTGAACTCTCCAATGCTTTTACCCAAATATTTTTCTAGTAAAGCCAAACTACCAGCCTCATTCTGAAAAGAACGAATACGGTTGTCAACATCTCGCTCTACCTCCTCTTCCGTTACGACCAAACTATCAATCTCAGCCTGGTTGATCAATAGCTTCTGAACAATCAGCATTTCCAAAACCTTACAAAACAGTTCTTGGGTGTCTTTTATCACCATTCCTCGAGAAAGTTCAATTTTTTGCGTTTCAAATTCAGATTGAATAATGATTTTATCGCCAATAATGGCCAAAATCCCATCGACATACTGGAAGGCCGGAGACATATTGCTATTGGTGACTTGTGCACGGAGCATAGCACATCCAGAACCAAGGAATGCAACAAAAAAAACAAAGGCCCACTTGAATCTTGAATGATTCATTTTTCTTATTTGGTATTAACCAACCTGTCTTGCAGTGATTGTAAGACCGATTTGTCAATCGTTATTGTATACTTATTTTTTAAAGATTCAAGCCATTCTTTTTCTAATTGCTCTTGGTATTTAGAGGCAACCGGACCCCGCGTTTCATCCAACAATTTGGGGCCAGAAGTTGAAAATCCTTTGACCTTCAATACCACAAAATCGTCTGCAATCTGTCCCATAGAATAGATACCGGGTTTTTTGTATTTGGATTTCGGTGAGGTTGCATCCTCAAAGATTATATTCAAGACCTTAGAGGGTGCGAATAAAAATGTATCGCTGATTTCATATTTTCCCGCTCTGGATGAAAAATCTAAAACATTTTTCTTGGTATATTGACGCCGTAAACTATCGGCTGAAAGCCCTTTCTTCACGCCTTTAGCCACGGATTTCATCATCTTGGCATCATTGCAGAAATAGACTTCCACATCAAATCGATTGCCCCAAACATAGGCAGACTGGTGTTCTAAAAAATATTTTTCCAAGCCCACAGAATCGGTATTCGCACGATCCCATACCAATTCTTGCATGCGGTTAAACATCAAAATTCCCTCTTTGTATTCTTGGTAAATATCTTTGAATTCTAGCGACTTTTCTTCCAAGTGAAGATTTTGATATTCTACGCATGATTGATTAATCCAAGCATCGATGATTTTGTTTAAGCCTTCTTTTTTACTTCCTGAAATGGGCTTCGTGTTATTAGACAATTGTATGCATAAATCGGCGACGGAAAATTGTTCTCCTCCCAAATTAAACACTTCCATTTTTCGCAAATTAAATTTCGTTTTGACTGGTTTCTTAGCCGATCCAATAACTTGTGTATGTATTTCGGGCAATAGCGTTTCATCAAACTTGCCTTTCATAAAATTACTGTCTAAATAAGAAAGTACCGCATCAACGGCCATGGCGTTCAGGGTAAATTTATTCTGCTTTTTGATTTTTTCCACCAATGAATCGATGGAAATTTGAGAGCGTTGGTTTTTCTGAACTTCCGTTTTTAAAAAAGATTTCACTTCATTGTCTTCAAAAGATCCAATGGGCTTTACGGCCATTCTTTGCAATATATGCCACCCGTAATTGGTGCGAAAAGGCACTGTCATTTCCCCATCTTTTTTCAATCCGAAGGCTTGACCTATCCAATATTGGCGATCCAAATCACCCACAAACTGCGTTACATTCATATAGTCCATCTGTCCACCATTGTATCGGCTATTATAGTCTTCACTGTGGGTACGAGCCATATTGTCAAAAGTTTCCTTTCCAGAATTGATACTGGCCGCTATCTCATCAATTTTCTTTTTGGCTTCAGAATCGGTATTTTCATCTTTGTTCAAAACGCGAATCAGGATATGGTTTACCTTAATATCTCCACGATTTATTTTTTTGTCGGTCACAAACAATATATGATACCCAAAATCTGTTTTGAATACCTCTGAAAATTCACCCACCGGGGTTTTATATGCTTGATTTTCGAATTCATAAACAACCTGAAGGGCAGTTAAATACCCCAAATCACCCCCGTTATTTTTGGTTCCAACATCTTCCGATTCGGTGCGGGCGATTTCGCCAAAATTTTCGGCTGATGGCTGTCTTACCAACATTCTTTGAATGGCTTCTATTTTTTCTAAAGCTTTCTTTTGATCGGCTTCTGGCGCATCGGGAGCCACCAAAACCAAAATATGTGAAACCCGCAATTCAAATTTCATGCGATCATAGGCTTCTTGAATGAGTGTTTCTGTAACCGCCCTATCGTATAAATAATTTCGCGCCAATTGGTCTCGGTACATTTGTAATTCCTGAACGTAGGCTATTGCAGTATCCAATCCTGCATCTTTAGCATCTTTTACCTTGAGTTTAAACTTAACATACAAATCGAGGTAATTGGTGATGTCTGCTTGGCTAATGGTATCTTCTTTAAGGTTGATATTTTTTAAAAATTGTCGCTCAAATTCATCGGCATACACTTTTTCTTCGTTGATGCTAAAAACAAAAGGTTTTGCAACTTGGGAAGATTCCGTTCGGCTTGTATTCACCTGCGCTAAAAGATTGGATAAAAACAATCCAGATACTAGGGTTGTTACAACTACTATTTTCATGATTTTCTTTGTTGGGTACAGTCTTCAAAAATACATACAAATCTCAAGTTTTCAATCATCTTGAGAAACCGTTTTCCAGAGCACATCCAATAATTCTGAAATGCCTTGTTGGGTTACCGCACTAAAAAATACGATGGGTATCCCATCAAGTTGTAGGCGAATTTCATCCTGTAATTCCTCGTCTAGCATATCGCTTTTACTGATGGCTACAATGCGTTGTTTAATGAGTAATTCAGGGTTAAATTTCTCCAACTCACTCAAGAGGGTTTGGTATTCTTTTCGATGGTCTGCACTGTCTGCAGGCAATAAAAATAACAAGGCTGCATTTCGCTCAATATGCCGTAAAAACCGATGCCCCAAACCCTTTCCTTTGCTGGCTCCTTCAATAATTCCAGGAATATCAGCGACAATAAAACTGCGGTAATCGCGGTAATTTACGACTCCGAGATTGGGGATCAGCGTTGTAAAAGGATAATCGGCAATCTCTGGTTTTGCTGCAGAAATAACACTCAATAAGGTACTCTTTCCTACATTGGGAAATCCAACCAATCCCACATCGGCCAATACTTTGAGCTCCAATACAATCCAACGTTCAATTCCTGTTTCACCGGGTTGGGCATACTGAGGGGCTTGGTTTACACTGTTTGCAAAATGACAATTGCCAAGTCCTCCACGTCCACCGGGAACCAATACCTGTTTTTCTCCTTCTTCGGTGATTTCAAAAAGCACTTCGCCCGTTTCTGCATCTTTGGCAACAGTGCCCAAAGGTACTTCCAGAACAATAGAATCCCCGTAAGCTCCAGAACTTCGATTTTCACTTCCCGCAATGCCATCCGTTGCCAAAACATGTTTGCGATATTTAAGGTGTAATAAGGTCCACAACTGGGTATTGCCCTGAAGAATGATATCACCACCCTTACCGCCGTCGCCACCATCCGGACCTCCACGGGGATTAATCTTTGTTCGATTATAATGTCTGCTTCCTGGGCCCCCGCTACCACTTCTACAGCAAATCTTTACATAGTCAATAAAATTGCTGTCGGCCATAGACCACAAAGGTCGTTAAAAAACCCCCATCTATCGTATTTTCGCATCCGTAACCTGTATGTCTTCACAATACCAATTCTCGGATATAGAAAAAAAATGGCGATTGGCTTGGGAAAAAAGCGAATTATACAAAACAGAAATTGATCCCAATAAGCCCAAATACTATATCCTCGATATGTTTCCATACCCCTCTGGAAGTGGTTTACACGTTGGACATCCACTTGGATATATCGCCAGTGACATCGTGGCCCGCTATAAACGCTTGAAAGGTTTTAACGTATTGCATCCCATGGGCTATGATGCTTTTGGACTGCCCGCAGAGCAATATGCAATACAAACTGGGCAACACCCTGCCATAACTACCGAACAAAATATTAAACGGTTCAGGGAACAACTCAATACAATGGGCTTTTCTTTTGATTGGTCAAGAGAAGTCAAAACTTGCGATCCCAATTATTATAAATTTACCCAATGGATATTTTCTTTATTTTTCAATCATTGGTATGATACTCTGGCACAAAAAGCCAGGCCTATTGAGGAACTAGAACAATATTTTTCTATTCATGGCAGCCACAATAATTCTATTTATGCCGGGCATTTTATAGACTTTTCAGCAGCCCAATGGCGAGAATTTTCACCCCTTCAAAAACACGAAATTCTAAACCAATGCCGATTGGCCTTTATAGATGAAACCACCGTCAACTGGTGTGAAGCGATGGGTAGCATACTGGCAAATGAAGAAGTTGTAAATGGACTGAGCGAAAGGGGCGAATATCCAGTGATTCGAAAAAAAATGAAGCAATGGAGCTTGCGAATCACCGCCTATGCTGATCGGCTAATCGAGGGGTTAAATCGAGTCGAATGGAGCAATGCCATCAAAGAAATTCAACGAAATTGGATCGGAAGAAGCCAAGGTGCAGAAATTGAGTTTGTGGTTCGAGGTACACTCAAAACCTTGCGCGTTTTCACGACAAGACCCGATACAATATTTGGCGCAACCTTTATCGTAGTAGCTCCAGAGTTGGAAAATCTCACTGAATTTTGCACCGAAAAAAATTGGCCTTTGGTGTCTGCATACGCAAACAAATCACGCAATCGAAGTGAAATTGAACGAATGGCTGACACCCACAAAACTGGGGTATTTACTGGACTAGAAGCCATCAATCCTTTTACCGGAGAACCCATTCCAATTTATGTAGGAGAGTATGTGTTGGCAAGTTATGGGACCGGGGTAATTATGGCGGTTCCCGCTCACGACGAAAGGGATTTTGCGTTCGCAAAATCCTTTAATCTGCCCATCATCCCAGTTATAAAACCTATGCATTCGGAACCAAATTCGCCCCTCACAGAAGCTTTCTCTGCAAAAGAAGGAATGTGTTTTAACAGCGGGTTTTTGGATGGCTTATCGGTGGATGATGCCATTGCCTCCGCAACTGCTAAAATTGTAAACGCCGGATGGGGAAAGAAAACCATACACTATAAACTGCGCGAAGCGGGTTTTGGACGTCAGCGGTATTGGGGAGAGCCGTTTCCTCTTGTATATAATGCCCAAGGGATTCCCTCGATAATTGAGTCATTGCCTGTAGAATTACCCCCAGTCGAAATCTATAAACCCACAGGGAATGGAAAAAGTCCACTCTCTGCTCTCAGCCAATGGGTCAATACTCCCATGGGTATTCGGGAAACTGATACAATGCCTGGTTGGGCGGGAAGCAGCTGGTACTTCCTCCGATATACAGACCCAAACAATCCACAAGATTTTGCTTCAAAAGAAGCACTACAATATTGGAATCAAGTGGATTTATATGTTGGGGGAAGTGAACATGCAACGGGACACTTACTCTACAGCCGGTTCTGGACAAAGTTCTTATTTGATTTGGGTTTTATCACATGGGATGAACCTTTTCAACGCTTGATAAATCAAGGAATGATTCTAGGTGAAGATGGTCAGAAAATGAGTAAACGTTGGGGAAATGTTGTTAATCCAGATGATGTTTGTGCTGCATACGGGGCGGATGCACTGCGAATGTATGAAATGTTTTTGGGGCCTGTTACCGATTCAAAACCCTGGAATACACAAGGTATTGAAGGTATAAGTCGCTTCTTTGGCAAATTTTGGCGACTATTTTACCAAGGTGAAAACTGGGCGGTTACCGATGTTCCTGCTACCACAGAAGAATTGAAAATTTTACATAAAACCATTAAAAAAGTAAGCGATGATATCGAAAATTTGAGTTTCAATACCTCAATCTCAGCGTTTATGGTTGCCGTGAACGAACTTACAGCTCTCCAATCTCGCAAGCGACAAATACTAGAGCCCATGTTGGTATTAATGGCCCCTTTCACCCCATATCTAAGCGAAGAACTATGGCATCGCTTGGGTAATTCGGGTTTTAGTAATGACAAACGCATAGATTCGATAAGCATACACACCAGCCATTGGCCAATGTATGATTCTGAATATTTAACTGAAAATTACTTTAACTATCCCATAAGTATCAACGGCAAAACAAGGGCACAAATTCAATTCGATCTCCATGCCACAGAAGGTGAAATTCAAGCTACCGTATTGAGCCATGCTATGGTTGTTAAATGGATGGAAGGCAAACCCATGAAAAAATTTATACTCGTAAAGGGGCGAATTGTGAATGTAGTTGTATAATAAACCACATTCCAAGATTACACTCGGGCCACAACGACGGCTTTTTGGCCATCAAATTCTATGCATGCATCCGGAAAAAGTTTGTTGCGTTTTCGGTATTCAACGATACCATCTACAACAACCAAACCTTGGGCAATGAACTCGTTGGCGATCCCACCATTTTCAGCCCATCCCAATAACTTCAGCGCTTGATTGAGTTGAATATAGGAAGTATGAATGACAATTTGTTCCATCAATTTGGTCCTTTGGTTTCCAAAATAATTTGCATATAAATGGGGTTATTAAAAATTGTGGGTGTAGGCGATTTGGTCAAAAAAATAGCCGATTATGAGGCATTGTTGCCATAAAAATTAAATGGCGAAACTTTCTCCACATCCACAAGTGCGAGAAGCATTCGGATTGATGAAATTAAATCCATTCCCATTTAACCCATCCGAGAAATCAAGTTCTGTTCCACACAAATACAAAAAACTCTTCATGTCACACACGATTTTTAAACGCTCATCGCCAAAATTCATGTCTCCAGCTTTGATCTCATTGTCAAAATCCAATTCATAGGTGAGGCCAGAACAACCTCCACCCTTTACACCCACACGCAAGAAATACTCAGGAGAAGAAATATTGGTTTCTCGCATCAAACTGTAGGCTTTTGCCAACGCTTTGTCTGTAATCAGAATCTCATTTCCTTGGGCAATCATGGTTGTTGTTGTTAGTGGTGCGTTTTTTCGCTCACCAAAGGCTCTAAACCGTTCTTTGACCGGTAGTCATTGATGGCAGAACGGATTGCATCTTCAGCCAATACCGAGCAATGAATTTTTACGGGTGGCAGGGCCAATTCCTCCACAATATCCATATTATCAATGGTAAGAGCCTCATTTATGGACTTTCCCTTGAGCCATTCGGTAGCCAAAGAAGACGAAGCGATGGCAGATCCGCAGCCAAAGGTTTTAAACTTGGCATCTTGAATAATGCCCGTTTCTTCGTTAACCATGATTTGCAATCGCATCACATCACCGCACTCGGGTGCACCGACCAATCCTGTACCAACTGATTTCTGAGATTTGTCCAATGTACCAATGTTTCTTGGATTGGTATAATGATCGATTACTTTTTCTGAATATGCCATATTAATTGTAAAACGTATACAAAGTTACAATTTAGAGTAATTCTAAACAATAGGTTAATGTTCGGACCATTGAATTGACTTTAGATCGATCCCCTCTTTAAACATTTCCCACAGCGGACTCATTTCACGCAGTTTAAATACCGCCTCTTTAACCGTTTTGATGGTAAAATCTATTTCCTCTTCGGTGGTAAAACGCCCCAATCCAAAACGCAATGAACTGTGGGCCAATTCATCGTCTAGTCCCAAACTTTTTAACACATAACTCGGTTCCAAAGAGGCAGAAGTACAAGCAGATCCACTCGAAACGGCAATATCTTTCACACCCATCATCAATCCTTCGCCTTCCACATATTTAAAACTGATATTGGAGGTGTGGGGCAACCGGTGTTCATTGCTTCCATTGAGATAACTTTCTTCTATGGACAACAAAGCGGCTTCCAAACGATCACGCATTTTTTTCAAGCGCAGGTATTCATCGGCCATCTCCAAACGGGCAATTTCACACGCTTTTCCAAAACCTACAATACCCGGAACATTGAGAGTTCCACTGCGCATTCCTCGCTCGTGACCACCACCATCCATTTGAGCGGTTACTTTAACACGGGGATTTTTTCGGCGAACATACAAGGCTCCAACACCCTTTGGACCATACATCTTATGGGCCGTAAAACTCATTAAATCAATGCCGTCTGCCAACACATCCACTGGAATTTTTCCGACTGCCTGTGTTGCGTCTGAATGAAACAATACGCCATGCTTTTTACACATTGCCCCAATTTCGGCAATGGGCTGAACCACGCCCAATTCGTTGTTTCCGAACATAATTGAAATTAAAATAGTTGAAGGCTTGATCGCCGCCTCCAGGGTTTTTAGGGAAATTAATCCGTCTTCCGCTACAGACAAATAACTTATCTCAGCACCAGATTTTTCGAGGTGTTTACACGTGTCCAAAATCGCCTTATGCTCTGTGGTAAGGGTAATCATATGATTTCCTTTCGAGGAATACATTTCGAATACTCCTTTGATGGCTAGATTATTGCTTTCAGTGGCCCCACTCGTAAAAATAATCTCTTTTTCATTGGCTCCAATTAAGCCTGCAATTTGACACCGTGCATAATCTACTGCTTCTTCACCAGCCCAACCAAAAGAATGGCTTTTACTGGCAGCATTACCATATACTTCTAAAAAGTAAGGTGTCATTGCTTCAAACACCCGAGGATCTACCTGGGTGGTTGAATTATTGTCGAGATAAACAGGCAATTTCAACATTTTTATTTTGGGTTATTTAGATACTTTCTAAACTACAAAATTACGTGATAAAACCCCTGATTGTTTGAATATTTTATCTTTCTGATAAAAGAATGTTCTTTGTAGTGATTATGGGCATAAAAAAACTTGAACACATCGGAATCGCTGTAGCCAATCTCGAAGCCTCTGAGTTGCTATTTACGCAATTATTGGGCTGTTCTCCTTACAAACGAGAAATCATTGAAAACGAACACATTACATGCTCTTTTTTTCAAGTAGGAGATATCAAAATTGAACTCATAGCTGCGAGCAACGGCCAAAGTACAATTGCAAAATATATCGAAAAAAGGGGTGAAGGACTGCACCATTTGGCATTCGAAGTCGAAAATATCAAAGACTCTTTACAAGAAAAACAATCCCAGGGGTTCGAACCCATCGATGCAGAAGCCAAGCGCGGTGCAGACAATAAATTAATCGCATTTTTACATCCAAAATCAAGCAATGGGGTGCTTGTAGAACTCTGCCAGGATATTAAATCACAATAGCATTTGCTTTTGAAAACTTTTATTGGCTGGGTTTTGGGTAGTTGATTGGTTTAATCCACAATCACAATAACCGCAAGGAAACGGCTAATAATGAATCGGCATTTGCCCCCGTTAACAATGGTCTTTGCGTTTTGTCGTCTTGTCAAAATGGAAACAGTCAAGAACCGGCCTGCCCAAATTTTTGTATCTTTGAGCCCGTATGAAAGGCCCCATTTCACAATTCATAGAAACGCATTATTTGCATTTTAATTCTGCAGCCCTAATTGATGCTGCCAAAGGCTATGAAACCCACCTTGTCGAGGGAGGTAAAATGATGATTACCCTTGCGGGTGCAATGAGTACAGCTGAGTTGGGCAAAAGTCTGGCCGAAATGATTCGACAAGGAAAAGTAGATATTATCTCTTGTACTGGAGCCAATTTGGAGGAAGATATCATGAATCTAGTCGCTCACAAACACTATAAAAGGGTTCCAAATTACCGGGATTTAAGTCCACAAGATGAATGGAATTTACTCGAAAATCATTACAACCGCGTAACCGATACCTGTATCCCAGAAGAAGAAGCTTTTCGGCGACTACAAAAACACATTCATGGTATATGGAAAGGTGCTCAAGACAAGGGTGAAAGGTATTTTCCCCATGAATATATGTACCAAATTTTACGCAGTGGCGAATTAGAACAATACTACGAAATTGATCCCAAAGACAGCTGGATGTTGGCGGCTGCAGAGCGCAACCTTCCCATTGTCGTTCCTGGGTGGGAGGACAGCACGATGGGGAATATATTTGCAAGCTATGTTATCAAAGGTGAATTGCAGGCCTCTACCATAAAGACAGGTATAGAGTATATGGTGTGGTTGGCCGATTGGTATATTAACAATAGTGACGGAAAAGGCCTAGGATTTTTTCAAATAGGGGGGGGTATTGCAGGCGATTTCCCAATTTGTGTAGTACCCATGTTATACCAAGATATGGAAATGACCAACATCCCTTTTTGGAGTTATTTTTGTCAGATTAGCGATTCTACAACCTCCTATGGCAGCTACAGTGGAGCGGTCCCCAATGAGAAAATTACCTGGGGTAAACTCGATATTCATACACCGAAATTCATCGTTGAAAGCGACGCCACCATCGTAGTGCCCCTGATTTTTGCATACGTATTGGGCAGGTAATACCCTCCTTGGGTAAAAATTCGGTACTACTCAATTGGATGGATTTCTAAAAAATATTAATCTCTTCAAACAAAATTGGACCGCCTATATTTGCCGAATGCTCTCAATACCAAAAATGTCTGTCGTATGGTTATGTCTTTTTTTTTCGAAATTACCTGCACAATCATTTGAGGGCAAAACAATAAAATCTTCCACCATATCTGCAAAAAATATCAGTGCATTTGAACTGTACAACGCCAAGGGTAAAAAAATTTCCTACGCCCAACTTCTCAAATCATTGAAAGCAAAAATTACATCCCATTCACAGACGAGTACCGTTTTACTGTTTGGCGAATTACACGACAATCCGATTGTTCATTGGCTTCAAATTCAAATAAGTTCTGATTTGTACCGTATCAACAGCAATATGGTTTTGGGTGCAGAAATGTTCGAAACAAACCAGCAGATGGCGTTGGATGAATACCTCCATCCCAGCGACTCAGGCCAAGCCACCGAAAAAATAATGAATCCCATGGGATCCATGACTGGAGATGATCCTGCCTATACCACATTGAAAAAATCCATAAAGTTATGGCCAAATTATAAAACTGATTACGCCCCATTATTGAATTTTGCCAAAGAAAATGGCCTGCCATTTATTGCCACCAACATTCCCCGTAAATATGCAAATTTGGTATACCGCGGCGACTTCAAAGCTTTAGACACGCTTCCGCCGGATCAAAAAAAACTATTTCCAAACCTGCCGATATACTACGATAGCACCCTGCGCTGTTACAAAGATATATTTATGGCTACAGGCGGGCATGGTGGACAAAATTTGCCTAAAAGTCAGGCTATCAAAGATGCTACCATGGCATGGAAAATATGGTCGAATCTTCCCCAGCCCAGCTATGGCATTCCAAAAATTTCTTCTGAATCTTCCAATGTATCAGCAAGCCATCCTCTTCATCTTCATCTTCACCTTCACCTTCGTCGCGGTGGAGCTTCGGATCCGAGTAACCAAAAAAAATCAAATACTGTCGTTGGTGGGATATTCATCCACTATAATGGCACCTATCATTCCGACCACTATGAAAGTATTTCGTGGTATTTGCGCAAGGAAGAAGAAGCAAGAAATGCGGTCATTGTTTGTAAAGAAATACCCAAACCAATCCACATAATAACCATTGCTTCTCGCCTACAAGACGCGGTGAAACCCTTGGAAAAAGAAAATATAAACATCGCCGATTTTATTATTGTTATTCCTACCAACATGACTCGCACCTATTGATTATGGCAGAAAATCTTAGTGACTCTTTCAAAACAATAAAGGCCTTTGTATTCGATATCGACGGCGTACTTACCAATGGTCACGTATTAATAACAGAAGAAGGTCATATGCTTCGCAGCATGAATATAAAAGACGGTTATGCACTTCAACACGCCATTAAACAAGGGTATAATATTGGGATTATTTCGGGTGGGAAAGGAAGTGGCATTTTAGCACGACTGCAAGGATTGGGAATAACAGACGTGTATTTGGGGCAAAGCCACAAAATGGAGGCCTTTGAAGAACTCCTTGCCAAATGGAATATAGGTGCCAGGGAAATCGCATATATGGGGGATGACTACCCAGATCTACCTGTATTAAAAAAAGTGGGGTTGCCATGCAGCCCTGCAGATGCTTGCCAAGAAGTGCTGGAAATCGCGCACTATATTTCAACTTCAAATGGGGGAATGGGTTGTGTGCGCGAACTCATCGAAAAAGTAATGAAATTGCAAAATACCTGGAATAATTCCGATTCTACAACCTGGTAATCGAACGCGGAAAATAGTTTATCATCAACTCCAACCGGGAGATTCAGTTCTCTGCCAATTCGGTGAGACACACCCATTCAGATTGCAGCATAAGACACAAAACATCGAAAAAAATATCCACTTGGAAAATCTAGTCCCCGAAAAATCAAACAAATAGACCCCCGTCCCGTTATATTTGTACTTAATGATTGCATCCCAATTCATAATTGAACATTTGTGCCCCCTTCGCACAACAGACTCTGTAGAAGCCGCTCTGCTTTTCATGATTGAACAAGGCGTTACCGAACTCCCGATTGTTGAACAGAAACAATTATACAATTATGCACGACTGTCTCAACTTGGAACTTTACCCAAAACACAAAAATTATACGAATCCATTCCAAAAAACCCCTTTCCCCCTGCTGCTAAAACCAACAACCATGTATACGAAATTTTACCCGTGTTGGCTGCCAATGACTTGTCTCTTCTGGCAGTGATTGATGAAAAGGGACAATTTTTGGGTATCATCGAACAAAAAAGTATCAACAAACACATTGCAGAAAGTTTCACTTATCGTGGTATGGGTGCCATTTTGGTTCTCTTAATGCACGATCGCGATTTCGCACCCTCTACATTGGCTAGATGGATAGAAGAGAATGGCGCGAAAATACTCGGAATCATGATTAATCATACTTCGGATGGACAGTTGCGAATCAATATCAAACTCAATAGTATACAAGTAAAAGCAATACTGGCAACCTTGCACCGACAAAAAATTGTGGTTGAACATGTTTTCCTGGCTGAAGACCACGATGAAAATGACAAAAAAGCCTTTGATATTGCTTTTAAATTTTTTGATATCTAGACAAATTAAACGTTTTTTGAAGCAACTAAATTTTTAACGATTTACAATCGTAGAATAGGTAATTTTGAACTTCGAACATGAAAGAAATGATGCCATCAAACCCCATAAGTAAGCCCAAAAATCTCATTTCAGAAGAAACCATAAAACCGCTCAATTTAACAGATGTTATCAATTTTTTCTGGCGTTGGCGAAAACTACTGATTGTTTCGTGTAGCATCGCAGCTGCGCTGGCGTTTGTTGTAACCATGCCCTTCATTACCCAGCCTAAATACCAGGCTACCCATATATTTTACCCCACCAAAAACAATTCTATTTCCGAAGCCTTGCTATCTGATATCCACCAGAGCAAAAAAGACCCCCTCGAATTTGGGGAAGAAGAAGAAGCTGAAAAGGCGATGCAAATTTTACTTTCTGCTGATTTAACCAGCAGATTGGTAAGGAATTTTAATTTATACAAACACTATAATATAAATTCAAACACAGAGAAATATCCAAAAACCGCATTGCAATACAAATTAAAAGACAATTTTAGTGTCACCCGCACAAGGTACCTCAGTGTTAAAATTGAAGTGCTTGATGAAAATCCCCAAATGGCCGCAGATTTGGCCAACGGAATGGCAATTTTGTTTGATTCTATTAAAACTGAAATCCAAAACCAAATTGCGATTCCTGCATTAAAAATTGTTGAACGGGCCTTGCAGGCAAAGCGCGACAAAATCCAAAACACAAAAGACCAGATGCGCAAATTGGGTGAAGAAGGCATTACCAATTACGAAGAACAAAGTAGGGCATTGGCAGAAGAAATTTATAAAGCACAATCGAGTGGAAAAACTACACAAATGAATTCACTTTTAGACCAGCAAAAAACACTTGTTCGAAGTGGTGGAGATTTTGTGGCATTGCAAGAATTAATCAAATTAGAAGAGGAAAAAGAAAGTGATTTAATCGCTCAATATGAAAGGCGTGTCGTCGATGTAAATGAAAAAATGTCGCATAAAATGACCATTGAGGCAGCATCAAAACCCGAAATAAAATTTTGGCCCAAACGGGGTTTTGTAATGATCATTTCTGTTTTGTCTACACTGCTGGCCACCTCTCTGGTGCTTGTCACGATCGAAATTTTCCGGAAACAACCCGGCGCATAAATTGTGCTAAACCCACACGCAATACCCAATCTACAATCGCGTTTTGCGGTAATCGCATGTGTTCTTCTCATTGTTATTTTTTCAGTTTTCGCGACCTTGTTTGAATTGTATTATCTCCTGTTTATTCCCTTGGTGCTTGGTCTACTTTTATTAATTTTCTTTTATACAGAACGCAGTCTGCTTTTCTTCGGAGCTCTTGCCCCATTGAGTATTAATTTTGATGATATCGGGGGAGGATTTGGAATTTCACTCCCCACTGAACCTCTTTACACTCTTTTGTTTGTATTTTTAATTTTTCGTTGGCTTCTTCATCCCGAATTTGATCGAACAATACTCCTTCATCCCATCAGTATTTGCCTTCTGATTTACCTGGGCTTAATGTGGATTTCGACAATATTCAGCACAATGCCAATGGTAAGTCTCAAGTTTGCATTGGCCCGAACCTGTTACATTGTTTTGTTCTATTTCTGTACTTTACGTATTTTTTCGTCCTTCAAAAACATCCATTGGTTTTTTAAAGCCTTTGCATTTACAACACTTTTACTGGTAATTTTTACCCTATCCAAACACGCTGCAGATGGATTTGTTCGCAGCAGCAGCTACAGTATTTCATGGCCTTTCTTTCCAGACCATGGTATGTATGCAGCAGCCATTGCGTTTGCGGTATCTATTTTGGTTGTATACAGCTTTGCAGGCCGCCATTTCGGTATTCCCTTACTCTCATCACCTGCAATAATTTTTCTTTTAACCATTTTGGTGTTTGGTGTTGTCGTGAGTTATACCCGCGCAACCTGGCTAAGCTTGGTTATTGCCTTGGTGGTTTTTGGTGCCCTAACCGTAAGGCTTCAATTTAAATTAATCGCCCTATTGTTATTTGTAACGGCAATATATGGTATTGCTGAGCAAGACAAAATCATGTTTAATTTGGAAGGCAATAAGCAAGGAAGCAGTGATGACATTGAAGGCCACGTAAAATCTGCATCCAATGTTACCACTGATCCAAGCAATATGGAACGCATCAATCGTTGGAAGTGTGCTGCGAGAATGGTTGCAGAGCACCCTTGGTCTGGATTTGGACCTGGCACGTATGTATTTCAATATTCGCCATTCCAAAAGAGCAATGAACTTACACTCATTAGCACATTTAGAGGCGATATGGGTGATGCACACAGCGAATATTTTTCTGCGATGAGCGAAATTGGATTCCCTGGTCTTATTGCCTGGCTTGGATTTGTACTTTCGACATTGGCCATCGGGTTTCGGGTTTATTATGCACACCAAATTGGTAAAATCCGTTACACAGTCTTGATTGCAATGCTGGGACTTATTACCTACTATGTGCATGGATTCTTAAACAACTACAGCCAATACGATAAAATTGCTGTTCCTTTGTGGACGTTCACGGCAGTCATTGCTGCACTGGATATTTACCACAAAGAACCCCTCGACAATGTACGAGAAACTCAAAAAAAGTAAATTGTTTATTTCTGGAGCCTCCCTCTGCCTGGTTTTGGTTGTTGTGGGTATTTTGGGATATTCCATTACCATTGACAAATCACCAAATGCCAACCAAATCGTTCCAGAATGGTCTAATCTTGGGCCTGGGAGCACGGTGTATTTTCGAAATGAAATCCAAGTTGCTCACGAATCAAATGACCCTGCAATAGTCGAGTCAGAACCCGTGAATGCTGAAAATTTTACCACTACTCCCCCCTATTTATACTGGGCTTTAGGGAATCCCAATTTACCAAAAATTCACGCTTTGGAAAATACAAAAAAACAGAATATTCGCAATCAAACACCAGGCTCTACCGATACATCAATACAAAGTAGGACTTTCTGGCTTGGCAGTGACCAATTTGGGCGAGATATTCTCAGTAGAATGATAATAGGTGCGCGAATTAGCCTATCCATTGGATTCTTGGCCATGCTTATATCCTTGATTATTGGAATTGCAGTGGGCATTATTGCAGGTTATTTTGGAGGAAAAACGGATGCATTCTTATCTTGGCTAATCACTGTGTTTTGGTCGGTACCTACTTTGCTTATTGCCTTAGGCCTTAGCATGGTGTTGGGCAAAGGCTATTACCAGGTTTTGCTTGCAACCGCATTGAGCACATGGGTAGAAGTGGCAAGGGTTGTTCGCGGACAAACGCTTCAAATCAAACAACGCGAATTTGTTCTGGCAGCCAAAATAACGGGATTCTCCCATACACGAATCATGCTGAAGCATATTTTGCCAAACTTGAAAGGCTCTCTCACTGTTTTGGCAACAACCAATTTTGCATCGGCTATATTGTTAGAAGCAGGTTTGGGATTCTTGGGACTCGGTGTCGCACCGCCAACTCCTTCCTGGGGCTTGATGGTGAAAGAAAATTTGGGTTATTTGGTGCTTGACAATAGCTATTTGGCACTGATTCCAGGAATCGCCATTATGATTCTTGTAATGGCTTTTAATTTAATGTCAATGGGACTTCGCGATGCTCTAGACCCTTACAAGGAGTAAATGATATTCTTCGTTTTATACCTACTATCTTGCTTGAATCACCAAGGGAATAGGATAATATCGGGAACTGCCATTAACCATAAGATAATACAACCCTGGATTAAGTTTTAATGGGACAATGAGCACATCGTTTAGGGCATTTCCCTTGTCAACAATGCGCCCCAAAGGATCAATCCATGTGAAAGAGGCATTCCCCAGTCCCCTCAAAAATACGCTCGAACCGATTGTTGATGGATTTGGATAGGCCCGAATTTGTTGCCTTGTGATATCTTCGACTGCGGTATGGTCTACCATAACTGAGATATCGGCTGTGTCTTTGCATCCGTTGCTATTGCTCGTGGTCACTAAACGAACCATATATTGTCCTGCATTGCTGTATTGGTGTACGCCTGGCAGACCTGTTTTCTTGGTTCCGTCGCCCCAATCCCAGTCAAAACTGAGACCTGCAGTAGAAATGGGCACACAATTGAGTTTGTGTTGCCATAATAAATTCCAAGTAAAACCGGCCGCAGGTCGGGGTTTTACCTTTAATTCCAATAGTTTACGCTTGCCAAAACATGCCTTGTTTTCAGTTTCATAATACACTTTTCGACTGCTCAGCACCATGCCCAAATTAAAAGTAGAACCAATATATAAAGGTTCTGTTGCAAGGGTATCTTCATACCAATATACTTTGCCAAAAGGAATTGTAACTTTCATGATACCCAGTCCCTTAGCGCATACAGGAATTGCTTCTGTAGATAATGGTATAGGAATTTCATTTACTATCACCGCAACACTATCAAAACTCCCAGCAAAACATGCCCCTTCAGAAGACTTGTAATAGACAAACTGTTGACCCTTTAATCCACCCAAAACTGGTGTTTTACCACTGTAAAAAGGTGTTTTGTCTGTTTTTTTCATATACCAATGTAATTTGCCCCAGTTGGTTGATCCAAAGAGTCTTGCCGAATCATCAGAGCACGCTGTATCGCCTTCTGCACCAAATACTTCAGGAAAATCAAATGTATTTATTTTAATTGCCGATCGGCCACTTCCACATATTCCATTCCAAGACTCAACATACACATAGTTTTCTCCACGTTTATCCCCTTTGAATGAATATTGATTCCCTTTTGCCACCGAAGTTCCTCCTGTAGCATCGAGAAACCATCGCAATGTATCATTGCCATTGGACTTAGCAATCAAGGTGACTGTATTGTTACCTCCCCTTGCACACACAAACGTATCCGAAGGGACTTTGGGTGCACTGGGCGCAAAACTGGATCCAACAAACGCTTTAACCTGCTTTGGACCACCCGCAAAATAACAACCATTATTATTGGCGATAACATAAAATTGCGTATCCTTACTGAGCTTGCCTGTTTGTAATACAGACCCTGTATGCACCAAATTTCCCCCTGTGGCTTGGTCATACCAGTACAATTTTCCAAAATTTGTATTTGCCTGTAAATTGGCGGTTGCTCCCGCGCAAATTGAATCATTTTTAATTGTAAATTGAGTAGGATAATTATTGACTGAAAATGCCACTGTTAACCAACCCGATTCACAGGTGTTATTGACTGCCTTAACATAAAATGTGTCGTTTTTTTGAACATTGTAAATCGTGTATTTATTTCCTTCAAAGAAGGGCTTTGGATCTCCAATTTTAGCAAACCATTGCAATTTGGCCTGTGCATCCGATGTGACAATGATTGAAACAGTATCGCCAATGCACCCTTTGGCTGAATCGTATAGACTGGGAGTACTGGGTTTGAAATAAATGGTTTGTAGCGACGTATCAGCACATTGAATTCGGTTCGCAAAATACGGAGGTCCTGAATATCCGTAAAGGGTTGAAATTAAGCGAACAGGTATGTTTTTTCGTGTTTTGGGTTTGAATTTCCCATCCACGGCGTTGAGATAGGTGGAATTGTCAAACATCCACAGATGACTAAATCTCTCAACATTGGCATATACATAATAATTATAAAATATGCTACCACTCACGTTTTTCTTATTCTGGTTCGCAAAATACAGGGTATCTGAATTGGCATAACAATTCTGTGTAAAGGAAAAATCAGCCCCCAATTTATAACCAACAAATGGATACATCTGCATATGGCTATTGAATAAAACACCACCGATATTTAAACTCAAGCACCGATACCATTTGCCACTTACCGAGCCAACACATAGGTTGCGTTTCTTACCATCACCATTGGCCCAAGAATTTGAAACCACCGCCGCCAAAGCACTTGTACTATCAGATTCGACGACAATAATATAGGGGGTGGTAACTGAAACCGCTTTGCCAAAATCTGCATTGAGCACAATACGACTCAAGGGTATAGTGCTTCCCATAACAGTATCTACAGTAATCGTATCGCTGGCCAATGGAGATCCGCTGGGCAATGAGTCGGCACCTGCCTTGTATAAATTACAAATAATGTTTATTTTCAAAGAGCGCGCAGGGGTTGGGGGAACCGAAAAACCAAAAAAACGAAACCCCGATACTGTCATTGATGAAGGCGCATCAAAGAATTGGCCCAAGGAACTCCCTTTTTTAATTGTAATGCTGTTGTATGCTGTTGTACCAGAAGATGGAAAATACGAGGTGTCTGCACCGCATTTTGTAGGTTTAGAAGCGCTCCTGTTTTCTACAGATTTTTTGGTTAGTTGAGGAATATCTGAAACTATTGTTCTACCCCCTTCCATAAGTTGCGCTTGTAGGGGTAATAGCCATAAAACAACTCCCAAGAGAACAAAATTTTTCATACAAATTCAATCCGGTATACGCTATGTAAATTAACATATTAATAATCAAATTGTCAAATAATTGTGCAATACGTTTCTTACACAGTTAAACTACTATCCTTGTATGGTTTTGGGCGGACTAATTGAAATTGAAGCAGCATTTGGTCGATTTTTGTGGAGAATACCTCCTTATTATTATCCCTCATTGTCAAAAACACCCCCTTGAAGACATATATGGATTAGCAATAAATCATGTATTTTTGTGATCACCATACAAACCATGTCAAACAACTTGTTAAAAGGAAAAAAAGGCATCATTTTCGGTGCGTTGAACGCGAACTCTATCGCTTGGAAAGTCGCTGAACTTTGCCATGCCGAAGGCGCCCAAATCGTATTAACCAATGCGCCGGTGGCCGCGAAAATCGGACAAACAGAAGCGTTGGCAAAGACCTTGAATGCCCCCTTGATTTATGCCGATGTGACCAAAATGGAAGACCTGGAGAATTTGGTGGCCGGTGCTACCGAAGCTTTGGGAGGTTCTTTGGATTTCGTGCTTCACAGTGTGGGCATGAGTTTGAACATTCGCAAGAAAAACCCTTACTCCGACTCTAACTACGAGTATATGCACCAAACCCTCGACATCAGCGCGATGTCGTTCCACCGTTTGATGCAAACCTTGATGAAAAAAGACGCCATGAACGAATGGGGTAGCATTGTAGCACTGAGTTACATCGCTGCGCAACGCACATTCCCTGATTATGGTGAAATGGCCGATGCCAAATCATTGTTGGAAAGCTTCGCCCGCTCTTTTGGATATCACTACGGCAAGAAAAAGCACGTTCGTGTAAATACCATCAGCCAAAGTCCAACCCCAACCACCGCGGGTTCAGGCGTTGGCGGGTTCGATGCGTTTTTCAACTATGCCGATAAAATGAGTCCTTTGGGCAATGCCAGTGCAGCCGCTTGTGCTGAATATTGTGTGAGCTTATTCTCAGATTACACCCGCATGGTAACCATGCAAAACCTTTTCCACGACGGTGGTTTCAGCTTCACTGGAATCTCTAACGATTTGATGGACGGTTTCCGCAACGCGGCCGCTGAATAATCGCTACTGGTAAATAACCACTTGGGCTGTCTGTAAACGACGACCATTTGCTAATAATGTCAACCAATACATTCCGGAAGGAAGGTAGGACACATCGATCGACATTTTATTGCCGTTGAAATAATCCCATTTTTGTTCGAAGTAGGTCGTTTTTCCTGTGATGTCCATCAAAAGGAAATTATTCCCTTCTTGACTAGAAAACCCCAGTTCCACATTCAACATACCAGTAATTACCGGGTTGGATTGAATATGGAAGTATGTCCTTTTAGGGCCATCCGTCACAGAAGAAACCACGCCACCGAATTCGTGCGCTCCGATATCAAATTTGGTACCTGCGGGTATTGAGCTGCCCCAAAAATCGCGTACACCCACGGAAAGTCCCATTTCCTTGGATAAATCAAGCCCTGCATCTTTGGCTGGAGAACCCGAGACCAACTGAAATTGGTTTAATGTATTGTTGTCTTTGGGATACAACAATGTGGCAGTATTAGCGGTACCCGTAAGTGCTGGATCAGATTCCAATCCCACGTTATTCCCGTTCAATTTTTCATTGCCCGAAGAACGAAACGCCGACAAACTGCTGTAACTATTGCCATAGATTATTTTGAAAGTACCCCCTGAACTCCAATACAAATTTCCCATGAATACAGGATTTTGGGGCAAAAAGGTGGCAGGGACATGAACCAACGAAAGTGGGCCTGCACTGCCAGATCCCGATACTTGGAAAATATTGTTGTAACATTTCACCCCAGACATGTTGGTTCCATAATCCGTCATTTGAAATGCACCGAATGTCGTGTATTTATTCTTCGTTGAACCACTTACGTACACTGTATTATTGTAAAAATTCAGTCCATTCCAAGTCGTATTTGGGGCAGTAAAAAGTGTCACAGCGCTATTATTGGTGCGGGCATCGTTAATGCTAATATTGTATCGAACAGTATTGCTACCCCAAGCGCGGGCACCAGTAAAATTGCCCAACAAATAGCCGGCACCGTCGTTATCATGAGAGTAACAGTATTGAACTACTGAATTCGTTACGCCACCATCCAAATCAAATCCCAACCCATCACAGCCGGTGGATGACCCTGACGAATTGTGATGCGATTCACAATATTGAATGGTCACGTTGTCGGCCGACCATACCCAAATGCCGCCCGGTCCCCCGCAAGCTGAATTCAATGTACCCGTATTGTAAGCAACGCATCGCTCAATGACCGAATAATCAATTTGAGATAGTACGATGCCGCTGCCTTTGTGACTGCCAGCAGCATAGCCTGTAATGTTGTATACTTCTGTGTTGCGAATTTGAAAATCGCTGTGATGATAAAAATTGGTCGTTTGGTCATCATACGCGAATGAAACGATGCCATTTTCCCGACAATCGTGTACTGAACAACTATCCATTCGAACCCCTCGGTAACCGGCTTTTACCGACGGTGACCAACTTGAATAAAACCGTACTCCACAGTAACCAAATCCGTAGACCTCCACGTTGGCTAGGGATATATTTGACAAATAGCCCGAGGATTTGTCTGTATAAAACAATATCCCATCAATGTCTTTTTGGGTACCATTACCGGGTCCTTTGAATACCAAATTGCGTACATGAACACCTTGTAAATTGGTGGCTTTGAAACCGCATTTCGTGGTAACTGTGGTATTGATTGTGGCCCTACCCGATCCATAGGTTGAAAAGACCACTGGCTTGAGGGCAATATTTCCGTCCAAAGCATCCACTTCGATGTTTCCAGTGAATGTCTTTCCCCCTTCAAACAAAACCCGATCACCCGGCTGAAAAACCTGTGCATTGACTTTTGAAAGAGACGTCCACGCTGTGGCTAGTGTCAGTCCGTCAGTATTGTTCCCAGTGGTATTTACATAATAGGTTTTACCGGCACTTGGACTGGGAGAAGAGCCGTCATTGAACAATTCCAACAAACCTTGTGCATACCATCTTGCCAAGTAATCGTTGGGGTGTAGCGAATTCGCTGTACAGTGCTTAGCCCCCTTTCTTCGGTATACAGTATCGCTCATGGTGGTCATGTCCATTACTGCGATACCCGATGCCCCCAATGATTTTAGCTGCGAGAGAAATCCATACATCAAAACATCCCCGTTACTCGGTGAGCCTTGGGAATTGACATCTGGCAACATATTGCCGATGAGAATAAACTCTGCATTAGGACAGTCCTTTTTAATTTTATCAATGCAAGACTGCATACTGGCTTTAAACGATGCGTTCGACGTGCCCCAGATATCGTTCATGCCCATATCCAAAATCACCAAATCTGGACTGTTGGGGTTCAGCATGCTCTTACAATATTGATCGATCCATGCCACGGTTTTTCCTCCACACGAACCATTAATCATGGTGATGTTTCCACCAAATTTCGCCAACAACCCTTCGCCCAATAAATCTACATAACTGTGCATATAGGGTTTGGTTGGTTTAAAATTCTTATCATCTCCTGCAAATCCACTTACATTCAAACCCGCAGTAATACTCATTCCGTAGGCTTGAATCACCAAGGCTTGCTTGTTTTTCAATTTCGACATGGTCTTTGGTAACAAATCACCCTTGTAGCCAAAAATCGTCTTAGCACCCCAGTCACCGCGATCTGGAATGTACGTAACACATGTCCATGATGTGGGGTTGGTATTCGTCAAACCATTCGATTGGCCGTTGCCTTTCACGCCCCCTTTGACAACATAAGTAGCTGACACTGCCGATGATTTTTGGGTGATTGTTCTACCACTCACTGCGTAATCCGTATTAACCGAGAATATTTTTGAAAAGTCATAGTTGGTGACTTTGACAATTTGTTTGGGTTTGAACATCAAATTGGCCGTGCTGTTGACGCCTGAAAGCAAAACCAACTCGTTAAAAATGGTATCCGAATTCCAAAAAGATTGCAAATATTCGCGCGTATTACTTGTAGGGGCATTGCTGCTGTAGTTGGGAAATTCATAATACCCGCCACTGCTTGGAGTCACTACCACCCATGCCGCTTTTGCAGGGGTTGCAGACCATCCTGCTTCCGCTGCATCAACCGATAGAAGTAAATTGCTATTTACATCGTAAAAATCACACTTTCCACCGGCATAATAAATAATATTTGGTTTGGCAGCCACGGCACCCGCAGGTGGCTGTGCAATGGCTGGAATTGAGAGCAGAAAGCCCATAAAAAATGCAGAAAAAAACCTTGATTGTTTGAATAATTTTTCCATCATCCCACTAAAATTTAATTGCAAGGCAGACGCAAAAAGAAACTTATTTGTTGCCTGACAGCTGTAGAATCCGATCGAACCCGTTTAACTATAAACGACAGCAGCATTTGATTCACACGTAACGGCGCTGCAGAATAATACTCCTTATTCTTAAGGCGATAACCGGGTTTTTACCCATGCGCCTTCCACTTTTTGGTAGCGTGCTCGGTCGTGAACCCGGCCAGGCCTACCCTGCCAAAATTCCATGCCGTCTACCACGATTTCATAACCGCCCCAGTGTTGAGGACGTTCAATTTTGATGCTTTCGTCAGCCATCAATGCCGCCATCTGCGCATCCAATAAACTGCGATCTTCAATCACTTGACTTTGATTTGAGACCACAGCTCCCGCCTGCGAAATTCTGGGACGACTGTAAAAATAAGCGTCGCTATGGGCTTCGCTGATCTTTCTTACCCTGCCCTCTACCCTCACCTGTCGCTCCAACTCAGCCCAAAAAAACACAGCTGACACAAAGGGATTCTCCAACAGCTCCCGGCCTTTTCTACTCTTGTAATTCGTAAAAAAAACAATGCCTTCGGTCGTAATTTCTTTCAACAATACCACCCTTGATGAGGGTCTGTGCTCAGCGTTCACCGTACCCAAAATCATGGCATTGGGTTCCAATGCTTGGGAATCAATGGCCTGCTGAAACCATCCACGGAATTCTGTGAGAGGGTCATCGCCCATTTCTTTCGGCTCCAATGCACCTTTCGTGTACTCTTTTCGGATGTCGGCGATGTTCTTCATGATTTTTGCAATTAACGGCGCATGCCCGGCAAATTCGGCATCTTTGGCATTCTTCCGCCTGAGTTGTTCATCATCTTCATCATTTTGCGCATTTGCTCAAATTGCGCGAGTAATTTATTGATATCTTGAATAGATTTACCACTTCCACGAACAATACGCTGTTTCCGACTGGCGTTCAAAATTTCGGGGAAAGCGCGCTCTTTTGGGGTCATGCTCTGAATAATTGATTCGATGCCTTTGAACGCATTGTCATCAATGTCTAACTCTTTGATTTGGCTACCCATTCCAGGCAACATACCCAACAAATCTTTCACATTGCCCATTTTTTTAATTTGTTGTAATTGCGATAGAAAATCTTCAAAGTCAAACTTGTTTTTAGCGATTTTTTTTGACAACCGTTCTGATTCTTCTTCATCAAAAACTGCTTGAGCCCTTTCTACCAGGGAAACCACATCACCCATGCCCAAAATTCGGCCGGCCATACGATCGGGATAGAAGACGTCCAACGCCTCCATCTTCTCGCCCATGCTCACAAACTTGATGGGCTTGTTCACCACTGTTTTGATGCTCAACGCAGCACCACCCCGTGTATCACCATCCAACTTGGTCAAAACAACCCCCGTGAAATCCAACACATCGTTGAACGCCTTGGCTGTATTTACCGCGTCCTGTCCGGTCATTGAATCCACCACAAATAAAATTTCGTGGGGCTTAAGCACTCGCTTTAATTGGGCAATCTCATCCATCATTTTCTGATCTACAGACAAACGACCCGCCGTATCCACAATCAAGACATTGTGGTTATTTTTTTTGGCAAATGCCAGCGCATTTTCTGCAATATGCACTGGATTATTATTTGCATCCTCACTAAATACGGATACCCCTACTTGCTGTCCCAATACCTTTAATTGCTCACGCGCTGCAGGTCGATAAACGTCAGCCGCTACGAACAAGGGATTGCGTCCCAATCCCTTTAAATACATACCCAATTTGCCCGTAAACGTGGTTTTTCCTGAACCCTGTAAGCCAGCAACCAATATAACTGTGGGACTGGCATGAAGTTGTAAATCACTTTTTTCACCTCCCAATAATTTCACCAATTCATCATTTACTATTTTGGTCAATAGCTGGCTGGGAGAAATGGATTTTATCACTTCCTGACCCTTGGCTTTTTCTAAAATAGTTTCGGTAAAATCTTTGGCAATTTTAAAATTAACATCGGCTGCAATCAATGCCCTTCTAATTTCCTTGACTGTATCGGCAACGTTGATTTCATTGATTCTTCCCTGGCCCTTTAGTGTCTTAAAAGCCTTTTCCAAGCGGTTCTGTAGATTCTCAAACATAGGTAGTACAAATTTAGTAAAAGCGATTACTTTTTGGTTCACAAAATCTAATTACCTTTGACAGACATGAAAATTATACACCCTATTTTTGTCGTTTTCCTGCTATTAATGCTGGCTTCTTGCAGAAATAACAAAGACAAGTCCACTGAACGGGCCTATACCATGAGTTTGGCTGCTGGCGACTATCAAACAGCGACCCAGCTACTGACCTACTGGGTAAATAATGACACCAGTATCCAATCATGGGCTTATGATAGTTTGGCTTATTTTCACTTTTTCCACAATGGAATGGTGGGTGGGCAAACGGTTCGCAATACAAAAACACCCATGTACTATGTGGATCTTGGTCTGAATCTCAATCCGAAAAATACATTTTTACGCGAAATAAAATCAAAGTTGTATTTAGAACAGGGTAAAGACACTGCTTGTATGCTAATTTTTCAAGAACTGTGGAATGAAACCAAAGACCCGACATTTTGGTGGGATATGTGTTTTGTGGAAATGGCACGTGGAAATATCAATACTTGTGATTCGATGGTTACGATGGCACTGAAAGACACCACATTAAACCAGGGTAAAGTGCGAATGGAACATATTCAAGCCCATGTTCAAGAGCATGTGCGTGCAAAAGCAGCGTTTGTGTATTTACAAGCCCTTATGCTCAATGCAATAGGAGATGTCCTGAATTCGGCCAGCGCATTGCAGGAAGCACTGAGAATAGATCCCAATTTTTTCGCTGCCAAGCAAAGCATATTGGATTTACAGCGAATTGCTGCCCAAAAACAGGGTCGCTAAAGTATTTGAATATCGGTAAAAATCGTATGTAGCCTCTTAAACAATCAACAAATGCTTGGTTTTGTTTGCGTTGATTAAATACCAAAGGCGGATGTTGAATTTCGTAACCGTGTGTGGCCCTTTCCTCAGCATGCTGGTCATAATCCTAAACCATTTCGTTAGTCTGAAAATAGACTTTACTGCTCGAGTGTTTCTATCCGCTTCAGTTGAAATTCATCTTTAAGAACATGATAGGCCATCTCTGCGTAATACAATAACGCGTCGACAATATTGCCCAAATCTGTATGACGAAATCCATCACCAGGAACCCGGTAGATGAGAGCCACAACATTGTCTTTTGAATTGTAAGTAAACTTTCCATACAATAAATTAAGGTTGACTGTAAGCAATTCTTCTAAAAAGGCTTCTCGTTTTAAGCTAGGCGCATAACAAAATGGAATTGTAAGTTGAAAAGTGGATTTATCCGTTTCAAAAATAAAATAATTCCAAGGAGATTTTTGCTCTGCATTCCAGGCATCAATAAAAATGGATGTTTCATTCCGCATTAAGAACCACTGCCCTAATTCCTCTCCTTTTGCAGTTTGGGGGTCGACACCCAAGTCGTGAATCCCTTGCTCTATATTGTTTACCAATTGCGTTAATTCCATTGTGCAAAGTTCTGTAAATTCAGCCAAACCCCTTCTGAAAATAGGAATGAATTAAAATAAATTTAACCCCCCAGATAGGACATTGTTCTCACTGTGTTTTTCTACGATGGGTTACTGGGCTTGCTGAAGAGGTAAAATATAAATCCCAAAACGGCGGTCGATAAACCATACATGCTCTCTAAAGGTTTTTCTTGAATAAAAAAAACGGCAACTGCACCTGTTGTTACTATAAACACAATGGGGGTAATGGGATACCCCCATGCGCGATACCCTTGCGGTTTGCCTTGTTGAATTCGCAATACAATCATTCCTAAAACAGTAATCATCGTAAACAAACTCAAGGTAAATGCGATATAATATATTAATTGGGGGAAATTCATAACGAGTATCAATACCAAAGCAAGAATCATTTGAACAACAATGGCCCGGCGAGGATTTCCGTCCTCCTCCCGTTTGGAAAACACCGATAATCGAGGAATTGACTCAAACATTTTAGCCAATACTCGGGAGCCTGTAAAAACCATAGAACTAATAGTAGAAACCAATAAAATACTAATAACGCCTCCCATTATTTCACCAAATTTTATTCCAAACAAGGCCTTACCAGCAACCAATCCAACTTCTTTTATTCCTTCTAAATTTTCCAGATTGGTAGACATCATCAAAACCATGTTAAGCAACACGTACAAAATAGTCACCATTAGGGTCCCAAAAATTATGCTGCGTGATAAATTTTTTTTTGGATTCTCAATAGAGCCTGCTATATAGCTGCTTGCATTCCACCCACTGTATGCAAAACTTACCCAAATTAAACTTGTGGCAAAAGCAGGGGTGATAACATAGAATATCGACCAAGAATTACCGGCACCTTCTTGAGAATTAATGGGTCTAAAAATCTCCGCCACAGCTTGCTCATTCGGGAGAAAATTCACATATTCGGTTGCCATGGCAAATCCCAAAACAATAAACAAGACAATCATTCCCACTTTAAGAACTGTTGAACCCTTTTGAAAATCAATTCCCAAACGGGCATTCCACCAATGTATACAGCTAATGATAACAATAACCCCAATGCCCAGTATCATTTCATTAATCCAAGGCCAAACACCATGCATATATGCTCCCAAAGCAAGCGCAGCCCCTGCAATGGGTGCAGCAAATCCGACAGTTGAACTCACAAACCCAGCTACAAAACCCAATGCAGGATGAAATATTTTGGATAGAAAATAGTATTCGCCCCCATCTTCAGGCAAACGAGTAGCCAATTCTGCATAACAAACCGCACCCGAAAAAGCCAAAATACCCCCGATAATCCAAACCATGGATATGCCAAAACCACTTTGAATTTCAACCAATTGAAAACCTAGACTGGTAAAAATACCTGTCCCAATCATATTTGCAACCACAATACTCATTGCCCCAAACAAATTGACATTTCTTCTGGTAGTATTCATTTTGACTGCAAAAAAAGGCAATTACGCGAATGTTGCTATTTTTGTTGCATGCTTTCGCCGCAGAAATTTTTTACCGTTGACATTCACACCCATATAATTCCCGAAAATTTACCCCGTTGGAAGGAAAAATTTGGCTACGGAGAATTTATTCATCTCGAACACCATAAACCTTGTTGTGCCAAAATGATGGTGGATGATGCTTTCTTCCGCGAAATAGAAAGCAATTGCTGGGATCCACAACAAAGGCTCACAGAATGTGGACAAAACCACATTGATGTTCAGGTCTTAAGTACAATCCCAATCATGTTTAGCTATTGGGCTGAGCCAAAAGATGGATTGGAAATTGCCCAATTTCTGAATGACCATATTGCAGGTGTTTGTTCACGCTATCCCAAGCGATTTGTAGGATTGGGAACCTTACCCATGCAACACAGCGAATTGGCCATTAAAGAATTGCGCCGGTGTAAAGAAATTGGACTAAAAGGCATACAAATAGGTTCACATGTGAACCACCTCAACCTCAATGACCCCTCTGCCTTTCCAATCTTTGAAGCGATGCAAGATTTAGACATGGCTTTATTTGTTCATCCCTGGTGGTATTCTGCAAATAAAAAAATGCCAGATTATTGGTTGCCTTGGCTGGTTGGAATGCCAGCTGAAACTTCCTTGGCCATCTGTTCGATGATATTTGGTGGAATTTTTGAACGTTTGCCTCGACTGAGGGCAGCCTTTGCCCATGGAGGTGGTTCATTTCCTTCCACCATAGGAAGAATTGAGCACGGCTGGTATGCTCGACCCGACTTGGTAGCAATCGATAATCCCCATAATCCAAAAAAATATTTGGGACACTTCTGGCTGGACAGCCTGGTACATGACTCAAAAATGTTGCATTACCTTATTGATTTGATCGGCCCCAATCGCATTGCCTTGGGATCGGACTATCCTTTTCCCCTGGGTGAAGACAATCCAGGCTCCTTGATTCGGAACTGCAATTTTACCCCTGAAATAACGAGCCAATTATTGGGAACTTCAGCCTTGGAATGGCTTAATATGAATTTATCTGATTTTGGTCGTTGATATCACTTCCTTCACAATACAATCAATGGCGTCGTACTCGTATCCTTTGCCCAGAAGAAAACGCTGCAGTTTTGCGACCTTTTCCCTGTGAGAAGCTGCCCTGATGAATGGCCATTTTTTTTGTGCCAAGGCGTGTAATGTTTTTTGATAATCTGCCAATCCCAAGCAAGCGAGTGCTTCTTGTATCAATCGCTCGCCAATACCCTCTCGCTTAAGCCCTTGTTTTATCTTTAGGCGTCCCCAATGCTTGATATTGAATTTCCCCCGTGCATACGCCATGGCAAATCGCGTTTCATTCAGAAAATTATTTTGCATCAACTCTACCAATAAAAGATCAGCATCTATAGCATGCAATCCGAGTCTCTCCAATTTGCGTTTTACCTGAAGGTGGCTTCGCTCCTGATAGGCACAAAACTTTTCTATTTTGGGCCGAGCCTGCGAAGGGGTATACGTTTTTTTGAATGGGGCAGAACTGTTCTCCATAAATACATCAGAATCCATTGCAAAAATATCGTTTATTGTCAAGAAAATGGCAAGACCCGAAACGGTTAGAAGAGATCAATGAGCGATTCACCTTAAGAGCTTTATAGGTTGACGAGGGTATAGTTTGCGAGGTGGGGGTGTGCGATTGGAAAAAACTGACAAAATTGCAGTTGTATAAAATTGGTACGACGATTGTTAAAAGGAACGCATGAGAACAGGACAAATTTCAGTTCAATCGGAAAATATTTTTCCCATTATTAAAAAATTCCTATACACTGATCAGGAAATATTTATTCGCGAGTTAATCAGCAATGCGGTCGATGCAACAAAAAAACTAACCACGCTATCCCGGGTTGGAGAATTTGAAGATAGTATAGAAAACTGCAAGATTGAAGTTTCGTTTGACGAAAAAGCAAAAACCCTTACGATTTCAGATTCGGGCATTGGAATGACCGAAGAAGAAGTAGAAAAATATATTACCCAGTTGGCTTTTTCAGGAGCCTCTGAGTTTGCCGAAAAATGGAAAGACAAAGAACCTGATCAGATGATCGGACATTTTGGTTTGGGATTTTATTCCGCCTTTATGGTTTCTAAACACGTCAGTATCGAAACAAAATCATTCCAAAAGGGTTCCACTGCTGTTCATTGGGATTGCGATGGCGCTACCAGTTACAACATCGGAAAAGGAAAGCGAAAAAAACGCGGTACGGATGTTATCTTACAACTCAACGATGAAGATGCAGAAACGTATTTATCAAAATGGAAAATTCGTGAATTGCTTCGTAAATACTGCCGATTTCTTCCTGTGCCCATTGTATTTTATGATGAAGACATCAATAATACCCAACCCATTTGGACAAAAAAACCCGCCGAGCTCAACCAAGAAGATTACAAAAAATTCTTCGAAGAACTCTATCCAATGCAAGAGGCGTCATTGTTTCACATTCATATCAATACCGATTTCCCATTCAACCTCACGGGGGTTTTGTATTTCCCCAAGGTAACAGAAGCCATTGACAATCGCCAAAATCGGGTTCAATTATACTGCAATCAGGTTTTTGTAACCGAAGATGTTAAGGATGTATTGCCAGAGTATTTGGTACTGCTAAAAGGAGTAATTGATTCTCCTGATATTCCATTAAATGTGTCTCGAAGTGCACTTCAAAGTGATTCAAATGTCAAAAAAATTACCCAGCATATTAGCAAAAAAGTCAGTGATAAATTGACAGAATTGTTCAAGGATGACCGCGCAGATTTTGATTCAAAATGGGAATATCTCGATTTATTTGTGAAATATGGAATGGTTTCTGATGAAAAATTTTCTGAGCGGACAAAAGATATTTGCTTGGTAAAAACCACCGAGGGTGGATTGCATACCATTCAAGAGTGGATAGACCATGCTAAAATCAATCAAACAGACAAAAACGCAGAAACAGTGGTATTATACACTACCGATATGACCGTGCAACACATGAATATCAAAGCTGCTAAAGACAAAGGCTATGAAGTTATTGTGCTAAACGGTCCACTTGATACCCATTTTGCGGGTTGGGTTGAAGGAAAATTTGAAAAAGTCAAATTTCGCTGCGTGGACGGAGGACCGATGGACCAGTTGATTGAAAAAGAAATTAGCCTTGAATCGGCTTTAACAAGCGAACAACAAAAATCTCTGGAAGACAGCGTGAAGATTGTTGTTAATGAATTGGCTTTTGAAATATCTGTTCGGTCTTTGCCACCACAAGACGATTTTATTTCTGTTCATAGAAGTGAATGGGAACGCCGAATGGAGGATATGGCAAAAATGGGACAGGGTTTCCCCTATGGTGACATGGGATTGAAAAAGCAAACAATGGTGGTAAATAGCAACCATGCTTTGGCGTCAAAAGTATTGTCTACAGAAGGCAACGATCGCAATGAATTGTTGCAATATTGCATGGATTTAGCCATGTTACAGCGTGGACAATTACAGGGTGAATCATTGGAGCGCTTCGTAAAAAAAGCCCAAGGATTTATTGGCACATAAACCTTGGTTTGTCAATGTAAGGCTATCTTTAGAAAAAAATGCAACGCTCCTACACGCTTTTGGGGATGACATGTGTCAGCTGTGAAGCCAAGATAAAATCGGCTCTACTTGCATTACCCAGTGTTGAAACAGTATCTGTCTCTTTGCAAAATAAGAGCGTTGTCATAGCCATGAACAAAAGTATACCCCTACTTGATCTCCAAAATGCGATTGGACAAAACGGAAAATACACAATATCAGCGGTCAAAACCCCTGCAGTGACCCCTGCATTTTCTGATTCAACAACAACTCCATTGTCCAAGACGCACAGTTTCATAATGGACACGCAAACAGCCGGTTGGGGTACTATATCCCCAGACGCTACTGAAAATTCAACCACAAGATGGTTCTCAACTTACAAGCCCCTGTTAATCATTTTTGCATTTATAACTGGTATCTCTTTGCTCACGAGTTGGTCTGGAAATACGATACAATGGATGATTTTTATGCAGCATTTCATGGCAGGTTTTTTTATCGTGTTTTCTTTCTTTAAACTCCTCAATATTCACTCTTTTGCTCAAACGTATGCAATGTATGATATCATCGCAAAAAAATTGCCAGGCTACGGATTTGTTTACCCTTTTATTGAGTTATTACTTGGGATTGCATTTCTAATAAATTTCAATCCGCTAATCACAAATGCAACGACACTCGTAATTATGACACTTGGCCTTATTGGTGTTTTACAGAGCGTACTCAACAAAGAAAAAATTCAATGTGCTTGTTTGGGAAATATTTTTAATCTCCCCATGAGCAATATTACCATTATTGAAGATGCCCTCATGATTGCCATGAGTGCTGGCATGCTTTATATTCTCTCATAAATCAGAATATCATTCTGTGATTTTTTGATCTACTAAACTGTGCATGCTGAGAATGTATACAATCAGTATATGATTGTTCGCCACCCACCTAAAGGAGCTATATCTTCTTCCCCAACGGCATCTATAAAAAGTTGATAGGAATTTTCAAAAAAAAGATTGACTTTTTGGAGCACTGATAGGGTTTCTCGTTGTGCCGTTTTAATTGCAAATTCACAATTTTCGGCCGGCATATCGTTTCCCTCAATGAGCCAATAGGCAGTCTGCAGACGATCCATTAAACGAATTGTGGCTTCTTCGTAGGGCCGATAATCTTTGGGTAACATATAGCATAATTTTAGCATTGCAATGCTGTCTTTTAAAGGTTGCTGAAAATTTCTCAAATGTGCGATTGCACTGTCATCCTGATATTTCGCAGCAAACACTTGTTCAATTTCTTTCTCGGCATTTTTAAGGTCTTCAAAAGAATTACGAGCCAACACAATACTCCTTTCAAGCGTGTCCATCAATTGTTTTTTTCGGGCATAGCCTTGGGCATTAAATGGCAAATTACCCGGTGCAACTACCTCCACCCAAGCCGAATCAGATATGCCTGTATTATTAACAATAAATACCTTGTATTTTCCGGGAATTACGGATTTGCCTGCAGGAATATCCTCATCGATTTTCGGGGTATTGTGTGAGGGCCATAAAAATCCATCCTGAACCATTGGCCATGCAATGCGGTAAAACCCTGTGCTGTCAAAAGAAAATTTATGGGTGCGTATCAATTGATTGTCTGCATTAAAAACCATTCCTGTGCAATCAATTTTCTTCCAATCTTGGCTGATTTCATCCTTCTTTCCGATAACATATAAATCGATTTGCACTCCAAAAGCTTTGTTTGGGGCGACCCAAGTTTCATCGGCAGAGAATCTTGATCCTACAGGTTCTGAAAAATGGACCAGTACCCCCTTGCTCGCATTCAAAATTTGTAATTTTTTCTCAGGGGTTTTTCCTGCTGCCAAATTTCGCAAGGTTGAAATATCGTCGAATACCCAAATCCCTCGTCCAAATGTTCCCAAAACCAAATCTCTCTCTCGTGCTTGAATTTTCATATCTGCCACTGGGACAGACGGAAATTTCTTCCATTTATTCCATGTTTCTCCCCCATTAATGCTCACCCAAAGTCCATGATCCGTTCCCAAAAAAACCAAATTGGGTGATTCAGTATCTGGCAAAACACTCAAGACATACCCCTTTATATCATCTCCCCCCTCTTTGCTGGGTTTTTGAATACGATTGGATTTGGTATTTTTAGCACCTGAAGTCAAAAGGCTAGATTCATCCGAAACTATTCTTTTCCATGATTTTCCATAATCGAGTGTTTTATAGACATAAGAAGACCAATCATTCTGTCTGTAATTATTCAATACAACCCAACACTCTGCTGAATGGGAAATTCCTTTACTGGATGGCCTAACCCAAAGATAGGGTACCCATGCATTTTGCGGTTTCCCGGGCATATTCAATGCTACATTTTCCCAATTTTTTCCCCCGTCTTTGCTTAACTGTACGTTGCCATCATCGGTTCCTACCCAAATAACATTTTTATCACCAGGGGATGGCGCAATGGCCAAAATTGTGCAATGATTTTCTGCCCCTGTTGCATCAATTGTTAATCCTCCGCTTCGGGCTTGGTGCTGTTTAGCCGTGTCGTTTGTGCTTAGGTCAGGAGAAATAATTTGCCATGTTTTGCCTTGGTCGGGGCTGTAATGCACATACTGACTGCCATAAAATAGTCCATTGGGATTTTCTGGATCGATTGCCAAAGCTGCATTCCAATTAAATCTTAAAGGCTTGCCATTGGGATGTTGTGGTTTGATATACTGATTGCTATGCTCTCGCAAATTAAATTTACGGAGCTCCCCACCCTGCGACATTGCATATCCCTCATCTTTGGTTCCAGGAATCACTGCGACATCAAATCCATCCCCTCCATAAACCTCTTGCCACGCACTATTGCGAATGCCACCATAAATCCAATGATAGGCAGGTCCCATCCAACTTCCATTGTCTTGCAAACCCCCATACACATTATACGGCTCTTGGTTGTCAACATCTACGTGGTAAAATTGGCCAACAGGAATATTCTCAGCATAGCGCCAGGTTTCACCTCCATCGTAGGAAATATTCAATCCTCCATCATTTCCATTGATAATATAATTGGGATCGTCAGGGTGAATAAAAAACGCATGGTGATCAGGATGAATATGGCCCCAATCTGCCAGTATATCCCAATGTTTTCCGGCATCCTCACTTCGAGAAATTTGACTCCAAATACTGTATACACGGTTTTCATTGCGGGGATGAACATACAGCTCCGAATAATAAAAAGGGCGATTGCCCGCATTGGCCTCTGTACTTGTTTTGGACCAAGTGACCCCTCCATCATTGCTGGTATAAATCGCCGATTCTTTTGCTTCTACAATGGCATATACCCGGTTGGGTTGCGATGCCGACACCGCCAATCCGATGCGTCCCAATTCTCCCTTGGGAAAGCCGTCTTTTTCTGTAACTTTTTTCCAGGACACTCCAGCATCCATCGTAATATACAAGCCGCTACCCGGTCCACCACTCCTGTAGGTCCATGGCTTGCGCATGTAATCATACATGGCAGCGTATACTTTTTGGGGATTTTCTGGATCAATCACCAATTCAGCACAACCAGTTGTGTTATTAACGAATAATATTTTGGTCCACGTCTCACCCCCATTATTGGATCGATATACTCCTCTTTCATCATTAGATCCCCAGATACTGCCCATTGCGGCGGCCCAAATTTGTTGGTTATTGTGGGGATTGATAATGATCCTGTGCACGGTTTTTGTTTCCTCTAGACCCATGCATTTCCATGTTTTACCTGCATCCATACTTCGGTAAATTCCTTTGCCACTGTTGTGGCTATTTCTGGGATTTCCCTCACCCGTTCCAACCCAAACTATCGACGCATTGGAAGGATCTACAGCAACGGAACCAATGCTTTGCACATCCATATCATCAAAAATAGGTGCCCATGCTATACCCCCGTTCAAGCTCTTCCAAACCCCCCCACTGGCAGTACCTGCATAAATGATATTGCGGTTAATAGACCCCAATGCACCGTATCGAGGCATCGCAAGAGCGGTGATTCGACCACTCATTGCAGCTGGGCCAATGTTTCGTTTGGGGATAAGCTCCATCAATTGAAACAAAGTTTGTTGCTTGTTTATATTCACCAAAATCGGTTCCTTAGATTCAACCGTTTTCGACGAAGAAGCCAAATGCGTTTTTTGGGGGGATTTATTTTTATTAGTAGAATCCATCTTTCCCCATTGACCATCCGGTTGAGAGAACAACGGTTGATTACTCAATATACCAAATAGACAAAATACACCCACCATAAAAACCTTATGACACCCATAATATAAATGACAAAACCGCACAAAATTGATTCTTGTGGTCGACCCCTTTATATCTTGAATCACTGTATAATTTATTCCCATATTTCGAAATTACGAGTTTTATTAAGCCCGAACAAATTGTATAGGTTGTTCGTTGGCCGTTAACAGAAATTAAGCAATATATTTACCCTGAATAAAACCGCATCCCACAGCAATCCATTCTGCACATTAACCTTCATAATAGGGTATTTTGGTCAAACAATACAAGCCAACAAATGTTAAGTTGACTACCTTTGCAAACGCCAATAAAAAGAATATATGTTTAAAGGACAACTGATTGGATTCCTGTTTTTTTCACTTTTCTTTTTTGCAATGGATTGTTATGTTTGGCAAGGGGTAAAAACCTTGAGTTGTAATTGGTCAACTCGATCTAAAAACATCCTAAAATTTATATATTGGGGGTATGCAGTTGTTGTTTTCATTTTTTTTATGCTGTATCGTTTTCAATATATTGCCCTTGCTCCTCAAATAATAAAATTAATCTCCAGTATTGTTTTTGCGATAGTAATCGCCAAATTGTGCTGGATTTTTTTCTTGTTATTGGATGATATCATCCGTCTGTTTCGATGGATTTTTCAATTCTTTTTCTCTCCTATCGAAACTTCAATAGAAACAACTTCGGGAATTAGCAGACTTAAATTTCTCCATTACACTGGATTGGGCATTGGGCTTGCTTTTATTGGAACAGCAATTTTGGGCATAGTGAAGGGTGCTCATAACTATACAATACACCGCAAAAAATTGCCCCTAACGGGTTTACCCGACGTATTTAAAGGACTTAAAATTGTACAAATTTCCGATATCCATTCGGGAAGTTTTTGGGATAGAGGAGCGGTTGAACGTGGGGTGCAGTTGATACAGGACCAAAAAGCTGATATTGTTTTCTTTACGGGGGATTTGGTTAATGATCGCTCCGATGAAATTATTCCTTGGATGGATGTGTTTTCTAAAATACATGCTCCACTGGGGGTATTTAGTATTTTGGGTAACCACGACTATGGCGATTATATAACATGGCCAAGCCCTGAAGCCAAAACAAAAAATCTCGATGATCTTATAGGGTATCACAAAAAATTGGGATGGGACATCCTTCTTGATGAACATAGGGTAATTGAAAAAGAAGGCGAAAAACTTTGTATCGTAGGCGTTCAAAATTGGAGCAATAAAGCAAGGTTTCCCAAATATGGAAACCTCGAAAAAGCCCTGTCATTGGCTCCCAAAAATACAGTTACATTGTTGCTAAGCCACGACCCTTCGCATTGGCGTGAAGAAGTATTGCGAAAGCAAGACAATATCGCTGCAACCTTTTCCGGTCATACCCATGGTATGCAGTTTGGCATCGACACCAAATTTTATCGCTGGAGTCCTGTAAAGTTGATTTACAAAGAATGGATAGATTTGTACACTGAAAATAATCAGCACCTTTATGTAAATCGTGGTTTTGGTTATTTGGGATATCCCGGACGCATGGGTATTTTTCCAGAGATTTCAGTATTTGAACTGACTTAATGATTGGCGATTTGCCATCATTGAGTCAAATTTCCACATTCCCACTGCTTAAAATGATAGTTCTACTATTTTTGTTTACTAGAAAATCAAATCACGGGCAGCATTTCCCTTCAACAAAACACCGTTAAGTTTCACTTTGTATACTTCCACCCCTTAATTCTCAGATAAAAAACAACAAATCCCACTGATGATACTAAAATCTATCACACTGCTTAAATCAAAAATTTATTTGTTATTTCTTCTCTTTTTCATCGGCGGAGTAAAACTGTCTTTTGCTCAACCTGAACTGAGTAGTTGGATACTAAATCCCGGAACAGCCAAAGGGTATGCGGGTATTCTGTCTAATGTTCAAAAGATTCAATACTCCAATAATTTTGTATATATCACTGCGGCGTGTATCCCCGGTTATGATATTGGCCCTTGGAAGGGCAATCCGAATACGCCTGCAAATCAAAACTTTCAATTTAAAATCACGCGCAAACCAATCGTAAATTCAGGGAATCCAACCGCCGTTGGATTGGGTCATATTGGTGTTTTTAGCAACGGCGTAAGTATTTTTAACACATCAGATGCGCAAAGCTATTTAAACCAAAAAGTGTGGAACAGAAATGCCTATTATTGGGAAGGGCCGGGTTTTGATACCTGTCTTGGCCATCCGGCGCAGAATGGAGAATACCACCACCATGTTAGCCCAAAATGCTTATACAACCACAATGATTCAATCCACCATAGTCCAATCATTGGTTATGCATTTGACGGGTTTCCAATATATGGTGCTTTTGCGTATGCCAATACAAATGGCCAAGGAATTATCCGATTGATGCGCAGTAGCTTCAAGCTCAAATCCATGGTCACAAGAATCAATGGCCCTGCCATTGATCAAAGCTACCCTTTGGGATGTTATCTAGAGGATTATGAATTTGTAGATGGATCAGGAGATTTGGATAAACGCAATGGAAGATTCTGCATAACCCCAGATTACCCCAAAGGAACCTATTGCTATTTTGCAACCCTAGATCAAACGCTTGCTCCTTCTTTTCCTTACGTCCCATATACCAGTTATTATGGGGTGGTAAGCCCCGGAAACATTGGTCCGGGAAGCGGACACAACACCCCAACTGAAACCGTTATAACCTATACTGGTTCTACCTCAATTATAGAAAAACCTTATGAGACTCTGCTCCATATATGGCCTAATCCCAGTAATATGGGCTGGATCATTGCAGGATTGTCTGCGAAAACGCATTCAACGGTATTTTGCTCAATTTACAATCTCCAAGGACAAAAGGTATACCATACAGTCATTAATGTTGATCCCCTGAATCCAAATATTCATATTCCTGTATTGCAGGTGGGTTTATACTGGATTGAGCTATGCGATGAAAAAGACCTTGTTTTTCGATCTAGAATTGTGGCAGAATAAATGCGTTAAACGTGCTCGATAGAAAACTGTAAGTACGCGAAAAATGGGCCTGTGAAATTGGGTGTTTCTACACTGAATAATTAAATCACTCTGCCCAAATCATTTTCTGGTGATATATTTTTCCTGTGCTTAGTTGACTTACCACATAGAATACCCCTGAAGTTTGTGGGATATACTCTTGGATATTACCCCTGAATAACTTCTTTCCATCAGCACTAAAAACCTGGCTTATTCCATCCATGAATATTGAGTTATGCAAAGATGTATTGTGTGATTTCCATTCCCATTGTTTTCCACTCCAATACAGATAGTCCTCTGCGCCAAAAGAAAATGTCTGCGGAACGATACTATTCATATTGGGCGTTAGGGACAAATCCATCGATAATCTTGACCAAACTGGATAATGGTCTGATGTATTGTAACGGTAACTGGCTATGTAACTGTCACCAACCATAACACCACTTTGATTGGGTAAATAATTTTGCTTTATGGCTTTGGTTAAGCATATATGATCTATCATTTCTGCATAAGCAGCCGTGCTTTTTTGTTTTTCAAGACTCAATCGATAGCTCGGAAACAAGTAATTCGAATCATTGCGCCACACCAAAAAAGGGCTTTCTTTTCCAGAAACAATCGAAACATCCAGATCATCATTCCAATCACCCATAATAAATCCTTTCAACCCCTTTTTGGAATCAGTATAGTTTTTGAGTTCTTCTGCGGCTTTTTGCCTTCGATTATATGCACTTAACTTTTCAGCGTTAGAACCCGTATTGGCTTTAAAATGAATAACCCAAAAGTATAAGGTATCTTTTTTCTTTCCCCATTGACTTTCCAATGCAACTTCCAATGGAAAACGACCACCTGCAAATTCATAATCAAACGCCAATAATATTGATTTACTGTATAAGAGACGGAACATCGACTTGCGGTATAAAAGGGCTGTTTTTTGGGATTGGGCATAGGAGGTAATTACAGCACCATAGTCGGGTAATTTGTTTTGAAGCATTTGCCAATAACCCAAATTCGATATTTCGCAAAGTGAATAAATATCCATTTGCATTTCCAATAGAACATTGCTGGCATTTTTGAGTTGGACTGCCTCGTTATTCGGACCATTCAGGCTATCACCAAACCACTCAATATTCCACTGAGCGATATCCAGGGTGGTATCAGATCCAATTTTAGGGACCTGTGCAAACAGTAGATTTACAAAAATACCCCAACCCATCAACAGCGAAAAAACCTTTCTCACAATGCAAAGATACCCGCTTTATCTTAAGGTCCGAAATTTGGATTGTGTCCCAAATTTTTAATGGATTGACCTCTTCCCAAACATACTTTGGTATAGGACTTTATGGTCGTAATTCTGATTCAGCAAATACAGTCTCGTTAATTTCTTCGATCAAAACCCCAATTGAGTTTACTGCGAAGGGTATCCAAAAAATGCGTATTGGATAAGCGCATTAAATAAAAACCGTGATCCGCTTTGCGAATGGCCAAATTGACTCCACCAGTTATACTTTTACTTCTCGAATCTAAACTGGCAAGATAGCTGATTTCGTGACCTTCAATCTCAAAACTCAAGACATTGTCATCCTTAATAATAACAGGTCTTACATTCAGATTATGGGGTGCTATTGGCGTAATCACAAGGCTATCACTCTTGGGGAAAATAATTGGACCTCCACAACTGAGCGAATAACTGGTACTTCCGGTTGGAGTGGCGATAATTAATCCATCACTCCAATAACTATTTAAAAACTCACCATTTAAAAAAGTATGAACCACAATCATATTCGAGGTTTCTTTTTTGTGTATCACAAAATCGTTGAGTGCGAAATTGTAGTCAAAAAGGGGTTGAGAGGATTCCAAATGCAGTAAACTTCTCTTCTCAAGGGTATAATTTCCTTTTTCAATGTCTTGAATCGAATGACGCAAATTCTCCAATTGAACGTCAGCCAAAAACCCCAATCTTCCTGTGTTGATTGCCAGAATAGGCAGACCAGAATCGTGAACAAAGCGAAGTGTATCTAAAATGGTTCCATCTCCACCCACACAAATTAATACGTCTGGAATCACATCACCCATTGCAAAAGACGAAAATACTTCTATTTTTTGCCCCGATGTGATATAGGGCTGGGCAAAGGGCAACAACGCAGCTGGCAGGGAGATTTCGTGGCCCATTTCTGCCAAAACTGAAAGCAATTCAACCAAACCATCCCGGTGCTTGGTGTCACTGACTGTTTTAGCATAGACCGCAATTTTCATCTTATTACCAGCAATTTTACATCTTTTTCTACGACAAAGATACTCTGGTTTTCTATCCACATAGGCATACATTTTGCATACCCGATAATAAGAGACACAAAAAATGAAGCTGCGCTTACCAACGATTCAAAACCGTCGCCGCGGACCTCTCTTTTAATTAAGGTTTTTATTCACGTCGATCAAAGACGCGAAAATCAAATGAAAATTGGTGTTTTTCATCGGCAATATGGTGTTGATGATAGGTTTCTTTCCACTCTTGGAGACTCCAAAGCGGGAAATGGGTGTCGGCCTGTGAAAAATTTCCATTCACTTCAGTAATATAAAGCCTATCCGTAAATTCCAGTGCTTGTTTGTAAATTTCACCTCCCCCAATAATCATTATTTCGGGATCTATTGATGGAGCATATTGATGTATGCGTGAATTTGCCATGCCATCATTTCCCTGACCAGAAATGGTCTTGGTCTCGACTGTGGTTGCTTTATAATTATTTTTATCGCTGTTTATCAGTGTGGTTAAGATGCTAACCCCAGGTTTGACTTCTAGGCTATCTTCAGGTATAATTTTCTGTAAACGGAGGATAGATGCCTTTGCCATGTCCAAGGCTGCGTCCCAATTCTTTGCTATCTCAAATCCAGGCAACACGGACAATGCCGATGTCAATACAATGTTTGTTCTATTTTTTAATGGTTTTCCAAGGCTCTCCATGGTTTTTCTTCCCATGATCAAAGGCTTGCCTTTTGTATGCTGAATAAACCAGGAAAAATCGTCTGGCAAGTGCCACAATAGGGCATTGTTTGCCCCCAATTCCAAATTGACCCCCAAGGCCGCGATAATTGAGACTCGCATGGGTCAAATATACAATCTAGTACTTCCGATCACAATCAAAACCAAAACATTGTATATCAAGGCAAAATTCAACCTCCCGGAACCCAAAACTATTTAGCTTGTGTATCTTTGCCGCCTTATGAGCAGAATTGTAGCCATAGTAGGTCGACCGAATGTAGGAAAAAGTACCCTTTTTAATCGATTAACGGGGGAATTTAAAGCAATTGTAGATGATTACAGCGGTGTAACCAGAGACAGACACTATGGTTATTCAGATTGGAATGGCATCGATTTTACCGTTATTGATACCGGAGGATTTGTTCCTCAAAGCAATGATACATTCGAAGCTGCTATCCGAGAACAAGTTCATATAGCCATAGAAGAAGCCGCAGTATTGATCTTTGTTGTCGATGTTCAAACAGACGTAAATCCCCTTGACGAAGAGTTTGCGCAAATATTGCGCAGAAGCAAGAAACCTGTGGTATTGACGGTGAATAAGGTAGACAACGACCGCTTGCGATTGGAGACTTCTGTTTTTTATTCCCTGGGTTTTGATCATTTTCACGAAATATCTGCCGCTAATGGGGGTGGGACAGGAGATTTATTAGATGAAGTTGTAGAATTTCTAAAAGATGAGAAACCAGACGAAGACCATGTCGAGAATCTCCCACGGATTGCCATTGTAGGTCGACCCAATGTTGGAAAAAGTAGTTTGATCAATGCCCTTCTGGGTGAAGACCGAAATATTGTAACAACAATTGCCGGCACCACACGCGACAGCATTGATACCAAATACAAGGCCTATGGAAAAGAATTTGTATTGATCGACACGGCAGGTATTCGCAGAAAGAGTAAAGTGAATGAAAATATTGAATTTTACTCGGTCATGCGCAGTTTACGTGCCCTTGAGAATGCCGATGTTGTGGTTTTGGTTTTAGATGCAAGCTTAGGTATGGAATCTCAAGACCTGAATCTTTTCTGGATGGCACACCGTCAAGGAAAAGGACTTGCTATCTTGGTAAACAAATGGGACTTAGTAGAAAAAGAGAGCAATACCCATTTGGCCTATTCCGAAGAAATTAAAAAAATTATAGCACCGTTTATTGACGTTCCAATCATGTATGTATCGGCACTCACAAAACAACGGGTATTTCAGGGCATGGAAACAATATTAAAAGTCTATGAAAACCTCAGTTTAAAAATTCCCACCCGTGCCTTGAATGATTTCTTGTTACCCCTGATGGAAAGCAACCCGCCTCCGAGTAAAAAAGGTAAATTTGTCAAAATAAAATATGTAACGCAACTCCCCAGCAAGCGTGTTGCTTTTGCCTTATTCTGCAATCTTCCCCAATATGTGGCAGAAAGCTATACCCGTTTTTTGGAAAATAAAATGAGAGAAAAATTCAACCTGACGGGCATCCCCATTAGTTTGTTCTATCGCAAGAAATAATAGTACACAATTGATATTTGCTCCAATCATGGACGCACAAAAAAAAACGGATATTCGCGATCTTGATTTATCATCTCTTACAGATGTGTTAAAAAGCATGGGTGAATCAGCTTATCGTGCCAAGCAAATTTTCCAGTGGCTTTGGCAGAAAGGTGCGCGCAATTTTGAGGAAATGACAAATCTCTCCAAACCATTGAGAGCAAAACTTACCCTGGAGTTTAGTTTTCATATTGCAACAGTATATACCGCACAGTTTTCGAAGGATGGTACCATTAAAATCGCATTTGAATTACACGATGGCAATAAAATTGAGGGCGTGCTAATCCCAACTCACAGCCGAACTACGGCTTGCGTAAGCTCTCAAGTTGGCTGTTCCTTGGATTGTAAATTTTGTGCTACCGGCTACCTCAAGCGCCAAAGAAACCTAAGTTGTGCCGAAATATTTGACCAGGTTTGGCTGATCAATGAACTGGCCGAAAAACACTATGGAAAAAGACTCGATAATATTGTCTACATGGGTATGGGAGAGCCCTTGCTTAATTACGTAAATGTGGTTCGCAGCGTGCTCATTATCAGCGCAACTGATGGTTTGGCCATGAGTCCTCAACGAATAACAATCTCTACTGCAGGTATCGCCAAAATGATTCAAAAACTGGCTGATGACGGAATTAAAACCAATCTTGCATTAAGCCTTCATTCAGCAAACAACAAAAAACGATCGGCGATTATGCCAATCAATGAAAGTAACACTTTAGAAATGCTTGCAGAATCACTGGCTTATTGGTATGAAAAAACAGGCATCAGACCCACACTTGAATATACGCTTATCGAAGGTGTTAACGATGGATTGGAGGAAGAAAAAGAACTCATTCTTTTTGCCCGCAAGTTTCCTTCAAAAATAAATCTCATTGAATACAATCCGATTTCCTTGGCCGACTATCAGCCCACAAATCGTTTGGATGCATTTGCCGCAAGCCTGGAAAAACAAAAACTTATCGTACACGTTCGCAGAAGTAGGGGGAAAGACATCGATGCAGCCTGTGGTCAATTGGCAAACCAACTCGCTCATTAATTAGCAATTGCTACATTACTTTCTGGGGTAATTAGCCATTTCATACAAAATTTCTGTGGTGGGCCTCTTCATATAATCTCTCCCTTGGCAAGTTTTTGAAATACTCCCAAGTAATACGCAGTCCCTCTTCCCGGCCAATTTTGGGCTCCCAGTCTAATATTTTTTTTGCCTTTTCAATATTGGGTTGTCGCTGTTTGGGGTCATCTACTGGCAAAGGCTGGTAGATTACTTTTTGATGAGTTTGGGTAAGTTTGATTATTTCCTCAGCGAATTGCGAAATTGAAATTTCATTGGGATTTCCAATATTTATGGGGTCTGAACAATTACTCAACAACAAGCGACAAATGCCCTCTATCAAATCATCAACAAAACAGAAACTCCGGGTTTGACTGCCATCGCCAAAAATACTCAAATCATCGCCCCGTAGCGCTTGCCCCATGAAGGCAGGCAAAACACGTCCATCATTTAATCTCATCCTCGGCCCATAGGTGTTAAAAATACGAATAATTCTGGTTTCCAGGCCGTGAAACGTATGGTAGGCCATGGTAATGGCTTCTTGAAATCGCTTGGCTTCATCATATACACCCCGGGGACCAACAGGATTCACATTGCCCCAATAATCTTCAGTTTGTGGATGCACCGTGGGATCTCCATATACCTCAGAGGTACTGGCTACCAAAATACGCGCCTTCTTGGCCAAAGCCAATCCCAGTAAATTATGGGTTCCCAAAGAACCTACTTTCAAAGTTTGAATGGGTATTTTAAGATAATCAATAGGACTGGCGGGCGATGCAAAATGAAGAATATATTTTAAATCTCCCGCTACATGAACAAATTGACTAACATCGTGGTTGAGAAATTCAAATTGTTTCAAAGCAAACAAATGCTCAATATTGCGCAAATCTCCTGTAATAAGATTGTCCATTCCAAGAACATGGTATCCATCTTTTATAAAACGATCACACAAATGACTTCCCAGAAATCCGGCAGCACCAGTGACTAATACCCTGTCTCGTTTCATGAAATATCCTGACGTCCTATACTGTAATACGTAAATCCCTGCTTGCGCATCTGGTCTAAATCAAAAAGATTTCGTCCATCGAAGATAACTTTTTCTTTCAGTTGACTTGCCATTACAGCAAAATCGGGGTTTCGAAATTCTGGCCATTCGGTGGCAATTACTAAAAAATCAGCTCCTTCCAGCGCACTGCTTGCTTTTTCGCAAAACTGTATTTTATCTCCCAAAATTGGTTTCACATTTTCCATTGCTTCAGGGTCATAGCACTGGATAGATGCACCCCGCTCTATTAAATCAGCAATCATTTCCAAGGCGGGTGCCTCTCGAATATCATCGGTATTGGGTTTGAACGCCAATCCCCAAACAGCGATTGTCTTGCCTTTAATGTCTCCAAAATGCGCTGTGATTTTGGGTATTAATGCCAATTTTTGTATGGCATTCACGCCCTCAACGGCTTTCAAAATCTTAAAATCGTAGTTTACTTGGTCAGCACTGTATACCAATGCCTGAACGTCTTTGGGAAAACAACTTCCTCCATAACCAATACCCGGAAATAAAAAACGTTTTCCAATTCGGTCGTCGCTGCCAATTCCCTTGCGAACCATATCTACATCAGCTCCCAATAACTCGCACATTTGGGCAATCTCATTCATAAAAGATATTTTGGTCGCCAAAAAACTATTTGCCGCGTATTTGGTCAATTCGGCGCTGCGGGTATCCATGTGCATAACGGGATTCCCCTGACGTACATAAGGAGCATACAGATCATCCATTACTTCGAAAGCCCTTTGGGTTTCGGCTCCAATAACAACCCGATCGGGTTTCATAAAATCATCCACCGCAACACCCTCTCGTAAAAACTCCGGATTACTCACAACGTCAAATTCTCCTTTATAATTGACAGCAATGGCAGCATGAACTTTGTCGGCAGTACCAACAGGCACCGTGCTCTTATCAACTATTATCTTATAGCCTTTCATTATTTTACCCAATTGGTCGGCTACACCCAACACGTATTTCAAATCTGCTGCACCGCCTTCGCCAGGAGGAGTTGGCAAAGCCAAAAAAACAACCTGCGCATCTGCCACAGCCTCTTCAAGATTATTGGTAAAAGACAAACGACCTTCTTTTAAATTACGCTTGAATAATATGTCTAAACCAGGCTCAAAAATGGTTATTTTACCTGCCCTAAGCATATCAATTTTTTGTTGATCAATGTCAACACAAACTACACGGTTGCCTGTTTCTGCAAAACATGTTCCGCTAACCAAACCAACATAACCGGTGCCTATGACTGCAACATTCATTTCTTTATTGGGATTATTCTAAATGCTCTTGGATTGTTTTAATTATTTTATCTTGATGGCTTTCTTGCAGTTCTGGACATATTGGCAAACTTAAAACTCGCTTGCAAAGGTCGTCTGTAATGGGCAAATCAACAAGTTGGGCATAGGCTTTTTGTTTGTGCAATGGGATTGGATAATAAACCATACTTGGAATCTCATTGTTTCCCAAATACGCTTTCAATGATTCACGAAGCGCATGGCTTTCACAAATCAGGGTGTACTGATGATACACGTGGCTACTTACAGCATTTTGCTTGGGTATCGCAATTTTAGAGCAATCCTTCAATGCCAAATTATAGCGGGAGGCCACTGCATTTCTAGATTGTTCAAATTCGAATAAATGGGGTAATTTGGCCAATAAGATAGACGCTTGCAGTGTATCTAATCTAGAATTTAAACCAACCATATCGTGCTGGTATTTCACTTTTTGGCCATGATTGGCCAACATTCTCAATTTTTGAGCAAGGGAATCATCTTGGGTAAAAATCGCACCCCCGTCTCCAAAACAACCTAAATTTTTGCTCGGGAAAAAAGAAGTGGTACCGATATGACCGATTGTACCAGCAAACCCATGCTCCCCATGAAAACAGTACTGAGATCCCATGGATTGGGCAGTGTCTTCTACCACAAATAGATTGTATTGGTATGCCAATTCCATTATGGCCCCCATCGATGCCATCTGTCCGAATAAATGCACCGGAACAATGGCTCTGGTATTGGGGGTAATTGCATTTTTAATGGCCTCTAAATCCACCAAAAATGTAAGGGGGTCTACTTCAACAAAAACGGGCTTCAAGCCCAATAAAAGCAAAATTTCTGCTACGGCTACATAGGAAAAGGATGGGGTTATTACCTCTGATCCTCGGGGCAATTCCAAAGCCATAAAAGCCAATTGCAAGGCATCAGTTCCATTGGCACATCCAATAACATGCTTTACATTATAGCGAAGTGACAAGGCTGATTCAAGTTCTGCAACTTGGGGGCCCTGTATGAATGCTCCGTCTTTCATAACAGATAACACATGTGCATCAATCGATAATTGGTATCGAACATACTGTGCCTGAAGATCAACCATTTTAATCCCTGTCATTCCCCAATCAATTTTACGGTTATTGCCCATTCAAAATTACAGTTTTTATGAGCGGATGATGTGATTATTGTTTTTGACGCTGCCTTACTACTTCATAGGTAATAACACCTGTTGCTACAGAAACATTCAAAGAGCCAACGCCATTAGGAGACAAGGGAATTTTGACATGTGCATCACACAGTTTCCATGTATCAGGGCTCAAACCAGTTTCTTCATCCCCCAAGACCAAAGCAATGGGGCCCAATAAATCGGCATCAAATACATTTTCTACCGATTTTTCGGTTGCACCCACTATTTTCAATCCACTATTTTTGAGCAATTTAATACTTCCATATAAAGATTGTGTTCTACACACGGGAATTTTCAACAAGGCCCCGGCAGAAGTCCTTACCGCATCTGGACTCAAGGGTGCCGATCCCTTTTCGGGAACCAAAATCCCATGAATACCAGCACAAGAAGCAGTTCTGGCAATAGCGCCAAAATTTCGAACATCCGTAACCCCATCTAATATCAAAATAAAGGGATCCTCTCCAGCTTCAAACGCGCCTGCAACCACGGCATCCAGATTTGCAAAGTCAACAGCACTTACCGTGATTACAACCCCTTGGTGATTCCCCCTCACCAAACTATTTAATTTAGCCATGGGTACTTGCTTCCAAATAATATTCCTTGCCCTAAAAAGTGGAAGTAAGTCTTTTAACTGTCCCTGCAATACACCTTCCTGAAGCCAAACCTTGTCGATGGTCCTACCTGATTGTAAGGCTTCTAGAACCGGGTGTATCCCATGTACAAAAGCATCTTTTTGCTTAAATTCCATATAAATAATTGTCTCCCAATTTTAGAGAAACTCTGTTTATCCCTCAAATACCCTCACTGCGTTTGGTATACTCGGCAGCCCAGTCTTTGCGTCCCAGTTGTTTGCACCCATCAATAATTCCCTTTAAGGTTTCACGACTCGATTGGACTTCCCTCGCACCAAATGTCTCGTTTTCCCAACGCACAAAATACCTGGCGAATTGGGTACAGTCTTTTACAGCCAAATCCAGTGTCTTTTTGGCTGTCTTGGTATCTCCTAATTCTAATAAAACCAATCCATAATCTGCCTTATACTCTTTGCGCATTGGCATTGCATTTTCGGGTATTTCAGTTAAAATATGGCCTATCACTTCAATGCCTTTTTTTCGGTATCCCGCAATCTTTTTACCCTCTATTGCCAGAAACGCATCTATCGAAGCATACCCAGGTGGAACAGGAATATCCTCTCGTTTTTCACGAACAGCCTTGGCATATTGATTATAAACACTTATCTTACCAAGATACGTCCGTGCCAACAGACTGGCCATTTGTTGTAAATCCCCGGGGACATATGCCGCCTTATCGTCCAAAAAGAAATTTTTCTTCTGTTTCATTCCACAATACCGATAATTTTTAACCAAGTTCTTATACAATTTATCTTCCGCTACCCTTTGGGGTTGACGTTGATTGGATCCTCCCCGAATGGGTACAAATTTGTAAACCAAGCCCTCCAGTTGTAAATAGTCGTTTAAATCATAAAAATCATACCCGCTTACACTGGTGAAATAAATTGGACGCTTCCATCCTTGTCTTGCATTCTCACAAATCAAATCCATAAACACCAAATCCCCCTTGGAAATGTAAGAACCCCCTATCGAATACTCTATTTGGTTGACAATTTGTGAGGTGTCATCACCACGAACCAAACCAGACGCAATCACGGCTTTTCGATTTACTGGAAAACTAACTTTTCTGGCCTTTAAATAATTGCGTTCATCACCCAAATTATTCTCACCAATAACTTGCCTAACAGCAGCAGCCAAAGACGTGACGCCATTGGGGTCAACAATTTCAATGCCCCCATCAAAACTACCTGTTTGCAAATCTTTCTTGGTTAACGTAAGTGGGAGCGGATCTGACGCATATACTTTGTTTAATAACACACTGCTATACCAATCTGTAGGCAATAAACTCTGATTTATAATGCGAACATCTTTTCGAAATCCTTCTACATTTTGGGCATACCATAAAGGATATGTATCGTTGTCTCCGTTGCAAAATAAGATCGCATTTGGCTCCAAATTTCCCAAAAAGTTCTTGGCCATATCAATACCAATTGAGCGGCCACTTCGATCGTGGTCATCCCAATTTTGATACGCCATATTGCCTGGAACCAATAATAAAGAAAAAACAATAGCATACGCTGTTGCTACCGCTGTTGCTATATTGTTTCTAAAAAAATTTCTTGTTATCTCTGCCAAGGCCGATACGCCTAGGCCAACCCAAATACAGAATGTCTGAAACGACCCTACTAGCGCATAATCTCGCTCTCGAGGTTCGTAGGGAGGTTGATTCATATACACGTTAATCAATAATCCCGTGAAAATAAAAAGTGTCATTACCAACCAGAAATCATATTTTTTTGCTGTCGCTTGCCAAATTAATCCCAACATACCCAACAAAAGGGGCAAGAAGAAATAAGCATTTTTTCCTTTTTGATTTTTATAAAAATCAGGGAGACCTTTTCGGGGACCTACAACAAAGCAGTCAATGAAAGGTATGCCGCTATACCAATTGCCATCAAAACGGGTATTTCCCATAACAGCTTGTTGATCATTAAATCTGCCTACAAAATTCCACATAAAATACCGCAGATACATGTATCGCACTTGGTAATTGAAAAAATATTTCATGTTTTGCAAAAACGTAGGCTTTTCATAATTAAGAAACTCTGATTCTTGAATTTCTTCTTCAGTCATTGCACGCTGTTGTTGTTGGGCCAATCCTTGTATTTCGTCAATGCTATTTTGCACATCTGACATGCCACCATACTCCCTAAAACCCCTTGCATCGTTGGGTTTGTTACTTTTTCCCATTCTAGGAAAAAGGGTCATATATTCATCATCATAGGTGTAATCGTAATTTTCTCCACCCTCTTCGTACTGGTTTTTCCCCTTAAAATATCTTGTACCCAAGGATTTTGTACCATCTTCGGGTGCATTGAAATACGGACCATAAATAAGGGGCCGATCACCATATTGTTCGCGGGTAATGTATCCATAAAACTTGTATGGATCTTCTGGATTATTCATATCAATGGCTGGATTGGCCTTAGAGCGAATAATTACCATTGCATAAGAAGAATACCCAATAATGATACAAAGAGCCGACATGACCATTATATTCCAATTTCTTTTTCCCTTTGAATGGGTATAGAACAAAAGAAATCCTGCCAAAAGAGCAATTAATACAATAGCTGCAATGGTTCCTGAATAAAAGGGCAAACCAAAATCATTGACAAACAATCGATCCATTCTTGCCATCAACCACGGAATACCGGGATAAATTATTTTCATTACAAACCCCAAGGAGATTGCTGCAGCACCCAATGCCATTAAAACTCCATTTGGAGTTATGGTTTTTTTTCGAAAGTAATATGCCAAACAAACACAAGGTATTACGAGCATATTTAACATGTGATTGCCCAAAGACAATCCGATCAAATAGGCAATAAACACCAGCCAACGGTCAGATTTTATATCTTCAGCTGTTTTCCACCATCGCAAAACTGCCCAAAATGTAAGTGTAGTAAAAAAAGAACTTAGCGCATAGACCTCAGATTCTACAGCACTAAACCAAAAAGTATCAATAAATGTATTGGTTAATGCAGCGACGGTACCTGCACCCAAAACCAATATTGTCTTGAATTGATTGTCATCGGAAACTATTCTTTCAGCAAAATAGGTGGTTATCCAAAAGGTAAACATTACACACCCTGCACTGGCAACAGCACTCACCATATTCATCCAATAGCCAGCATTTTCTGGGGACGATGCCATCAAAGAAAACAAGCGTCCGATCAATAAAAATAAAGGGGCTCCTGGTGGGTGAACCACTTGAAGTTTGTATGCAGCACTGGCAAATTCACCACAATCCCACAAACTTACACTGGGTTCTAGTGTGAGGGTATATACAAGAAGCGCAATCGCAAATACAAGCCATCCCATGATTTGATTTAACCACCCTCTTTGTCTCATTGCTATTTTATTGGTAGAGGAGGCAGAAGGGTTTTTTGATGATTCCATTTCTAGATCCTGAGGCGTTAAATTAGTCATTGTTCAGTATACAATTATTTTTAGGTTTGATTGATAGGCGAAAATAGTGATTTACAACGCCAAATGAAAACGTGGAGACACATGTTTAACAAAAAAGTTGTGTGCTGGAAGCAAACATTAGTTTATTGTAGCGGTGATTTTTTGGGCTGCAGTTTGCATTCTGGCAATGGTAGAATCTCGACCCATTAGGGTTATCATGTCCCAAATGGGCGGACCGGTTGCTGCGCCACTTAGCGCCAATCGAAGAGGCTGGATCATTTCACCTGTTTTGAGTAGATAGGTCTCACAGTATTCCTTAAATATTATTTCGAATGAAGCTGCATCTGCATTTTCGTGTAGCTTCCCAAATGCAAGCGACAACCCCAAGATATTCTGCGCTGTATCTGGCTTCCATTTTTTTCGAATTACCTCTTCATCGTATACCTTGGGTTCGACAAAAAAATAATATCCCTCTTCTACTATTTCCTTGGCAAATTGTACTTTTTCGCGCATCAATAGGATTACTTTCTCAATATACTCTTGCGTTGCCTCATATCCTTTTGAATCAATCAAGGGTTTCAATAAAATATACTGCTCTTCTAATGGCTTTGTCTGTAAGTATTGTTGGTTAAACCAAAACGCCTTTTGCAAATCAAATTTTGCCCCGCTTTTACTCACCCTTTCTAAACTGAATTCAGCGATCAATTCTTCCATGCTAAACAATTCCTGATTCCCACTCGGATGCCAACCCAATAAAGCCAGCATATTGGCCACAGCTTCGGGATAATACCCACTTTCACTGTAACTGCTTATAGTCTCACCAGTATCAGGATCTTTCCAAGGCAATGCAAAAACAGGAAATCCCAAACGATCTCCGTCGCGCTTGCTCAACTTTCCATGACCTTCGGGTTTAAGTAATAGGGGAAGGTGCGCAAATGCCGGCATCGACTCCTCCCAACCCAAATAACGGTATAACATAACATGAAGCGGTGCACTGGGCAACCACTCTTCACCGCGAATTACATGGCTAATTTTCATCAGGTAGTCATCAACTACATTGGCCAAATGGTAGGTTGGCATTGCATCGCCCTTCAACAATACTTTATCATCCATTGTAGAGGTATTTACAAGAACCCATCCACGAATTATATCAAAAAACCGAAGCTCTTCTTTGCGAGGCAATTTGATGCGAATCACATAATTGTCTGCCGCTTCAATTTTGGCTTTTACCTCATCTGCAGACATGGTAAGAGAATTTCTCATCCCCATGCGACTAACAGAATCATAGGCTGGTTGCATTTTGCTTGCTTCAAGGCGCTTGCGCATTTGATCCAATTCATCCTCAGTGTCAAAGGCATAATAAGCAAATCCCTTTTCGACCAAATCAAAGGCATATTGTGCATATATGGATTTGCGCTCACTTTGTCGGTAAGGAGCGAAGGGACCCCCTTGCTCAGGGCCCTCGTCAACCTCTATCCCAACCCATTTTAGACTATCTATAATATACTGTTCAGCTCCGGGGACAAACCGATTTTGATCTGTATCTTCAATACGCAAAACGAGGGTGCCTGACATTTTTCGGGCCAATAAATAATTATACAAAGCCGTTCGAACCCCTCCAATATGCAAGGGGCCCGTTGGACTTGGTGCAAAACGAACGCGAACAGGTCTTTCTATGCTCATAAATTGAGTACAAAGTTAACTATCTTTGTTTGATGTCATTAGTCGAACAAGTAAGTGCTGGAATCATGGAAGCGATGAAAGCGAAAAATACAGACCGTTTAAGGGCTTTACGGAGTATAAAAAGCACTTTTTTGTTGTTAAAAAGTGCTGAGGGTGCCGGTGAGGTGACCGATGAGCTTTGTATAAAAGCCTTGCAAAAAATGGCCAAACAACGCAAAGACAGTTTGGATATTTATATAGAACAAGGTCGTGAAGACCTGGCTCTTGTTGAACATTCCGACCTGGCTGTTATCAATGGTTTTCTACCAACCCAATTAAGTCAATCCGAAATCGAAGCTCGGGTGAAACAACTGATCAGTGAAACTGGTTCCCTTTCTTTGAAAGACTTGGGCAAGGTAATGCCCTTGGCCATGAAATCGATGGTTGGAATTGCCGACGGAAAACTCATCAGTGAAACTGTAAAAAAACTCTTGACCTAATATGCGGTTTACGCATAAAAACCCCTTATTTCTTGAATGGATTTCCGTAGGCCGGATTACGTAAAAAAACTGTATCGGTCATTGTGAGAAGAAATGCTTTTAAATCTGTTTTCTGCTCCGCAGATAAATTTAATTGCTGATTACTGTGCGCAGACATCATGGGATTTAACGTTGCAGACTGGAATTGAACATTGTCACTATAGTGATTGATGACCTGTTCTAACGTTGTAAAACGACCGTCGTGCATATAGGGTCCACTGACTGCGATATTGAGCAAAGTAGGCGTTTTGAAGGTGCCTCTATCCATGGCTCGATTTGTTATGCCACCATACCCTTTATCAATAAAATTAGCATCCAATCCATTATTGGCTATCCCTCCCATATTGGGATTATTCTGCTGCGCCAAAGCACCACCATGGCAATGAAAACAATCCGCACCCGAAGTCAATCCTGATGACGCATCAAAATTTACAAGCCCGTTGAACAGTAAAGCACCCCGTTTTTCCGCATTGGTCAACAAGGAAAATTTGCCGGGGAAAAAATCAACAAATCGACTATTTTTACTGACCAATGTCATCAAAAATAACTCTAAGGCTTTTGACATATCAAATATATTGGGTTGACTGCCGAAAGCTTTGTCAAAATACGCAACGTATCGGGGTGTTTTTGCCAATTTTTGCGACAATACAGGCAGCGTCATTGCCATTTCATTATGGGCTTGAATGGGCTCAAATACAAGCTCTCGCAAGGAATTTTGACGTGCGTCCCAGAAAAACTTTTTGCTGTAGGCTAGATTAACAAGGGTCGAACTATTCCTGGTCGTTCCAAAACCATAAATACCTGAACTGAAGGGTTTAGAATCTGCAAATGCATTCTTTTGTGAATGACAAGATCCGCAAGAAATAGTACTATCAAAAGACAAAATAGGGTCGTAAAACAACATTCTTCCCAAATAAATACCCTCTACGGTGAAAGGATTGTCAATGGGCAAGGAAGGCATTCCAAATATTGATTCAGGAAATACATCAGCAGGGTTAACAATTGTTGCCTTAAATTGCGTTTTTGTACCAGGCAAATCTGGCAAATCTGAATCGCGACGGCAACCGACCAAAATGACAATTGCCGTTAAACACAACAGAATAATCCTAGACATAAAAATTGTTATGGAATACTGGAAAATCCAAATGCATTGTATTTGGTGAGATTCGATAGAAATTTATCCATTAACTGCAATTCTTTCACCCCTTCTGAATGCGAAACTGACCCTTTTTTTAATTCAATCGTATTGAACAACTGATCCACTTGGTATTTCAATACCACTTTGCTGATGGCTCCATCAACAACAGAAAAGCTTCCCGAAGAATTAGAAACCGAAACAACAAAATTTCGCTTTAAATTATCACCCGCTGTATGAAAACTCAATCCCTTGCTGTATTTATCTGTTGTGCTGTCTTTATAATTACCATCAATTGCTTGAAAAATATACCCACCAGACCAACCCCAATGCATACCCGATAGATTTCCGTTCAGGGGATGCTCAGGACCCCACTGATTGGGATTTCCATGATTTATATCGTAATCCAATCCCAAGCTAAACTGCAATGATTTGTAATTGCCTTTGGGAATTTCATAATGAAAGCGGGTACGGCCTTGTTTGAAATCAATCCACTGATATCCGTCCCCCAACAAAACCACCGTTCCATCTTCTTTAATCAAGGACAATTTGGATATGATCATTCCAAAATTGATAAATTGTAAGTACTCAGGTTGTGCAGTTGACCCTTGACTGGGGTTGTTTTTATAATAATCCCCCAGAAAAACAATGGGGTTTTTATCCCACATTGCAGAAAAATTTACTTCAACTCCAGTTACAATATCCTTTGGAGGGGGCTGAGCAATTGGACTTTCACAAGATTGAAATACCAATAAAAAGAAAAAAACTCCAACAAAAATTAATTTTTTTAGGGTTCTTGTGAACAGTGCTTTCATTTTTGCAATTTTATAATCTTATACGAATATACAAAGTTATTATCGTTTACCAGTAAAAAATAGGGTCCGCTAGGCCAAGTATCCATCGAAATCGCAAGGCCATTAATTGAAGTTTCCTGATTGCGACCTGACCAAAATTTTTGGCCTAAGGCATCATAAATAACCCCTTCAAAATTAGAAGGATTGCGTGCAAATATTGTTGCCATGCCGGTCACAGGATTTGGATAGACCATGAAAGGTTCATTCTGAATCTTATCCATGTTCAATCCCCCTATACTGGCTTTTGCCAGCACCTTTACAAAGGGATCAAAAATCATTGAATCTGCGGAAAAAGACAAGTTGATCTCCCTTTCATAATGCAAAGAAACTGGCTCCAATACAATCAAAGTATCCAGGCCTCTTCCTTGAATTAACAGTGGCACTTTGCAATTCCAAAACGGAACACTCGAATTTGAAGGGATTTGGTCTACGATTATTTTCATTTGACTGCCCCGCTGTTGCCAGTTGATTTTTAGATATGGAAAACCCTCTCCATAATACCATTGGGTAAAAAAAGTATCCAATTTGCGTCCACTCGCTTGCTCCATTGATGATTTAAGGGCAGGGGTATGCCCAAATCCATACGCACGATCCGATCCATTAAGGTATATTCTACATCCCATAAAAAATGCCGAATCGCCAATTTTATCTCGCAACATATGCAATACCCAAGCCCCCTTATTATAGGTAAGTCGTCCGTTAAAAAGGCCCCCCACAGAAAGAGTGTCTTTGGGAAATACACTCCCATTGTCTTTCCCGGTAATATCTCCCCTCATCCCCCTCAAGCGTTGGTAAGAGTCTTCCTTGGATTTTAAATACTCTACGGCAATTGTGTTCAAATACGTTGCAAACCCCTCATTTAACCATAGGTCTTGCCAACTTCCACAGGTAACCATATCGCCAAACCACATGTGCGCCACTTCATGTGCCATCAAATCAAATGAAAAATTTACCATGAAACTCATGGTTTGGTGTTCCATCCCGCCGCCCCAGGTAAATTGGGCATGTCCATATTTTTCCTTGGCAAAGGGATAGCGCACAAATAAACTGTCAAACAGACGCAATAAGGGCAAAACACCCTTGGTTTCCTGCTTGGCTGTATTCAAGAATTGGGGAAATACATAATTTAAAACCGGCATGGGTTTGCCACCGCCCGCCCAATAGACAGAATCGGTATATTCGGCATAATTGGTTACGGCGATTGCCACCAAATAAGTAGCAATCGGATAACGGTGTTTCCAAATATAGAGTTGCGAAGTATCATTAATAACTTTACTGCGAACAAGCAGCCCATTGGATGCTACCTTCATTCCTGTATCCGTATAGACCCAAATATCGATGCTGTCAATTTTGTCGTGCAACGATTGCTTGCAAGGCCACCAATACTGCGCTCCATAGGGCTCGCTGAGGGTATGCACAATAGGACCTTTCATATGATTGTCATAGACAAAATAACCAAAACCCCCATTGTTCACTGGATTGCCTTGGTATCGAATACCTATAGAATCTCGCTCACCCACCTTCCACCCCTGTTTCTTATAGACATACATATAATTTCCCGCTCTGCGAAACGCCAAATTGCCAGAAGCACTGTATACCTGATCTACAAAAAGTTTATCTGATAAATCAAAACCAACAGAATCAGTAAGGCTTGTTACCGTAAAATGGGCCATAACATCGCCTTTGAAATAGGGCCCACGCCTGGGATTAACCCACCATTTGCAACGATAATAGTCGATTAAATATCCATGTTTTACCCCCGAATTACTGCGTCGTTCCAGGCGATTTAACATCTGGCTCCGCTCTTTGCAAATCCATTCTTCAGGCAACTCCTGCGCCAAAAGATTGGCGCAAAACAAAAATAATGCTGCCATCACACCCCAAAACTTCATTCATGCAAAGTTCAGAAAAAAATCTCTGCATCCAATTAAATTTTCACATGTACAATCAAGCCTACCTTTGCTCCGTGAAATTCAAATGGGTCCCCTTGTTCTTGATTGTGCTTTTGGGATGTATTTGGGGAAGTTCTTTCTTTTTAATAAAACGTGGTCTGCTTGTTTTCTCTCCAATTCAAGTTGCCGGTCTGCGACTTTTTTTCGCAGGTATCGTTCTCGTTCCTTGGATCTACCGATATTCTTTTGGATCCAAATCTACCATCATAAATAAACAAACAGGGACTCTAGAATCTCTTATTAAACGCAAAGATTATCTATTTTTATTTCTCATTGGCTTATTGGGAAATGCAATCCCTGCTTTTTTATTTAGCAAAGCAGGAGAATTAATTCCCAGCGGTTTGAGCGGAATTCTAAATGCATTTACACCCATTTTTACCCTGATTCTTGGTATACTATTGTATAAGGAAAAAGCTACTAAAAATGGATTATACGGCGTTTTTGTGGGTGTATTGGGTGCTGTATTTTTATTGGGCCCTTCTATTCTGGGTCAAAAAGGAATGCACCTAAATCTGGATGGTGTTCTAATGGCACTACTGGCATCTATGCTCTATGGGTATAACATAAATTTAATAAAAATAAAATTAGCGCATATTCCACCCATGGCAAAAACTGCGTTTCCTTTTTTTTTCATGGCTATTGTATATGCCTTTGTATTATGGAGAACGGATGTTTGGGGAACTTTCCAAGCCCACAATGAATTACCGAATGGAGAATGGTTGCCATTAAATCAAAAAGCCTTGGGTTGTTTAATTTTATTAGGGGTTTTGGGTTCGGCTATATCAATGGTTTTATTCAATTATCTCATTGAGCATACCACCGCTTTGGTTGCCTCAACCAATACCTTTATCATTCCAATCGTGGCCGTTGCCTGGGGATTAATAGACCATGAAGCGATTCAATGGAACATGGTTGCTGGACTTGCACTTTCTTTGGTTGGCGTTTATTTGGTAATGAAAAAGAAGTAGATTCGCATGCCATGAATACACAAAAAATTCTATCTGCATTTGGCATTGGAGAATATCTATCTTCTGCGAGTACAGGAATAAATTGGATCCAGGCAAGACCAGGCAGAACCAGAAAAATTCACTCTCCAGTAGATGGCAAAATACTTACAACTGTTCAATTTTCAGACCTTAAAACCTATAATTTCGTTATTGAAACAGCCCAAAAAGCCTTCCTTGAATGGCGGACAATACCAGCACCCAAACGTGGAGAAATTGTGCGGCAAATTGGAAATGCGCTTCGAATAAACAAAGCAAATTTGGGTGCATTGGTAAGTTATGAAATGGGTAAAAGCCTTCAAGAAGGATTGGGTGAAGTGCAAGAAATGATTGATATCTGTGATTTTGCGGTAGGATTAAGCCGCCAGTTACATGGTTTGACCATGCATTCTGAAAGACCCAATCACCGCATGTATGAACAATGGCACCCATTGGGCATAGTCGGCATTATCAGTGCCTTTAACTTCCCTGTTGCGGTTTGGAGTTGGAATGCTATGTTGGCTGTTATCTGTGGAAATGTTTGCGTATGGAAACCTTCCGAAAAAACACCTGCCAGTGCAGCAGCCGTTCAATTCATACTGCAGTCTGTACTGAAAACCCATGCGGTTCCAGAGGGAGTTTTTTGCTTGGTTCAGGGAGACAGCGAAATTGGAGAAGCCATGAGCCACGATATTCGGGTTCCCTTAATAAGTGCGACTGGAAGCACACGAATGGGAAAACGATTGGCTGAAGTAACTGGTAAACGATTGGGAAAAACCCTATTAGAATTAGGCGGTAACAATGCCATCATCATAACACCCAATGCAAACCTTGATTTAGCCATGCTTGCCATGGTTTTTGGTGCCGTTGGCACAGCGGGACAGCGCTGTACAAGCACACGTCGCTTAATTATTCACCACAGTATTTATGAAACCGTTAAAGAAAAATTGACGCGAGCCTACAGCCAACTTAAAATAGGCAATCCGCTCGATGAAAAAAATCACGTGGGCCCATTAATTGATTCCGATGCTGTTAATATGTATTTAAAAGCCATTGAACAGTTACGCAAAGAGGGGGGCAATGTACTTTGTGGAAACACCGTACTTCAGGGTGATTCCTATAAAAGTGGCTGTTATGTATTGCCGACAATCTGTGAGGCACAACCCAATTATAGCATAGTTCAAGAGGAGACATTTGCGCCCATACTGTATTTGCTGCGTTATGATTCTCTTGAAGAGGCAATTGCAATACAGAACCATGTGAAACAGGGTTTATCCAGTGCAATTTTTACTGATTCAATTCAAGAAGCAGAACAATTTTTGGGCTGTATGGGTTCGGATTGCGGAATTGCAAATGTGAATATTGGAACCTCAGGTGCTGAGATTGGGGGAGCATTTGGTGGTGAAAAAGAAACCGGTGGAGGAAGAGAAAGTGGTTCTGATGCCTGGAGGGTGTATATGCGTCGCCAAACAAATACCATTAATTATGGAAATGATTTACCCCTGGCCCAAGGTATTCAATTTGATTTATAATTGTTGCCCAATGGTAAAATGGATTTGGGTGGGTTTTCCACTTCGTGGAACCTGTGCATAATCAAATCCATAAGCCCAGTCCAATCCAATTAATCCAAACATTGGCATAAATAATCGAATCCCCACCCCGGCAGCTCTTTTCAATTGGAAGGGATTGTATTTGGCAATCGAGGACCATGCTTCGCCCGCCTCCAAAAATGCGAGTGCGTATACGGTTGCTGTTTGTCCTGTCGTAATTGCCTGTCTTAATTCAATGGTGAATTTATTGAAAATAGGAGCCCCTGCTTCACTTCCCATTGCGGTAGCAGAAATGGTGTAATTGTCATACCCGCGCTGAGATATAATTTCTGTGGCTGCAATGTTAAAGCCAAACATTCCGGCTCCACCAACCTGAAATCGCTCGAAAAAGGTTAATCCCAGTTTAGGATTATAAGATCCCAAGAATCCCATTCTGACCTTTGTCATCAGAATCAATTTTTTATATACAGGGGTATACCACTCAGCATCAAATTTCCATTTGTGGTATTCCGCCCATTTGTATTTTTCGGTAATACTCATTTTGTCAATATCTTGGTTTAGAATCAATGAAATTGGAGGCGTTGCACTAAGCCAAATTGTAAACTGACTGCCACTCATAGGGAAAATTACATCGCTCAAAGAAGATCTTGTCAAGGAAAGAGTTAAGGTTGGATTATAAGAAATTCCTTTGAATCCCTTGGGAAAGCCATAGAAACCCCCGTCCATATTTTTCATCTGATACTTATTAAAAGCAACACCATAAGACAAACTGAAGAAATCATCTGGCCAATTCAATCTTGAGTTACAATTTAATTGAACTATCGAACTCGTTAGCACCTGGTGCAAAGGATCACTTTTTTGCCTAAAATCAAAACTGTTCACAGTATGATTAAAACTAAGAGATAGATTGTTGGGCTTTTTCCCACCAAACCAAGGCTCTCCATAACTAAAACTGTAACTCTGGAAATTGGCACCATTGCTTTGTGCCCGCAAACTCAATTTCTGCGCATCCCCGCTGGGGAATTGATTATATAAATCGGGGTGAAATAATTTTCGACGACTGAAATTATTGAGGCTTACTCCAGCAGTACCAATTAAGGAAGGGGTATTATTGGTTCCTTGGTTGAAATTTCCCATACCCATGCCACCGCCACCGCCCCAGCCTCCAGACAGTTCTATTTGATCAGAGGGTTTTTCGATAACAAGGTATTCAATGTCTACCGTTCCATCTTCGGCATTGGGTTTGGGGTTGACATTCAATTTCTCAGGATCAAACAAGCCCAGAGTTGACAAATCGCGCATCGTTCGCTGAATATCGCTTTTTGAGAACACATCACCAGGGCGGGTTCGTATTTCACGCTGAATAACTCGATCTGATGTCTTTGTATTTCCTTTCCATTCTACAACACCCACTTTGGTTTGTGGACCTTCCTCAATACGAATCTCTAAATCAATACTATCACGAAAAATTCCCACTTCTACGGGTATCATTCTAAAAAAGAGATATCCGTCATTCATGTACAAACTTTGCACATCATATCCATTCTTATTGGCAGTTAAATGCTCATCAAGATCGATCTGATTAAATACATCTCCACGCCTTATTCCCAGTATTGTGTCTAATGTTCCATTGGTATATTTGATATTTCCTTTCCAATTTATGGATCTATATCGGTATAAATTACCTTCAAATAATTGAATGTGCAATACAATCCGATCGGAAGAAATCAATTGTATACTATCGGATAAAATGCGGGCATCGCGATATCCTTTGGATAAATAACCATTGATAATATTTGACTTCTCTTTCTCAAATTTTGATTCAATATATTTTGAGCTGATGAGAATATTCCATTTGTGATGCCGACGTGTAATCTTTTTTATGGTTTCCCGCAATTTCTTGTCAGAAAAATATTCATTTCCATCGAACACAATATCCTGAACTTTTACTTTAGAGCCGCGATCAATTAAATAATCAAAATTTTCGTATCCCACTTTCGCAACCAAACTATCTTTCTTGTCCCTCTGGGTTGCTTGCTTTCTTAATACACTCACTTTTACGTTGTAATATCCCTTTTCTTGGTAATAGGCAATAATCTTTTCTTTGCTACGGTTAATAATATTGGGTGTTATGTATGTGCCCTTACTTCCCTTCAAGCCTGTTTCATCATCCAATTTTTTGGATTGTGCATTGCTCAAATTAACAAATCGATGTCCATCGATGCGCAGCTGTTCCTCTACCCTAAATATCACCACAATCGTCCCATCTTCGTTGGGTTGGAAATACACCTGAATATCACTGAACATTGATTGATCCCATAAATTGGAAAGTGCTTTGGGTATCTGTTCTCCAGGTATCGTTATTTTCTGACCAATGGATAAACCTGAATAAAAAACCGCCTGTGCTTTTTGAATAGGCTTGCCATTGACTTCGTATACCAAAATTTTCCGAATGGTATAAGGCGTTGGCTCTACAAAATCATAAGGTATAGTTGGTACCAAACTAAAACTACTATCTGAAACCTGACCCATTGAAATAGTCATGTGAATAATACAGAGTATAAAAAGTATATATGGTTTCAAATTTTTATGCAATTTGTTCACTTGTTTTTCCAAACCGGCGTTCACGACCCTGGTAATCGAGAACTGCCTTATAAAAATCATCTTTCGTAAAATCAGGCCACAAAACGGATGTAAAATATATTTCACTGTAAGCGATTTCCCAAAGCAGAAAATTGCTAATTCTTTTTTCACCACTGGTTCGTATTAGTAAATCGGGATGCGGAAACTGTGCGGTATTCATTGCGCCATTCAATACAGTTTCATCAATATCAAGGGGATCTAAACTTCCGATTTTGACATCAGAAGCGATTTTTTTTACTGCCTCTATGATATCCCAGCGTCCGCTATAACTCAAGGCCAATATCAAGGTTAACTTATCATTGTTGGCTGTAATGGTTTTTATTTTTTCTAAAGACTGCTGACATTTCTTTGGAAGTTGTTCCAGGTTACCAATGGTTGATACATGTATTTCGTTTTTCATCAGCGTCGGCAATTCATCCTTTATGGTACTCACCAATAAAGCCATTAATGCATCGATCTCCTTTTGCGGACGGGTCCAATTTTCAATAGAAAAGGCATACAGCGTTAAATATTTAACCCCTACTTCTACTGAAGATTCAATGACTTCCCTCACTGCCCTTACCCCATTGCGATGACCAAACAATCTGATATGCCCTTTTTGCCTGGCCCAACGGCCATTACCATCCATAATGACAGCCACGTGTTGGGGAATACGATTGGGGTCAAAAGAATATGTTTTTGGCTTTTCCATCACAGCATCACAAAATTACCTACAAACCTGCGGAGTAAGTCTATACGAAAGATTTAATCCCATAAAATAATACCAATCTTTGAGATGTATATCACCGCGCATGGTGCCTTTGGCCATTTTGGGACCATTCTCTAGGACCTGCGCCTGGCCATATTCTGCAGCACCGATTCCTTGATCTCGCGTCATGGTTGCGAAATCTCCATATTCAGATTTTGTATCATCCAAATAATCTGTAAAAGTTTTTCTAAACACAGCCTCAAATCCTAGAATCAAGGCACCTGCATTTTTTTTGCTATTAATCATGGTTTTAATGCCAAGGCCAATCGGTATTGCAGGTTGCAATTGGCTGTAAGAACGCTTCTGTTGCTCTGTCCTAATGGATCTCAAATTGATGTCGTTATTCTCAAGTCTGTAGGGATTAAACCAAAATGCCGAAATGCCCAAGAGTAAATACGGCGTTGCCTTTCCATCATTCGTATTGGTTCCAAAAGGATGAAAATTGCATTCTACCATACTGCTAAGCTCATATATTTTACTTTTAAAAGACAAATTTTGATACGCCAATCCTTTAACATCTTTGGAACTACCCTCTATCGATAAAAAAGAAACTTGGTTGCGAAGGGTAAAGAAACGGCTAAAATTGTACTTTTGATACACACCTGCCGCAGGTTTAAAGTGAGGTACATTAAAACTTTGACCAAAATCTCCGAAATAATTACTCACTCCCAAAGACAAGCCAAATTCATTGTGACCCGAAAAATATTTTTGCGCACCCACCATTAAAGGTGCTAAAAACACCAAGCTTGCTATAGCGATTTTTATAAATTTTTTCAATATTAAAATTGAAAGCAAACTGCTTTACCACCGATAATTTTGCGGGTGATTGTAAAGTTTAAAAACATATACCAATCGTTGCCCTTCATAGAACCACGTGGATCTCCATTAAAAAATTTTTCATAGGGAAGACCGGTCGAAGGATCATTTATTTCAGGTCCACGGTCTTTCATGGCTCCTGCCAAATATCCATTAGCACCTGCTACAATTTGGTCATCGACATAATCAATGCTTATATCATCTATGTAGTCGGTAAATGTTTTGCGCATTCCCAACTCTATACCCCAAGCCCAAAAATCATTAAATTGCTTTTTGAATCCAACACCAATGGGGATGCTTATTTGGGTCAGTGGATATCGTCTCCTTTCATTGTATTTTGTGGTTTCTTGGGCTTCTGTACTCAAAGTCTGTAGCTCTATCCATTGATTATCAAACACCTTCAATTGCGCGTTGTGAATTGCAACACCCGACGCATCATTGCGACCTTCTAGATATTTAAACTGTGACTTAGGATTGAATTTGTAAAGCCCAAGACCGAAAAGCAAAAAGGGAGACGACGGCAATCCGCGCGTGGTTTCTTCATATCCAAATATATTTAACTCTCCAATGGCACTAAATTCGACAATATTGCTTTTGAAATTAAGATTCCTTCGGTTTCTGAATGGGTCGTCAGAATAATTTTTATCATTCCCGCTGATCTGTCCAAATAATGCATTGCCTCGCAAAGTAAAAAAATCTGAATAATTAAATCGGCAAATTAATCCACCCATTAGATGGCTCTCACCCAAAGCAATATTGGGGGATAAATCACCCATATAATTGGACGCGCCGAATGTAAGGCCCGCCTCAATTGGTTTGCCAGTAAATCGCTTCTTTGCCTGCGCGTGAGAAACTGAACTGATTGCCAATGTATAAATGGCAAAAAATAGTGAGATTAGGATTTTCATAAATGAACCTTAATAAAAGCAAATTTATGCGCTAAACCTTGTTTTTCCAACACAGAGTTATCCTGAAAAGAGAATGAATTTTAATTGTGCAAAGAATTAGTCTTTTGGATCAACGGATTCGACCGAAAAATAAACCCCCATAGTGATGAAATTTCTAATCCAAGGCAGCGCAGAAAGAAATGAACATTGGGTTCTGGGTTTAATACCAAATTTGAACTCATAAATGGGATTAAACAAATAATATTGTGCATTTCGAACGACAAAATTAGCATCCTTGCACACACGCAAAAACCGCTCAATACTAATTCCCGTTTCCCTTATTTCTTGCATGGTTCGTATCCCATTTGCCTGGACACCCAATAATTTGAGTACCGCAGGATAAAGTTTTCCAGGCAACAAATGGTAATAGGGCAATCTTGAAGCCCACTTTTGGGGCAATACCTGTTGATGGCCGCCATAAGGCATCTGCCAAGGCGGAAAAGCAAAAAATATGCGGCCTCCTGGTTTTAAAAACCGATGTAATTGGGGCATAAATTTTTCCTGGCTGGGTATGTGTTCAATGACATCCTTTAGGATAATTAAATCAAACAGTACCCCCAAATCCTTGCCAGGAATCACGTCGTAAATATCTTTATTTAAAAATGCGACTCTGCCTTCAGCCATTTCTTCCTGCATGAATTCACGCGCAAATTCGAGTCTATTTTCTTCCAATTCAATGCCCTTGCATGTATAACCTAAATCGGCAAACGCTTTTAAAACTCCTGCTTCCCCACATCCTATTTCCAATACAGTCATCCCAGCAGGGAAAGTCCAATTCAATTGTAAAAAAGGGATGATGTGCTTCGAGGTGACCTTCTGGGTCATTTCAAAATACCTGCGCTTATCACCATGAAATTCATACATATTCAATACCAGTTTAATTAATTCTATCCAATTGTACTTGTATTTTGACTCTGTCGAATGCTGCAAAGATGCTTCGATTCTTTTGAAATTGCTATAACTATTCATTATATCCCACAGACTCTGAAACCCTGTTCCAAAAAACAAATTTTAGATTTGTCGACGCCTTTATGTTTAAAAACCAGAATTTTACGATTGTTTAACAAGTGCTTATATTTGAACTATGCAAACGATCCTCGTTCAACATCTGCACACCTTTCACAAAAGAACTGTCTATGGTATATTTCTTATTTTTATTCTTTCCTTGTGTTCCTGTAATTCGATTTTAGCACAAAAAAAGGGATTTCCCAAAATCGTCATCCCAAAAGAATTTCCCGTAATCAATACAAAAACCTTAGAACCACTCAATCAAACAGATGCGGGTAATGGCATAAAAGAAGCACTAAAAAGGGGAGTTTCGGTGGGCACCCAGTCGCTGATGAAACCGGGTGCATTTTATAAAAGTACCATCTATAAAATTTTATTACCCGAAGAGATTCGCATTCTGGAAAGCAAAATCCGGGGCAATATTATTCTCAACGCCGCCATTGGAAAGGAACTTGATAAAACCATAGAAGCGATGAATACCGGTGCTGAAAAATCGATTGAATTCGCTTTGCCGATTTTTGGAAATGCCATTGGGAATCTAAGTTTCGCAGATGCCCTTAAGATTCTAAGCGATGGTGATGGTGCAGCAACACGCTATCTTCTGCAAACAACCTCTTCACAGCTCGCCCAAACATTTGAACCCGAAATTAAAAAAGCCTTGGAATCAGTTTCCATCTATGAATATTGGAACCCCATTGTTTCACTCATCAATAAAAATAAAAAAATCTTGGGCTTACCCGATGATATTCAACCCGATTTAGAAGCCCATGTCACCCAAAAGGCAATGGAAGCTTTATTTGTAGAAGTTGAAAAACAAGAAAATTTGATTCGAAAAGACCCCCTTCAACGCAGTACAGCATTGCTAAAAAAAGCATTTGATTACGCCGATAAACAGCCTTAATTTTCCAGTAAATTGATGAGAAAAATTGGGATTATACTCGGCTTACACCTGTTGTTTTCTGCTTCAGATTTGCTGGCACAATCCTCTTTCATTAAGAAATATATTAACATCCACTATGATGGAACGAATTTTCAAACTGTTCTTGGGCTTTTTGAGCAACAAACCGGACTGTATTTTCAATACAACAGTGATATCATTCCCAAAGACCGTCCAATACATGTAGCCTATAAAAATATCCAAGCCCAGCAAGCAATTCAAGACTTTTTACACCAATATGGCTTAGACTTCAAGCAAATCGACAATTATCTTGTTTTATGCCTTTGGTCGACCCAAAAGCCCAATAAACAATTTATATTATCGGGCCGTGTGAGTCTTGAATCAAGTGGTGAACGCTTGGTTAAAGCGATGGTTTACCTCCCCCAACGAAACCAATTTACACTTACTGATGAATTTGGAATTTTTCGCCTTGCAATCCCCACAAAAAAATTGGATATCGCAACCGATACGATCTATATTGAGATTCGCTATGGCGGTTGTATTCCATATACCGATACCCTCATCAATAACCGCGACTATTTTCTAAATACACAACTTAAACCCAGCGTCGAGCAGATTGAAACAACGACTGTAATTGTAAAAAATGAATTTCAAGATCGATCGGTAATTCAAGGTCAATCCGACCAATTTAGAATAACTTCTGCACGCCAAAAACTGCTTCCAGCACTTATGGGCGAAAATGACATATTGCGTACCCTGAGTTTCAACCCGGGTGTTGTGACTGGTTCTGAAGGTATGATGGGAATATATGTTAGGGGAGGATCTGGCGACCAAAACTTAGTTCTATTAGATGAAGCTCCGGTCTTCAATGCATACCATTTATACGGTATTTTCGGTATTTTTAATGGTGATATTGTTAAGAGTGCACAAATGAACAGGGGGGCTTTTTCACCAGAATATGGGGGTCGATTGAGCAGTGTGATTTCGATTCAAAGTATCGATGGGAATGAAAATACATGGTCAAGCCAACTAAGCTTGGGCCTACTTTCAACCAAGGCGACGGTTCAAGGTCCAATTTGGCGAAAAAGAACCACTGCTGTCATTTCTATTCGGAGGAGTAATTTAGATTTTGTTGCTGAGCCAATCACAAAAATGTTGCTCAAAGACAAGAGCAATATAAATACCTACTATTTCTGGGATATAAATGCCAAAATAAATCATAAATTTAGTGAAAAAAGTGCTTTGTCTATTTCGTTTTATAGGGGTGGGGACAATGCCTCTTTTATCGAAAACAGGTCTTCCGAAACAATCGAAAACAGGTATTTTCAATCACGGGAGCAGGGCAGTAATTGGGGCAATCAGGTCGGCAGTATTCGCTGGAGATATGCGTTTTTAAAACACATCCGTTTTACCTTGAAAGCCTATGTAAGTGATTATGTTTTTGCACAAAAAAACAATTACACAATACAGGTTCAAACCCGTTTTTTAGGCAATAGAAAACTCAGTGATTACGCAAATTATTCTTTTAAAAACGGACTTCGCGATGTGGATCTTTCCGGAAAGACAGATATCCAAGTCAATAAATTGTTGGCCATTCGATTGGGTGGGGGATATACCAAACATATTTTCACCCCTGGGGATAGATCACTTAAAACAAAGATGGATAGCATTGGTAGATTATATTCATTTAATGACCCTGTCGTAAATACACCTGAAATTGCGGGTTTCGTCCAAATTGAATACCACTCCCCTACATTAGGTTATTTGGATATTGGATCAAGAATTGCGTATTTTGGATTGGGTGAAAAACAATATTATATTCGTCCTGAGCCAAGGCTTACATACAGATATTGCCTAAAACCAAACCTTTGGTTTAAAGCCACCGCAGCTAAGAACATTCAATTCTTTCACCAACTCAATAATCTTGCTATGGGTTTGCCTTCTGACCTTTGGGTGCCATCAAATACAAAATTTGAACCTTCAGAAGCCAGACAAACATCACTGGGATTTACTGCTTCCCAAGGAAATTTTCAAATAAGCAGTGAGGTGTTTCTAAAAAAGTTTTACCATTTGCTTGAATATAAAGAAAATGCAATTTATATAAATTCAGCAGTAAATTGGGAAGAAACACTTACCCAAGGAACTGGTGAAGCCAAAGGCTGGGAATTGCTTATCGAAAAAACAAAAGGCAAACTCAACGGATGGGCGTCTTATACACTGATGTGGAACACACGACAATTCTTGGATTTAAACCATGGCAACCCTTTCCCATCCCGCTATGACCGACGACATAATATTTACCTTGTAGGGTCTTATTTGGTCTCTAAGTTGATGACAATAAGCGGTAGTTGGTCTTACAATTCTGGCTTTGCATATTCTGCGCCAGAAGGAATTTATATTTCCCCAACGTCACTTGATCCCTATGCTGAAATCTATATTTATGGAGAAAGAAATGCACTGCGGTCCCTTGCGAACCACCGCCTTGATCTTTCTTTGCAATATCGTTTTTCAAACACCCATTTTCACCATGAACTCTCTTTCGGAATCTACAATTGTTATAACCGAAAAAACCCCTTTTTTATAAATGTTGGATACAATAAACAAGGGGCAAGGAGTTTTTACCAAATGAGTTTACTTCCCATCATGCCCCATTTAAACTACCAGATTTTCTTTTGACTATACCCAAAATATATCGCATTTTATATATTGCATTGGCCTGCCAAGGATGTATAACCGAGATTCCTATACCCAATGAGGCTCAATTATATACTGGGCCCGTGGTTCATTTATATATCGAAGCAGATTCTGTGATAGCGGCTGACTGTTCTGAAGTGGCAAGTATTTCAGGTGCTGTTAAACCCGAAACAGGTGCCCAAATGACCTTGTATACAAAACAAAATGGCAAAAAGAATTTTATACAATCCATTCCGGGTAGGTACCTTTTTACTGGTCAACCATTAAAAGCCCGCGATAGTTTTTGGATCGAATATCAGAAAACCAATGTTTCTTTTACCATTGCAGGCGTAGTTCCATCTCACATTGACTTTATTGGTGTAGATAGTTTGCTTAAAACGATTCCCGGAATTGGGCCAACCCAAGCCTATGTGGTCCATTTCAAAGACAGTGCCATCGACAAAAATTACTATCGATTGGAATCCTACAGACAAGTTAAACGATATTTACGCAATACAACTGGCCAAGTTATCGATAGCAATATACTTTGGGAATCAATGAAAATTGATGGAACAAACCTTCCCTTTTTGCGAAACAATTATAATATTTATACAGACAAAGAAATTCTTTTTACTGATGAAACGTTTAATGGTGTTCAAAGCAATTTAACAGTGTATAATTTACTCCCTTTCTCAAATGGGTTGAATGAAAAAACACTGGCCGTTAAACTAATTTTAGAAAACCTTAGTGTACCACTCTACCAATATTATAACTCAAGGGCTGCCCACCTGTGGCAACAAAAATCCATTACCCAACTTCCCATGCCATTGAATGGTAACATCCCAGATGGATATGGGGTTTTGGGTGCATTTACAAAAGTAGAGTGGATTGTAAATTACTGATATACGATTTATCGGTAACCAGCAATCATCACATCCCATAAATTCCCTAATTTTCTTGGGGTAACACATGCAATTCTACTTCCTCAATTCTGGCACCATGCAATGTTTTTATCGTGAATTCATAGCGATAGTGGTGGATGATTTCTCCCACTTGGGGAATGCTTTCTGAACAGAAAATAATATACCCCCCCAAGGTTGTATATTCTCCCTCGGGTATACCAATATTGTATTCTGCATTTAAATAATCAATCTCAAGTCTTGCGGAAAAAAGAAAATGGTTATCAGAAAATTGGGTTTCAATTCTATCCTCAACATCAAATTCATCTTCGATTTCACCAACAATTTCTTCCAATATGTCTTCGACAGATACCATGCCGGCTGTTCCACCAAATTCATCTACAACAATGGCAATGCTCTTGCGTTCTTGAATGAAATTTCGGAGCATGTCATGGGCCTGTAAACCCTCGTTGACAATCAAAACAGGCTTTATAATATCCTTGATGGATTTTGGAGCATGAAACAAGTCGCTATGGTGAACAAAACCAATTATGTGGTCATTGCTTCGCTCATAAACAAGGATTTTAGACAAGGCAGTTTGTGCAAATTTTTGACGGAGATTTTCGACGGAATCATTGCTGTCTACCCCCACCAATGCCGTTCGATGAACCATAAAATCCTTTACTTTGGCATCACTGAAATCCAAGGCATTTCGAAAAACTTCCGTATCAATTTCAACCGCATCACTGTTGCCAGAATTTTCAATAGAAGCAATATAATTGTCTAAATCTACCTTCGAAAAAACAGGGGTATTTTCAGTTATGGCTGTCTTTGTTAAGCGGTTCAACAAAAAAGACGAAATGCCTTTGACAACCTTAATTAAGGGCCACATTATACAATGTGAAATACGAAATAATCCCACTAAACTAAATAACAATTTGTCGGCATGCATTTTAAAAAATGTCTTTGGCAAATATTCAGCTACAACCAAAACAATCATGGTACTGGTAAATGCAACCATAAAAAACAGCAATAATGCAGAACCCATCCAAGGAATACCTTTAAAAGCACCATTGAGAATCTCACCCATATAAATGCCATATACAACCAAACCCAAATTGGTCCCTACCAGAACCGTACTGATAAAATCGCTAGGGTTTTTTACATACTTAGAAAGCCATTTGCCAGCATAACTTTTTTCTTTGTTGCGCAGTTCTATACGCAAACGACTTGCCGACAAAAAAGCTATTTCCATCCCCGAAAAAAAAGCAATACACAATAGACAAATCACAACCATTAACCAAGAATTGGGATCTACTTGAAATAATCGAATGGCCGAGGGAGGTTCTGACATTTACAACAAAGATACCCTCGAATATATAGCAAAAATTATAACTTACAAATTTGATAGTGCGCACCTACCTATCTTTGTTGAATGATTTGCATTGGCATAATTGGAGGCGGCCAATTGGGTATGATGACCATCGAAGCAAAATACCATTCTTTGCCAGTAGAATTTGCTGTGTTAGAGGAATCCAAAGACTGTCCTTCTTTTGAATTGGCGAGGCATTTTATTCAAGGAAAAATAACATCAGAAGCGGCAATTCGCAAACTTTCCAAAATCAGTGACGTTCTAACATGGGAAATCGAACATGTAAATGTGGACACCCTTATTGCCCTTCAAAAAGAAGGAAAGTTAATCATACCCCAGCCAGCTGTCCTTAAAATTATTCAGGATAAGGGAATACAAAAAGGCTTTTTTAAGTCCAATGGTATACCCACAGCAGCCTATATATTGTGCGAATCCACAGAAATAAATGCAGAAAAATTACTCCATTTCCCGGGTGACTTTGTCGTAGTTAAGGCTCGAAAAGGAGGTTATGATGGAAAAGGCGTAACCATAATTGAAAAATCTAGGGTACAAAAAGAATGTCCGTTTAAAGGGTCTGTATTGATTGAATCTTTTATAGCAGATGCAATGGAAATTGCCATTATTGTGGCCATTGCACAGGATGGTTCGCATGCAATATATCCATCCATTGAAATGTATTTTAATCCCACGAGCAATTTGGTAGAATTTTTATTTTCCCCGTCAAGAATTTCAATCGAATTGGAAAAAAAAGCCCAGAAGATTGCTTTACATTGTATTGAAGCATTGCATTCACCCGGATTATTTGCTGTTGAATTATTCATCACAAAAGAGGAAGAAATATTGGTGAATGAAGTAGCTCCTCGTCCTCACAATAGTGGACACCACACAATTGAAGGATGCGAATGCAGTCAATTTGAACAATTTATTCGAATATTGGCTGGGGCGCCATTGGGTGATACAAGGCTTATTCATCCAGCAGCAATGCTAAATATTGTGGGTCCAGCTTCTATTTCCGGACCTTATTTTTTGGAAAATGAACTTGCATTAAACAACCGTCCTGATACCTTCATACACATGTATCGCAAATCAGAAACCCGACCCAACCGAAAATTGGGCCACGCTACAGTGATTGCAACAAACAGGGAAGAATTGCTCATAAAAGCAGGGAAATTGAAAGGAAAATTAACGGTTATTGCCAAAGACCATTAAACTGTCATGATTTCTTTTTCTTTGGAATCCGTCATGTCATCTGTTTTTTTGATACATGAATCGACCAATTTTTGAACGCGATCCTCACCTTCTTTAATAGCATCTTCACCCAAACCCTCTTTTTCCAATTTTTTTACCCGTTCATTCGTATCCTTGCGCAAATTCCGGATGCCAATTTTTGAATTTTCTGCTTCTCCCTTGGCTTTTTTAACCAATTCCTTACGGCGCTCTTCCGTTACAGGAGGTATAGTAATGCGAATGAGATCGCCATCATTTTGGGGGGCAAACCCTAAATTGGCATTAATGATTGCGGTCTCGATTGGGCGAATTAGTGTTTTGTCCCAAGGCTGAATAACCAAAGTTCTGGCATCAGGGGTGTTTACGTTTGCAAGTTGAGAAAGGGGTGTGAGTGCTCCATAATAGTCTATCATGACACTATCTAACATGCCAGGACTGGCTTTTCCAGCACGAATACGAGAAAATTCTAATGCTGTATGGGTTAGGTTTTTTTCCAACTGCTCTTGCAATTGGCTTATCAATTCATTTACGGTGCTCATGCTGTAAGAATTATATCAAATTTAGATTTTTTTATGGTTTTGTGTCCCTTCAAATTGTTTCAATACGCACGTTCCCTTATGCCTTCTATATAATAAACATACGATCTGTTGGCCACTTGGTTTCCACCCGGTGTTGGATAATCTCCGGTAAAATACCAGTCGCCTGTATCTCCTGGACAAGCCAAATGAAGATTTTCTACCGTTTGAAAAAGAATATCAAACTCCGCGCGCAGGGAATCAGGCTTTAACATCTGGGCTATTTTTTGAGATATTTCCTCTTGGGTTAATGGTTGGTAAATATCTTTTACAACGCAGCGTTGTCTTGAAGCAGGTTTGAGCAACTCTTCCAAAGCCAATTGGTATACATCATTCAGTAATTGGGACATCCCCTTCTCTTTCAACAATTCAACAGCGGCGGCGAAAGCGGCAAAATCGCCCATGCGGCTCATATCAATGCCATAGCAATCGGGGTAGCGAATTTGCGGTGCAGAGCTCACCAAAATAATGCGTTTGGGCTCTAGGCGATCCAAAATACTCAAAATACTCTTTTTCAAAGTGGTCCCTCTCACAACACTGTCATCCATAATCACGAGGGTGTCATTCCAACTTTTTACAACACCAAAAGTGATATCATACACGTGACCCACCAAATCATCTCGGTCTGAATCATTGGTAATAAATGTGCGCATTTTTACGTCTTTCACCAAAATCTTTTCACGACGTGGACGCCAACTCAAAATTTCCTTCACCTTTTCTGGGTTAGATGCAAGGTCTATTTTAGACAAGGCTTCGGCTTGTAAATCACGCCTAATTTCATGTATACCATCAATTAGTCCATAAAAACTTGTTGCGGCTGTATTGGGGACGTAACTAAAAACTGTATTTACCAGATCATTTCCCAACATATCCATCACAGGTTTAGCCAGCAATCTGCCAAGCTCTTTTCTTTCGCGATAAATGGCTTGATCGTTGCCACGACTAAAATAAATGCGCTCAAAACTACAACTCTTACGAACCGTGGGTTCTGTAATCTGAGCCTCTTCTACAAAGCCATTTCTACGGATAAGCAAGGCGTTCCCCGGTCCAAGCTCGTTGATCTGCTCTGGGTATAAATTAAACGCCGTTTGAATTGCCGAACGCTCACTTGCAACAACAACAACTTCTTCATCAAAATAATAATGGGAAGGTCTAATACCCGCTGAATCTCTGATAACAAAAGCATCGCCATGTCCCAGCATACCAACCATATTATAACCACCATCTACATTTTTAAAACTGCGTTTGAGAATGTTTATTAGGGATATTTCATCTTTGATTTTTTCGGTTATTTCTAAATTTGAAAATCCTTGGGACTTCAAAACAGCAAACATTCTTTGGTTCTCTTCATCAATGAAATGTCCAATCTTTTCTAACATCAATACATTGTCACTGATCTCCTTTGGTTGTTGTCCCAAATCGATAAGTGCATTGAATAATTCATCTGTATTCGTTATGTTGTAATTGCCTGCCAACATCAAATTACGGGTCATCCAATTGTTTTGTCTTAAAAATGGATGAATATTCTCTAAACTATTACCCCCATAGGTACCATAGCGCAAATGCCCCAATAGCATCTCCCCTGCAAAAGGATAGTATTTTCTTAAATACCCAATATCATCTCGGAATTCTTTCGGAATTTCTTTAAAGGACGCGGCAATTTCTTCAAAAATATCGGCCAGTGCTGTTTTGGTTGCACTTCGTTTGCGCGCCAAATAACGAGAACCATATTCTGGGTTCAATTTTACGACCCCCATTCCAGCTCCATCCTGACCGCGATTCAATTGCTTGGTCATCAAATATTGAAGTTTCTCTAAACCATACCAGTATGTTCCATACTTCTTTCTATAAAATTCCAACGGTTTTAACAATCGGATAAAGGCAACACCGCATTCGTGTTTTATAGCGTCACTCATGAAAGTAGTGCTGCGAAGTTACATGTTTTGATTTGTAGTATTATGCCAATATTAAACAGATAACTCAAGCGACATCTTGCCAACTCAAGATCCCCTTGTCTTTGCATGCCATGCAAACCTCAGATTTTAGTCCATTTGGTGTAATTTTTCACAGTGGGTGGCATTACGGCGGCGATGAATCGCACCAAGGCCATAGCCAGGGTTTGTTATGTGTGGCCAAAAAAAAATATGTATTGCAAGTATTTTTAGATAAACCACGGTTGAAATATTTACATTTGTGTTTAGGGTGCATCCACAATCCTATAAGCTTGAATTGGCTTCAACCGCCAGTGCTCCTGAGAACACATTGTTAAAACCCAATAAAAACGATTGCCATTATGGACATTCTAAAACCTTTACACCTGCAAAAATGGATCGACGATAACAGACATTTACTGAAGCCGCCGGTATCCAACAAAAATCTATACCCAGAAGGAACAGATTATATTGTACAAATTGTTGGTGGCCCCAATGCACGCAAAGATTACCATTACAATGAAACCGAAGAACTATTTTATCAACTAGAGGGTATAATTACTATTCGAACCCAACAAGAGGGGAAATGTGTTGATGTAGAACTTGGTCCTGGTGACATGTTTCTATTGCCTCCCAAAATGCCCCATAGGCCAAGCCGAAGCGCTGGCAGTATTGGTTTGGTTATTGAGAGAGTTCGAACGGGAAAAGGGTTCACTGATGGCTTGTTGTGGTTTTGCGATGCTTGTAACCACCCACTTCACAAAGCATATTTCGAATTGCAAAATATAGAAACCGACTTTCTTTTTCACTTCAATCATTTTTATGATTCAGAAGCACTTCGCACTTGCAAACAATGCGGTGATGTGATGCAAAAGCCTTAGTTTTCTATGTTGTATCGTGGTTACAATCCGTATATTTATATGAACCAAACAAGAAATATGATGAAAAATTATTCATTTTAGCACTTTCCATACCCTCTTTTTTACATGGCATTTAAAGTGATTAAAGAATAAATTAGGAACCTGTGATTTGGGTGTGTTTTCAAATCTATAAATCATAATAAAACCCCCTCGAATGAAGTGGGTTTAAGGTAGCCCCGACGAGAATCGAACCCATATCAAATGTTTAGGAAACTTCTAATCCTAAGGCAGCCAATCCCTCTTCAAAAGAGTGGGGTGCATACCCGAGAATACGCTGTGCTTTTCCAATATC
>SYIL01000036.1 GCA_005798825.1 Bacteroidota bacterium
CAAGCCATTGAGCAAACAAAAAGCTGTCCGGAATTTACCGATGAAGCCATTCGCGTATTGAAAAAATCTCCACGCTGGATTCCTGGACAAAACAATGGGGTATTTTTGAAGTCATGGCGTGAAATTCCCATAAAACTTACGGTTGAGTAGGGTCTTACACTTTTTTACTACGCTGACCTACATCCGTTTGAGAAACTGACTAAACTGCAGCAAAACGGCAATTGTTTTTGTGCGCTTGTATATAATTTGGTGTAGCTTACTGTCGACCAACCAAAATTTTCAATTCCAATCCCTAACTTTGAAACAATGATGGTTGAGAGTGCAAAAACGGGAGTATTGAAATTACAGGAGTGGCCACTTTTACAAATACGGGGTTTGCGAGTTTATTCTGCCCAACTTCAACTGATTCATTTGCCTCATTTAAGTATAAATTTGGGCGAATTGCATGGTATAATAGGAGAAAGTGGAAGTGGGAAATCTCTTACATTGTTTGCCATTATTGGCCTTATGTCACAGAAATTAAGGGTTGAGGGTGAAATACTATTTAGTCACGAAGGCCAACACTTCGATTTGCTTCAATGCGATGCAAAAAAATGGCAATCAATTCGTGGCAAGGCAATGGGTATTGTATTTCAAGAACCCATGTCCGCACTGAATCCTCAAATGACCTGTGGGGCGCAATTATTAGAATCGGCAAGTGTTCATGCAGACTCTCCTACAAATGCCTCAGCACTGGTATACCGTAAATTACAGCAAATCGGACTGGGTGATAGTATTGAACGTATAATGCAATCGTATCCCCACCAACTGAGTGGTGGACAGCGCCAACGTGTTATGATTGCAATGGCTTGTGTGCACGAGCCACCCCTAATTTTGGCTGATGAACCTACGACTGCTCTGGACAGTCTTGCTCGCCAGCAAGTGATGGCCGATTTAAAGAAACTCTGCAATGAACAGGGGAGTGCGCTTATTTGGGTGAGTCACGAGTTGGATCTTGTTAAGCAGTATGCAGAAAATGTTACGGTGCTGTGCAAGGGTGAATGTCTTATGCAAGACACCAAAGAAATTGTTTTTGGAAAAAAAACGCATCCCTATGTAAAAGAACTTCTTGATGCTATGCCCAATAAACCTCTGGTGAGTGATTTGAAATCACCGAAAGTGCTGCTTTCTCTCAAGGGTGTTGGGAAATTATATACCAAGGGTAAGTGGCGTGTTCGTGCTTTGGATGCATTTGACGAACAATTAAATGCAGGAGAAACCCTATCGGTGGTTGGACTGTCGGGTTCTGGAAAAAGCACATTGGCCAAGATTTTGGTTTCGCTCGAGACGCTCAGTGAAGGAGAAATTCTTTTGAATGGAAAAGCATTGAGTCAAGTCCCACCTACCGGAATTCAAATGGTATTTCAAGATCCTTATGCATCGCTTAATCCGAATTATACCGCCATACAGGCCGTCTTAGAGGTATTGGTGTTCAAGCAAAATGAATTCCTACAGACACAACATGCTGGCAATGGTAAAAATAAAATAGAACTGGCGGAAAAAGCTTGTCAATATTTAAAAGAAGTCGGTTTTGATGATCGATTGTTAACAGCCTATCCTCATCAAATGAGTGGTGGACAGCGGCAACGTTTGTGTATTGCGAGGGCTTTGGCATCTGAGCCCAGCGTCCTGATTCTCGATGAAGCAGTATCGGCTTTGGATCCGTTGGTTCAAAAGCAAGTACTTGCGCTTTTGGTAAAATTACAGCAGGATAGGGGTCTGGCATATATTTTTATCACACACAATTTGGAAGTTGCCCGTGCCATGTCGCACCGTATAGTATTTTTGGAGGGTGGCCAAAAAAAAGCACTTCCATCATCTTGGCTGAGTGTTTGATTTATTGAACAAGCGAATGCTTGTGCAAAGACAATAGGCGTTCGGTATTTTTGAAAGCTTAATATTGTGTTGATGAAAAAAATTACAGCAAAATGCGCATGGATTTTATTGTTTGTGCTGGGTATGTTTGGTTCTATTGGAAACGGATTTTCCCAATCAGTTAATGGAGAAATGAGTATCGATTTATCGCATAAAGTAAAGAAAGGAGAGACATTGTATTCTATTGGAAAAAAATATCATTGTACTATCGAAGAACTAAAATTGCTCAATCCAGGTATTGGGGTGCTCAAAATAGGGATGCGAATCAACGTAAAGAAAAAATCAAAAATTCCAACAAAATCTAAATCCATCGAAGCGCCCAATCTAAATCCCTTGGGCAATATTTCTCCAAGCCCTGCGCAAAAAACAGAATCTTTAGACAATGCGTCGAGTACAATTGACCATATTGTTGTAAAAGGAGAAACACTCTACAGCATTTCAAAAAAATATGGTGTTTCAATTGACAACATTTGCCGGGCAAACAATTTACAAAGCGACAAAATCTCAATTTCTCAAAAACTGTCGATTTCGGTATCTCAAACCGCTAGTTTGTTTTCCAATCACATTCTTACAGACACAGTGAGTAGTCCGATCGCCCCAAATCCAATACAGGGGGGTATGCCAGAGATGTCTGCCATCAAAGCAAAAATATCCCTTAGAGAATATACAAAAACCCTGAATGCACAAATTGGATTTGATGGCCTTCAGTCGAATCGGTCATGGGTGATGCTCAACGACCATAAAAATGGAGAGATAATTGCGCTGGTAAATCCAGCAAACAAGGCAATGGTTTATTGCACAGTAATGGGGTCACTGCCCAATAAGTCTGGTGGTCAAATTGCGCTGAGTGAGTCTGTCGCCAACCGATTGGGTATTGAAAAGCAAAATACACTCTTGCAGTTATTCTATGCAGCCCCATAGGGAATATAGTGTCCAGAATTTGTTGCGAACAGACGTTTTGTTATGGATTTCTTTGGCGTGTATTCATGTGTCGCCATTATTGTCTTCGATGGCATTGATAGGCTATTTGGTGCAGTTGTTTTGTTGGGGTAAATCGCATACAATATCTTTTACAAAAAAAATTGTTTGGGGAAGTTTTTGTTTGACAGCATTGTGGTCTATAGTGAATATTTTTTTAAGCATGCATGTAGTTTCGGGCACACAAATGAATGTATTTGGTGACGTTTTTGTGGATAGCGACGCTATCAACAGCGCTTGGAATATTGGAATAATTAAGATGTCTCTCAAATTGCCCCTATTAATGATCCCCTTGTGTTTTTTTTGTGGGAAGCGATTAAAAACCATTTTTTGGTCGGCTTGGCCCCTGGTTATTTTGCCGCTTGTCTGGATTTCTGTGGCGAGTGTTATTCATTATTTTATGGATATGGAATTCTACAACCAAATGGTTCTTGAAAGCAAGCCTATCCCACTATTTACTCGGGTATATCATATAGAATATTCGGTAATTGTGGGGGTGGTAGTACTATGCTATTCATGGAAACTACTGTTTGGTACTCCAAGAAACGCCAACAATTCCAGGCAATTTCCCGCAAATGAAGCATCGAGTGATGCAGTGCCAATGAACGATGAAGAACTTTCAAAAGATATTCCGATGCACACCCAAAAAGCCATTCTAGGGATAGCTTTGTTTATTTTGGTTGTTTCAATGCATATTTTAGGATCCAGGACTGGTCTGTTACTGCTCTATGGTGGTTTTTCTACTATGGCGTTGGCCTGGCTGTTCCAAAAGCCCAAACAAGGGGTAAAATACATTGCATTGTTTATTGGACTTTTTGGGTTGATGGCATTTTTTCCCAGCGTTCAAAATAGAATCAGCAATACGATAGTAGACTTGAAAACACTTGTTGCGGGGAATGAAGTAAGCAACCAAAGTTTTGGGCAGCGATGGATGGCATGGAAATCAGCCGTCCACCTTATTCAAAGTGATCCGGGTATCATATTCAGGGGAAAGGGTGTTTTACTCGATGAAAAATTGCATGGTTCATACGAAGAACTGCGTATAAATTTGGCCGCATCTCATCGAATTGGTGTCCATAACCAATTTCTGGAAACAATATTACAGAGTGGATTTATCTCCTTTTTGGTGTTTTTTATAGCTTGGATTTTTTGGGTACGAAGCCGGCAAAAAGAATTATTTTTTCTGTCTCTTTCAATGGCCATTGGTCTGGGATTAGCGATGTTTTTTGAAAGCTTATTGGAACGTCAAGCAGGTGTTTTGGCTTGTATCATTGTCTGGCAATTGATAGAAGGGGTTGAAATGCAGTTAAAATCAAAAATAAAGAATAAAGAATGAGGTTGCTTTGAATCACAAATGAAATTTAGTATATTTGCAACCCTAAAATTATGTCTCGCGTCTGTGATTTAACCGGAAAAAAAGCCTTGAAGGGCAATAACGTTTCTCATTCTAACAAGAAAACCAAACGTCGCTTTTATCCTAACCTTCAAACCAAAAAATTTTTCATTCCCGAAACTGGGGAGTGGATTACCTTGAAAGTAGCCGCGTCTACAATCAAAACCATCGATAAAAAAGGCATTTCCTCCTGCATCAACAATTTGTTTACGAAAGGAAAAATTTAAACCATGGCAAAGAAAGGAAACCGCATACAAGTAATTTTAGAATGTACGGAGCAAAAAGGTTCTGGTGTGGCAGGGATGAGCCGTTATATTACCACCAAAAACAAAAAAAATACTGCCGAGCGAATTGAATTGAAAAAATTCAATCCCCATCTTCGCAAGGTAACGGTTCATAAAGAAATCAAATAATGGCAAAGAAAGTTGTAGCAACACTCAAAAAAGAAGGCGCTGGAAACGAATATGTTAAAGCTGTCAGGATTGTAAAATCACCCAAAACAGGTGCATACACATTCAAAGAAGAAATTGTCTCTGCCGATAAGGTAAAAGCATTTTTTGCCAAATAATTGTGCAATTAAATCATTTTATAGCCCCTTTCTGGGGCTTTTTTTTTATCTTACCCATAGATTTGAGATATGTTTAATTGGTTTTCTAAAAACAAGCCCAAAGAAAAAGAAGATGCGGTAGATGCTGACCAAACAAAACGTGCTCTTGCAAATACCCGAAACGGTTTTCTTTCTAAATTGGGTAGAATGTTTTCGGGAAAGCGGCAGATTAACAGTATATTTTTAGATGAATTAGAGGAAGTCTTGCTCACGTCAGATGTCGGGGTAGAAACCAGTATAAGAATTATTGAAAATCTCGAAAAAAGGGTATTAAGGGATGCTTTCGTCTCTCAAGACGAATTACATGAAATGCTGGCAGATGAGATTTCGATGTTGATGCCAGATGTGTCTTTGCCCTTGGCACAAAATTTTACACTTGATCAGATCGCAAAACCCTACGTGGTTCTTGTGGTTGGTGTGAATGGGGTGGGCAAAACCACGACTATCGGTAAATTGGCCCATCGGTATGCCAAAGAAGGGAAAAAAGTTATTTTGGGCGCAGCTGATACATTTCGAGCAGCAGCAGTAGACCAACTTTCGATATGGCAAAATCGGGCAGGGGTTTCAATCGTATCTCACGGGATGAATTCCGACCCCGCAGCGGTTGCTTTTGATGCTGTAAAACAGGCTGTTGAAGAAAGTGCAGATGTACTGATTATTGATACTGCTGGTCGATTACACAATAAAATTGGATTGATGAATGAATTGTCTAAAATTCGACGGGTTATAGAAAAATTTAAACCCGATGCACCGCAAGAAGTATTGTTAATTATTGACGCTACAACCGGACAAAACGCCTTCGAACAAGCCAAGCAATTTACTTCTTCAACACAGGTAAATGCCTTAGCCATAACAAAACTTGATGGAACCGCAAAAGGTGGGGTGGTGATTGGGGTGAGCCACACTTTCAATTTGCCTGTGAAATATATCGGATTGGGTGAACAAGCCGAAGATCTTAAGTTGTTTAATAAATACGAATTTATCAAATCAATTTTTGTATCGTGAAAACCCGTTCGAATAAAGAAACTAAAATCAATGTAATTACGCTGGGATGCAGTAAAAACCTCGTCGATAGTGAAGTTTTAATGGGACAACTCAAAGCTTCTCAGTTTGATGTGGCGCATGAAAGTGCCAAAGAGGATGCCGATATTGTAATTGTAAACACTTGTGGATTTATTGAAAATGCAAAACAAGAGAGTATTGACACAATTCTTGCGTATGCAAATGCCAAGGCCCAAGGAAATATCGAAAAGTTGTATGTAACGGGGTGTTTATCGCATCGGTATAAAGATGAACTCGAACTTGAAATTCCCGAGGTGGATGCGTGGTTTGGTACACTCGATATGCCACATTTATTGAGAACAGTAGGTGCAGACTACAAGCATGAATTGTTGGGAGAACGCTTGCAAACCACACCCAAGCATTATGCATATACTAAGATTTCAGAAGGGTGCGATCGACCCTGCTCGTTCTGCGCCATTCCATTGATGCGCGGAAAACATGTTTCTAGGCCCATAGAGATCATCAAACAAGAAATACAAGGGCTTGTGGCGAATGGCGTGAAAGAGGTGATGTTGATTGCCCAAGATTCTACCAGTTATGGTTTGGATATTTATGGAGATCGCAAGTTGGCTGATTTGATGCAGCATCTTTCCGATATCGATGGGCTTGAGTGGTTGCGATTACATTATGCTTACCCCTCTCAGTTTCCACTAGATGTTTTGAAAGTAATGGCAGATCGAAGTAATATTTGTAATTATTTGGACATTCCCATTCAGCATATTTCAGACAATATGCTCAAGTTGATGCGACGGGGTATTACCCGGCGCAGAACCTACGAGCTATTGAATACAATTCGGGATCGTGTTCCTGGAATTGCATTGAGAACCACATTGTTGGTGGGTCATCCCGGTGAAACCCAAGCCGATGTAAAATACTTGATCAATGCGATTGAGGATATACGGTTCGAAAGACTGGGTGTATTTACCTATTCCCATGAAGAAAATACGCATGCATTTAGCCTATTGGATACGATTGCTCAGGAAGAAAAACAACTTCGTTCCGATGCTGTTATGGAAGCCCAGATGAGCATTTCAGAGGCGTTTAATCAGTCGTTGAAAGGACACACCTTAAAAGTATTGTTTGACCGACTCGAGGGCGATGAATTTATAGGTCGCACCGAATATGATAGCCCAGAAGTAGACAACGAGGTAAGGGTGTCGGCCAAAGACAATTATGTGCGCATGGGTGATTTTGCCAATGTAAAAATTACAGAGGCAACCCCCTATGATTTGTTTGGTAAAGTCATAAAGTCATGAATGTTGTAAGTCAATCGTATCCCAACAATTTTATCTCCTCAACGCTAAGAAATAGTGCTTGGGATGGGAAACCTTTGGGCTTGTATCCTTTTGAAGGAATTCACAGCGATTGGCAAGCGGTCATTGAGAAGGTTTCCAATAATTTTGGTTCCGAGCAACGCCAAGAATTGGCCGATATCATATTGTCACAGTTGGCGAATGACGGCTCTACTTCCCAGCTGGAGAACATTAATCGAATCAAACAAGAAAATGCTTTTCTGGTTGTGACAGGTCAACAAATTCATCTTGGCTTGGGCCCGATCTATGTAATTTATAAAATCGCCTCTGCCATTATTTTGTGCAATGATCTCAACGATCGATATCCCGAAAAACAGTTTATCCCCTTGTTTTGGATGGCAACGGAGGATCATGATGTTGCTGAGATTAACCATATTGATTTATTTGGAGATCGATTTACCTATGATATCGATTGGAAAACAGGCGTTGGAACCTTGCCAACTTATGAAATGGCTGCGCTGTGGGATTGGATGAAGATGAAGTTTCAGCGCTTTCCGCAGGCCCTTCAGAGAATGGAAGAACTAAAGGAGATTTACCAGGCAAAAAACCAGACTTTGTCAACGGCTACCGCCAAGTGGGTTTCGGAATTGTTTGCTGCATTTGGGTTGTTGGTTTTAGATCCAAATGTGGCTGCGTTAAAAAACAGAGCGCAAAGAATTTTTATGTCGGATTTGTTTGATGATGTGTTGCATACAAAGTTTACTGCGCAGTCCAGATTGCTGAAGAATGAAAATATTGCAGTCACAGCCCATGCGAGGGAATGCAATTTGTTTTGGATGGATGCGCATCGAAGAGAGCGAATTGCAAAAGTGGAAGATGGGTTTGTATTGGTTGATTCTGGTGAGAAATTGGATTGTATTGCAATGCGTCAAGCACTGGAAAAACAGCCCGAGAGATTTTCACCAAATGTATTGCTCAGGCCATTATACCAACAAGCGATATTGCCGGCAATTGCCTATATCGCTGGGCCTACAGAGTATTTGTATTGGTTGCAAACGACCCAAGCATTTGTGCAATTGAATTTGCCAGAGCCTGCATTGATTCATCGAATGGGTGGGGTAATTGTAACAGATAACCAGAATAAGAAACTGGCTCGATTGGGGTTGTCATCAAAAGACATGTTTCTTGATATACGTGCCCTGAAAATGAGTTTGATGCAGAGATTGACAGACAATAATGAATTGGAATTATTGCAACAAAATATTGACAATGGAATTGCCGATTATTTGCAAGTGCTGTATAACTGGAAAAGCGAACTACTTATTGATGCAAAAAAACAGGCAGATGTATTTTTAAAAGCACGTCGAAAAATTACTGATGCAGCGATATCAGATTATTTAAATGCACAATTTTCTGATTCTGGTTGGAATACAGTACTTGCGATACAAGAGGATACTTTTTCTGTTGGTTTTCCGCAAGAGAGAAAAGATTTCTTTTTACAATATTTTTTAAACGGCCAGACGGATTGGTTACATGTGCTTTGTAATCAAAGGAAGTATGATGGAAATAGTGCTTTTTGGTTCATAACTGTTTAGGGTATATCCTTTCTATCTATACCCCAAGATTCGCAGGAGTTAAAACTGAGTTATGCGCATAATCCAGTTGGAATTTACGAAGCGATTATTTTTGTTTGTCTAATCTCAAATTGATTAGTTCAATGGTAAACGAAAATGCCATCGCAAAATAGATATATCCTTTGTTGATCTGCTGACCAAATCCTTCGCCCAAAAGACTAACACCAATCAGGACAAGGAAGGCCAACGCCAAAATTTTGATACTGGGATTTTCATTTACAAATTTGGATATGGGCCCACTTGCCGCCAACATAACCAACATGGAAATGATAACAGATAAAATCATTACCCAAAGATCATTGGTCATACCCACGGCGGTTATAACAGAATCTAAACTAAAAATAATATTGATGAGTATCATTTGCAGAATTACAGCCGACCTGCCAATGGCATGGGTTCGTTGTTTAATTTCGGCTTCGTGGCCCTTCATTTTTAGATGAATTTCGCGCACACTTTGATACAGTAGAAACAATCCTCCGGCGATTAATAAACATTCTTTCCCAGAAAATCCTTGATCAAAAATTTTAAATATTTCTTTTTCTTGTTCTTGAATCCATTGCAATCCGAAGAGCATAATAATTCGAATGAGCATTCCTAAAAACAATCCCAAACGTCTTGTTTGGACTTGCTTTTTGGCAGGGACTTTGCTTGAAAGTATTGAAATGAAGATAATATTGTCTATGCCCAGTACTATTTCTAGAAGTGTAAGAATCGATAAATTGACTAGTAATTCTTGTGTCATTTAAATTGATTGATGGCAAATTTAACAATTAAATCATGCATTTCTTCGGCAGGGATCCAGGTAGTGGTAAATCGATTGCTAAAATAGGTGATTTGTCGCTTTGCATAATTTCTAGTATGTTGTTTGATAAGCGAAATGGCTTGGTCAAACGTATTTGCACCATTGATGTGATCGAATAATTCGCGGTAACCGAGTGTTTGCAGCGCACCAAGATTTCGCCTAGGATAAAGGGCTTTTGCTTCTTCCAATATTCCTTGTTCAACCATTGAGTCTACCCGCTGGTTTATTCTATCGTATAGAACATTTCGAGGATGGAATAGTCCAATATGTCGAATGGCAGTGTCGCCAAATACGGGTGTTTTGTTGTGGCTCAATAAAGCTGAAAGAGGCTTTTGTGTTTGGGTACACAATTCGAGTGCCCGCATCACCCGAGATGGATTATCGAGTTTGATCCATTTGCCCGCTTCCGGATCCTTGGCTATCAGCAGGGATTTCATTGCAGCAATTCCTTGGGATTTGAGTTGGTCTTCTAATTTGTTGCGAAGTTCTGTGTCTAGGGGTGGAAATTCATCCAGCGCAAAAATCAGCGCTTCGATATACATCCCTGTTCCACCGCATATGATTGCATTGCCGTTTTTTTCTAGCAAGGCAGCAATTTCTTTTTGGTATAATTTTGCATGGATTCCAGCATTATAGTGTGATTGAATATCTACGGTAGAAATTCCATGATGGCGAATGCTTGAAAGTTCTGATGGTGTCGGCTTTGCGACACCAATTTGCAGCTCCTTGTATACCTGACGGCTATCGGCATTGATAATTTCAGTTTGTAAAAATTTCGCCAATACAATCGATGCAGCTGTTTTTCCGGAGGCAGTTGGGCCACCCACAACATATATGGTGGGTTTTTCTTTCACAATGGATTATTGCAATTCTTCAGATTCACCGTTTCCTTCAAATAATTTCATATCGTCTTCTTCAGGTGCATCATGCGCTTCAAGATCGGAGGTATTTTCTGCATCAAACAATTCCTGTTCGGGCTCAATCACCAATTTTTGCACCCCTTTTGAAGCCAATATTTTTTCGGCAAGGGCATCAAATTCTGCATCGTTTAACATATTAAATTTACTTTCATCACGTTGACGCGGGCTTTTGCCAAGGCTCTTATAAACTCTTGGGTAAGCGTATTTGTCGTTGTGCTCCTCAATTCCGATTAACTCACACTGAAAGGTCCACAATGCGGAATAATCAAATACATAGATAAATCGTTGGTGTGGGTCATTCACTAACATTCTGAGTTTTGTTTCCGACATCAAGGGGGCATCCAAATTGCCAATGCCAGAATCATCCTTATCAGATTTGGACAATATGATCTCAGAAATTCTGCGCCACTGGTTATCACTTACAAAAAAACTGGCCAATTCTTTGTTGTCAAATCCAATTGACTCTTGGATAATGGTATGAAACTGTTGAAATGAATGAGAGGGTTTTATCTCAATCCATCTCACCACATCTTCTATCTCTTCAAACCAAACTTTAAAACGGTAAACCATCTAGATTGCAAAAATAGTTCTTAGTTTTTGCTAATCGATGAAAAAAAATTGCGATAGAAAAATTAGGCTTATTTTTGCTGCGTTAATGTGGCGTTGTATACTATTTGTTTGGTGCATTCTTCCTTTATCGGCTCAGTCCCAAACTGCTAAAAGTGATATAAGGGGATTTGTGTATGATGCCGATAATGGAGACCGGATTGCAGGGGCCATTTTGACTGCAGTATTAACGCTCCCCAATGCAATTACAAGCCGTACAATTTCTTCTGACAATGACGGATATTTTGCTTTAAGCAGCTTGCCTATTGGTAGTTATTGGGTTAGGGTAGGGGTAGACGGGTTCGATACTTTGTATGAAAAAGTAATCGTGAACCAGGGAGTCAATACCAAACACGATTTTTTTATTCACAAAATTGCATCTATCGATGCGGTTACTATTTCAGTGAACAGAAAATTGCGTGATGCGCAGGTAGGGGTTACAGGCATTGAAGCAAAAACCATTTATAAAATGCCTTCGATTGGAGCTGAACCAGATATTCTTCAATATCTTCAAATTTTACCTGGGGTTGTATTTAGTGGAGACCAAGGTGGGCAATTGTATATCCGTGGAGGGTCTCCCATAATGAACAAGGTAATGCTTGATGGATTAACGATTTACAATCCGTTTCATTCAATTGGACTGTTCTCGGTTTTTGAAACAGATTTGATTCAGACAGCCGATGTATACAGTGCTGGCTTTGGCGCAGAGTATGGCGGACGTATTTCTGCAGTGGTCGATATTAAAACCCGCGATGCCAATCGAAAGCGGATGGCTGGCAAGGTTGGTCTTGCAACCTTTACTTCAAAATTATTGTTGGAATCTCCTTTGACAAAATATACGCAAGGTCAAAACAATAGTTCAATTGCCGTTTCATATAGGAATTCGTTTCTTCGAGAATCCTCAAGATTGTTTTATAATTACGCCAATCCTGATAAATTGCCATACAATTTTGGTGATTTATTTGTCAAACTTAGTTTCAATTCTGCTTCTGGAGGGTATACCAAATTATACGGTTACCGATTCTCCGACAATGTGGCTTTTCCCGGATCGACTTCCTATAATTGGGTTTCGACGGGTTTGGGAGCTAAGTTTTTGGTTGTTCCCGAACAGGCAAAGACACGTGTGGATGGATATTTTTTATACAGTCAATATGACATTGAACAGAAAGAAAAGGATTCAAGGCCCCGAAGAAGTGCCATTGGGGGGTTTAATTTGGGGTTTAATTTTTCGTATAATTTTAAGCGAGACGATTTTAAATGGGGTATAGAACTCAATGGATTTCAGACTGATTTTGAGTTATACAATACCAATAATCGCAAAATCAATCAACTTGAAAGTACAACTGAAGTCAATGGATTTGGGAATTATCATATCGTAAGAAAGAAATTTATCTGCAATCTAGGAATTCGTTCGCAATATTATGCATCTCTGGGAAATAGTAGCTTCGAGCCCCGTTTTCAGTTTCGGTATATTCCATTTAAATCGATGGGAATCAAATTTGCCTTAGGTCAATATTCTCAAAATTTGCTTTCTGCGATGAGCGATAGGGATGTCGTGAACCTGTTTTACGGTTTTCTTTCTGGGCCAGACAATTTACCTGATTCATTCAATGGCGATGCCCTCAAACACAGATTGCAAAAAGCAAGTCATGCGGTTGCAGGGTTTGATTACAGAATCGACAAACGCCAAACAATCAATATTGAGTCGTTTGTTAAACTATTTGACCAGATCACCAATATCAACCGGGATAAACTTTTTGACGACGATGAATTCAACCTCGACAAGCCATTGAGATTGCGCCAAAACTATATCATTGAAAATGGAAATGCCTATGGTGGTGACGTGTCTTATAAATTCAGCGATAAAAGATGGTATTTATGGGCTGTATACTCCTTGACATGGGTAAATCGTTTTGATGGAAATATTCAATATCAACCCAATTTTGATCGCAGGCACAATGCCAATATTATGTTGAATTATGAGTTTGACAAGGAGAATCCAACAGAAATATCGTTTAGATGGAATTTTGGAAGTGGATTTCCATTCACACAAACGCAGGGGTACTATGAAAAATATAATTTTTCCACTGGCTTGGGAACAGACTATACCTCCACCAATGGGCAATTGGGTATTGTGTATGCCAATATCAATCAAGGACGTTTACCATACTACCACCGATTAGATTTTTCGGTGCGAAGGATTTGGAAATTGAGCAATAATAGACAGTTGAATCTCAACTTTTCGGTTACGAATGTTTACAACCGAAGCAATATTTTTTATTTTGATCGGGTTGGTAACAAAAGGGTTGACCAATTGCCCATTTTACCCGCTCTGGGTTGCAACTACTCTTTTTAATCCCCTTGGTGTAGTAATTTTTGCAGTGCTTGCATTTTTAACAATGCTTCTATGGGTGTGAGTGTATTAATATCGACCCCCCCCAGTAGTTTTTTTACTTGAATTAAAGTAGGGTCTTCAGTTTGGAAAATATTCATTTGATACACTGTCTTGGTTGGGGTTTTTTTCAAGGTCTTTTGGGGAGATAGGGTTGAGCGTTCTTCTTCTAAGCGTGTAAGAAGTTCACTTGCCCTTAACAATACAGGGTTTGGAATGCCTGCCAATTGGGCAACATGAATTCCAAAGCTGTGTTCACTTCCTCCTGCAGTGAGTTTTCGCAAAAAAATGATTTGTAAGCCTTGTTCTTTTGTGGTAATATGGAAATTTTTTATTCCCTCACACTTGCTTTCTAATTCGTTTAACTCGTGGTAATGTGTGGCAAAGAGGGTTTTGGGTTTACAAGGATGGCTATGAAGATATTCCGCAATACTCCAAGCCAATGATACCCCATCATAGGTACTTGTACCCCGGCCAATTTCATCCAGTAATATCAAACTTCTATGGCTGAGGTTATTCAGAATACTGGCCGTTTCGGTCATCTCCACCATAAATGTACTTTCTCCCAAAGAGATGTTGTCGCTGGCGCCCACTCGGGTATATATTTTGTCTGTCAGTCCAATTTCTGCGGATGAACAGGGAATATAGCAGCCAATTTGTGCCATAATAACGGCGAGTGCAGTTTGGCGTAGAATGGCACTTTTCCCGCTCATATTCGGACCAGTCAAAATGATGATGCGTTGGTCTTCTTTATTCAGATGCAATGTATTGGGAATATAGGTTTCGCTTGGGGGGATACAAAATTCAATCACAGGATGCCGACAGTCTTTGAGTAACAAGCCAAAGCCTTCATTTATCTGGGGTTTACAATAATTATTATCGATTGCCAGTCGGGCAAAACCCGCTAAGACGTCTAATTTTGCCAGTAAATTAGACTGTATTTGTAGGGGTGCAACAAATGCACTGATGGTGTCTAACAGTCTTTCCCACAAGGTGGCTTCTAAGGCCAATATTCGGTCTTCGGCATGCAAAATTTTTTCTTCGTAGATTTTTAATTCAGGGGTAATATAGCGTTCTGCATGAGACAATGTTTGTTTTCGAATCCAATTTTCAGGGGCTTTGTCTTTATGAGAATTGCTGAGTTCTAAGTAATAGCCAAAAACCCCATTGAATCCAATTTTTAGGGAGGAAATGCCACTGCGCAAAATTTCTTGTTGCTGGATTTCAATGAGTTTTTCTTTGCCTTTGGTGGTTAGATTTCGCAATTCTTCCAATTCTGGATCAACATTTGAAATAAATATACCCCCTTTAGCTGCGACCGCAGGAGCATCTGAAAGAAGCTGTTCTGCGATAAGATTTTGTAGAATCGGCAATGCATCCATGCGAAGGGAAAGTTCAGATAGAACAGAATCTTTACTTTTACCAAACACTTCTTTTATGGCTTGAAGATTAGACAGACCATAACCCAACGTGATACACTCTCGGGGTCCAATCTTTCGGAGGGCTATTTTTGAGACCAATCGTTGAAGATCCCCTATTTGTTTGAGGGCATCGTGAAACAGAGCACTTTCTTTTGGATTATGAATAAATGTCTCTACGAGGTTTTGGCGTTTTTCGATGGCTTTTTTGTTCAATAGTGGAAAAACCAAGTATTTTCGAAGTAAACGCGCACCCATTGCGGTGCATGTTTTGTCTATTACATCAATTAAAGCGAAACCACCCGGATAAAGTGGTTGTGAAAGTTCAAGATTTCTAATGGTAAACCCATCAAGCCACATCGATTCAGTTTCATCAATTCGAGAAATAACATTAATGTGCTGAATATTCTTGTGTTGCGTTACGTTTAGGTATTGAAGAATTGCTGCAGAGGCGGCAATACCCAGTGTCATGTCTGCAATGCCAAACCCTTTTAGATTTTTGGTATGGAACTGTCTACACAAGGCTGATTGGGCTGTAGTTTCTTCATAAACCCATGAATCAATGGTTTGGAATGATGGAGGCGTACCCAACATTTCTTGTATGATTTGTTGTTGATATTTGGGCATAATCCACTCGCTGGGCTTGAACGCATCTATGAGTTTTTTGATGCTAATTAAGGAACCTTCTGCGACCAAAAATTCACCTGTGGAGATATCCAAAAAAGAGACTCCCCATTGCATTCCTTTTTCAAACACCGATGCCAGATAGTTGTTTTGTTTGCTCTCGAGTACTTTATCGTTATAATTTACCCCGGGTGTTACCAATTCAGTGACGCCTCTTTTGACAATGGTTTTGGTTTTTTTGGGATCTTCCAATTGATCGCAAATCGCTACCCTGTATCCAGCTTTGACCAATTTTGGCAAATAGGTATCGAGGGAATGATAGGGAAATCCAGCCAAATCCGTATCTGCCGCAGCGCCATTGGATCGTTTCGTGAGCACAATGCCCAATACTGATGAGGCAGTGCGGGCATCTTCACTAAATGTTTCATAAAAATCACCTACCCGAAACAACAATATAGCACCTGGATATTCGGCTTTTATACCCAAATATTGCTTCATAAGTGGTGTCTCTTTTTGTGAAGTATTAACCGACATTGCCTCGCAATTTACAACTATTTACCAGCCCAATTTCCACAATTGTACTGCCTTTTGTTCACCGTCTAAGCCCTATCTTTGTTTTTGTGAGAAAACGCGTGCTCTTTGAATTGGGTCGCCTATCGGTAAACGATTTCAAGGCTGTTGAGAAATTGCCCTTTGTTGTTGTTTTAAATAATGTTCGAAGTATGCACAATGTAGGTTCTATGATTCGTACTTGCGATGCATTTTTGTGCCATAAAATGATTCTTTGCGGTATTACCGGAACACCTCCACACCGCGAAATTACCAAGACGGCTATCGGTGCTGAAAACAGTGTTGAATGGGAGTATCAAGCCAGCACAGTCGATGCCATTGTACAACTCAAAGAATTGAATTATCACATTGTAGCAATTGAACAAACCGATGCGTCAAAATGTCTTCAACACACATCTTTTTCGCATCAAAATACAGCATTTGTTTTTGGCAATGAAATCGATGGAATAGAGGATGCGGTTCTTGCATTGTGCGATGAAAGTGTCGAAATTCCCCAATTGGGAACCAAGCATTCTTTTAATGTTGCTGTTTCTTGTGGGATGGTTCTGTGGGAGTTTGCGCGCAAACGTTTTTAGTCGTAGCAATGAAAAACCCTTCTATCTTGCCTCCGAAAACGTTCCCAAAAATGCAAATTATAATCGTGTTTATTGTATCGATATTGATCGTGTCTTGCTCAACAAATGATTCAAAAGAGAGAAGGGAAAATCCTTTGCCCAAACACCCAAACACCATTTCTGATTCAATATCTGTTTTGCGTTCTTGGCAAAATAGGTTCCTCAACAAACCCTATACTGTATTGATTACTTTTAGTACCGAATGCCCTATTTCAAAATCATATGTATCTGATATTCAACAATTTGTTCAACAATCTAATCCCGATTCATTTGCGTTTTGTGTTTTGATTCCCAATGTGTCTTCACGCAATATGGCAGTTTTTAAGGACATTGAATTTAGAGATACCAGCCTTGCAGTTTGCAATACCTTCGGTTTTACCGTGTATCCTGAATGCGTGGTATTGTCAAAAAAGAAGAAGGTTATCTACAGGGGATGTATCGATGATAGGCCTGTTGATGTGGGTGTTATATACCCTCATGCTACAAAGAAGTTTTTGGCACAAGTAATAATGGATATTCAGCACAATACCAATATTTCAGTACCTTCGAACAAGGCTATTGGCTGTTTTATTGGCAAAGAATAAACGATTCATGGGAGATTTACACAAATACAAATTGCCGATTATTTGGATAGTAATAGCCCTTTCGCTTGGGTTGGCCTGTCTTTTTTTTACAAGAACCGAAACCCCCATTACTCCGATTGCTGTATTGCCAGAAAAACCCACATTTAGCCAGCATATCGCTCCAATTTTGCTCAAGAATTGTTTGCCTTGTCATCGTAAAAATGGGGCCGCACCCTTTTCATTGGAATCTTTCTCTGCAGTAAAAAAAAGAGCCAAAACCATCGCAAGAGTAACATTGGCTCGGTATATGCCTCCCTGGCCAGCCGATCCTTTGTACTCACATTTTATTGGAGAAAAAGTGCTTTCCCAAATTCAAATAGACATGATTCAGCGATGGTATAAAACAGGCGCAAACGAAGGCCCCAAAATACAATTTGCGTATGTGCCTCCCTTAATTTCTCGAAGCACTATTCGCAAACCCGACTTAGTGGTTCAATTTGATAGTATTGCCTTACATGAAGGGGATCAAGATCGCTTTTATATTATGAAGGCACATGTGCAAATCCCCCAAGACAGAGTGGTTTCTGCACTTGAATTTGTTCCTGGGGTATACGGATTGGTTCACCATGTAAATGGCCATTTGCTCTTGTATCGAGACGGAAACAAAAAAAAGCCCAAGTATGCCAACGTTACAATTGATGTGAGCCAGCCGAATCAAACATATCGATTCAAGGCATTGGAATTAGAACAAGATGACGGCAGTTTGCCCGAACGAATTCATTCTGCATTTAATTATTTGCCGGGGGTTGAGGGGATTGAATATCCCAACGGGATTGGAAACTTTACACTGAGCAAGAATTTTGCTGTTGTATTAAATGATATTCACTACGGACCCAGTGATCAGGAGGCAATTGATCATAGCGTATTGAATATTTTTTTTTCCAAAAATAAACCCAAGAGAAAAACCTCAGAGATTATGTTGGGTACCAACGGACGCAGTAAAATTACTCCGCCTTTGGTTATTTCTCCCAACCAAATTTCGACCCATTTTACCCGTTACACGATCGATGCCGATATTTCAGTCCTTACCATAAATCCGCATTTGCACCAGTTGGGCAAATCTTTTTTGGCATTTGCCATTAAGCCCAATGGAGATACTATTCCATTGATTCGTATCAATCGTTGGAATTTCAATTGGCAGTATTTTTACACTTTTAAAAAGATGACCAAAATTCCAGCCGGTTCAGAAATTGTGGCAATTGCTGTATTTGATAACACTACAAGCAACAAATCTAACCCCAATAGACCTCCTATCGAAGTGCGGGAAAGGTTTGACACAGGAGGGGCGAGTATGCGCGCCTCAGATGAGATGTTTCAGTGTATCCTTACCTACACCCCTTACCAAACCAACGACGAAACAATTTCTTTGGAAAAAAATACACCCTAATGCAGGTAATTGAAATAATAGAATCAAAACAAGTGTCACTATTCCATTCGGTTTTACATAGGGTTTACCGCAATGACAAACAGTTTATTTTCCCGATAGAGAATGATGTTGAGGCGGTTTTTGACAAAAATAAAAATAAATCGTTTCAACGTGGCAACATACGAAGATGGGTATTGTTGGATTCAGAGGGTCTTTTGGCCGGGAGAATCGCTGCATTCTATTTGCAAAAATCCAAATCAGGTAAACGCGGTGGAATCGGATTTTTTGATTGTGTAGACAATACCGAATATGCCACAACCCTTTGGGATATAGCTGAGCAGTATTTAATAGAAGAACGATGTGAATGGATAGATGCCCCCATTAATTTTGGAGACCGCGACAGCTTTTGGGGTCTTTTGATTTGCAGCCATACACCCGTATCCTATAAAGAGAATTACAATCCACCCTATTATCAACAGTGGATTGAATCTAGGGGGTATTCTGTAGAAATCGTTCAAAACACCTATGAGATTACCAATGAGAAGTTTAACTACAAGCGGTTCAGAACCATCGCTGATCGTGTAATGCAAAAACCCAATTACCGGTTTGTTTTTTTAGATTACGGCCAAATCGAAACATTCGCCAAAGATTTTGTATCAATTTACAATGAGGCTTGGACATTTCACGAAGATTTTGCCCCCCTTGAATCTATTATTCTTCAAAAACGTTTGAATGAGATAAAACCCGCTATGCCCAAGGAATTTGCTGTGTTTGCCTACGACAATGAAAAGCCCATTGGTTTTTTTATTGCAATATTAGAGTTGAACCAGGTATTTTCGAGATTCAAAGGGAAAATGGGCTCACTACAAAAAGTGCAATTTTTACTCAATCGAAAAAATATAGACAAAGGCAAAGCCATTGTATTTGGCATTGTTCCAAGCCACCAAAATTTGGGAATCGAAACAGGTCTAATCATGAAGTTTCATGAAGGCGTTATGCTATCTAAACGAATACATACGCTTGAATTGGCATGGATTGGAGACTTTAATCCTAAAATGATCAGCCTGTTGGAAGCAGTGGGGGCACAAAAAACCAAAATTCACCATACCTATCGAAAAGAAATTGTCGAAGGCATTTGATTTTAAGTCTTACGGTTGTATTTTTGCACCCTGATTTTGACAAGTTAAGTGCATTGATTCCGTAGCTCAGTTGGTAGAGCAATACACTTTTAATGTATGGGCCCTGGGTTCGAGTCCCAGCGGGATCACAAAAGCCACCTTTGGTGGCTTTTTTTGTTCAATCCTTAGGGTTTGGCGCTTCAAGAAGTTGGCGATTTTTACAACCAATGTTGCTGCGAGGTTGAATGTTTGTTGAACCACAAAACTGACATACGAAGCACTGAACCCGCTTTTCTGCCAAACGCCTGTTAGCGGCTGTTAAAATCTTCGTGTCATGCTGAACGCTATGCCTGTATTGTTGTCCTTTGACGGAAAACTATATATGTTCCATGTCGTTAATTTGTATTTTGGTTTACGACTAGTTATTAAATTCCACGCACTTAAAATCATTGTAGTTGTCCCAAGTCCTATATTGACCATTGAAAGTGTTTTTGGACTTTCGTTTGGGTAATTTGTTCCCCCGCCATTAATTTCTTTTGGAAACATTGCAGAACCAAGGGCAATTTGTCCAGCTCCAGTAATTAGTCCAATAATTGGAATTGTTTTATTCGTTGTGCCTTTGCCAATTTGAATTCCGTTAACTGTGTTAAGTGATAGATTTAGTCCGCCAATAATTGAAGATGAAATACCGTAAGCAGGAGTAATATTCACTGGTGATGGTCCGTAAGTCGGCTGTATCATTGCACATTCTTCTTTTGTAAGTCCACTTGTCAAAACCCACTTGTCAACCGTTGAATTATTCATTGCTAATAGTTCATCGTATTTGTGTTTGCTGTTTATGTCAACCGCAACTTGTCTGCTTGTGGTTTGCTCTACCAAATAACCAACTGCACAAATAGTTCCGTCTTTGTCAATGAAGCAAGGTTTTCTTTGGTCTGCATAGTCGTAGTTTTTAGGAAATATTCCATTTGTCCAGTAGTCGTGAAGTAGGTCTAAAAGGTGATTGCGTTTGGTTTTTAGGTCAGCAGAAAGAGTAGAAACGTCTTTATTTCTAAGTAAATTTTCAACATACTCAAGATGAGTTCGAATTCTAAGATTATTGTCAGTCGTTGCGTTTGGCTTGTATCCAAACTTACTTTCATAACTAATGTCGCCAAGAAGTGGGTTAACCATTTGGGTTGTTTCAAGCGATGATTTGTTGTAGCCAAGAAATAGTATTGCAACTGTCAATGTAAAGATGATTGGTAGATTTTTCATTGTGTTAAATTTTATTTAGTTGTTACTATGTCTGTCGTTGTTTGGTCTGCATTAATAAAAGCTAACGGTTGGGGCTTGGCGAATGTTGCGAATTTTACCACAAATGTGTCTGCTAGCAATGAATCGCCAATTTCTTGTAGGTGCCGTTAGCAACTGATTTTATTTTCAGTCCTTCAATTCTGCTTTCAATTTGACCCATGTCTCGTTAGATAAAACTGGTTTATAATCTGTCAATTTACCTTTGTTGTATTCAATGATATACTCAGCTCTTTCTTTTGAATCTGGATGTGTGCTTATCCATGTTAAGTATTTTGTCGCTTCATCTTCTTTGTCTGATAGTTTATAGAGAAAGTTAGCAAATGGTTGAGGATTGATTTTAGCATTCACTAAATAATCAACTGCTTTGATGTCTGCTTCTTTTTCTAAACTTCTATCAAAGGCTGATGATGAAAGTATTTTTGCTGTCTCTTTTATAGCTTCTAACCCGCCATTACCTGTTGTCATTGATATTAAAACTGAAAGTCCGATTTCTTTGACTAGTTTCTTCATCACATGATTTAGTTCTATATGTGCAATTTCATGAGATATAACTCCAGCTAACTCTTCTTGATTGTCAGAATTTAATATTAACCCACTAAAGACGATTAAATGTCCGTTCGGTAGCGCAAAAGCATTTATTTCATCTTTGTTAAGGATGTGAACTTTTATTTTCTCTCTGTCAATGTTATTTGACTTACAAATGAGAGTTACAATACTGTCCATAGAGTTTATCACCAGTTCGTTGGTGATTTCCTTTTCTGTTTTTTTAAAAACTTCCCAAAAAAGTTCTCCTAACTTTTGTTCTGTCTTGTCAGTTACTTGTTGGACTTTAAAAACGCTAACCCAGTCAATATGATTTAATCCAAACCATGTCCCGAAAAAAAGCACAACCGTTATTGTTCCTTGAATAATTGTTCTTTTCATGATTATGGTTTACAAATTATGTTGGTCAACGAACCATAAAACCACCATTCTACGTGGATTCCTTTCCTTGTTTGAATTGCTGTATAGATGGTTGCAATAAATTCAGTCAAGTTGAATACTATTATAGCAATTATGTAAGCAATATATTTACTCGTGATTGTTTCTTCTGTAAAGATTATTGAAATGGTCCACCAAAACCCATAGCTATTAATGAAAAGTATTGATAATTGAGAAAGCAATGCTTGGGTGCAATGCCAACGAACAAAGTATGTTCCTTTTCGATTACCCAAGTAAAAAATCAAAGTTGCGATTAGATTAATAATGGGTAAAGGCAAGCCTGCCATAATGGCAATTAATGACATTAAATAACTGTTTGATGCTTTTTCTGCTTCATGATCCCCTGGTTTATAGGCGAAATTTGCAACGTTTTTCATAGTCCTTTTGTTATATTCCAAATCCAATTAATAATTACGAGCAATACCAATGGTATTGCATAGCGTGGTTTTTTTAAATATGTCTCAATTTTTTGATAAAATTCAAACAACGTTTTCCTTTTAGTTACAAGGTCAACAGCAATCCATAGAGGAGCCGAAAACAGTATGACCGCAACTATATAGCCTAAAGGATTAATGATTAGAGCTTCTACAAAATTTCCTTTTGTCAAAGAAATGATTGAACGTGTTGAGCCACAGGAAGGGCAGGGTATATTTGTAGTATGCTTTACAAGGCAAACTTCAAATGATTTAGTTTCAGTAATATTTAAACCAAAATAAAGCCAAATATACCCTGCTATACAAGCTAAGAATAATATTGTATATAGCTTATTCCTGGCAAAAGTCATTAATACAAAAATTGTTGAAGTTTTTGCATATTTTTTTCTCTTGTTGCTCCTTGAATCATGAACCAGTCAATAATTGTCCATAATCCGAAACCCCCACAAGTCAAAAGTTTACCAACACCAATCCCGTTGTCGCCAATCATAAAACGGTCTATGCCTAAGCTACCTGCTAAGATTGAAACAATAAGGGTTGTTGTTGGATCTTTCAATTGAACAGATGATAACATTGCCCATTTTGAATCATCAAGAGCAATCAGTCTTTCTCTAACCATGTTCATTTGATGACTTTCGAAGAATTTTCCATTTGACATGATGAACATGTCGACTTTTTGTGAATCCATTTTTATTTCATTTAAATTTATCCTAATCGTGTGGCTTTTCGGTTTCGCCCCGTTTTTTTAGCGTGGGTTCTGGTCTCCACGTTTTATTATTAGTTTTTGTCAGTCGTAAAATGTCAGCCAAAGCCAAGAAGATTTATTCATTTCTATCACTGTGACGTTATCGTTTTAACTTGCCCATAACTTGATTATATTCGAAACTACGCCAATAAAACATGATTTACAAAACTAATGTATACCATTTATTTTTATGTAGTTTATGAACAGTACAAATTGCGTATTAGCGATTATATAAAAACAACACTTTTTGCGGTTATGCAGTTTTAAATTATACTGTTCGATAGGGTTTGTGTGTTTTTTTTATTGTATACTTGATTTATATTTTTTTTTTGTTAACATTTGAATAAAAAAATATGAAAAAAATCTTACTGTTTATATGTATTGTGGGATGTGGCAATTTTGTATTTTCCCAAGTAAGAGCGCTTCACTTTGACGGTTCAAACGACCAAGTTATTGTAAGTGGCACAAGCAAGTTGAATGGGCCAACGCAAATAACACTCGAAACTTGGGTATATGTTAAGAACTTCAATACGTCACCCTGCGCCGATTGTGCCCCCATTATTTGGGCTCAAAGTGGGGGTTATCGGTTTGGGACCGGAAATGGCAAAGAAGTGAGTTTGGCGCTAAAAGATGGAAACTCTGTTGTCAATTTAAAATCTACCGCAACCTTAACCGACAATAAATGGCACCACATTGCGGCAACCTATGATAGCAGCATGATAAGAATATATATTGATGGAAGTCTAACCGATTCATTGGCATCGGTTTTTACCATTTCGTATGGTTCCACTTCTTCAGATGTATGGATTGTTGACCCGGTTACAGGTTACGGAGGGATACTTGAAGAAACAAGAATTTGGAATTATGCCCGTTCACAATCAGAAATTCGGACTGGAATGTCCAAGAAAACTGCCAGCAATGCCAAAGGATTAATTTTACAATTGAGTTACGATGAAGGTGTTCCCTACAAAGACAATACAGCGATTACTACAACTAAAGACAATAGTCCAAATAAAAATGATGGTGCATTAACCAATTTCAGGTTGAAAGATTCTACCTCCAATTATGTTTTGGGTCGTTCGTATTGTGATACAATTGCCTATTCCAACTTTTCCGTGACTCGATGTGGCAAATACCCTTTACCCTCCAAGAAAAAAATTATCACAAAATCTGGAACCTATAAAGATACAATTAAGTCATTTTTGGGTTGTGATTCAGCGATGACAATTAAAGTTACCATTAACAATTCGACGGCTTCTGAGGTGTATGTCTCGGCTTGTGATTCTTTTAAAAACCCCTTGACAGGGGTGGTGTATAAAAAATCAGGATTCAACAAGGTAACCCGAACCAATTCGGTAGGTTGTGATAGTGTCATTACATTTAATGTTATTATATCTGTTCGAGATACAACTTTTTTCTCCTACGAAGGCTGTTCATCTGTGAAGATAAACAATGGCAAAACAGTATACAAAAGTGGAACGCTTATAGACACGTTTTATCGAAAAAATAAATGTGATAGTTTTGTGGTTCACCGGGTAATAGTAAATAAGATTACGACCTCCAAAAAAACCCTTAAAATGTGTAAGTTCGTTGTATGTCCGACGAATAGCAATAAGGTGTTCAAAAAAACGGGTGTGTATTTTGACACGATAACAAATCAAACCAATTGCGATAGTATTATAGAATATACCGTGTTGTCTGCATCCAGTAACGGAACCATCAACACAAAAGCCTGCTCTTCTTATAAAAGTCCATCTCTGAGGTATACCTATACCCAAACGGGTACCTATTATGACACCTTATTTGGTATGAATAGTGAAGGGTGTGATAGTTTTATTAAGATATATTTAGTTCTAAATGTGCCGATACAAGAAAGATTGACTGTCAAAAATTGCAGAAGCTATACGGTTCCCTCTGGCAATCAAATCATCACCACCTCTAAGACCGTAAAAGATTTTGTCAAATCAAAGCTTGGTTGTGACAGTATTGCATATACCATTGATGTTACCATTATAAATGCCAATGTGGGTATTACAAGAGAAATCAATACCTTGATTGCATCTACAACAAATCCATCCGCACTATTTCAATGGCTAGACTGCGATAAAAATTATGGAAAGATTGCCGCTGAGACTTCCAAAAAATATACGCCCATTGAGAATGGATTGTTCGCCTTGGAGGTAAAGGAAAATAATTGTACCGACACCTCTAACTGTATAGTATTTGCTGTAAACGGACTCAATGCGTATAAAAATTTCAATCTGATGGTATCACCTAATCCCAGCAAAGGAGTTTTTACAATCAATGCAAACATTACATTGCACAGTGTGGGTGTCTCTATCATGAATGTTAAGGGTCAAACCATTCAGACGTGGGAGTTATTAGAATTAGCCCGTCAGGAATTCAGCGTAAAACTTTCACCCGGTCTGTGGTATATCAAAGTCGAATCTTTGGAGGGGCAGCAAATAATTCCAATGGTTTTCGAATGATAAGACGGTGAAAGAATGGCCAACAACACTACTGTGTGGGTGCCGCTTGGTCAATAATTGTGTTAACCCGAATTGTGAAGGCCTTCTGATTGTTCATAAAGAACCATTAATTTCCGCCTCCAGTTCGTGGCATTCCATGTCCAGGATATCCTGGAGGGGGCATTCCACCGGGAAACATCATCTTCATGTCTTTTCCATCTGCTTCCTTGCTGTTGAATTTGCGCAATTTATATGTAAAAGTGAGCATTAAATAACGGGTTAATACTTGCGTTTTTACATCTTCATAATAAGCTTGGCTTACAGTTCGTTGAATACTGCGATTTTGATTCAATATATCGTAGGCTGTTACCCTCAACTCTCCAGCATTTCCTTTCATAAACTTGTACCCTATTCCGGCATTCCACAAATAAAACTGTTGGTTGAACGAACGCGACAAACCTGTATAGGCTTGGTAGGTGATGTCGGAATTCATAACCCATTTTTTGCTGGGCATCCAATTAATCGCAACCCGACTGGTATAATTCATATAGGTTTGGTTGTTATTTTTTTGGATACTATTTATAACCTGATTATAAGCGACATTTCCATTGAGGGTAAAATCCATTCGTTCAGAAATATTGCTTGCGATGGAGAGTCCAAGATTGGATGTGGGATTGGTAGCGATATTGGTGAGGGCTTTCGTGTTACCCATTTGAATCAAACTGGGAATATGCGAAATATTGGCACCTCCGTTTAAACTCATATTGATTTTTTTAATCGTACGACTCCATGCACCATATGCCCTAATACTGTAATAACCATTTATATTTACAGGCAGTGTGAGTTGAGAGCCCACCAGTAAAGGAACGCTATCATTTCCATTGTAGATAGTGGGGTCATTGGTTGAATTACCTCCATAGGTTGAAGAATTTAATGGTATCACCAGGGTATCGCGCAATGCCAAAATGGTTTTATTGCTCATGTAATTATTGCTGTATTGGCTATTTAGCATCAAAAATAGATTTTTGCCAATTTCTGGCTTGACCGAAAAATAACGCACAAACACACTGTGTTGATAATCTTGAACCAACATTGGATTGCCTGAGCTCAATTGCATGGGATTGCTGTTATTGATTACTGGTTGCAATTGATCTATACTGGGTGCGTTGTTTGATGTGCTGTAACTGAAACGCAGATTTCTTTTTGCCCCCATATTGTAACGCAACTGAAAACCCGGTAAAATGGAGCCAAATTGGCGATTCAATATTTGGGTTTTGGGATAGGTTTGATTTCCCTTTAAAAATGCCAATTGCCCATCGAGTGAAGCAGTGATATTCCATTTGTAATTTTGAATACGATAAGATAAACCGATTTTATGAGAGGCGTATCCATTCGCAAATTTGCTTGAAAAAAATGTGTCTAAGCGTGTATACCCGAGTTGCGCTAAATCGTATTGATAGGCAGAACGGTCATTGTTATTTTCGTTAATTGATGTTGCTAAGGTGCCAGCAATAAAATGTGTTGAATCTAATCCTTCTGTTAAGGTGATATTGCCACTGAGCGTTTGGGTAAGTTTATCAATTCCAGTCCGTTGATCGCGCGCACTGGTATCCTTTTTTTGAATGATATTTGAGTTCTGCAAAAGAGAAAATCCATTTTGAGCATTTACGCCCGGAACAATTTCCATCGAAATGGTGCGTCCCTTTTTTTCAAAGTTGTGTCGCCATAAAAAATTCGAACTGAAACGGTATCCGGTCGTTTCTGTATGGGTATTATTGACCAATTTGCCAATTTCCTGAAGTTGAGAACCGATAGAAGACCCTTCACTTGCCAGGGTAATCGCTGAAACCGGGTTGCGAGAGATATTTTCTTGTAAAGAAAATTTTGGTTCAACCAAGAGAGAATTGCTTGAATCGATTTTCCAATTTACACGCAAATTTAAACGGTGACTATAATTGTCGGTTCTGCTGGGGTTTTCTTCGTTATACAAAATTCCACCCCTTTCAATCGGATTTCCAGATTGTGATGAAAGGATATAGGTTCTGGATGTTTCTGTGGTATTCAGGTTATCGGTACTATTGACAAAATAACTCCCTGAGACTTCTATTTTTTTCCCCCATTGATCGCTGTAATTTAGTCCGATGGCCCGTGTAGTTGTAATCCCATTCTGTGTGCCCACAAAAAAATTGCCCATTCCGCCCATTCCACCCATTCCAGCCATACCCCAGCGGTTTCCACCACCGCTGTTGCCCGATCGATTGCCGCCACCCATGCTTCCTACGATATCTTCGAACGAGAAGTTTTGTTCGTTAATATTGTTCATTTGACTCAATAATGAAATTCTGCGATTTCCTGAAAATACATTCACGCTGATCCCTGATTTAAACTTGTGTATATCATTACTGCCCTTTACACCTTGGCCATATCCCAGAAAACCCCTACCAAAAGACCCATTTCGAAACTGAGATTTAGTAACAATATTCATCGTTTTGGTTGTATTGCCATCTTCAATTCCTGAAAAAAGACTTTGTTCACTTTTGGCATCAAAAATTTGAATTTTGCTTACAACTTCTGCGGGTAAGTTTTTGAGCGCTGCGGATGGATCTTCCCCAAAAAAGGGTTTTCCGTCCACCAATACTTTCTTAACCTGCTCACCTTGGGCTTGAACTTGACCGTTTGAATTAGCGATACCTGGCATTTTCGCAACGAGGTCTTCTGCACTTGCATCAGGATTCACTTTAAAATTTGCGGCATTGATTTCTGTTGTATCTCCTTTTATGATTACAGAGGGGGTTTTTACTTCTACTGGAACCAGTGTTTCAGCTTTGCCAATTAAAACCAAATCGGGGATTATGAATTTAAATCCACCTTGAGGTGGTGGCATTTGATTCATGGTGATTTTTTCTTTGAGGTTTACCCAAATAAAACCCAGTGCATTGGTTTTGGACCTTGCTTCAACCAAAAAATAGAAGGAAGTGCTTGCAGAATCTTGTATTTCATTTCGCAACCACATAAAATCTTTTCCTTCGGGGACAAAAATCTTAAATCCCATAGTAACCTGGTAAATTCCTAAACTATCGCTGAGAATAGTCTGAACAAGGGTGTATTTTTCGGGTTTATTTGGGTCATATGGCCGACCAATAAGACCGATTTCTTTGGGTGTATAAATCGAAATTGAAGCCCCAGATTCGGACATGCCATTGGCATTTAATACTTTTCCAATGCCCTGAATTCCAAAACTTCCTCCACGTCTTTTCCCCTCAGGATCCGATAGTGTTTTTGGAGGCTCATTTCGATTGCCATTTTGCTGCTTGTCTTGGCCAATTGTGGATTGATTACCCAAACTCTCTTGGGCCTGGAGTTGGCGAATGAATAGACATTGAATTGCGAATAATAGGCCAATAAGGATGCGTGTGTTGGGCTTGTAAAATTGCATTGTTTTTAAATATTTTAAATAAAGAATTTTGTTATAAATAGAGTTAGACAAAATCAATATCATTATGTTTAAGGGTGTTGTTTATTGAATGATTAACCGAGAGCCTAAGCCAATGTTGTTGGTTGAGAGCGTATTTAACTTTTTCAATTCATTGACCGTGAGTCCGTATTTTTTTGATATTGAATACAAGGTTTCACCTTTTTGCACAATATGGTATTTGATTGTTTTTTCCAATGCATTTTTTTTATTGGAATCATTGCTTGCAACAGGTAATTCTGTTACACGGGGAGATTTTTCTGTTCGCAAGGGTTTTGGTGAATCGGATTCTTCATTTGAAGATTGTGAGAAAACAATTTTATCTGCATTAAGGCTGTCTAAATCCAAATTTTCTTTTAGTTGAATAGGATCTGTTTTTGCTGCGATGGCTATTTTTCCTACACGCAATTTTACTCCTTTGATAACTGTTGTTCCACGCAGGGCATTCCACTGTTTTAATTGGGAGACGGTAATGCCATATTTTTTTGCAATTCGCAATGCAGTTTCATGGTTTTTTACAACGTGGTATCGCCATACGCTTGAAACAGTAATATTTTTTGGAATTGTATCACGATTTCTCGCTGCCAGCATTTTTTCTGGATTAAGAGGTATAATCCATTGGCGATTTCCTTTTTTATAACGGTTTACAGTATTGCCAAATGCTGCTGCGAACACATCGGCCTTTAGTTGTAACCCCTCTGCTTGCAAATGAATGCCATCTGCTGTAAATAGGCCATAATCTGCCCAATATTGCGCAGAATACTTCCCCCCGGCTACTCGATACCAATCATAGAAAGCCACTTTTTCAGTTTTACAGAGCCGAATCACTTCACTTTGGTACTTTTCGAAGACATCGAGCGTTCGGCCTCCGCGCATACAATCTTGAGGAATACACAACAGAATTTTTGCCAGTGGAACAGACAACCTCACAAGCTGAATACTTTTTTTCAGTGTTTCAATTTGAATGGCCTCATCCTGGCGATATAGGTCGTAAAGACCAAAATCTAAAATAACCAAGTCAGGTGAAAGGAATGGCAACTGGGAGGCAAATCTGTCAAGGGTTAAAAAATTGGTGTATCCAATTCCACGCATGCCAATCGAGTGCATTGAAGTTTTAGTACTATTGGTGAGTGAGAGTCCCCACAATAAAAAATGTTGCTGGGACAAACGATTTTGTTTGAAGGAAAGTACAATTTCTTTGGTTCCTTTTCCGATTTCCAATTCGACGAATCCCTTGGAAATATACTGGGCTTGGCTGGTAGAAATTTCTTTTTGTATAGGGTTAATGGGGCGCCCATCAGAATACCTTCCCTCGTTTGTTTGGATAAGGAGTTCAAATGATTGCTCGCTTCGCTCGCAAAAGATTGCCAAGCGGTCTATTGACTGCTGGTATTTTGACGGAATCATTAGGGTGAGCGTGGCAGATTTATCTTCTGTAGAAGCTGCATAGCCAGTAATTCCCAAAGGCAATGGATGATTTGGTTCTGCGGGTGTGGCATATCGCCACAAACCAGTATGTTTACTCAATACATTGCTTGGCAAGGAATTCCAAATCAGGCTGCTTGGGAAAAAGCAACCGGGTGTTTCATCCAAACCCATTAGTTGCGGTTGAACAAGTGCAGCTGAATAACTAACTTGTTCATCTCCGATGTGCACAATAGACAACTTTTGGCTATTTTTTTTCTGCACAATTTCTGCAATGCTGCCAATAATTTGGAGTTGGTGCGCTTGGAAATGGTTGTTATTGGTATCTAAGAAGGGTAAGGCTTGCCGATTTTGGGGCAAGACAAGCATTTGTGCATTTACAGAAAGCAGTGACAACAACAAGGGTATCCAAGCAAGACCTTTTTTTTGGGGAATGAATAAATCGCTCGAAATCAAAGAACCATTTGATTTGTAGGGCAATAAGTTTTGACATACACAGGCTGTATTGCGGAGTATCGTAGCAAAAAACAAACGGTATCGTAATTGCATACAATTAGTGCAGATCTAAAAATTTTTTAACCGATTCATTGGCTGTTTTTGGATCGGCCTTGCCTTGAGAACGTTTCATAACCTCACCAACGAATAATCCCAACAATCCCAATTTTCCAGATCGATAGGCTGCAGCTTTGTCCGGAAAGTCAGCCAATACCTCCAGAACCAATTTTTCGATAAACGGAGTATCCGTAATGGTTGAGAGTCCCAATTTTTTGAGTAATATTTCGGGGGAAGTTTCAGGATCTTTGGTGAGTGCCGGGAAAAGTTGCTGCGTGGCAGCCGTATGGCTTATTTTATTTGACTCCACCAAATCGATAATACTGGCTATCTGGTTGGGGCTCAATACAAATTCTTTGATACCCATGGCATTTTCATTTAAGTAGCCGCGTATGCTTCCGGTTATCCAATTTGCAGCTTGTTTGTAGAGGGGTAAAATGGCGACCACTTTTTCATAGAACCACGCCGTGTCCTTGTCGTCAATTAAAACAGACGCATCGTAATCACTTAGTCCATAATCTTTCGTAAACCTTGCGTAGAGCGTTGTGGGTAATTCTGGCATTCGCGAGCGAACATCCGCCAAATACGCCGCTGAAATAATTGTGGGTGGCAAATCTGGATCAGGAAAAAAACGATAATCATTTACAGTTTCCTTGGTTCGCATGCTAAATGTACTCAAATTGGTACCATTGAAGCCCCTGGTTTCTCCCAATATTTTACCACCACTGAGAATCACGTCTGTTTGTCTCCGTATTTCAAAATCAATGGCCCGTTTGACATTCGAAATCGAATTCATATTTTTTACTTCAACCTTGGTTCCAAATGTTTTAGAACCTCTTGGCATTATCGAAATATTCGCATCGCACCGCAAACTTCCTTCTTCCATATTTCCGTCACAAATTTCTAAATAGCGAACCAATCTACGAATTTCAGTAACAAAGGCGTACGCTTCTTCACCGCAGTGAATATCGGGTTCTGTAACAATCTCTATTAGTGCAGTTCCCGCTCTGTTAAAATCGATTAATGTATCATTTAGATCTTGGTCGTGCATACTTTTACCCGTATCCTCTTCCATGTGGATTCGGGTTAGCCGGATGTCTTTAAAGTTTCCATCTGTCAATGGAATTCGCACTTGACCATGATTGCATAAAGGGGTGTCAAATTGGGTGATTTGGTATCCCTTGGGTAAGTCTGCATAAAAGTAGTTTTTACGCGAATAATGGTTGATTGTCCGTATGTCACATTCCAAGGCCAATCCGATTTTAAGGGCGTTGTCTATGGCCGCTTTATTGTGCATAGGCAAGGTGCCGGGATGACCTAAACTAATTGGACTTATTTGGGTGTTTGGGTTGGCTCCATATTCGATACTATCGGATGAAAAAGCCTTGCTTTTGGTTTGCAATTGTACGTGAATTTCCAAACCAATTACAACCTCAAATTGTGTTTCCATAGTTCTTATTTGCAAAGATAGTGAAAGGCAATGTGATCGGAACTTGTGTTTTCCACCGATTTCATATGTACCTTTGAACTTGGCAGTCCGTTCTATCGATTCGTAAAACCGAATAGGAAAGTCCGGGCAACACAGGGTTCCGTACTTCCTAATAAGAAGGCATTTTTTGCTTCGGCAAAAGATGACAGACAGTGTCACAGAAAACGAAACCGCCTCTTTCGAGAGGTAAGGGTGAAACAGTGGGGTAAGAGCCTACTCGTTCTGAAGTGATTCAGAATTGGGATAAACCTTACGGGTTGAAAGGTCAAATAAACCTGGATTAAAGAGCGTCCCGCTCAATTGCTTAGGCAAGCCAGAAGGGTAGACCGATAGAGGTGTAACGTGAGTTGCACCCCAGATCAATGATAGAAACTTGGGCTTGCCCAAGAACAGAACCCGGCTTACAGGACTGCCTTTTTTAAAATTTTTATATTCTGCTTGATACACTAATAACATTGGTGTATTTTCGCAGAATCATTCCAAGCGAATTCATTCAAGCGAGAATAGCTCATTTGGTAGAGCACAAACTTGCCAA
>SYIL01000037.1 GCA_005798825.1 Bacteroidota bacterium
AACAGTATTACAGGGTAAATTGATGGGAGAAAATACGCGGATTGCCCTAGACAATACCCCATCTGGGGTTTATATACTGAGGGTAGGAGCATATGCCCAACCTTTGACTATCGTGGTCAGAGAATAATATTGCAGAGGCAACAAGTGCGCAATGCATCGATGGCCAGACATGGGGGTGATATAACGGGAATATTCCGTAAACTGAATTATCTCCCTGGATTGAACAGCGGTCGGAATTCACTCACCACAGGGGCAAATATTTTTGGGACAATCTGAAGTATCTATGATTTGGATAAACTGATTTTGATGTTTGCAGACACTCTATTCAACTACTTCGATAGCCACCTCATTGCGTCGGTTCACTACATCCCAAGGTGCATTGTAACCCATATACATGAAAGCTCCTTTGGTTTTGATATTGTTTTCCAGTAGTGTATTCTCTAATTTCATACGGTGTTTTTCAATCTTTTCGTCTGATGAAAATCCGCCATAAGCAATTACGGCGAGGGTTTTTTCGGCCTCTTCTAGAATGCGAACATTGTTGGAATTGGGTTTGGGCAAATCGTTTTTAGCATACTGTTTGGGCATAACAAAGTACATCGTCGATGAATCGCCCATGCGCATAACGACAGGGGTTGTCATCGCGATTTTTTGACTGCCCTCGTTGCCACCAAATATGTAGCCCGCAATGGTTCTGAATCCGTTACTACCTTGATTTTCAAACGACCGATTCGTCAAAGAGGTTTGGGCAACTACCATTTTGGGGTACTGTCTTATTTCAACATTTCCCAATGTTTTTATAACTTTGTAATCAGGGGTTTCAATATCTCCCGATTTAAATGAAACCACTGCCAGCGATGTACCGATGATTACGATTAATAATGCAACTACCCACATTGTTTTTTTCATAAAGAATAAAAATAGATAACAAATATACCGCGATATAGTTCTAAAGATAAAAAAGCGCGCAGTTTAGAATACGGTCATTGAAAGCAATTTGTTAATTGCTTACCTTGAGGACGGGGAACAAAACAACCCCCTATCTGTAAACCAATCCCCTATCTGTAAACCAAATTCTTTTTTGACCAATTATACTTGTAAAAATAGAGTAAAAAATGCTGAAACTGATTGCATCCTCGCCCGCACAGATTGTATCCCATCGACCACCAAACCAACTGCCGGGTGATAACACCCTCAGTTTATGGCCAAAAAATTCTATTACACAAGCGCTTGTTGGTGATAGAATTCGAGCATCTCAGAGTAAATTTCAAAAATATTGGACGCAACCAAGAATAATACTTCTTGAAGTGACAGCCAAATTTATTATTGTAATTATTACAATAATAAATTTAAATTGACTTTGAGTTTCACCAAAATTTACTTCTATTTGCTAATCATAAAAAACCGTGCATAAAAATACAAACCCTATACAACCTACAAATTACGGTGCACTATCTACCCTCACAACCGTATTCTTCTTCTGGGGATTCATTGCCGCTGGCAACAGTGTGTTTATACCCTTTTGCAAGCACTATTTTCATTTGGATCAATTTCAGAGCCAGCTTATTGATTTCGCATTTTACCTTGCATATTTCCTGGGTGCCTTGATCCTATTTGTTCTTGGATCCATCGCAAATAAAGATATCGTGGGTTCATGGGGTTACAAAAGAAGTATTGTTTATGGATTGGGATTTTCGGCATTGGGGGCGGTCATAATGATTGTCTCTGTATACATGAATGTATTTGAAGGAATGTTATTGGGATTATTCGTGGTGGCATTGGGATTTTCTCTGCAACAAACATCAGCCAATCCATTCATGATATCATTGGGAGATGAATCTACAGGTAATAACAGAATAAGCCTAGGGGGTGGAATAAACAGTTTAGGAACCTCGATAGGTCCATTGATTGTGGCGCTGAGTTTATTTGGCAAAGCCTCTGCCATAAAAGACGAAGAAATAGCGGCATTGGGTTTAGATAAAGTCATTATTTTATATGCGGCAGTAGGATTGTTGTTTATTTTGATTGCTGCTTTGTTTGGATTTTCAAAAAAAGTTCCTGACGGAATATTTGAAGAAAGGCCAGAAAAAGCCAAAAAAGCCATGCGTATGATGCTGGTTATTACCTCGTTTCTAATTATTTGCTTCGTCCCAGTCTTTAGTAGTTACAAAGGCCAACAGATGATTGAAATTGCACAATACGAATCAAAACAAACTGACATTAAAAAGGCTATTACTAAGTCTATGCCGACCATTTCAGAAAAAGAACTTGCTGTTGAATTAAAAAATAATACAACCTACAAATCGCTAACAGATACCATTGTTCCATTAAAACTTCCTTTGGAAAAATCAAGACTGATCTGGTTATTGCTTGGCCTGGTAATTATTGTGGGTGGGTTGTTCTATGCATTTAATTCGAGTAAGAAATCTCCTGAGGGATGGGGTGCAATGCAGTATCCCCAGCTGAGTCTTGGCATGTTGGCAATTTTTATATACGTGGGAGTGGAAGTGGCCATTGGCAGTAATTTAGGAGAACTATTGAAACAATCCGATTTTGGAGGTTTTACTTCAAGTCAAATTGCACCCTTTATTGCAATGTATTGGGGAAGTTTAATGATTGGTCGTTGGACAGGTGCTGTAAGTGCATTGAACTTGACTGAAAAAACTAAGAAATGGCTTCGCTTATTCATGCCATTAATTGCCTTTTTGGTGGTACTGTTGTTTACATTTATTGCTGGATACGAAATTCAACCACTAAAATGGTATTTCCTGTGTGTTTTGGTTCAAATAATTGCATTTTATATTACAAAGGACAAACCTGCCTTCACATTGTTAGTATTTGGAATTATGGGTACAATTTCTACAATAATTGGAATGTTGAGCATAGGATATGTGAGTATTTACGCCTTTTTATCAGCGGGATTATTTTTATCCATCATGTGGCCTTGTATATTTTCATTGTCTGTTGCTGGATTGGGTAAATATCAATCACAAGGTGCTGGATTTCTTGTTATGATGATTTTAGGAGGGGCTATTTTACCTCCAATTCAAGGCAAATTGGCTGACATCATTGGAATTCATAATTCATTTTTTATTGGAATAATTTGTTTTCTGTACTTAACATATTATGCATTTTTCGTTAAAAAATCCCTCAAAAAACAAGGTATTGAATTTGACGAAAAAATCTCATCTGCACATTAATCACCCCCCAATTACATGCATTATAGACCCCCTATATACGCTATCGCACACAATAAAAGTATTGTTTATGTGACCCCCCAACCCACCCCTATTTTGAAATCACCCAAGAAATTTGGATTTGTCAAAATCTACGGTATCTTGCATGAATACTAAGTCTTTTCAATCCCGAATAGATATATATGGTAAATAACCTTGTCCATACATCAGCAGAAAATCTTAACAGTCACCACTGGATTATTCCTGTGGGATCTCCAACCCATATTGAGATTAACATCATTTTTTGGACTATTTTTTTGCTGTACCTTGTTTTTTCATGGAGAGTTTCAGAAAAAATTCGAACGGGTATGAGTCGATTTATTGGGATTCTTGCTTTGGCGAATTTTGCATACGGTCAGCTTAACGAAATTGACAAAGGCATTTGGGCATTAGAAGTAAGTCTTCCGCTTCAATTGTGTTCATTATCTTCTTTACTTGCAGGCTATACCTTACTGAGGGGATCTCAAATTGGCTATGAATTCCTTATTTATTGGGGGGCAGGCGCTATCCATTCTTATATAACTCCAGAAGTCACCAATGGAGAAGGTTTATTCAATTTATTTGACTATTGTATTAGCCACGGATGTATTATCTTGGGATCGGTTTACCTTACGCTTCGCATGGGATATAAACCCCGCAAAGGGTCATGGTGGAAGGTGTTTTTATTCACGCAATTGATACTGCCGATAATTGGTGGCATAAACTGGATACTGCAAGCCAATTACATGTTCTTGTGTGAAAAACCACTCGCGAACAACCCTTTCGTTGTGGGAGAATGGCCCTGGTATATACTCGGCTTGGAAGCTGCAATCTTCCTACATTTTTATGTTTTTTATCATATACACTTAGGCCTGTCCAAATGGGGAAATACCCCTTCACCTCATTACACTAGCAAATTGGCAAATACGATTGCTGATGCTTAAGCTAGCGTTGAATTTTTTCTTTGGCAATGAGCGATTTTACTTGGTTGCTTTTGCGGTTGATGGGCAACCCTTCTGCACTCAAACATACAGAATTTAATGAATCCGCTACCTTTTTTTGAAATGGCAATAAAAAATAATCCATGAATAACCGCCGAAAATTCATCAAACAACTCACCAGCCTCACTACTGCAGCGGCTATTCCTTCTCTCCTAGTAGGTCAAGAGCCTTGGAACAATTCGAAGGAGGGAAAAGCTACTCCCATCCCAACATCTAAATCTCCAAAACGGGCTCTGAATCGGCCATTGATTGTAAGCACATGGGATTTCGGACTAAAAGCAAACGAAGCTGCTTGGGCAATATTGGTAAAAGATGGCCCTGTTTTAGATGCCGTTGAACAAGGAATTCGACTTTGCGAAAACGACCCAAACGAACGCAGTGTGGGTTTCGGAGGCAGACCCGACCGGGATGGACATGTTACTTTGGACGCCTGCATTATGGACTATAAAGGCAATATAGGCTCTGTGGTATTTCTAGAACATATTGCCAATCCAATCTCAGTTGCCCGCGCTATTATGGAAAAAACCCCTCATGTAATGCTAGCGGGTGAGGGTGCATTGCAATTTGCCCTTGAACAAGGTTTTAAGAAGGAAAATTTATTGGTTGCCGATTCTGAGCGCGAATGGAAAGAGTGGCTCAAAAAATCTGATTATACCCCTGTCATCAATATCGAAAATCACGACACAATTGGAATGATCGCCATGGACAATGCAGGAAATCTTGGAGGAGGATGCAGTACCAGTGGCATGGCATTTAAAATGCACGGACGCATTGGAGATTCTCCTATCATAGGTTCTGGATTGTATGTAGACAACGAAGTGGGAGCTGTAACAGCAACTGGTCAAGGAGAAGAGGTCATTCGGGTGGTGGGGTCTTTTCGGGTGGTAGAAGAAATGCGACATGGAGCATCACCGCAAAAAGCTTGTGAAAAAGCCATAATGGCCATCAAAGAAAAATTTATACTGCGGGAGAAAGATTGGATCAATACCCAAATTGGATTCATTGCCATCAATATCGGGGGAGAAATTGGTGCTTTTTCCTTGCGACCGGGCTTTACTTATGCAATAAAATCAAATACTGTTGCTGAAATTAGAAAGGCGCGCCATCTTATCGATGATTGAGTAAAAGCCCTAATTACAGCCAAATACACGAGAAATTGTGGTTGAACAGGATTTACTTGCCTTTGAACATTTTCTCATGCCTCGCAAATCATAGATGGTTCCTTTTGGACTAATGGATTTCTTTCATGGCAGCCAGCATTTGCTTTACAGAATCAATGTCCAGTTCACCCCCCTCTCCCAAACATGATGTATGCAATTCTTTGAAACCCAAATCCGTGTATCGTTTCATATTGGCCATACGTATACCGCCACCCGGTAAAATAGCAATCTCAGATGCATGCCAACGAAGCATCTTAAGTGTTTCCATACTTTTCAATCCCCAGGCTGTGAGAATACGGTCTACACCACACAATTGGGCTTCTGATACGGCATTAAATGGAGTTGAAAGTTCATCAAAACATCGGTGCAACACCATTTCCATTCCCAACGAATGAACCAATAGCGAAGCGGTACTAAGAAATTGGGTATCCAACATTATTTTGGAACCTTTTTGGAGCAAAGACCCCAAAACAACCCCCTGAAATCCAAATTTTCCAATGCGGTGTATCATGTCCATGATCCACCGTTTTTCGTTTTTGGTGTATATAAAATCACCAGCCCTCGGACGCAGCATTACCAGAGAAGGAACCGTTAATGGTTCTCGGTCAGACAATCCTGCCCATGCCTCCAAATCTTGCATGGGTGGTGTAATTCCCCCCACTGCATAATTGGCGCATAACTCCAAACGCGTCGCCCCAGCCTCTTGGGCTAAATAGGCATCCTCTCTGTTGAATACACAAACTTCTAGTCCCATTATCGCAACATGATTTCATCCAAAAAAATATAAGACTTTCCCCCCGAAGGATATCCCTGATGCCATACCGGTAAATTGCCATAATTGGTGGCTTTTATTTTGATATATCGGGCTTTAATCGGCCTATTTTTGCCTTTTTTGTCTTTGGAATAGACTCGCAACTCTTGCAAGCGTGTTGTTAAATCATCATCCGGGACAGTATTCTCTATTTCGCCCATTGGCAAGTATATCTTACCATCTACAGACCGCCAAACTTCCATCTTGCGAGGCATAAAAATCCATGCCCGACAATCTTGTAGAAAGCCGACTGCTACTTCTTTCAAGGGCTTTACACTTCCCATATCAACCAATGCTTCAAAATCTTGGTCATAATATCCTTGCCAATAGCCAGAACGCCACTCTTTATTGCCCCGAATTCCATCTGTGAGCGCAGCTTTTCCCCCCGCACTGTATTGAACATGAAATTGGCTATTCAATTCAATACCATAGTCGTTTTCCCTTTTGGAAAACTCAGCATGGGTCCAATCGCTGGTCGATTGTCGATTGCCGAGTCCTTCGTTTTTCAATGCTCCCAAGATTTCTTCACCAACGATACGGGCTTCAAAGACAGTATTGTTCTTTATCGTTGCATAATACACATTGTCATCGCCCAAAGTAATAATTTTTTTATCCGGGATCGTGCTTTTTGAGGATGCCTTTGACCCATTGGAATAAGTATGTAGTTCTAATTTCCCATTGCTTCCCTTTGGAAGGTAAATTCGAATAAACGCTGAATCCAAAAAGGTTCTCACACCTTCGATTACAGGGGCAGCAAGAAAATCAGAAGCCATCGATTGCTTGGCAGAACGCAATACCATCAAACTGCGTTCTTCTGGTCTAACTTTACTAAACACAATGCCGAAATCCGACCGCAATTCTTCATGAGAGATGGTTAGGGCAGGAACCCGCATCAGTAAATTTATACCTTCTGGATAAACCATCCCATTTTCAGACTTTGAAGACTTGGCCATCGGCGCCGTTTGGGAGGGTATTTGCGAAGCAGAGGGGCTCAGAACTCGGTGCGCTGCCCAAGGCCAATCGCTCTGTGATAAATCGTATTCAGTGGCGCCTTTGGTTATTCGCAGTGGCGTGTTATTTCCAGACCGGTGAAGTGAAATTTCAAATAATTGCGGGGAACCTACTTGGTAAAGATTACTGCCTGGGCAAACCGGGTAAAAGCCCATTGCGCTCATTACATACCAAGCACTCATCTGACCGCAGTCTTCATTCCCTATCAGACCATCCGGCGTATCTAGGTAAAATTCTGTACATATGCGATCGATAATTTTTTGTCCTTTTTCGGGCTTACTGCAATAATTATACAGATAGGCCATGTGGTGACTTGGTTCATTTCCATGGGCATACTGGCCTATTAAACCACTTATATCAGACTGCGCCCGTCCGCGGGTAATCGAACTTGTTCCAAATAAAGAATCAAGGTGGGTTTCGGTGGCTTTAACCCCTCCCATCGCAGCCATCATTTTTTGGATATCGTGGGGCACATACATCGAATATTGCCACGCATTTGCCTCCGTATAATGGTTGTTCACTTCTTTTGGATCGAATGGCGACAACCATCCTCCATTTTCTCGGGGACGCATAAAACCTGTTTTGGTGTCAAATACATTTCTCCAGCGCTCGCTTTTTTCAAAGAATTCCTTGGCCAAATCATCATGTTTCATGAGATAGGCTACCCGACCAATACACCAATCGTCATAGGAATATTCAAGTAGTTTTGACACAGATTCTGCGGAGTTTTCTATGCCCATATACCCAAGTTTGTATCCCTTTGCAGATAAAAAGGAAGAATCTTTTAAATGTGAGCTATGAACCATGGCTTCCAGAGCAAGGTTTTGATCGAATGCAGGGCTTTTTTCATTATTTCCAATGCCTTTGGCTATGATGTCAGCGATGACACTCACGCTGTGGTATCCAATCATACATTCGGTTTCACAACTCCCCAATTCCCAAACTGGCAATTTTTTGCCTTGCTGATATTGAAGCAATATTGTACGAATGAAATCGATGGTTCGGGGTTCGTCTATGATCGACAACAAAGGATGTAAGGCACGGTAGGTATCCCACAGGGAAAATACGGTATATACTTTATGAAAGGCACGGTGGAGTTTTTGATCACGACCACGATAAACACCATCATAATCACTCGCTAGACTCGGGTGAATCATACAATGGTAAAGAGCAGTATAAAATTTTCTTTTGTCCGTATCTTCTTTAATGGCCTGCTCAGGTGTCATAAATACCATGGCTTCCTTTTCAGAATGAACTTCAATTTTACCCAATTCCGCATTCCAGGCCATTTGATTTTGGCTGCGAAAATCTTCAAATTTTGCTTTACTCCCCGATTGTAAATGGGCAAAAGCAGATTGAATAACTGATAAAGAATCCTGCAGGTCGGGATGCGGTACAAACTGTTCTTGGACAAGATTTAAAAGGGCTCCTTTTTCACTCGCAAAAGAGATACCCACTCTAAGTTCCAGCACTTTTGGATTGGATGAAATTCCACCCGACTCATCAAAATCAAATTCATATATTGCTTGCTTGCCATCGGGAGATGAAATTACCCTGTCGATATCTTGTGAAAATTCGATTGCAAAATACACCCATTGGTTATCGGCCCATGCCTTACTTTGACGCCATCCCCCTATTCTCCGGTTATCAATTTGCTCAAGTTTAAATGAAACTAAGGGATCTCTATGAATTAAATCCAACAACAAACGCGCTGTAAAGCGTTCGGTTTTAGATGCCCCTGGCAAAGGATCTGGGTAGAAAGAATAACGGTGAATACCCATTCTAGGACTCACTGTCAACTCGGCCTTGACCTTGGGTTTTTCAAGGTATACAGAATAGTAACCCGCTTCTGCTTTTTCGGTGGTATGCGAAAATTCACTGCGGTAAGCATACGGATTAAAAGACGGCAACCCATTGGCAGACAATGGCATAACTAAAATATCTCCATAATCAGAAACCCCTGTTCCGCTCAGATGCGTATGAGAAAATCCAAAAATAAAAGAATCACTGTAATGATATCCACCACAACCATCCCAACTAGCATCAATGCGGGTATCGGGCGATAATTGAACCATACCAAAAGGCCAGGCAGCACCAGGGAAAGTGTGTCCATGCCCACCGGTCCCGACAAAGGGATTTACAAACGCACCATACTGAGAATATTCTTTTGATTGGGAAAGTGCTGTTGGTTGAATCGTTGAATTTGGATATTGTAAATCCAAATTTTCTGGAGAATACACAGATTTTTTGACACTCAAACTCGGTTTTGCAGAAACTTTAGTGGCCTTCGTCTTTGATTGGGCTTTGCCAATATTTGGATTTTGTGCAATCACATTAGAAAAAACCATTGCAAAAAATATCCCGCAAAAAATAATGGACTTACTCCCTTGTGACATTAGATACGAAGATAGTCAAAGGAGGCAAAGCAAAGGACATCCCAATTGAGGATATACCAAGCATGAGTCAAAATGATAGATTCCGGAATATACGTGAACGCTGTCTCAAATTTTAGCTCCAACCAAAACCCGATACACCACACCCTTATTTTACAACAACACCCACCACCACGCGGCGATCAAGGTTATCTGATCCAGTATAGGCTGGCTGAGTCGTTACAATCTGAACTTTGGCTGCCGGCAAACCCAAGGAATTAACCAAGAAGTTATTGACTGCCACTGCGCGTTTTTCACGCAATGCGGCATTGCCCTTCTCTGAACCGGTTGGGTCAGCAGAGGAATACACGATCACCCCAAAATTATAGGCAGTTGCACTGCGGTCTATACCCACTTTCCAACGGTATAATTCCTGCATGGATGCAGTATTTAATTCAGATTTATTTAAACCAAAAAAAACTGTACTAACATTGCTGCGCTCAAATTCTGATTTAACCTCTTTCTCCAGTCTTTCAACTACATCCATCTTTTGCTCTAATTCAGCGATCACGGCATTGGCCTTTGTCAAGTCGGCGTCAATGGCAACAACTTTTACCTTCGTTTCTTCAACAATTTTTCCAATACCATTGTCTCCCTTATTCGTTTTGATATTGTTTTCATCAATAAGCAATTGGGTCTGATCGCCCACAAAACCACTCAGCTTGGATTTTTGGTAGGCTTTCTTGGATCCCATACAGCTTGATACTAGCAAAGAAAGTGTACCTACAAAAAACAATAAAGGCGTTATTTTTTTCATAATTTTCAAACAAAAATACTCTCAATTTTCTAATTTTTATTAAAAAATATGCACAATTTTTTAGGCCATATTTCTAAACCAGCCTCTCCAATCTATGCCTGAAAATAGGCGCAATTCTACTATTTATTTCTACTATCTGCAATGCATGAACAAAAGGTTTGTAACCCTATTCATTTGTCAGTTTCAGCCATGTCTGTTTATCTCGTGTAATTCTTATCATAAATTTGACATGTATTCAATCGGGTAAACTGTATTCTGGTGGTTTGTCTGGGTTAAAAAATGCCTAACTTTGTCCCGAAATTTATTCTAAGGCAATATGTCTATTGAAATAAGGGTTCCCGCGCCGGGAGAATCAGTGAGTGAAGTTACTATCTCCAATTGGCTTGTCAAGGAAGGTCAATGGGTAGAGATGGATGCCCCATTGGCTGAATTAGAAAGTGACAAAGCCACTTTCGAAGTTTCTGCCGAGAAAGCAGGAATTCTCTCACAATTGTTCGGTAAAATTGGAGATACCATTGCCGTTAATTCCGTAATCGCCATTATTAATCCCGAGGCATCTAAGCCTATTTCAGTGGTCTCTGAATCCAATTCGGTAAAAACAAAACAAAGCATTGACGCCATTGTAACTCCTTCTAATACAACCATTGATCCAGCGTATACCCCTGAAGAACCCATGATTGCAGCCTCAGAAATTGGAGAAGATTGGTCTTTGGTTTCACCGCTTGCTGCCCGCTTGCTCAAACAATATTCCATTCATCCCTCCTCGGTAAAAGGCTCAGGTTCTGGTGGAAGAATTTCTAAAGTCGATGCCTTAGAAGCAATTGTTGCGGGTGGCGGAATAGGCCATACTGCATTGGCTAGCACCCGAGAATCCAAGCGTGAAAAGATGTCCAGTTTACGCAAAACCTTGAGTCGAAGGCTTGTAATCGTCAAAAATGAAACTGCGATGCTAACAACTTTCAATGAGGTTAATATGAAGCCCATTTCGGATTTGCGTGTGCAGTACAAAAAACGTTTTGAAGAAAATCACGGCATCGGGTTGGGTTTTATGGGATTCTTTACCCGCGCAGTTTGCATTGCCCTTAAGGAATGGAAAGCTGTCAATGCCCGTATCGATGGCGATGAAATTGTATACCACGATTATTGTGATATATCCATTGCCGTGAGTGCCCCCAAAGGCTTAGTGGTTCCTGTTATTCGCAATGCAGAGTGTCTTTCTCTTATACAAATCGAAAAAGAAGTAAAACGTTTGGCCGGCAAAGCCCGCGAAAATAAACTTAGCTTAGATGAAATGACTGGGGGAACATTTACCATTACCAACGGCGGTGTATTTGGCTCAATGATGAGTACACCGATTATCAATGCACCACAAAGTGCTATTCTAGGGATGCACAATATCGTTGATCGTCCTGTGGTTGAAAACGGTCAAATTGTGATTCGTCCCATTATGTTTTTGGCACTCAGCTACGATCACCGCATCATCGATGGAAGAGAAAGTGTAGGGTTTTTGGTTCGCGTAAAACAGCTCCTCGAAAATCCTGATATGATGCGAGATGGAAAGAAACCTGAAGAAGAACTTTTGGGATTATAATACTTCAAAACTGCTTGTTTCTAGTGTGCTGTGGTGAACTTGTTCACTCTCAACAGCCTCTCTTACGGCCTGCTTGATGCTCTCAATTTTTTCATCTCCCAATCCATTGTTCACAACAATATGGGCAGTCATCGCATTTCGTGTGGTACTGAGTGCCCAAATGTGCAAATGGTCTACTGAAGCAATCCCCTGAATTGACTCTATGCGTTTTTTAACAAGATCAATATCAACACCCTCAGGAACCCCATCTAAACTTAAGCGAAGACTTTTTCGAAAAATCCTTGTAGTACCAACTACTATAACCAAACAAACTACAATGCCCAATATGGGATCTATAAAATTATTGTTGGTAAGAGAAATAAAAATTCCACCCACCAAAACGGTCAAACTAACACTGGCATCGGCAATCATATGTAAATAAGCTGCCCTTGAGTTAAGTTCATGGCTTTTGGCAAATAGCAATGCGGTGAGGGAATTGATGATTAGACCAATACCTGCAACCCAAATTACAATATTTCCTTGTGTTGGTTTGGGATGCATAAATCTTTCCCAAGCCCCCCAGCCAATGACACCCACAGCGATATACAGAAGAATGCAATTGACAATAGAAGCAAGGATGGTTGCTTTAGAAAATCCATAGGTATATACCTTAGAGGGTTTTTTTGCTGCCAATCGGAATGCAAATAAACTAATTGCCAATCCTGCTACGTCTCCCAAATTATGCCATGCATCTGCAATTAAAGAAAGCGAACCAATCGAAAATCCATAGCCGAATTCAATACCTACAAAAACAATATTGAGGAGTATTCCCAACAAAAAACGAAATCCCATATTTTCTTCGGGAGCACTGTGTGTGTGGTTATACATTGAAAAACGAAGTTAATCATAATATGTAAAAAGCCGGCACCCACGGTAAAACCACCACCTCCACCTTGGTGGCGATTGGCATTGCTTTTGACATAAAAAGCGAATTGCTGAACGAATGCCCAAATCCATTACATTATATCATAAGGGGCTTGCATTGCATCATTCCGGGTACTAGGTATATTTTTTTGGTGTCTAATTCAATACATCGATAGCGCGTTCTCATTTTTTCCAATTTTTTAAAACGTCGACCATCTTGCGTTTCGAATGCCAATCCAACCAAAATTTCCTCAACCAATAACCATTCAGAAAGAGGGTCATATTTTCTCAGCGCGCGAATCAAATTCGAATCGGTACAACTGCTCGCCTTGGGATTTTTTAGGTATCTATTGAGTGCATATTGGATATCGTCTGGCAAAAATCGTTGCTGAATCATGGGATTACTGATTATTTGAAATTCCCGTTTCCATTCAATTCCATGGGGTGAAACACGTTGTCCGTATTTCTCAAAATTTAACAGATGCGCAACTTCGTGCATAAATGTAATCAAAAATGCAAACGGATTAAGGTCACGGTTGATAGAAATACGGTGGCTTTTACCAGGAATTGGTGGCCTGTAATCACCCAGTTTACTCAAACGCGGATTCTTTATTCGCAATTGAATTGCATATTCCAACATCAAATCTGCAGCATAATCTTCACTGCCTTTTGGCAAGTATTTTAGTAAAACCGGAATAATTTGTTCGCGCTGCAAGGAAAATATTATTTCAAAAATAGACTCGAGAAAGGAATGATTTTAATGTGTAAAAAATCATCAACTTAGTTTTTTTAGGGTTCGCTCAGCCAATTCTAATCCGATCGACAGTCCACTTGTTGCGGCAGGGCTTGGCGCATTTAATACGTGTATAAAGCCTTTGGATTCTTGGATATAGAAATCATCTATCAATCCACCATCACGATCACAAGCTTGAGCCCGAACTCCTGATCCGGCGGGTATTAAATCGGTTTCTTTAATCTCAGGGACCAATTTTTGTAACGCTTTGGTAAAAGCAGGCTTGAAATATGAACGATGAAATTCGCCCAATCCCATCTTCCAATATTTCCAGGCCACTTTACGAAAACCCCCAAATCGGATACTGCCCCAAAATTCGCTCCACATGAAATCGGATTTCTTATATCCCTCGCGTTTGAAAGCAAAAACTGCATTGGGTCCGGCTTCAATTTCTCCAGAAATCCTCCGGGTGAAATGAACCCCTAAAAAAGGGAAATTTGCGTCGGGTACAGGATAAATAAGATTTTTAACTAAAAATGCTTTTTCGGGTTTAAGGCTGTAGTATTCCCCCCGAAATGGAATGATTTGCATATTGAGCTTTTCGCCAGCCATTTCAGCCACTTTATCACAATACAAGCCGGCACAATTAACGATTACTTTGGCTTCATAACGCTCTGTTTTTGTATGAACCACACAGCCACTTTCATTGCCAATAATAGCCTCTATTTTGGCAGAGGTAATGATTTGTCCGTTGGCATGAGATGTTATTTTATTGGCAAGGGCCAATGCCACTTTTTTATAATCAACGATGCCAGTTTGGGGCACAAACACCCCTTTTATTCCTGTACAATGAGGCTCATACTCCTTAATTTCCGCCTGGGATAAAAAACGCAATCCTGAAAGTCCATTGAGTATCCCCCTTTGATACAAAGCTTCTAAACCCGATAATTCTTCTGTTTGTGTGGCTACGATAATTTTGCCGCACAAATCATATTCAATGCCTTCGGCTTTGCAAAATTCTATGAGCATATGATATCCTCGCAAACAATTATCAGCCTTTAAACTTCCGGGCTTGTAATAAATACCCGAATGAATGACTCCGCTGTTATTCCCTGTTTGGTGCAATGCGACAGCCCCTTCTTTTTCCAAAATTACAACACGCACATTGGGGTTTAGTCGCAACAACTGATGCGCCGTTGAAAGGCCTACGATACCTGCACCAATAATAAGAATATCTGTTTTCATTCGAGATCTTCCACAAAGTTACGATTCATTCACAAAAAATCTCAGCAATAAACTGCGTGTCGTGGTTTCATGGATCAACAACTTTGAACAAACTGCGGCGCATATTCATCTTTGGAAAAAATATTCTTTCGACACTTAAAAAATGCTGCCTGTATGGTCATATTTTGGCCTTTTGCATATCCAATGCCACGTCAATAATCATGTCTTCTTGTCCACCAACCATGGAGCGTTTTCCCAATTCTTCCAAAATGCTTCGGGTATCTATTCCATATTGTTTAGAAGCCCTTTCTGCATGCAACAAAAAACTAGAATACACCCCCGCGTATCCCAAGCTCAATGTCTCACGATCTACCCTAACCGGTCGGGTCTGCAGTGGGCGGATCAAATCATCTGCGGCATCCATTAATGCAAATAGATTACAATTGTGGAGAACACCCATTCGATTTAACACGGCAATCAGCACTTCCAAGGGGGCATTTCCTGCGCCTGCTCCCATACCTGCCAATGAGGCATCCAATCGGGTTGCACCATTTTCCATAGCAATAATTGTATTTGCCACACCCAAACTCAAATTGTGATGACAATGAATTCCAATCTCGGTTTTAGGATTTAAGACGTCCTTAAAAGCCTTGATTCGGTCGACCACATCGTTCATCAATAAAGCCCCTGCACTGTCTGTAACATACACGCAATCTGCCCCATATTTTTCCATCAATAGGGCTTGTTCTGCCAATTTTTTGGGTTCATTCATGTGTGCCATCATTAAAAAACCCCCGACATCCATACCCAATTTCTTGGCTGCCTCGATGTGCTGGGCAGCAATATTCGCTTCCGTACAATGGGTTGCAATGCGTACACTTTGGACGCCCAATTCTCTGGCACGCTTTAACCCATCGATAGTACCAATTCCAGGCAATAACAAGGTGGTTAAACGCGCATGTTTTAACTGCCCAGCAATGCCCTCAAGCCACTCCCAATCGGTATGGGCGCCAAATCCATAGTTAAAACTGGCACCCGACAGACCATCTCCATGGGCGATCTCAATGGCGTCTACTTTGGCAGTATCCAAGGCCAGCGCAATTTCGGTTAGCTTTTCCTTGCTGTATTGGTGTTTGATAGCATGTTGACCATCTCTCAAAGTAACGTCCTGAATAAAAACCTTCACCATCGTATTTTCCATATTTTAATCCATCGTATTTCCCATATTTTAACCCATAGGTTCGGACAATCTCTCAGGCATCCTCTCAGCCATCCTCTCAGCCGTAGCCAATGCCGCACTGGTCATAATATCCAAATTTCCCGCATATTCTGGCAGATAATGTCCCTCCCCCTTTACTTGAAGCATAACCGTAGTTTTAAGTCCACTGAGTTTGCCCAAGCCTTCAATAAAAACAGCATTCTCAGGTCTGATTTCTTCAAATTGAATCTCTTGGTGCAACTGATAACCCGGAACATATTGCTGCACTTCTGTTACCATTGCAGTGATACTTTTTCGAATCGCTTCGGTATCAGCCAAATCGCTTAAGGTAAATACGGTATCACGCATCACCATTGGGGGTTCTGCTGGGTTTAAAATAATAATTGCTTTGCCTTTGCTTGCTCCACCAACCTGCTCAATAGCATGGGCAGTGGTTTCGGTAAACTCATCAATATTCATGCGGGTTCCTGGTCCTGCACTTTTTGATGCAATGCTGGCCACAATCTCTGCATAATACACCTTGCTTATACGGTTCACTGCCGCAACAATGGGAATGGTCGCTTGACCACCACAAGTCACCATATTTACATTCGGCACATCTGCCAAGGAATGAAAATTTACGGTTGGTACCATGAACGGACCAATTGCAGCGGGGGTCAGATCAATCACACGCTTCCCTTCAAACGCAATAATCTTGTCGTAATTATGAATGTGCGCCTTGGCCGATGTAGCATCAAACACGAAGCCAATGTCTGGCCACAATGGGTGCTTCAACAAACCCTCTACGCCCTCATGTGTAGTGGAAACCCCCATACTACGGGCTCTTGTCAAACCATCACTCTTGGGATCAATGCCTACAAAAACGCCCATTTCTAAATGCTTGGCATTTCTCATCACCTTGATCATCAAATCTGTGCCAATATTCCCAGAACCAATAATTGCTACCTTTATCTTTCCCATTTAATACTTTAACAATAAACCCATCAGAGCATGGCAACATTGCCACAACCAAAACAAATTTAGATCAGACCAATCTATTTTTATGCGGACCAAGCATTTTTATAGAAATGAAAATGATACATCACCAAAATCCTCAATACTGGCTACAAATGTATCGCCAGCTTCACCAACGCACATCGGACCCAAGGCACCACTCAAGACAATGTCTCCGGCTTTCAATGGCTTACCCAAACCTGCAAAAGTTTGTGCAAGCCATACCAGAGCTTTGACCGGACTACCCAAACACGCAGATCCAATACCCTCAGAAACCAGTTCACCGTTTTTTCGCAACTGCATCCTCACCGTGGACAAATTAACTTCTCCCATATTTCTGCGAACATCCCCCAAAACGAAATGGCTTGCACTGGCATTGTCGGCAACAGTATCCGTTATTTTGATATCCCAATTCAATACCCTTGACCCCACAATTTCAATGGCTGCAAGGGCGTAATCAATGGCCTCTATAGCTGAATCTTCAGAAATATCACCCACCAAATCCTGTTTCATCACAAAGGCAATTTCGGCCTCTGCCTTGGGTTGCATCACCTCGGATGCCAATAAAGATCCTCCATTCTTCACCCGTGTATCTGCAAATAACAACCCAAAATCGGGCTGATCTACCCCCAACTGCTTTTGAACCGCCAAGGAGGTTAATCCAATTTTCATTCCAACCACACGACCTCCAGCAGCCAACCTATGATCATTGATTAATCGCTGAACAGCGTAGGCAACTTCAATATCTGTTTCCCCGATAATATCTCTAACGGGTGCGCAGGGCATTGCCATGTCACGGGCTTGAATCAAACGAGTGGCAGCCTGTTGAATAAATTCCTCAAAAATCATGGATCAAAGTTAGTCTCCAGAGAGGATTTTCTGTCTGGTTTTTAGAGAATGTAATTGTTACTTAAATTTTTTGTAATCCAGAGTATGCATGTAAATTTGTTTTGAATTATGTGGCTGCATTGAAAGAATTAGAAGACTATCGTTGGTTTCCACCCATACTTAGACAATATCAAACCGACTATATTGGTTATATGGTAAATCGATTTGCAGTCTATGCATCCTTTATTGACCATTTGCAAAGCGACGACTCATTAAAAAATAGTATGTTCGACTTATGTTCTGGAAGCGGCAGACCCGCTGTAGATATTTTTGATCGGATATCACAATTTAAATCACTTCATCTAAGCGACAAGTTTCCCTCCACCCATACCAATTTTAGTTCCCCAATAGTGTATGTCAAAGAATCTGTGGATGCACTTAAACTACGATTTGATTCTTCACACACCTATACGATGTTTAATGCCTTTCATCATTTTAGTGATTTCGAGCAACAAGAACTTATTTCAAAAATCCGTTTGCAAAATGCAGAAGCTTATATTGTTGAAATACTAACTCCTGGAATATTGGTTTACATAAAAATCTTTTTTACCTGTACCCTTGGAACACTTTTATTCACCCCTTTTATAAAACCTTTCTCATGGCGACGCATTCTATTTACATACCCAATCCCAATCAATCTATTCTCCATTACATTTGATGGACTGGTGTCAGTTTATAAATCAAAATCGCTCAAACAGTATCAAACACTTTTTTTAAACACAATCCATCCACCAGAGATCATCCGTTTAAAAAAAGGATTGTTCTCATTAATCGTATTCAAAATCAAGCATTTATAACTTTAAAGCATTCACAATAGACCATGGCAAGTAATCAAGACATCGCAGAAACCCTTCACGAAGCGGCCCTTCAAGCGAAACCTATACCACAAATCAGCCTAGCCCATCCCATTTCCTTAACCCAAGCCTACGAAATACAAAAGCTACTTATTCAATATAGACTCGATGGTGGAGAAACTCTGATTGGATTGAAAATGGGATTTACTTCCGAAGCAAAAATGCAACAAATGGGCGTGCATGATCTGATCTGGGGTAGACTCACCTCTTCCATGCTGATTCCCAATAACTCCAAAACCCAAATAAATCATTATATCCACCCCCGCGTAGAACCTGAAATCTGTTTTCGCATTGGAAAAGATATCAATCGCGAGCTCAATGAAAACGAAGTATCTGAATACGTAGATGGGATTGCAGCCGCACTTGAAATCATTGACTCACGCTACCAAAACTTCAAATTCTCACTCGAAGATGTAGTGGCCGATAATTGCTCTTCTATTGGTTTTGTGGTGGGCGATTGGATGCCCGTATCCCAATCACTCAAAAATCTCAACATGGAACTGTTGATCGATCATAAAATCGTTGCTACCGGTTCTTCAAACGACATCATGCACAATCCCTGGCGGAGCTTGGCTGCGGCCACCCGTTTGGCTCTACAATATGGAGAAACTATCAAAAAAGGGATGTTTATTATGGCCGGGGCTGCTACAAACGCAGAATTCATTCAAGCCAATCAAACTTCAACCGCCATGGTAGAAAGCCTTGGACAAGCCACGGTTTCGTTTCATTGAAAAATCCCTTGTATATTTTTAGTATTTCCAACCAAAACAAAAAAGGGCACCTAAAGGCGCCCTTTTTTGCGAATAGACAAACGATTTAATTTAAAATGATTGATTTCACCGCGATGTTAGCGCCCGATTTATCGGTCAACTCCATGCGATAAACTCCTACTGAAGACCATGATTTCAAATCAACAGTGTATACATTTTGGTTAATCGCTTGAGTATATACCACAGCGCCTACGCTGTTGTATATTTTAACGGTGTAACCCGCGAAGTCGGTGTATTTCCCATTGTCGATTGTCAATTGGTTTTGTGCAGGGTTAGGATACACTTTGATCAACTGACCTTTATCCAAGCTGCTCACCTTTACTGAGAAACGCACCAACAAAGTATCTGTTACTTTTACGCTCTTGAAATCGATACAAGAATCTTGTATGGTGATTTTCACAATGTTTGAGGTATCGATACAAACATTGGTAAAGGCAATCACGCGGAAAGGTTGGTTGTGGTTTCTCAAAGAAGCCGATTTCACAGTTAAATTTTTACCATTGGCAACAACATATTTAGTAGCATTGGCAGGCAAACTCTGCATACCCAAATCCAAGTCCGAAGCCCAAGCGAATTTGGCAGCAGTATCGTTCACCACAACACCAAACTTAGCATCTCCACCTACATTCACTACAGCGCTCACAGGCTGGGTAGTGATCAAGGTACAAGCCTTGAACAAAGTAGTCAATTTCGCAGACGCACTGGTATCTTTACACCAGCGGGTATTCGCCAAACAACGATACAATTCACCGTTGTTGCTCATGGTAACAGACTTCACAGTCAGGGTATCGTTGGTTGAGCCAACCAAGTTGGCACCATCTGTGCTATTGGCGAAAGAAACGCCTTTGCTCATTTGCCAAGCATACGTAACATCCAAATCAGGGTAAGCCACAGTGAATGCAGCATCGCTACCAGACTTCACCGTGATGGCTGAAGGATTGGTTTTGAAATCTTCACACACCACGTAGGTTCCGACGTTGGCCAACAACTTTGCACTGTAATCGCTGCTCCCAATCAAATCGGTATTGCTAAAAACTGGACGGAAATCTGGAGAGGTTGCATTCTGGGGATCAACCAAAATCAAACCTCTGCTGTATTTGGCTTTATCGATCATGTTGGCATTACCGCTCAATTTAATCCAAGCATCCAAACCCGAAGGCGTATTTTTGGCATCTACTTCGGTCAAACCGGTATTGGTTGTACCTGAGGCTGCAGCTGCACCTGTATTGGCAATGTAGTTGTTTCTGAACAAATTGCCTTTGTCGCTGATGGTACTGGTTTTAACACCCGCTGCGGTAAGGGTACTATCACCATCAAACATGATGAAGTTTCTGTAACCCATGAAAATCGAGTTCACAATACTCAAGCGGCTGTTACGACGAATGCGCGCACCGCGACGGAAAGCACCTTTTTGGGTAGTCGTTAAGTCGTTGTAGGTTTTGTCTAATTGAACTGGACCTACACAAGTGATATTCGAAAAAATAGCAGCAGTATAAGGTGTTTTGCCTGAACCAGCCGCATCGTTATCGCTTTCAAAAGTCTCAGAGGTTGAAGCACCTGAAGTGGCATTCCAACTCAAATCAAAATAAGAGGTATCTCGCACAGCGATACCAAACTGAACAGTACCACGGTATCCGAAATCTGTATCGAAATCATCATCGGTTGTTTTGTAAGAAACAATCTTCTTACAATTTACAGTACCGCCAAACCATTCGAAAGCATCATCGTTACCGAATGAAGCTTGAACACCTTCAATGGTAGTGCCCGATCCTACTGAACCCAAAGTTAATGAGTTTACCTCTTTATTGGGCTCAAACGCCAAACCGGCAAATTCAATACGTACATACTTTATTACACCGCTGTTATCTTTATCGTCTGTTCCACCAAATTTGCCCAACGAATTATCAACTGCTACGTTATTGAAACCTTCCAATTGAACATCTAGTCCTTGATTGTTTAAACCTTTACCACACACTACCAAACCACCCCAATCTCCACGATCACGGGATCCAGCTGCTTTATTTGAAGTCATTATAACAGGCTTCGTTGCAGATCCATTTACCTCAATGTAACCACCTCGCTCAACACAAATAATAGCATACAATTTTGGGGTTGATGTCAAATCGGCAGCACCGCGAATTACTGTTCCAGCAGGGATGATCAATTTACCGCCTGAACGAACAACACAAATGCTGGTCAATGAATACACTTTTGAAGGATCCAATGTAACGGTTCCCGTGATGCGCTTAATACCAGAAGCATCGTTTAAGGTTGTAGTCTCCGTAACTGAGGGGTAAGTTACATTTTTGGGATTCCACTCGGTCCATCCTTTGGTCCAATTTTTTGAAGCGTCGCGATGCAATGCACCCACAAAGTTTACTTTTTCGATGGTTTGACCAACCAGAAAGTTAACAGCAAAAACCAAATTAACTAATAAGATTTTTTTCATATTTTAAGTTTGTTCAAAACAAATAATTTTAAATTTCTCAGTGTTTGTGACAACATTATCATTGTGATATGATATTGTTTCCATCTCTATAATTACGTTATGTTTTGGTAACATTGCGCCGCTTTCGGCACAACAGGAATACAAATCAAATTTCAACCGCCGATGAAACCCTTTCGGAAACCCTTTCGGAAACCCTTTCGCTGTATCCCCAATTGGTCATGTGCCAAAAAAGACAAGCACCACTTTATTAGTTCTATTCATTGTTTTCATATATTTACCGAAAAACCTATGTTAACCGATATTGAAATTGCCCAACAAGCAAAGCTTAAGCGCATCGAAACGATTGCAATGGCCAATAACGTTGATCCAGAAATTATAGAACACTACGGAAAATACAAAGCGAAGGTCGATTTCGTTCCTGACCATTCACGAATACGCCAAGGCAAACTCATTTTGGTTACGGCTACCACCCCAAATAAAAGTGGAAGTGGCAAAACCACCACTTCTGTAGCCCTGGCGCAAGGGTTAAATCATATCGGGAAAAAAGCCATTGTAGCCTTGCGCGAACCATCCTTGGGTCCTTGCTTTGGCATGAAAGGCGGCGCCGCTGGGGGCGGATACTCTCAAGTGTTGCCAATGGAAGATATTAACCTGCACTTTACAGGCGATTTCCATGCCATCACTTCTGCCAATAACACCATTGCTGCATTGTTAGACAATTATCACTATAACAACCAAGGTACACCCAAAGGATTGAAAAAGATTTTGTGGCGCAGGGTGTTGGACGTAAACGACCGAAGTTTGCGCACAATCAACTCAGGAATGGGTGGTTCTGCAAACGGCATCCCCGCAGAAACGGGTTTTGATATCACACCCGCCTCCGAAATCATGGCGATTTTATGCCTAAGTACAAGTTCGGAAGACCTTCGAAATCGTATCGATTCAACTCTCCTAGCTTACACATTCGATGGGCAACCTTTTACAATGAAAGATTTGGGGGCTACTGGAGCCATCTTAATCTTATTGAAAGACGCCATCAAACCCAACTTGGTTCAAACTTTAGAGGGTGGCGCTGCATTTGTGCACGGCGGACCTTTTGCAAATATCGCCCATGGGTGCAATAGCATTATGGCCACATGGGCAGCGCTGCAATTCAGCGAATACGCTATTACAGAAGCAGGTTTTGGATCTGACCTAGGCGCTGAAAAATTTCTGAATATCAAATGTAGGGCCGCGGGTATCGCCCCTGCAGCCACTGTATTGGTAACCACCACCCAAAGCTTGAAATTACACGGTGGATGTCCTGAAAAAGAAATTAAACTACCCAATGCCGAATCCTTGGAGAAGGGATTATTGAATCTGGAACGACATGTAAACAACCTGCAACAATTCGGACAAACAGTTGTTGTGGCATTGAATCGATTTCATTTCGATAGGGAAGATGAACTTCAAATGATTTCGGGTTGGTGCAAGGCAAAAAATGCTCACTATGCAGAAAACGAAGGATTTGCCAAGGGCGGTGAAGGCGCGGTGAATTTGGCCCGCAAAGTGGTAGAAATCGTTGATAAATACCCGAGCAAGCCCATCCATCACACCTACGAGCTCTCGGACTCTGTGGCTGATAAATTAAACAAAATTGTGCAGAAAGTATACGGTGGGAACATCGCAATTCTTGCCGATGCCGCCAAAAAGAACTTACAAGAAATTGAAGCTCTCGGCGCCAACCATTGGCCCGTTTGTATCGCCAAAACCCAATTCTCATTTACCGAAAATGCAAAGCAAGTGGGCAGCGCAACCAACTTCAACATCACCATTCAAAAATTAATTATAAATGCAGGGGCGCGTTTTATTGTGGCTGTTGCTGGCGACATCATGCGGATGCCAGGACTACCCAAAGAGCCAGCCGCTATGGGGATGGATGTGAAAGATGGAATCATTACAGGATTGAGTTAATTCCAATATTGTTATGGGTTATATCCTAGGCCCATCAGGTACTTTCGTCGAATACTATTTCTGCCAAAGCAATAATGAGAGACTCCGTATTTCGTCCAATATTTTTGATTGCCCTTTCGCCTGTCGTGCAGGGTGATTTTTTATAAATTTACGCAATAAAATACTTTGCACGCAACCAAAAGGCAACCCTTACCAGCAATACCAGAGCTGGTACTTCAATCAATGGGCCAATCACACCCACAAATGCTTGCGGACTATTGAGGCCAAATACACCAATAGCCACAGCAATGGCCAATTCAAAATTATTACCCGCAGCCGTAAAAGCAATGGCGGTAGATTTATCATAACTGCCCCCCGCTTTTTTGCTCAAAAAGAAACCCAACAAAAACATTACAACAAAATAAATCATCATGGGTAAGGCCAAATGCAATACATCGCCCGGCAACCCCACTATTTCATTTCCCTTGAGCGCAAACATCAAAACGATCGTTGCCAATAGCGCCAATAGTGTCATCTTAGAAATCACAGGAATAAAAGTCTCGTTATACCATGCCTCGTCCTTAAAGCGAACGCCTATAAACCTCGATAATCCGCCCGCCAAAAATGGGATCCCCAAGTAAATAAATACACTTTGTGCAATTTGGCCCATGGTGACATTTATGTCTGCACCCCTATATCCCAACCAAGGCGGTAGAACCGTAATAAACAACCATGCATAAAAGCTGTAAGCAAATACCTGAAATAATGAATTTAAGGCCACCAAACCTGCACCGTATTCTTTATTACCCTCAGCCAAATCATTCCAAACCAGCACCATCGCGATGCATCTTGCCAGGCCAATCAAAATCAATCCCACCATATACTCGGGATCATTGGGGAAAAAAATCAACGCCAATCCGAACATCAAAATGGGACCCGCTATCCAATTCAACAACAAACTCACCGCTAAGGTCTTGGTATCCCGAAATACGGCGGGTAATAACCGATAATCTACCTTAGCCAATGGGGGATACATCATTAAAATCAATCCCACCGCCAGGGGAATATTTGTGGTGCCCATACTCAGCGATTCAATACCTGCTGCCAACGAGGGGTAAAAATGACCCATCGCCACACCCAATGCCATCGCCAAGAAAATCCACATCGTGAGATAGCGATCTATAAACGACAATTTCTTCATGGTTTGGGACGATTGATTACATGCTGTAATCTGATTTTTTGGGCCGAACACTGTTTCATTTGCGCAATGTTTGTCTCACCGACTGCATAACCCATAGCATTTCAGTGGCAATTTGCAGACAACGTGCATCATAAGTTGCCATTTCCTCGGGTTTAGTATCCGAAATTTTGGGGTCACTATATGGAATGGCCACCCGAAAATTCGCACCACGCACGTTCGGACAGGCAGCATCTGCGCTAGAGCAGGTCATAACCGCACCAAAATCTGCCTTAGGATTTAAAGCATGTTCTATCGTTTTTGAAAAACAGAAAACCGGGCGAGCCATTTTACCCACTGTAATCATCATAACCTTGTTGTTGCGGTTGAAGGCATCTACATATTTCAACCGGACCTTGCTGGTATCCAAGCGCTGCAACATAACTGGATCGGAGATATGCTCAGCGAACAAACCCGCCCGTTCCAAGGCTGCAATGGCTCTGGCATTAAACGCCGTGGCCTCGGTACCTGCAGAATAGGTGTTTACCCCGTCAATGTCGAGGTGATGCGCGGCGGATGACATCCAAATTTGTCCAAAATGACTGCGTCTGCTGTTGTGGGTGCAAATGAACATGACATCGGCCGTGCCGTCTTGTTTCAGTGATTTGGACACATAGTTTGCCAAGGATTGTAAATTTTCTTTGCGCTCGGCCGGAATGTTGCTAAGGTTACTCTCTACTTTAATCCAATATTGCTCTAGGACCTCAAAATTTTGTGCTTTGATAAAAGGGCTCATAAGAAAAAATAAAATAAGTGGAATGGTGTTTTTTTTCATAGTATTCTCTCAGTGTATACAACTGCATTAGCAATCACAAGAAATATCTTCGGGGAGGGTTTGGTATAGAAAATCTACCATTAATGTCCGAAACTCCTTCCATTTTAAGGGATCGATACAGTAATTTACCTGTTTTCCCAACACTTTTCCCTTGATTAGTCCTAAAATTTTAAGTTCTCTTAGGTGCTGGGTAACGGTGGGCTGAGCCAATCCCCAATCTCTCACCAACTCACTGTTTACACACTTACCCGTTTCAATGATGTGTTGCAATATTGCCACACGAGCGGGGTGTGATAGGGCGCGAGCAATGTCGGCCACAGCGTTTTCTCTGTCTTCAAATAATTCAGTTTTACTTATTCCCATATTGCAATATTACTATTATATTTTTAATTATCAAAAAATATGATTTAATTCCCCCATGGATTTTTCGGTTGGGGAAGAACACCCAATATATCTGAGATATTCTTGGCAAACAAATTCTTGGCAAACAAATTCTTGGCAAACAAATTCATACAATAGAAACCATTGTTAAGCCAACCTTGCTGAACAAGCAGGTCGATTAGGGCTCACGCTCATTGGCAGTAATCACGTTTCGAGCAAATAGCAAAGAACGCGTACCCCAAACCTTTCCAATCTTAACTGAACGATCGCAAATATTCTCGTCTACCAAAGATGTGGAAACTGCGAACCATTAAACAAAACCACAAAAGAAATCTTTTAAAACGTAAAACTATAGCTCACAGTTGCCTGACGTCCATTGGTAAAACTGAATAGTACATTATCTCCATCATTGTCTATGTCAGTCCAAGCCTTAGAATCATAGCGATTGTTATTATTCAAATCTTGGTAAAAAACAGTTTTTTGCGCCAATAAATCGCCAAGAGTCAATTTAACAGTGCCCATTTTACCCCCTTTACCCAACTCTTTAGCAAACTGCAGATCCCAAATACTGCGACCAAATTCATAAATATCTGCGCCAAAAGGCTGAATTGCCTGCGCTACTCCCACATAAGCAATGCGTTGTCCAATTTTGTTAAAACTTGTATTTATCTGCCAACCTTTGTGTTCGTAAAACAAACTCGCATTCATCACATAAGGGCTCTGACCTTGAAGTGGACGATTTGCAATGCTAGTAGATGTATTTGAAAAAGAAACGGCAGATTGAATTAAAGCAAAATTTCCATACAAAGTGAAATCTCGTAACCACTTTAAACCACGATTCAAGGTTCCCAAGTTTTTACGCAATTCAACCTCCAACCCCACGTTGGTTGCCCGAGATTCATTGCCGTATGAAAATGTGCGAATCAATGCTTGAGAGGTTTCCAAACTAATCTCAATTGGATTCAAAATTTCTTTAAAAAAGGCCCCGAAACTAACCATATCTTGCTTGTTGGCAAATATTTCCCAGCGCAAATCTGCATTGTTGATGAATGCTCGACGCAGGTTTACATTACCCAAAACTTCTGAATTGATGCTGAAATTATAAAAAGCAAATGGCGCCATCTCACGCAACTCCGGACGGTTTACAGTCCGGTAGAAGGCAGCGCGCAAATGGCTACTCTTTGTAAGCGGTGCAATCACATTTAACGATGGTAACCAATCGATATTCACACCCAAGTCACTCATCGATTTTCCTGCCTGCCTGAAATAGTCATTGTTTAAACTTTGTGCAAAACGCTCAACCCTGATGCCGTAGATCAACTTAAGAAAATTCACTTTTCTGGCAGAGTTAAACAACGGAATGTGATTTTCAAACATGACATAACCCGCTGTTAATGCGCTTTTTCCCTCGTACAAGTCCTTATCAATGGCCGTTTTCTCTATCAGATAAATATTGGAAGCTGCTATTGCTGATGCACCCAAATCCGTTTCAGGCAAGTTAATGGAAGGCTTAAATCCACCCACAGGGGCGTATACAAACTGCCTGCTTTCAAAATCCCGATTGCGACTTTGAACAAACATACCCGTTTTAAAAATATGATGGATTTTACCACTACTATGAAAATAAGAATAATCCGTACTGGCCGAAACGTTGTTTTCTTTCATAAAACTAAAAAACCTGCCCGTACCCGAATTAAAAAATGCATTGAATACCAATTGTCGGTCCGTTTTGTCTGGCAAAGCATATTGTGCAATCCTAAAATCAGGCACTGAACGGTATGTATTTCCAAAATTCAATACCCAGCTCAATTTGCGCTTGTCTTTTCCAAAACTATGCACCCCGTTCAATTGACTGCTCAGCAAACGGTTATAATTTACCTGATTTGAAAACCCTTCCGAAAACATATTGTTATCGGCGTCGGTCAAACCCGAACGAGTCGTAGAACCCGCGTCAAAAGTCAAACTCATTAAATTTCGAAAATCCAAGCGATTGTTTTTATTCAATTTCAAACTAAAATTGAGCACACCCCCATTTTGAACGTTGGTGCTTAAAATTTCATCATTGAAATATTTATAGGTATAATTGGTGCTATAATCCTTGGATACAATATTGCCCAAGCTGCGTCGCGGAGACAATGCGTAATTCCAACTTAACAAAAGCCCGGATTCCTTTTTACCCATCTTGAATGGCATTCCCAAAGAATAAGAGAAACGTGGCGCTGGCATCAAATTAATTTGCTTCAGTCGCCAATCATTATTGAATTTCAGGGTTTCCCGCGCATTCAATTCTGGATTATCAGCCTTTGATTGGGGCTCAAATTTCATGGCATGGTCCAGCGTTGGAATGGCCCTCTTTAAGGATGGTAATCCCAAATACTCAATACCGTGTAAACCAAAAGCATCTAACTGTTGAAAAGTGGTAATGCTGTTATACTGAAAACCAATAGTCGCTGTTTGGATAAACTTTTCAGGTACACTTTTCGTGTTAATTTGAATAATTCCTCCACCAAAATCTCCAATCATATCTGGCGTTGCACTCTTTACAACCACGATATTGTCTAACAAGGCAGCTGGAATCACATCAAAAGAAAATGCCTTGCGATCGCTCTCGGTGCTCGGAAGAGGCGCACCGTTCAAATATCCGGCGTTATATCGATCAAACATCCCACGAATATTGGCAAACTTTCCTTCTGAGATGGTTGCTCCGGGTATGCGCTTAATGGCATCAGACGTTGTACGAATGCTTGTTTTTGCAAAGTCCTCAGCGCTGATCGATTCTACCAACTGCACAGACAAGCGTTTGGTTTGAATGGCCTGAGAAACAGAATTTTCTTTGGGTTTGGCTTTAACACGAATGTCCGCAACTTCCATTCGGGTAATTGCATTTAAAACGATATTCAAGAAAAAATCTTTCCCCTCTTCAATAAAAATAGAATCTTCCACTATCTCATACAAAGGTGATTCTATAAATACAAGGTGTGGGCCTTTGGACACAAAAAAAGAAAATTTTCCATCCACATCGGTTACGCCACTGTCACTTGTTCCGGTTACAAAAATTTTAACCCCAGACAAAGAACGACCAGATTCTGTCATTACCTGGCCGATCAAGGATCCCTGACCAGACTGGGCTCTGCCAATCTGAAAAACAAAAAATAAAAGGATTAGGGAAGAACTTTTAAAAATACTCTTTAACACAAAACAAATTTGGTTGCCAAAAATTAATTTAATGTTAACTACATATTGTCTTACATTAACTTTAGATTAAAATTTTTTTTCATAACCGACTTTTAATGGACTATTTTATCTGATGATTAACATTGGAATGGTAATCTTATGCCTAAGCGAATCTAGGGTTGTACCAAAAATAATGTCCTTGATACCCTTGTGTCCATGTGCCCCAAGAACCAGCAACTCAACTCCCGAAGAATTCACAATTTCTGCAATGGCCTTCGCAGGATTGCCATAACCTAACTCTAATTTAACGGTGTAACCTTGTGCTTGAATATCACTTTTGTATTTTTCTAAATTAATTAGATCTTGTCGGCTCTCATGGTCATCGCTATTCTTACCGGCGTAGCGAGCATTCACTGTTTCAACAATGTGTATGAGGATATATTGAGCCTCTTTCTGGCCTTGCTGCAGGGCGGCAGCAATGGTTTGGTGATCCACTTTGGAAAAATCAATGGCAATGGCAATATACAAGGGTTTTGGAGGAATTTTTAATGCCAATTCAACTGCGGTTCCATGGGGTAAAAGATTTCTTTCTTTTTGCTTATTAAAAAAAGGGAATATAAAAACATACAACAGAAGCAAAGCGAAAAAAACCAATAAAATTATAACCAATATTTCGCCTATTGACCAAACATTGGGAGCTTTTACCAACCAATTCATTAGTTCTTGTCCGACCAATTTTATATTTAATGCAATAATCAATATTGCGCTGACCCAAGCGATACATTTGACCTTCCAACCAATTACAAATTCTCCCATGTGAAATTTATCGGAAGTAAAATGAATCAGTGGAATTACGGCAAACCCTAATTGTAAACTAAGAACCACTTGGCTAAGAACCAAGAGTTTACCCAATGATGATTCTCCAAAATACGAGATGGTTAAAATTGCAGGGATAACTGCCAATAATCGGGTGAGCAATCTTCGCAACCAAGGACGAATTCTGAGATTCAAATATCCCTCCATAATAACCTGACCCGCCAATGTCCCAGTAACCGTTGAGCTCTGACCAGAACAAATTAACGCAACTGCAAACAAGGTTGGCGCAAGATTGCCAAATAAATTACTCAAAAGTGAATGGGCATCTTGTATTTCCGCTACCGATGTATGGCCATTGCTATGGAACGCCGATGCTGCCAAAATCAAAATAGCTGCATTGACAAAAAATGCCAAATTCAACGCAATGGTTGAATCAATAAAATTATACCGGATGGCGTCTTTAAGTCCACTTGGATTCTTTTTTATTGCACGGGTTTGAACCAACGAAGAGTGCAAATATAAATTATGAGGCATGACTGTAGCACCAATGATTCCTATGGCAATGTACAATGCATTGCCATGAAGAGAACTGGGAATCAGTCCATTACCTATCTCAACAAAGGAGGGGCCTACAATGACCATTTCGGCAAAAAAACAAGCCCCAACAATAAAAATTAATGAAATGATAAAGGTTTCGAGTAGCTTAATCCCACGATTCATCAAAAAAAGCAACAACAGCGTATCGAGAACTGAGATGCATATACCCACCATTAAAGGCAATCCAAACAACAATTGAAGTCCAATAGCCATTCCAATAATCTCCGCCAAATCACAAGCCGCAATTGCAATTTCTGCCAATACATACAGGGGTATATTGATAAAATGCGGGTAGCTATATTTCGATGCTTGGGCGAGATCTAATCCACGAACAATGCCAAGTCGGGCACTTAAACTTTGTAAAAGCAATGCCATTAAATTTGACATCAACAGCACCCAAAGGAGCTGATAGCCAAATGCACTACCTCCAGCAATATCCGTTGCCCAATTGCCAGGATCCATGTAACCGACGCTCACCAAATAGGCTGGACCAACAAAGGCAATGAATTTTCTCCATTTATTTTTTCCGGTTGGAATCTTTACACTCGCATGAACTTCACTTAATGATTCTTCCTTCATCTGTTATTGTGAAATCAATGGCAAATACTGGTTTCTGCAATTGTATATTCCAACAAACAAACATAAGTAAATACGACTACTTTTTTACGGTGAGAAATTCTTGCCTCTGTGCACAAAAAAATTGAAAATACTTTACAGAAATTTCATTCTTTTCAGGTATTCATCAGTCCATTTGTCTCGGCGATATGCATCCTTGCATTGGCTTGAACTGTTTGCTGAAAAATTCCCCTTTAATCGAAGCGAAAGATGTAATTTTGCGATGTAATTAACTATTTTATGAGAGAAATTGCCTTGAGAGAAGCATTAAGAGAAGCCATGAACGAAGAAATGCGGAGAGATGATCGCGTATTTTTGATGGGTGAAGAAGTCGCTGAATACAATGGTGCTTATAAGGTTAGTCAAGGAATGCTCGCCGAATTTGGTGAAAAACGTGTCATTGATACCCCCATCGCAGAATTGGGTTTTGCTGGAATTGCTGTGGGTGCTGCCATGAATGGACTCAGGCCGATTTGTGAGTTTATGACCTTTAACTTCTCATTGGTAGCCATAGACCAAGTCATCAATTCAGCAGCCAAAATAAATAGCATGAGCAATGGCCAATACACGTGTCCAATTGTTTTTCGTGGACCAACCGGCAGTGCAGGGCAATTGGCTCAGCAACACTCTCAAAATTTTGAAAATTGGTATGCAAATACCCCCGGATTGAAGGTAATAGTTCCCAGCACACCGGCGGATGCAAAGGGCTTATTAAAGAGTGCCATTCGCGATGAAAATCCGGTTATATTCATGGAAAGTGAGCAGATGTATGGTTTCAAGGGCATGGTACCCAGCGAAGAATACCTCATCCCCATTGGAAAAGCAGAAGTTGTTGTTTCCGGATCTGATGCTACCCTGGTGAGTTTTGGTAAAATGATGTTGATTTGTCACGAAGCGGTTGTAGAATTAGCCAAAGAGGGAATTTCTATTGATTTAATTGACTTGCGTACGATTCGACCCATAGACTACGATACTGTTATTGCCAGTGTAAAAAAAACAAATCGATTGGTTATTGTCGAAGAAGCATGGCCTTTGGCGAGTATTAGTTCTGAGATCAGCCATATTGTTCAGCGCAGGGCATTTGACTTTCTCGATGCACCCATCCACCGCATTACCACCCAAGACACAACCCTGCCTTACGGAGCAATTTTTGTTGAGACTTTCCTCCCCAATGTAAAGCAAATTATTGAGGCGGTTAAATCGGTACTTTACCGCCCGTAATCGCAGGGGTTTCATCTATAATTCTCAGGGTGTGACACCCCCATTGTAAACCAGCATTGGCTGATGAAATTTCCAAATGAACATTGAAACGCATTCACCGAATGCAAACCTGGATCTTCGTCAACCATCCTATTAATCACATAGAATTTTGGCATTACCGGGCGTAATTTCTCCTATAATGCTACAAAAGCTTCCTGAATCTTTACAGAGTGTCAAAATTTCCGATGCGGTTTTGGGATCTGCGGCAATGAGTAACCCGCCACTGCTTTGGGGATCCACCAACCAAGGAAAGGCTTTGGGGTCGGACAAAATAATATTTGATGAATAGGCATTCCAGTTACGCATAGCATTGTCGGGAAGAAGGAAATCTGCAGCCAACGATTCCGCTTCTGCCAATTTTGGCATCATCTCCATGTGAATATTTGCAGATACGCCAGAGGCTTTGCACATCTCTAACAAATGACCTGCAAGGCCAAAACCTGTTATATCTGTTAGGGCATGAACCCCCTTCAATGGGCCCAATTTTTGTCCTATGTGATTGGTTTTTACCAACCACATAGTCAAGGCCTCATTTTGTTCTATACTACAAATACCCCGTTTATGGGCAGCTGAAAGCATGCCGATACCCAAAGGCTTCGTTAATAAAAGTGTATCTCCTATTTTCGCCCCTGCATTGGTTTTTAAATGTGCAGCAGGAATCAATCCCGTAACACCTAATCCGAAAAAAGGCTCTGAACTATCAATGGTATGGCCTCCAGCCAAAGCAACACCAGCTTCTTTGCAAATAGACAAAGCGCCTTTCATTACTTCTCTTGCGATGCTTACCGCTAAGCTATCAACTGGCCAGCCCATTATTGCATTGGCCATTACCGGCCTTCCTGCCATTGCCCAAATATCACTCAATGCATTTGCCGCAGCGGCCTGACCATAGACAAAAGGATCGTCAACCAAAGGCGTAAAAAAATCAAGCGTCTGCAACAAATATTGCCCATCGCCTAAATCGTAAACAGAACAATCATCGCTACCGTGATTGCCCCTCATCAGTTTCGGGAAATCACCTGCATCCAGTGTTAATCCTTGTAATATTTCCTGCAATACTGCTGGTTCTATCTTGCAGCCACATCCACTGGCTTTCGAATACTGTGTGAGTGATTTTTTCATTGTTTATGCAAAAATCGCAAAAGCCCATGAAAGTTTTGGGGGATTTGCAAATAATTGGTGTTTACACAAAAAATAACTGAAATTTACAAGCCATGAAAAAACGTTTTCTATTGTTGATCGGAGTAATTATTTTCTCTGGACTTGCACTAATTTGCAGTGCCTTTAAAAATGTACCCACGCTTATTCAAGGCAGAAAAATTGAAAATACATCCTATAGTCTTGGTGAAGTTCTTCAATACAGAATCCATTATGGACCTATTAACGCAGGAATCGTTACGATGTCTGTATTGCCTAAAACACATACTATAAACGGCAAAACCGCCTATAATTTGCGCGTGGAGGGTGAAACACTCAAAAGTTTTGACTGGGCCTACAAAGTAAGGGACAAATTCGAAAGCTGGGTAGATCAAGAGTCACAAGCGCCCTTGCGGTATGCCAAAACAGTCCGTGAAAATACGTATTTCAACCAGGATGTTGCCATTTATGACCATGAAAAGGCCACCTTACGCAACAAAAAGGGTGAACTGGAAATCCCACGATACACACAAGACATTGCTTCGGCGATTTACTACCTTCGAAACCTCGACTATACCTCAGCCTATATAGGAAAACGATTTCCCATAGATATTTATTTAGACAACCAGATTTACAACCTCAATATTACCTTCATGGGAAAAGAAACAATCAAAACCGATATTGGCAAAGTGCGTTGTATCAAAATTAAGCCAAAATTGGTAGTAGACCGGGTATTTAAAAATACAGATGGCATGACAGTTTGGGTAAGCGATGATGAAAATCATGTACCGCTTAGAATTAAAACTGAAATTCAAGTGGGTTCTTTGACGGTTGATTTGGTTTCATACAACAACGTGAAAAACCCTTTCACGGCATTGATTCAATAATCATTCTTCAACATAGATCCGGGCAACCCTCTGGGAGACGTCCGTGAGCACCTCATACGGAATAGTACCTCTTCTTTTGGCAAGCATTTCTACCGGAATGTGCAAACCAAAAATTTCTACTTCATCACCAGGGTGACATGCCAAACCTGTAACATCAATCATAGACATATCCATACAAATATTTCCAACAAAAGGCCGCTCTTGCGTGTTAATCCATACCCCAGATTGACCATTGCCGTCACGTCGGGAAAGTCCATCGGCATACCCAACGGCGATAATAGCGATATCTCTATCATGGGTAACAGCATCTTTCATGCCATAGCCAACTCCCTCTCCCGCTGCCACTTTTTGTATTTGTATGATTGTCGACAGCCACCGGGCAACCGGTTGTAATTGAACTACTTCTTGGGTTCCATTTAAGGAATTAGGCCGAAGTTGATTTTGACCACTGCCCTGCGGTTGATTTTGAGAATCACCTTTTAGATTTTGCGTCACATTTTCTGCGCCATCGCCCCGAGGATCAATACCATACAAACCAATACCCAAGCGCACTGCATTGAATCTAGGATCATAAAATCGCAAAATAGCTCCCGTATTTTGAATGTGTTTGAGTGTAGAATAGCCTAAAAGTTGTTCTACTTCAACAGCAACCTTACAAAATGCGTCCAATTGATTGCGGGTAAAAGTATCGGAAGAAGCATCTTCGGAGGCAGAAAGATGGCTAAATAACGAAGCCACTCGAATACCCTTCGGAAGCATGCGAACAGATTCTAATAGTGTTTCTGGTGAAAACCCCAGTCGATGCATTCCCGTATCAATTTCGAGGTGAATGCTGATACTATTAATACCAGATTGTATAAAACCTGCTAATGATTCTTTGCTATAAATGACAGGTTCAAGGCCATATTCTTGTAAAATCCAAATATCACTGGCATTGCTACTCATAACCATAATTGGCAAAACAATTCCTGCCTTTCTAAGCGCTATTGCTTCGTCTACATATGCAACCCCAAGACAATGAACTCCAAGCGCTTGTAATGCGCGGGCTGATTCAAAAGATCCACTACCATATCCAAACGCCTTAACCATACAAATGGTTTTGACCCCTTCTGGCAACAAAGTTTGAAAATATAAATAATTATTTTTTAGGGTACCCAGGTTAATTTCAAGTTGTGTTTGGTGAAATCGCTCTTGTAATTGAGATACCACTCGCTCTAAGCCAAGTTTCCGAGCACCTTTCACCAAAATTGCTTTTTCACTTAACTCACAGAAAGAAGAAGACACCAACAATGAGGATATGTCGGGGAAAAAAGATGTATCCAAGTCTGCGAATTGGTTTTTTTCGGACGCAAACAATTGACCAACCGCCAATAATTTAGTCACCCCATACGATTGAAGCAATCGCATAATACCCGAACATACAAACGAATTATTCAATGCCATTTGTTCAAAGTCACCCAAAATGGCCACCAAAGGCAAATTGGGAGATTGTCGTTTCAGCATGTCTAAAGCCACACCCAAACTTTCTAAATCGGCAGAGTAACTATCATTTAGGATGTAATTTTCGCGCTTACCCTTGGCCATTAACAAACGATTCTCAAGCCTAGGTAATTGCAAAAATTGCTGAATATGCCAGGAGTCCCATCGCTCTAAAGCAGTTAATGCACACAAACAACTCATCGCGTTTGATACTGAAGTTGAGTCCAAAAAAGGAATGACAAGACGATGTTCTGTGCCGCGATTTACAAAAGTTATTTCTTGGTTTCCATTCAAAACTTTGATATCCAATACCCGCATGGTGGCTCCTTCTTGCCATCCCCAATGAATCGTTTTCATCAATGGCTGCTTCTTTTTCAACGCTTCCACGGCACTTCGCAATACCTTGTTATCGAAAGGATAAACCAATACATCGGCCCCTTGTGCCAAGGACAGTTTTTCTATGGCTTTTTGTTCCAAAGATTCAAATCCGCTGTTATGTGCATCGCCCAAATGCGTGAAAACAACCAGATTTGCTTGCACCATTTTTTGCAGCGTTTTCATTCCGTTTTGGGATGAAATTCCTGCCTCTATTATCGAAACCTCAACAGCAGTTTCAATTTCTAATACGCTGAGGGCAACACCCAATTGCGAATTGAAACTGCGAGGGCTTTTGTATACCCTAAAATCTTTGGACAGTAATTCTCCTAGCCATTCTTTAACAATGGTTTTACCATTGCTACCCACAATTCCAATAACCAAGCCACCAATGAGCGTTCGGTGCCATTTTGCCCATTCTTGCAAGGCTACTAACACATCACCGACCTCTAAAAATTGCGCATCAGGATATTGAATTTGCCACTGTATATCATATTGTGAAACCAAAAAAATACGAACTCCGCCTTCATACGCTAAACCGATAAAATCATGTCCATTTCTTCTGGCAATCAGTGCCACAAATAAGGGCGCAAAAAACACATGGTTATTACCCATGTTGGGATTGGCAAATTGGGTTTTAATTACCCACAATTTTCGGGTGTCAAAAACAACAGATCCAATGTGTGAATACGCAGATTTCCCGTGGCTAACTGCACCCGTTATTTTTGCGATATCGGAAACAGAAAAATTCACAGTTTAAGAATTCCGCAAATTAATTTCTGCGTTATCACCAATATTCAGGCTGTGAACAGATCCAAGCAAACGGGCATCGCCCCCTACCAGAGATTCTTCTAAAATAACATTATTAATTTCCGCATTTTGTCCGATGATACTGTTTTTTAACACAGAACGCTTGATAATAGCGTCTTCTCCAATACTGACATCAGGTCCAATGATACTGTTTTCAATCTTGGCTGAAGGGGCTATATACACCGGTGAAATTATAATATTTCCTTTTGTAAATTCTCTAAATAATTCTTGGTCTACCCGTTTGAGTAAATTTTTATTGGTTTGAAGAATAATATCTTTTTTGCCACAATCAAACCATACATCAACCGGAAAACTTTTAAATACCGCACCTTGGTCGATCATGCGTTGCAAGGCATCGGTGAGATGATATTCATTTTGGGTGCGAATATCATTGTTAATATTATAGTCGAGACATTCAAAAAGCTCCTTTGTTTGCTGGATATAATACAATCCCACCAAAGCTAGATTGGATTTTGGAATGTTCGGTTTTTCTACCAACTTTGTAATAATGCCTTCTTCGTTTGATTCTGCGACGCCAAACAATCGGGGATCTTCTACTTTTTTAACCCCCAAAACGTTTTCACGATTAGAAAAAACATCTGTAAAATCTGTTTCGAAAATTGTATCTCCCAATACAATCAACATATTGTGTCCCTCCTTAAACTCATCTTTGGCAAGCCAAATGGCATGTCCAATTCCCAGCCCCAATATTTGTATTACATATGTCGATTTATATTTGGCATAATTTTCAGTAATATATTGTTCTATTCGGTCTCCAAGGTATCCTATTACAAAAACAAATTCTGTTACACCAGCTTCGATTAAGCGATCCATAATATGCCCCAATATGGGTTTACCCGCAAGAGGAATCATGGACTTCGGCTGGGTGCGGGTATGGGGTTTAAGGCGACTGCCCATACCAGCCAATGGAATTATGGCTTTCATTCTAAAACAAAGGTATCAAGATTGGTGTATATTCTTACCTTAAATATGCTCCCAACTCAGTTCAATGCATTCTGTTTCACCAAATTGTACCGGAAATAGCGAAGAACGACGCAAGCCAACCATGCAAAGTATGCCCTTGGTGGAAGCAATAATCGGAATCCAGGGCTTGGCAAATGGCTCGATTTTATGATCAATAAACAAATCGCTTACCTTTTTGTGATTTCCACCAAAGATTTCCATCGTATCGCCACCAACCCAAGATCGCAGCACTATAACTTTACCAATAAGGGCCTTGGAAAAATAATAACACTGCTGCCCAGATCCGCCTTTGGTATAGTCTTTTTGTTGGGAGTCTTGAGGATTGGAAATAGTCGCTGGATTGCCCATTTGAATAGTTGATACGTTCAATTTAGCCGTTGACTTTGGGTCAATTTCCAAATGAAGTACCGGGTTAGATAGAAGTTTTTTTACGGCTGCCCCGTCGCGTATTGTTAGTTTCAATCGATATTGTCCCCATTCGTAAATACCTTCTACAAATTCAATGGCACGGGTATGGGGTGCCTCCAAGTGAATGGGCTCTATGGTAAAAACACCACGACCTATCCAAAGGGTGTATTGTTTGGATTGAAATTTTTTTCCTACTTGCTTTACCCTCAAGGCCTGCGATACTTGGGTCAAAGAAAATCCCAACTCCAATAGGCGTTCGCACAAGTAATCTCGTCTCTTTGGATCCTCATAATAAGCCGAAGGTATATGCCATCCACCACGCCAAATTGTACACATTAAATCCCACAAAGCCGATTCATTGATGTGCACTTTTTGTTGTGCCCTCTCGACGAGAGAGGAAATTTTGACAAATTCCATTACCGATTCCTGGACAGCGGGCATAATCCAATGTCTGATTTTATTGCGCAGATACTCAGTTCCCGAATTGCTTGGGTCTTCTCGCCAATCCCAAGCATTTTGATTGGCCAAAGCTACCAATAAATCCTTTTTGAACCCCAGAAGGGGTCTGATGACCGACCGATTCTCGACCAAAATACCCCTCCAAGCGACCGCCATATTGCCACGGTAAGCATAAATGAAAAAATGTTCTAGGTTGTCATCGGCTTGGTGGGCAGTCGCCAAATAAGAATAATTACCCTCGCGCATTGTTTGGTAAAAAAAATCGTATCTCAAGAAGCGGGCCGCCATTTGCAGTGAAACCCCATTTTGTTGCATATAGGATCTAGTATCGACTGTTTTAGAGAAATACTTAACCCCTAAATCTTGTGCCAAATTTCGGACAAACACTTCGTCAGCTTCGCTTTCGGCACCCCGTAAACCAAAGTTTACGTGGATTATATCAAACATATACCCCGCCATTGCAAACAATCGAGCCAAAACCACAGAATCTACACCTCCACTAACCGCAACTAAAGTCGGCCGTCGCTCCAAATCCCAATTACGTAGATTTACCTCTGATTGAAATGCATTTAACACTTACTTTGCAAAGTAATTATACAAAGCCGAAACTTCGTGGATAAATTGAGAATTATAAGTTTGCTACTATATATTGGACTTGCACTCACTATGCAAGCACAGCCTATATCATTGCAGGCTGGAAGAATGAAGTCTATCAAACGAAATGGGCATACCCTTCAAAAATTACGCGAAAACGTGCATTTTGAACAAAGTGGTTCAAATGTTTATTGTGACGAAGCAGAATACGACCCCATCAGCGAAGACTTACATGGAAGTGGAAATGTGAGAATTATTAACCCTGACGGAGCCATAGTTACGGGGAAAAGCCTTGATTATAACAATACCAATCACAAAGCCCGCGTTTCGGGTAATGTAAAACTCGTTGATGGAAGCATGGAACTCCTTACCCCTTGGATTGAATATAATACCGCAAACAAATTGGGATGGTATGGCAATGGGGGAAATATCGTAGATAAAGAAACGCTATTGTCTTCGCGCAGTGGAAGTTATAATTCTGCCAAAAAAACCCTCTTCTTCAAAAATCAGGTGGTCTTGACTACACCAGAGTATACAGTAAAAACAGATACCCTTCAATACCAAACGGATTCCAAAAAAGCCCTGTTTTTTTCCCTAACACAACTCGACTATCTCAACACAATCGTAATTTTTAAGCGTGGTTGGTATAATACCTTACTGCAATTGGGCGAATTTTACGGAGATGTCGGATTATTTGACCCAGGAAAAATTGTAATCTGCGATACATTGGTTTTTAATAAAATAAGCGAAATTGGTTTGGCAAGTGGTGATGTATACAGTATTGACACCATGGAACATCTCCAGGTTTGGGGCCAACACGCGAAGTATTGTGGAAAGGAAAAAATCATTTCTATATGGGATCAAGCACTTGCTTTTCAAGGGAAAGACCAAAACGTGTTGCAAATCAAAGCCGATACACTACACTATTTCAGTGATTCATCAAAATCTCTTGCCTTTAAGGCCATCCATAATGTGGCCTTTCGCCAAGGGACACTCACGGGTACTTGTAACTTGCTCAAATCTCTGAGAAGTGATAGTACTTTTTACTTCAGTGGTAATCCTGTGCTGTGGGACAGTACCCTTTCCAGACTTAGTGGTGATTCAATTGAAATGAAAGTCGTTCAAAATCTAATTAAAACGCTTCGTACCTTCCCCAATGCATTTGTTTCCATCCTAGAAGACAGTTTGTACTTTAGTCAAGTTAAAGGCGACTCGATTCAGCAAGAATTTAACAACAAGCAACAAATAGAAAAAGTGAAGGTTTTTAACAATGCTGAAAGCATTTATTACCTCCGCGAAAATGATACCCTACAAACAGTCAATTGCATAACTTCCAAAAATATTGAATTTGGCTTTAAAAAAAATACCATCCACCAGATTACATTGTATCATAAACCCCAAGGAATTTTATATCCCCTCGATCAATTTCCTATCGACAAGCAGAAACTCAAAGGATTTAAATGGGATATCCAAAACAAACCGAATAAACAAACCTTCTTTTCTTCTTTCAAGCCATTGATACCAAGTTTACCCTACCCCAAAACACCAACTATTCAAACCCCACGCAAAAAAGAAAGTAAAAGATAATGATGGGTATTCGACACAATAATGGGTCTACTTCGATCGACATCAAATTTGTTTCCAATTTCAAAAAATTGGTGTTTTGTGTGTTTTTTTGGGGGGGTCTTATAACAGGGTCTGTGAAAGGTCAAGTTACTGGCATTGTAGTGGATACGACATTTTCTCCCTTGCCCAATGTGGAAATTTTTAATCAAGCAGGATTGCTCTTGGGGAAAACTAAAAACGACGGGATATTTCAGATTAACAAAATTAGGGGATATCAAAAAATTATTTTCTTACACCCCGATTTCCATTCATTGGAAATTCCCCTGTCCATTACCGAAAAAAAAGATACTTTTAATATTCGTCTCATTTCAAAAACAGAGTCCATTTCTGAAGTGTTTATCTCGAAGATTTTTAAGGATATGGGTCCTGAATACATGCGAAAAGCGATTGCAAAACAAGCGTATTGGAATAGCAGAATTCCAAATCTCAGAGCCCACGTTTACATAAAGGCATTTGAAATTTCAGATACGAAAAAAAAGCGACTCCCAGATTCTTCCGACAAATACGTCGATACCTCAACTATCAATGGCAAAGCATTTGTGGAAATTTCAATGACTTTAGATGCAAGTGCTGAAGGTAAAATTAAAGAAGTCCGTGAAGGCATTACCAAAATTGGAAATAAGTCAGGCTTGTTTTATCTCAGCACGAGTGAAGGTGATTTTAATCTATACCAAAATCTATTGCAAGTGCCCACATTGTGCGCATTACCCATTATGTCACCCCTTTCTAATTCGGCACTTTTGGCGTACAAATTTGGATATATTAACAGTTATCAAGACAGCCAATACGGACGAATAATTCGCATTAAAATGACAGCAAGACAAACCAGTAATGCCACATTTAATGGAGAAATACACCTTGTTGATTCTGGTTTCTGGGTGTATAAAGCCATACTAAAATTCCCCAAGCACTTGATGGCTGAATACGATGAAATGACCTTAGAACAATTCAATCGATTAGATTCAAACAATAACCTGCTGATTGACTCGCAACGATTTAAATACAAGAAACGATTGGGTCGATCAAACACCAGCGCCTTTACCAAAGTAGACTATACAAATGTGGAAATTATACCTGCATTTCCTAAAAATCACTTTGGCTTAGAAATCAGCAAAACAAGCAAAGAAGCGTATCAAAGAGATTCTTCCTATTGGGCCAATACACGGAAACAAGCACTCAGCATTCAAGAGACTCAATTTATTTCAAAGAATGATAGTTTACAACGCGTTCGAAATTCAAATGCCTACTTGGACTCAATTGAGAAACTCATAAACCATGTAACTTGGAAAAATTTGCTTCTCCTGGGTCAGGGATATGAGAACAGAAGCAAGGGACTCAAGATGGATTTTAACCCCCTTATTTCGGTATTTAACCCATTATTTCCCGGAGGAATGCGCATTTGTTTGTATTCAAGTCTTTCCAAAACCTATGAAAATAAAAAGGAAATCAAATTTTTTGAAAACCTAAATTACGGCATTAACAACAAGGACTTACTTGGAACCGTCTCGGCCTATCACAAGTATAATCCCTATAAAAATGCATCCATTCGTGTATCTATGGGCAGAGATTTGGGATGGATCAATCCGAATGCTGCCGTATTGGATGTACTGAGACGAGATAATTTCTATCTGAAAAAATACGCAACTGTAGACCACGCACAAGAACTTTTCAATGGACTATTTCTGAGAGTTATGGGAGAATATACCAACAGAAAAGATTTGTCTGCATACCAATTTGACAAGCTTGGAGACAGCTTATACGAAAATAATAAACCCGCTTTATTTTCAGAAAATCGATCTTTTTTTTCGACCCTTACGCTCAGTTACACCCCCTTTCAACGGTATTTAAGCGAACCCAAACAAAAAATCATTTTAGAATCAACATGGCCCAAATTTTCCGTGGTTTATAAACAGGCTATTCCCAGATTTTTGGGAAGTACTATACATTTCACTTATCTAGAATACCGTATTGAACAAAAATTTATATGGGGGTTATTGGGTAAATCTGAGTTGCGGGCCATCAGTGGAAGTTTTTTAAACCGCAATTCGCTCACCCCAATTGATTATAAATATCACCGACGCGGTGACAAAGGTTGGTTGACAAATCCCATGGTTAATTTCCAGCAATTAGATTCCACTTTCATCACCTTTAATCGATTTTATTCCCTTCACTTTCAGCATCATTTCAATGGTAGTTTGTTAAACAAATTGCCATTGCTGAAACAGTTAAGTCTTTATGAAACTATCGGTTTAAATCTATTATTGGCTCCTGAACGACGAAATCTATTTTATTATGAAATTTATGGCGGTGTCGATAAACAGGTGAAAATATGGAGAAATACTTATAAAATAGGGCTGTATTATACTGTTGGCTATGCCAATATATATACAAAACCCCTGTACGGTTTTAAAATCAATTTTGAGATTTACAACCCGTATAAAAACTCTTGGTAATCTAAAAAATCCTCAATTTTTATTTAAAATCAACGATGTGTGAATCGCATTTTTCACCCACAACTACTTTTTGTTCACGGGTAGTATATAATTACTTTATACATTAACTTTGAAA
>SYIL01000038.1 GCA_005798825.1 Bacteroidota bacterium
GTTTGCACTACTTGTTTGCACTACTTGTTTGCACTACTCTTTCACACCCGTATTGAATTTTTTATTGTTTTTTTTGGAAAGTGCTTCCTTTTTATTATAGGCCTTTAACACAAAAAAAGCAGACCCAAAAACCAATGCTGTAATGATAAATTCCCACAGAAACATTTGTTGTTTAAACATCTCTATTGATATGGCCGTTGCGTTATCCAATTCTAATGTGCTACAAATATACTACAAGCGCTTACCAACCCAAGTATCATTGTTTGTATTCACGGATTTTCGGTGAGGCTATTTCTATATTTTGCTAGAAATCTTTTGCGTGGTGCGAAAAATGCGTCGTAAATTGCGGGTATGTCAGTGAATCAATATATAGAACACAACCGAGATCGTTTTTTAAGCGAATTGTTTGACTTATTGCGTATACCCAGTATCAGTGCCGACTCAACCCGTGCTGGTGATGTTAGACGATGTGCTGAAGTTCTAGCAGATTACCTTCGCAAAGCAGGTGCAGACAATGTTCTTCTTGAGGAGACCGCTGGATACCCAATTATTTATGGTGAAAAAATCATCCACCCAGGTTTGCCAACTGTTTTGGTATATGGACATTATGATGTTCAACCAAGTGTACCCGATGAATTGTGGGTAACTCCTGCCTTTGAGCCCACGATTCGGGATGGAAAAATTTATGCGAGGGGGGCATGCGATGACAAAGGACAAGTATTCATGCATGTAAAGGCATTTGAAACCATGATGCAAACAAATACCTTGTCGTGCAATATCAAATTTATGATCGAAGGTGAAGAAGAAGTTGGTAGCAATAATCTTGGGCCCTATTGTAAAAATAACAAGGATAAACTAAGGGCCGATGTAATTTTGATATCTGATACAGGTATTGTCGCAAATGATACGCCAAGTATTGATGTTGGATTGAGGGGATTGAGTTATGTTGAAGTTGAGATTACTGGTCCCAGAATTGATTTACATTCAGGGGTTTATGGCGGTGCTGTTGCAAATCCTATTAATATTTTGTGCTCCATGATCGCCGGAATGCACGACGAAAATCGCCGTATTACCATACCAGGCTTCTACGATAAAGTTCTGGATGTTTCTGAAAGCGATCGAGAAGCAATGGGTAAAATTCCCTTTGATTTAGAAGACTATAAAAAACACCTCGATATCGAGAATATAATGGGTGAAAAAGGCTTCACAACCATTGAAAGAACCGGTATTCGGCCAACCTTGGATGTAAATGGCATTTGGGGCGGATATATTGGTGAAGGGGCTAAAACTGTTTTGCCCAGCAAAGCCTATGCAAAAATATCTATGCGATTGGTACCCAATCAAATAAGTTCTGAAATAACCGAAATGTTTCAACACTATTTCGAGAGCATTGCACCAAAAGGTGTAAAGGTTAAGGTTACCCCCCACCACGGTGGCGAACCTGTTCTTACCCCTACAGATTCTGTTCCCTTTAGAGCAGCAGCGATGGCCATGAAAGAAACCTTTGGCAAAGAGCCAATCCCTACCAGAGGGGGCGGAAGTATCCCGATTGTTGCATTATTTGAAAAAGAATTGCAGACTAAAACTGTGCTGATGGGTTTTGGTTTAGACTCTGATGCCATTCACAGCCCAAACGAACACTACGGAATTTTTAATTACTTCAAGGGAATTGAAACCATTCCCCAATTCTTCAAGCACTTCGCAGCACTCAAGCAATAAGAATATAGGGCTTGTGGGTACCCTCATTTGCCACATCCAATAAATACGAAGTATATGGGATTATTACAAGGCGCAACCTATGAAGCATATCGCAGCGAATTGCTAAAACGATACAAGCATTTATTGCGCAGTCTGGGTAATAATTTGTCTTCGGAGAAAATCAAATTGGTTCGGGATGCCTTTGATATGTCGGCCAGGGCACATGAAGGAACTCTAAGAAAAAGTGGTGAGCCTTATATTTTTCATCCCTTGGCCGTTGCCGAAATCGCTGTATCTGAATTGGGTCTGGGTGTTACCTCTGTGGTTTGCGCGCTTCTTCATGACGTGGTTGAAGACACAGACATTACCTTGGACGATATTGAGCATCGGTTTGGACCAAAAATTACCTCTATTATAGATGGGTTAACAAAAATTTCAACGGTGTTCGAAATCGTAGAAAAGGATCAAAGTATTCAAGCTGAAAATTTCAAAAAAATCCTTTTGACCTTGGGAGAAGACCTTCGTGTAATCCTCATTAAATTGTGTGATCGGCTTCACAATATGCGCACATTGGGCGCTGTCTCCGAGAACACAAAACTTAAAATTGCATCTGAAACACTTTTTATTTATGCACCTTTAGCCTATCGTCTTGGATTGAACGCGGTAAAAACAGAAATGGAAGACATTGCCTTAAAGTTTACAAATCTGGCCATTTACCATGAAATATCAGAGAAACTTGCAGAAACAAAAAATACACGGCAACGGTATATCAAAGAATTTATCGATCCCTTAAAAATAGAATTAGACAAGTCTGGCTTGCACATTATCGAAATTAAAGGCCGTCCCAAAAGTATCTACAGTATCTACCAAAAAATGAACAAGCAACAAATTCCCTTTGAGGAAGTCTATGATGCTTTTGCCATTCGGGTTGTTGTGGGATGCCCAATTTATTTAGAAAAAACAGACTGCTGGAGAGTGTATAGTATTATTTCTGATATGTATCGCTCCCATACCAACCGATTGCGCGACTGGCTCAGCCATCCCAAAAGCAACGGCTATAGCGCATTACACACAACCGTATTAGGGCCAAAAGGACGGTGGATTGAAGTACAGATTCGGTCAAAAAGAATGGAAGATATTGCCGAAAGAGGCCTAGCAGCTCACTGGCGATACAAAGCAGGTGCTGAACAATCTATTTCAACGCCACAAGATACTGCCTTCGAAAATTGGTTGGACTCAGTGAAAGAAACACTGTCCAATAGCGACCTATCAGCAATGGATTTGGTAAGCGAATTTCGGAACAGTTTGTTGGGTGAAGAGATACACATATTTACCCCAAAAGGAGATGTAAAAGGACTTCCCATTGGATCTACAGCTCTTGATTTTGCATACTCCATTCACACCGAAATTGGAAATAGAACCATTGGTGCGAAAGTGAATAATAAACTGGTTTCCATCAAAAGTATTTTAAAAAATGGTGATATTGTTGAAATTCTCACAACCATCAAAAATCGGGTTACCCGTGATTGGTTAGAAGTGGTAACAACTGCCAGTGCGAAGTCAAAAATTAGGGAGGCACTCAAAGCAGAACGCACGCAAAAGGCCAACCAAGGCAAATTACTTGTCGAAAGAATGTTTCGAAAACACCAACTCAATTTTAATGATAGCAATATCAAAAAATTGATATCCCATTTCAAATATGCAGTTTTAGCTGAATTCTTTCATGCCGTTGCTGAGGGTCAGATAAGGTTGAATAGAGAATTGTTGTTTTTAATCATCACAAAAAAAATCTTGCCATTGGAAACAATTGAAAATCCGAAAATTGATAACGAAAATCCTCGGTTGAAGGCCAAAAAAAATACAGATCATGTCGTCATAGGAGAAGATCACGAACTCCCGTATACATTGTCAAAATGCTGTAATCCCCTGCCCGGAGACTCTATTTTTGGTTTTATAACAGTGGGTGAAGGCATAAAAATTCACCGTACGACTTGCCCTGGAGCTACGCGATTAATGAGTCAATACGGATATCGAATTATCTCTGCAGGATGGCAAAACGATGGCTACCAAAAATCCTTTGAAACATCCATCGCCGTAAAAGGAATTGACGATATTGGTATTATAAGCAGAATTGCAGATATAATTTCAAGGGATATGGAAGTAAATATGAAAAGTATAAATATTGTATCCAATGAAGATGGCACATTTGGAGGTCGTATTGAATTAATGATTTATGATTTACCCCATTTGGAACAATTGATAGGCAAAATCAAAGCGACACACCGCTATATCCAGGTAAAGAGAGAAGATTAATCAACCTTCAAGCGCAGCGACGCCACCTACAATCTCAGAAATTTCACGGGTAATGGCTGCTTGTCGCGCTTGATTATAGGCCAATCGTAGATCACGCAATAACTCCCCGGCATTTTCAGTAGCTTTATCCATTGCAACCATTCGAGCACCGTGTTCAGAAGCAAGAGAATCTAATAAAGAACGGTAAAAAAGTGTTTTTACACTGCGGGGAATTAAATCTTGTAATATTTCCACCTTACCAGGCTCAAAAATATAATCAGAACTTTTTTGAGTTGTTTTTTCTTTCATGGGAGCAATGGGCAACAACTGTTCGTTGACCAAAATTTGGGTAGCCGCATTCTTAAATTTATTGTAAACCACCTCTACCCTATCATACTCTCCCAATAAAAATGTATCAATAACCGATTGCATGGCTTTAAATGCTGTTTCTGCAGACAGGGTTTGCGACAAATTGGCCATCTCAAGATTGACCTCAATCCCCAATCGTTTCAATGCCTCACCTCCTTTTTTCCCAATACACATCATGGTTACACTGCCAGTTAGATTGGCCGGGGCATAATTGTCCTGGATGAGCATCCTAACCCGCTTAACAACATTGGCATTAAAAGCCCCACACAAACCACGATCACTCGTTACAACCAATAACAAAACCTTCTTTGCTTCACGCGATTTGAAATAACCTGCCAACAGTGGATCGTCGCTACTTTCTTGTAAATTGCCCATTATGCCTTGCAATTTTTCTGCGTAAGGACGCATGCGAACGATAGAATCACTGGCTTTTCGCAATTTAGTAGCACTCACCAATTTCATCGCCTTGGTAATTTGCTGGGTACTAATTGTGGATGCTATTCTAGCCCGAATTTCCTTCTGATTCGCCATTATATGGGGGTTAAGCTGTATAATTCTTTTCGAATTCAATACACGCAGCATTCAATACTGCTTTTACTTCATCATCTATCACTCCTTTGCGCATAGAGTCCAATGTTTTTTTGTGTTTTGATTCAAGATATTCCAAATACGCCTCTTCAAATTCACGAATTTTTCCAACGGGAATGTTGCGCAATAAATTTGAAGTTCCAAGGTAGATAATGGCAATTTGTTTTTCGACTGACACAGGACTGTATTGGGGTTGCTTCAGAATTTCAACATTGCGTGCTCCTTTTTCTAACACAGATTTGGTCGCAGCATCAAGGTCTGAACCAAATTTAGAAAATGCTTCCAATTCGCGGTATTGTGCTTGATCTAGTTTTAATGTTCCTGCAACACGCTTCATAGACTTAATTTGAGCATTTCCTCCCACACGAGATACCGAAATACCCACGTTGATTGCAGGACGTATTCCTGAATTAAACAGATTTGATTCTAAGAAAATCTGACCATCTGTAATGGAAATTACATTGGTTGGAATATACGCAGATACATCACCTGCTTGTGTTTCAATAATAGGCAATGCTGTTAATGATCCGCCACCTTTTACTTTGCCCTTTAAACTCTCGGGCAAATCATTCATATTGCAGGTAATTTGATCGCTAGAATTTAGCTTACAAGCTCGCTCGAGCAAACGACTGTGTAGATAAAAAACGTCACCTGGATATGCCTCACGACCCGGAGGCCTGCGCAATAACAACGAAACCTCACGATAAGCAACAGCCTGTTTAGACAAATCGTCGTACACAACCAATGCAGGCAATCCCAAATCACGGAAATATTCACCAATAGCACATCCAGCCATGGGTGCAAAGAATTGCAAAGGCGCCGGTGCAGATGCAGCTGCAGTTACTACCACTGTATACTCCATGGCACCGCTTTCCTCGAGAGATTTTACAACTTGTTTTACAGTTGATTCCTTCTGTCCACAAGCAACATAAATACAGAATACAGGATTTCCCTCCGCAAAAAACGACTTTTGATTGATAATGGTATCCAGTGCAATTGCGGTTTTACCCGTTTGGCGATCACCGATAATAAGTTCGCGCTGTCCACGACCAATAGGAATCATGGCATCAATTGCTTTGATCCCCGTTTGTAAAGGTTGGGTTACGGGTTCACGAAACAGCACACCTGGAGCTTTTCGTTCCAGGGGCATTTCGAACAATTCACCAGCAATGGGTCCTTTTCCGTCAACAGGTTCACCCAAGGTATTAATAACACGGCCTAACAGCCCGTGACCGGCATTAATAGAAGCAATCTTTCCCGTGCGTTTAACTTTGTCACCCTCTTTAATATCACCACTGCTTCCCATAAGTACGGTACCTACATTGTCTTGTTCAAGATTTAAGGCTACTGCGCGAACTCCATTTGCGAATTCTACGAGTTCACCACTTTGGACACCTAATAGTCCATAAATTCGGGCAATACCATCACCTACTTGAAGAACAGTTCCTACTTCTTCTAGGGTGGCAGTAATATCAAAACCCGTAATCTGGTTTTTTAAAATACTGGAAATTTCATCGGGTCTAATTTTTGACATGGCAGTTATTTAGGCTATTTGAAGGTCTTTTTTAAGTTTGTTTAATTTGTTTGATAGGGTGGCATCATAAATTTTTCCCTCAAACATTATATTCATTCCACCGATTAAGGTTGGATCTAGGGTTTGGGTGATCAATACATCGCTGGAACCAGCGGTTTCTAAAATATAGGTTTTTATGGCCTTGAGATTGCCATCACTCAACGGCAATGCTGAAGACACAGTAGCGGTAGTAATACTTTTGTATTTGTAGTACAACAACATAAATGCATCTGTCATGGAAGGAATATACGATTCTCGATTTTTTTCGGTCATCAACATTAAGAGTTTGCAAGTTAACGCAGAGCAAGAAACAAAAATTTTGCCCAAAGCCTCTTTCTTGGTCACTTTCCTCAACAAGGGGGTGCGGATGAATAGTCTTAAATCTTTAGACTCCGCAAGGGCAGTTTGAATCTGTTGTATATCCGACACACACAATTCTACAGAATCGTTTTCCAATGAGCAGTCGAAAAGTGCTTTGGCGTATCGAGAAGCAATTCTAATGTCAGACATATTGCGTGTAAACCTAATTTAATTGTGAAAGTTGTTTCTCAATGATGGCCTTTTGAGCGTCATTGTTTTCTAGGTGTTGCTGCATCAATTTCTCGGCAATTTGAACCGAAAAAACAGATATCTCACGTTTTAATTCGGCGATAGCAGCTGCCTTTTGTTTTTCGATCTCGTCTTGTGCACGATTGATTAATTTCTTGGCTTCTTCATCGGCGAGGGTTTTGGCATCACCAATGATTTTATCGCGCATTTCACGTGATTCTTTCAACATCAAATCTCTTTCTTTTCGGGCTTCGGCTAACAAAGACTCATTTTCACCTTGAAAACGAATCATATCGGCTTGGGTTTTTTCGGCCAGCAGCAAAGAGTCTTGAATGGTTTTTTCGCGTTCGCGAATCGAACTTAGGATAGGATTCCAAGCATATTTTTTAAGGATCACTAGCACCAATAAAAATGTGACTATCATCCAAAATAATAAGCCTATGGCCGGTGTGACTAACTGCATATTTCTTGTTGTTATATTAGAAGAGGTCGAACCGGGGGTTCGACCTCAAAGTTTTTTTTACAAAAACAGAATTAATAAACAAACAACAATTGCGAAAAATACTGCACCCTCAACAAGGGCAGCAGCGACAATCATGTTGGCACGAATATCGCCTAGCGATTCAGGTTGACGGGCAATTGATTCCAGCGCGCTTCCGCCGATTTGACCAATACCGATACCGGCACCAATCGCTGACAATCCGGCACCAATTGCGGCGCCCATTTTGCTGTAAGCAGCTGCAGAGTTATCGGCAGCGGCTTGGAGAATAATGTTCATGAGACTCATAGCTATTTGTAGTTTTTATATTGTTTTTACGTTGTTTTTAATGGTGCTCTTCCTCCAAAGCCATTCCAATGTAAATGGCAGAAAGCAAGGTGAAAACATAGGCTTGCAAAAATGCGACAAGCAATTCAAGCAAACTCATGAAGATGGTAAATGCGACAACAAAAGGGCTTGCGAAATATCCCACGCCAGGACGAATCGCCTCAGCAATAAATATCAAACTAAAAAAGCCCAAAATAATAATGTGACCCGCAGTGATATTTGCAAACAATCTCAGCATCAAAACAAAAGGTTTTAAGACTACGCCCAATATTTCAATAGGAATAATTATAATATACATCCAAATGGGCACATCGGGTAAGAAAATATGCTTCCAATATTGCTTTTTGGCTTTCAGGTTTACCGTTAAGAAAATCAATGTTGCCAATACCATCGCAATGGCAATATTGCCGGTAACATTAGCACCACCGGGAAAAATTGGAATCAGACCAAATAAATTATTAATAAAAATAAAAAAGAAAATACTGAGTAAAAAAGGCATGAAGCGGTCGGTTTTGTGTCCCAGCGCGGGCTTTGTAACGTCATCGCGAATAAATAAAATTAAGGGCTCGATTAAATTGTGAATGCCTTTGGGTGCTTTCCCAGCATTTTTCTTGTATGATGAAGCCATACCAATAGCCAATATTAATAAAGCGAAAACAGCAAAAAGCATCGCAGCAACATTTTTTGTAATACTTAAGTCGTATACTGGTTCGTGATTGTCACTGGATTCCCAAACAATCTTATTTTCTTGGTTGAGAATAAATCCCATGTATGCTGTGTGACCATGTTCAAATTTTGAAGACATAAAAAATATAAAGCCCTTTGATTTCACATACAAAATGACCGGCAAATAGATTGAGACAGCATCATGTCCCTCTCCCCAAAGGTGCCAATCATGAGAATCGGAAATATGCTCCATGATCATCTTTCCCGCATCAAACTTTTTAGATTTTTTTTCCTCATTCTGATGATTAGAGGGCCTGTTTGATACATGCGTGTCTGGTTGTCCAGCAATGGCTGGCAGAAACAAAAAAGCAGAAAAAATTAACCCCCATAGATGTTTCCGAAAAGATGTCATAGTGAAGAGCACAGTAAAATAGGGCATTTTCGTTTCGGAAATTTACATTTTATTCGGGGCGCAATTTACTGCTCTTTTTAGACATTTCAAACAACAAAAACAATAAAAAGTACAAACCATAAGGAATGACAAATAGGAGGTCGGCTTTACCATGGTTTACAAAGGTTATAATCATGAAAATCGTAACTGCCATCAGCCGCAACATACTCGAAGACATAGTCCTTCTCACCCATTGATTAGGATTGCTTATGGCGCTTCGACTCACATAAAATCGCAACAACCAAAATACTATGAGTAAGTATACAAGTCCAAAATATGTATCGGCGGGAACCTCTATTTTGCTACTAGACAGATCAGCCAAATACGTAGACAATCCGATCATAACAGCGAAAATTAAAATACTAATGCTGTAGACTCGCACGGAATTATAATTTTTTCAAAATTAGGTACAAACTTGATGCAACACCCAATAACATGCCAACAATGGTAGCAAATGGTGTCTTCCAGGGTAAATTTTGGTCTGCATAAAAACCCAAAAAAGTACAGGAAACAATAATCAGTATCATTTGAAAAGCCATACCGGTATATTTCAAAAAACCCGCTGATTCTTGCGTATCTTTTTGAAATGTTTTCATTAATTATTCAAATTACTTTGAAGGAATCGGATTTGCCGCAGGTACACTAACCACAACATTCATTGAACAACGGCCATTAAATTGCGCACCCGACTCTATCACCATTTTATTGGTAATAATATCGCCGTCTATTTTGGCTGATGGCTTTAATTCCAATATTTGTTTAACGGTAATATTTCCCTTAATGTGGCCAGCAATGGTTGCTGAATCAACTTCTATATTGCCAAGAATTTTACCCGTATTGCCTATAACCAATCGTTGACCGACCTTAACATGTCCTTCAATAGACCCATCCACCCGAAAATCTCCATTAGAAATTAAATCTCCTGTAATGCGCGTGCCTTGTCCAATTATATTTAAAATTCCCTGCGATTGTTGGGGGCTATCTTTTTTGGTGGGATTCGACGTGAATATTGACATGGTTTTCGGTTGTTATGCAAATATAGTGAAAGTGAGACAATTATCATTTTTTCATTGGTCGAACAGATGTAGAGTCAAAAATATTCTCTTTTCCGTTTAAAATCGCATTTAAAGCCTCTTGTTTGTTTTCGCGGACTTGCAATTTAAGGCTCATATCTTCAATTTTCTGATTCAACTCTAAAAGCTCTTGACGCGATTCATATTTTACTGCATTGGGAATAATCGCTTGCATGGGGGTATATGTCAATAGCAGTATAACCAGCACAGAGAAAAGCAAAAATAGACTGCTCATAAGCATCAAAACATTGATGGGAGTTAAACGAACTGAGAACACTTCAGCGAATGTTGTATCGTTTATTAAAACAAAACGATGTTTATTTCGAAGATTGGCGATAATTTTGCGCTTGGTAGAAGTTTTGGGCATTTTTATCAAAATTGAATCAATATTGTATCAAAAATAGCGTTTATTCCTATACCATTAAAAATGCGCCAGCCTCTAAATAAATTTTTTTTGTTTTTTTTTCTATTCGCAGGGAGCTTTTTTAGTGCTTGTAGCAACCAAGAATCTTGGACTTATAAAGCTTGGCACAACACACTGGCCCATTACAACACATTTTTTAATGCCGAACAAAAATGGCAAGAAACAGAAGCGTTGACGCGAGAAGCTTTTAAGGACGATTTCAGAAAACCTTTAGTTTTGTTTAATTATGGCGGAAATGAAGTACTAAAAAATAATCAAAGCGCAATGGATGAGGTCATTAAGAAAGCCTCAACTATGATTGACAAACACCCCAAGAGTAGATGGGTTGATGACGCATACTTATTAAATGGCAAAGCGTATTTCCTTAAAGGTGAAACAAGCGCAGCTAAAGATTTATTTGAATATGTAAACGAACATTTCACAGATCCCCAAATTCGCTTTAGTGCCCAACTATGGATAGCAAGATGTTTATACCAAAAATCACAATGGATTGATGCAGAAGTATTGGCTCAATCTATTCTCATCAATCAAGATCTGCCAAATTCTTTGTTAGGAGAAACCCACAAAGTATTGGGTAGTATTCAATTTGCTTTAGGTAAATACACTCAATCAGCAGCACACCTTGAACTGGCTCTGCCCCATAGCAAGAATCGAATGGATAAATACCGCCTTCATTTTGCACTCGGACAATGCTATCAATTTGACAAACAATTTGACCTTGCAGGCTTCCACTTTTCAAAAGTTTCCAAATTAAATCCCCCCTACGAATTGTCTTTCAACGCCCGAATAGCACAAGTCAGTATTTTATCGGCCAAGCAAGAGAACTATGCCAAAGCAAACAAGGTTCTCTTGAAAATGCTAAAAGACGACAAGAACATAGATTTTTATGGGCAGATTTATGTAAGTATGGGGAATAATGAACTTAAGGCAAACAATATATTATTGGCGATCAAACGGTACAACCAGGCCATCCAACTCTCTTCGGTAAAAGAATATAAAACCAATGCATACCTTGCATTGGGGAATTATTTCTTTTCAAATCGCAGGTACGAAAAAGCCGCTTTGTATTACGATTCTGCCAATAACATTATCGACGAATCTCACCCAGATTTTGAAGAAATTGTTACGCGCAACGACATATTATCTGATTTATTAACAGAAGTTATGACAATCTCCCAGAATGACAGTTTGCTCAGAATGGCCAATGATCCAACCTGGCGAACCAAAAAAATTAAAGAAGCCATTGAGCGTGAAAAAAAAATACAGGAATCGCTTTCAAAAATAAAAAAAATCAATAGTAACCAAGCGAGTAATAATTTCAATCCAGCCTCAATGCCAGGCATGAATGGTATGGGTGATTTGGGAATGCCAAATTCCATGACAAGCCCCGATTTGGGAATGCGTTCTACCAGCGGGAATTCATCATTCCCATTTTATAACCCACTCAATCGAAGCAAAGGTGAACAAGAGTTTAAAAAAATATGGAGTACCCGAAACAACAATGATTTTTGGCGATACGGCGCAAGAAAATCGATTTCTGAACCAATCAATGAAACGATGGTCAATACAACTCGCGATTCATTAACCCAAAAAACGCTCAAAAAAAACGACATGATTCTAATTCCCAGCGATGTTTTAGAGGAAGAAAAAAAATATTACATCGGATTGCCACTCAGCGAAGAAGCTAAAAAGATGGCACTGGCAGAAATCGAGAAATCATTGTTTGAAGCTGCCCGTATCTACCAAGATCGTTTGCAAGAGCCCAATGAATCAATTCGTTTGTATTCTGAATTAATCAAGCGCTTTCCACAATCCGAAAACTCCGCACAAGCCCATTACGAATTAATAAAATTGTATCGTATGGGGGGAGACTTTTCCCAGGCCGATGGCTGGAAAGCCAAACTAATTGCAAATTTTCCAAAAAGTATTTACGTCCGATTATTGGAAAGTGGTGGAATATTGTCTGAAATAATCAGGTCGAACAGTGGTGATAAAATCATTGATAGTTTGTTCCAAACAATGGTAAATGCCTACAACAATGGATTGTTCAAAGAGGCAATTGATTTAAAAATGCAAGCCGACAAAAATTACTCTGGAAACCAATTACAAATCAAATTTGATTATTTACAGGCCATCGTATTGATCAAACAAGGAAATACTGAAAAAGGCATTGAATTGCTTAAACAACTGGTTGCAGACTACCAATCGTCTGATATCACGTTGCGGGCAAAAGACATTGTTGAAGCCAATGACAGAATTAAGGCTGCGGAACTTAAAAGTAAAGACACAAGCAATACTGTTGCCGCGCAATACCAACAAAGTGCTGGCGAATCCTTAGGGTGTATTTTTATATTTGCAAAAGGGAGCAATACAAATTTAATTCGGGCTGCATTAAGCGACTTCAACAAAAAACAATTTGGGTCTGAAACCCTTGATATTTCAATGCCCCTGAGCATTGGAAGTAGGTATATACTGCGAATATCAAACTTTACAAAACCCCAAATTGCCGAAGAATTCATTGCATACGCCTCAAAATCAAAGGCGTTTTTTTCTGAAAAAGGTCTATATGAATACCAAGTATTGACTATTAGTGAACCCAATTTTATTCTTCTAACCCAAGCATTAGACCTCCCGGCCTACCAATTGTTTTACGAAAAAAACAAATAACTTTTTACATATATTCGCAGTGGATATATGGCCTTGCCCGACTATAAATTTTTCTTTATCAAACGTTTTTGGCTATGCCTTTTGGGTGGAATCGTATCTGTTCTATTATTGTTTATGCTAGTCGGATTTGGCTTGTTTGGAGAAATGCCCGAAGTGGAAGATTTAGAAAATCCCAAAAATTCATTGAGTTCAGATATTTTGGGTGATGACGGAACCACTATCGGCTCTTTTTATTTAGAAAACCGAAGTAATACAAACCAAAAAAATATTGCCCCCTGTGTTTTTAGTGCACTCGTAGCAACTGAAGATATTCGATTCTACAGTCATTCTGGCATTGATATTCGGGGAACTTTGAGAGCCATAGCTGGATTGGGAATGAATGGTGGAGCAAGCACCATCACCCAACAGTTATCCGAAAATATGTTTTACCGCATAGAACGTCCATCAACAAAAATTGGGATGGTTATGCAGAAATTTAAAGAGTGGGTCATTGCTATTCAACTGGAAAAAAGATTTACCAAAAATGAGATCCTTACCCTTTATCTCAATACGGTTCCGTTTTCAGGAATTTCTTTTGGTATAGAATCTGCTTCACACGAATTTTTTAATACTTCTGCAAAAAATCTGAAAATAGAACAAGCAGCTATCTTAATTGGAATGCTCAAGGCAAACCACCGATATAGTCCCAAATTCAATCCTGACAAGTCATTATTACGCAGAAATACAGTATTGGAACAAATGAATAAATACGATTTCTTGAGCAGCGATAGTTTAAAAATGCTCAAAGCCTTACCAATCAAAATTGACTATCGTTCTTCGAAAATGGATGGGATGTCTCCATATTTTAAATTTTATCTTGGAGAATATTTAAAGCCCTGGTGTAAAAAAAGGGGTATCAATTTATACCGCAGTGGACTAAAAATATACACCACGATTAACCCAAAATTGCAACAATATGCCGAAAATGCCGTGTCACAACACATGCCCGATTTGCAAAAGCAATTTTACCAAACTTGGGGAAAAGACGCCCCTTGGCGTTATGTAACCGACTACCGCGTCATTCCAAACTTTATCGAAAATGCCATCAAAAAAACGGCGCGTTACAAAGAACTTTCGGCTGAGTTCGGCAACGATGAAATTAAAATAATGGCTGCGCTCAAAAAACCCATTCGGATGACACTATTTTCTTGGCGGGGTGATATTGATACGATGATGTCTCCATACGATAGTATGGCATATATCAAAAAAATATTGATGGCAGGATTTATTGCCATTCAGCCTGAGAGTGGCCATGTTAAAGCATGGGTTGGTGGAATCAATCACAAATACTTCAAATACGACCATGTTAACTCCAATGCAAGACGCCAAGTTGGTTCTACATTTAAGCCCATCGTATACGCTACCGCAATGGATATAAACCAAATGTCTCCTTGCACTGAATTTCCACGCGAACGAACCATTTTTACTACAGATGGACAAAAATGGTCGCCACAAAATTCCGATGGCAGTTCAGGTGGAATTTGGACTATGGCAAGGGGTTTGGCCCAATCTGATAATTTAATTACAGCGCAAGTGATGAAAAGTATGGGTGAAAATGCCCCCGAAATGGTTGTGAAATTTGCCGAGCGTGTGGGCATTAAACCAGGCCGTATCCCAATGGTGCCATCTATTTGTTTGGGAACCATGGAATTATCTCCCATAGAAATGGCCAGTGCCTATTCTTCATTTTCAAATAGTGGTTTGTGGATAGAACCCTCTTTTTTACTCAGAATTGAAGACAAAGATGGAAATGTTCTGGAGGATTTTAATACGGTAAAAACAGACCAAGTGTTGAGTGCAGAAAAAGCCTATACCATATTTCGCATGCTAGAAAATGTAGTCAATGCAGGGACCGGAAGCCGGATTCGTGGTGGAAAATTTGCTGTTGAAGGTCATATAGCTGGCAAAACAGGTACCACACAAGGATCAGCCGACGGCTGGTTTGTGGGACTTACTAAAAATTTGGTTTGTGCAACTTGGGTTGGCGCCGACGACCCTACTGTTCGTATCAGAGGAACACTGATTGGACAGGGTGCCAATATGGCCTTACCCATATATGCGTACTTCATTAAGGCTGCATTGACAGACAAATCAACGGGAATTTCAGCCGACGAATTGGCAATGCCTGATGACTTTGACCCTGGAATATTTGACTGCAATTCAATTGAATCTGGGAAATTAAAAAAAGCTCCCGTAAATATTCCTGGATTGGGTGAATAACTTGCTTTTTTTAAACGAATTTCTTACATTTGCGACTCTTTAATAAAAAAAACACCAATGAAAGTTGATATTCATCCCTCTAATTACCGCAAAGTTGTATTCAAAGACATGAGCTGTGATTATAGTTTTTTGACCCACAGTTGCGTCAATACAAAAGAAACCATTGTTTGGGAAGATGGAAGTGAATATCCCCTATTTAAATTGGAAATATCCTCACAATCACACCCTTTTTATACTGGTAAACAGAACTTGGTTGATACTGCTGGTCGTATCGATAAATTTAGAAAACGCTACGAGAAAAAATAATTTTTGCTATTTGCAGACAAAAAAGCCAAGCGAACGCTTGGCTTTTTCTTTTTGGTGTAAATTTGCCATATGATCGTTCAATTTATTGAACCGACAAACATTGTCGATTTATACCCCCTAACCCTTACCCGCCCTGCAGCCGACCTGCGTTGTGGAATTCTCACATTGGCCGAGAAATGGGTTTTTGACCTCAACTTAAAGAGGGAAGAATGGGGTTATTTACCCCAAACACATTTGCAACATAACAAAGGAGCCTTTGAGCCTGTTGCAGAGGCTACTGTATATATTGTTGGAAACATTCTGCCGAATGAAACATTGGTTTTAGCCATTCAATCACTAAAAGGAATTGAAAGTGTTTGGCATGAGGGAAGCTTAATCGCTGCTTCTGCTGGGGCATACTCCCTACTTTCAGACGCCCAATTTAACGCAGACAATATTCTTGACAGTGCAGCATTTCATATTGCTGCAAAAAATATAACAATCAGCGTCGCGAAAATTGATCGTCCATTCTCACTGTTTGTGCTGAATGGCAAAGAAATAGACAACGACTTTAAACGCATCACTGCCCATAGACATTCAAGTTCGTTGAGCAATACCAACAGAATAATAGGAGCTTACCCTATTTTTATGGAAGAGGGCGCCAAAATAGAATGTTCGATACTGAATGCTTCCGAAGGCCCTATTTATATTGGAAAAAATGCACAAATTATGGAAGGTTGCATGATCAGAGGTCCGTTTGCAATGTGTGAAGGTGCTGTCCTGAAAATGGGTTGTAAGGCATACAATGCAACAACATTGGGTCCATACAGTGTTGCCGGAGGAGAAATTTCAAATGTTGTATTTTGGGGGTTTTCCAACAAGGGACATGACGGATTTTTGGGAAATTCAGTTTTGGGTGAATGGTGTAATATTGGTGCTGACACAAATTCCAGCAACCTAAAAAATACCTACGACGAAGTAAAAGTTTGGAATTATACCAGCCAAAAGTTTGAGTTGAGTGGGCAACAATTTTGTGGATTAATCATGGGAGATCACAGCAAATGTGGAATCAATACAATGTTTAATACAGGAACTGTAGTGGGCGTGGCGTGCAATGTGTTTGGAACAGGATTTCCCAGACAATTTATTCCAGACTTTAGTTGGGGCGGAGCACAAGGCTTTGTAACCCATACACTGGCGGCTGTGCATAAAACCGCCGAATTGGTTATGCCTCGTCGCCAAAGGAAGTATACTGAATCCGAAAAACGTATTATGGAATCAATTTTTGGTCTATGGGCAAAGCTTCCCTGACAAGACCCTATTTGCCAATACCCAACCTTATCAATACTGTTGAAATTAGTTGCCAAAATGAATGATGCGTATCTGCTTTCAGTGGGGATTAATGGAACGATCTACTCGAACAATTTCATAAACACAATAGAAAAAATAAAGAATGAGTGGCACTCCTAAAAGACAATGCTACGATGAAATTCTGGAACAAATCGGTTCTTTATAAAGCCGCGTTCATGCTGCGAACGGCAAGAGCACTCTTTTGAAACTCGGCTTTTTCGTCATCCTTTAATGATAATGCAACAATTCTCTCCCAACCTCCTTTACCCAGTATTACTGGAACTCCAATACAAATATCAAATTCGCCATATTCGCCATCTAAATAAACACAACAAGTCATCATCTTCTTTTGATCACAAACAATACTTTGAACCAATGCGCTTACCGCTGCGCCGGGGGCATACCAAGCGCTGGTCCCCAGCATTGCTGTCAGTGTTGCACCACCAACCATTGTGTCAGCCTTAACTTTGTCGAGTACCTCCTTGGACAATAATTGTGAAACGGGAACTCCTTTATAAGAAGCCAATCGCAACAAGGGAATCATGGTGGTATCTCCATGCCCTCCGATAACCATTGCATCCACATCTGAAGGCGGGCAAGACAAAGCACTCGACAAATAATGTTTAAATCGAGCAGAATCGAGGGCCCCACCCATACCTATAATTCTATGCTTTGGTATACCTAAAATCTGCTTGGTAAGCTGAGTCATCGTATCCATTGGATTGCTCACAATCACAAAAATAGCATTTGGTGAATGTTCTAAACAGCTTAAAACAACCGTCTTAACGATACCGGCATTGATGCCAATTAATTCTTCTCGTGTCATCCCTGGCTTGCGGGGAATACCGCTTGTAACAACAATAACATTGCTGTTGGCGGTCTTGGAATAGTCGGATGTACTACCCGATATGCGAGAATCAAATCCGTTCAATGAAGCCGTTTGCATCAAATCGAGGGCTTTCCCCTCCGCAAAGTTTTCTTTAATGTCTAGCAATACAACTTCTGCAGCAAAATTCTTCATTGCAATGTACTCTGCACAGCTTGCCCCCACGTTGCCGGCCCCGATGATACTAATTTTACTCATATTTCTGAATTCTTATTATACAGGCAAAAATACTAAAATAGGGGACACTCTGCAGAAAAAAACCAAGTCACTTACTTAATGTAAAAAAAATTGAACTAACTCACTTACTTTTGCTGGTCATTATACAACTAATAAAAAAATAAAATTGAAAAACAAATACGTTGATCTGATCAATCAAACATTTTATTTCCCTACGGATGAGTTTAAACTCGATAACAATGACAATCTGGAATTTCACAAAATTCCGTTGATGGATCTTATCGAACAATATGGAACACCGTTAAAATTTACCTATTTACCCAAGATTTCTGAAAATATTCAAAAAGCACGAACTTGGTTTAATGTGGCCATCGCCAAATCAGACTATTCAGGCAAATACTATTATTGTTACTGCACCAAAAGCAACCAATTTAGCCATGTGATTGATGAAGTTGTCAAAAATAATGTCCATATCGAAACATCCTCAGCATTTGACATAAACATTTTAGAAAGCTTATTTGAACAGGGAAAAATAAGTAAGGATAAGTTTATTGTATGCAATGGGTTTAAACGCGAAGTATATATTGAGAACATCGCCAATCTTATCAATAGCGGTTGGACAAATGTAATTCCTGTCATGGACAACAGCAATGAGATTGACTTACTTGCCAAATATACCGACAAACCGGTAACGGTAGGCATTCGAATTGCAGCTGAAGAAGAACCTAAATTCGAGTTCTACACCTCACGCCTGGGAATCGGATACAAAGACTTGGTTAATTTCTATCGTACCAAAGTAAAACGCAATAAGAATGTTACTCTCAAAATGTTGCATTTTTTTATCAATACCGGAATCTACGATACGGCATACTATTGGAACGAACTTCACAAATGTCTCAAGGTGTATTGCGAATTAAAACGAGAATGCCCTGAGCTTGATACTTTGAATATTGGGGGTGGATTTCCCATTAAAAATTCCATGACATTCGATTATGATTACGAATATATGGCCACTGAAATTGTAAGTCAAATAAAACAAGTTTGTTCAGAAAATAATATTGCTGAACCCGATATTTTTACTGAATTTGGCGCTTTTACCGTGGGTGAGTCTGGTGGAAATATTTACTCAGTTTTAGACCAAAAATCACAAAATGACCGCGAAAAGTGGAACATGATCGATTCTAGTTTTATGACCACCCTGCCAGATGCTTGGGCCATTAACAAGAAATTTATGATGTTGCCCATTAATCGTTGGAATGAAGAGTATGAGAGGGTCTTATTGGGAGGTATCACCTGCGATAGCGACGACTATTATAATTCCGAACAACATGTAAACGCCATTTATTTGCCCAAATACGACAAAGATGACCCACTGTATTTGGGATTCTTCAATACAGGCGCCTACCAAGAAAGCATCGGAGGTTACGGAGGCATTCAACATTGTTTAACTCCCGCTCCAAAACATGTAATTATCGACCGCGATGAAAATGGCGATCACCACTTTAGACTGTTTTCCAAGGAACAGAGCTATAAAAGCATGCTCAAAACCTTGGGCTTTATGTAGTTTCCCTTCAATCGACATTATGGCCAAAGATCCATTGCATGGTATAACCCTTGAGAGAATCGTTATTGAATTGCAAGAAAAGTTTGGATGGGAAGAACTAGACCGCCGCATTCGTATTAACTGCTTTGCGATTAATCCTAGCGTTCAATCGAGTCTAAAATTCTTGCGAAAAACACCCTGGGCCCGGATAAAAGTAGAGAATTTATTCATTGACACGATCCTCAATCACGACTAATTCACTTTCATACCATTCACTTTCATACCATTCACTTTGTTATTGTCACAGACTTCGATTGGGAAATTGTAGGTGTAGATGTCAACCAGAGCCCTGTGAAAGTAATTAGCCCATTTATAAGTATCAATTCATTCCCAATCTTGTAGCCATTAAAAATACCTTCTGAAATTAATTTTAATCCCAAAGAAACATGCAGTTTGGCTTCGTAAAACTCCGGACTGCAACAAACGTCTAATGACAATACCGTTAAGGGAGCGATGATACACACGGGCCAAATGTATTTATCGTTTAATCGTCGTTTGGTTAAAATACCGAAAGAGAATAATCCCAGCAAGGGGCCATAGGTGATACCAGCAAATTTTAAGATAAAATCGATTATCAACTTGTCGTTAATGGCTTTAAATAGCAATACCAAAATAAAAAACACAATCGCAAATGAAAAATGCACCGCCAAGCGCGTTTTTTTGTTTTGTTTTTCGCTCTTATTATTATTATTGATTCCAAGAATATCAATGCAAAAGCACGAAGTTAGTGATGTGATAGCACCGTCTACACTGGGAAACAATGCCGAAATCAGCGCAATAATAAAAATAATCCCAATGGATCCTCCAAAGACAGAACCCAAGGCAAGGGTTGGAAATAAATCGTCTGGCGCAACAACAATCGATTGTGAAGCAGCGTAGATATGGAGAATTCCGCCCAGAAATAGAAAAAGCAAATTCACAAATACCAATACAAATGCAAAACTTAGAATATTTTTTTGCGAATCCCTAATATTTTTTACGCTGATATTTTTTTGCATCATTTCCTGATCAAGCCCCGTCATCGCAATCGCAATAAACATTCCCCCAACAATGTGCTTTAAAAAGAACGAGGGAGCTTTAATATCTGTATTGAAAATCTGGGTATATCCTTTTTGTTGCATTAAGGACAGTGCCCCGCTAAAATCAATACCCATCGACTTTACAATAAAAACAATACAAACCACCAAGCCCAACAGCATACCTGTGGTTTGCAATGTATCTGTGTATACAATCGTTTTCACACCCCCTTCAAACGTGTATAATAAAATCAGTAGCAAAATAACACTGGCAGTAAGTTCGAATGGAATTGACAACTTATCAAAAATAAAAATCTGAAGAATGCTGATAACCAAATACAATCGGGCAGTTGCGCCTACCAATCGTGACAGGATGAAGAAGGAAGCCCCCGCCTTGTGCGCATTCATGCCAAATCGTTTGTCTAAGTAGGTATAAATAGACCTTAAATCCATTTTGTAATACAGTGGAAGCAATACAAATGCAATCACCAAATACCCCAAAAAATAACCCAAAACCAACTGAAAATAATAGAAATTGCTATTGCCCACTGCCCCAGGAACACTCACAAAAGTTACACCACTCAGACTCGTACCAATCATTCCAAATGCAACCAACATCCAATTGCTATTTTTATTTCCAATAAAAAAAGATTCGTTATTAGAATTGCGACCCGTAATCCAAGCAACCCCCAATAATATCAAGAAATAAACAATTACAAAACCAAAAAGCAGGGTTGGTGACATGGATTAATGTGTTAAAATTTTAAGATACAACGTAGATAAAACAAGCCATAAAAAAGTGTCATTCGGTTGTTATTATTAGGGTTAGACCGATCCCAACGCACTTTGCCAGTGTAATTTCTGTATGTATGTGTTTGGCTGTTTGTCTCATTGTCCTATTGTCCTACTCTGTTTTTGGGAATTCCCAAGATTCTTCGTATACTTTCATCAGTAAACAATTGCTCCTCAACGGCTTGCAAAGGCAAATAAAACAATGTAAGATTTTTTATTTCCATTTTGCGAAATGCATCACCATTCAGACAGTATACCCTGCCATCGGAATGTCTTGCTGCAAAAAATGATACGCGAGCAGGATCTAAAAGAACAGAAAATTCCAGGCTTTTTTGCTGCGACGCAATTGGCTGAAGAACTTGAATGGCGTCGGGCTTTCGAAAACCAACCAATAACTGCGTAATTTCAATCGGAGCGAGTCCCGGGTCTGCAATCACAATATTGAGAGACAAAATTGAATCTGATGGCATGGGCTTTGCCCATGCAAACCTCCCTAAGCTTCTAATTTTAAAAGCATTTCTTACCATTCCCTTGGGTGGTAAGCTTGTTTCCAAAACAGCAGCATAGGTTTCGGTCAATAACTTATTTGTCTGACCCAATTGAAAGACATCGAAAGCTTGTTTTTTTTGATTGTGGATAGAAATGACCTGGTGCATTAATTTTTCGAATCGGATTTGCTCTCGCTTTGCAATTTTTACATCCGAAAGATACCGTGTTTTGGGTTGTAGCAACTCAATTTCCCACAATCCCTCGCTGCTTCGCAACAACAAAAAATACCGAATACCTTTTTGTACAAAATCAATATCCCAAAATTTGTGAATGCGAAAAAAGTTATCCATAACTTCTTTGCTTGGCCACGAGGTGTTAAATGCCAAAGGGTATTCTTTTAGGGGTTTTAGCTCAGGAAAAAGCGATTCTGTTTTATCGAATACGATTATTTCAACAACTGATTTTTGAAGGGTATTTTTGGTTTGAAACCTCCGCACCCCAATGAGTGCCTTGCCACGCAGCAATGCAAATGGTTCGGAACCCTTGGCCTTTTCTCCTGCCCTGGCGACCCTAAACTCCGAAAATTTGTCAATCACCTGTTTGGATTCATCGGGATTTAACAAGTAATTGAATCCCTGGGTATGGAGTCTTTCTTCTAGTTTGATACAATTAATTGTGGTTTGGGTGATTGCTGTTTTACGCCCACTGTAAAATTGGGAAAAATCAATCGGTGCGATATTGTCATCAGAAAAATCATAATCATAATTATATTGGTTTATCCATCTACCATTGTCAGCCTGAAACAAGACTTTAGCCGTCTTTGCTGTTGAAGGGGTTTTATTTTCGCTCGAAGAGATAACAGCATTGGGCTTCCAGGCATAAAATCGAGAAGCTGCGTTGGGCAACCCGACAAATCGGATATCAATAAAATAGCCATCTTTCAGGGTGAGCATTTGCTTGCCAACAAAAGCTTCAATATCAATAACCATCGAAGCAGCCAACACATACTTTTGACCATTGCTATCTAGACTCAAAGGGGGAGAATACGCCATTTGCCGTTGAATATTGTCCATGATTTTCACTCGCAATCGGTAAGAACCCGAAAAATCTTTGCCACCCACATATTTCATGCATGCCTTTGGAACCATTATTACGCATTTCCCTTCAGCAACATACAATCGATCTTCTTTGTTTGTGGCATTAAATTCATACCAACCATCACTGTAGTCAAGAATTAAAGGCGCAGTGATTGGCAAGGGAAACTGGGATTTGGATTGAAGCGACACAATCGGTTGTGGTATTGCAAAATCATTGACTTTTTCTGCCAATGGATCGGTAAATTCGCTTTCTTCTGCGGGAGAAATTAGCGAAAAATAACTTGCTAAAAACTGCTTTTCGGATGTGAGTAAATTGGGATCTTGGCTCAAATAATGAAGCATTAATGGAGTCATGTCCCCCGTATTAAATTCATTTCCCTTTGTAGGATTTTGAACTGCTTTATGAAAACCCACTTTCATCACTACGTCACCCAATGCCGTTATATCTTTCTGGGCCATCCAACTTGCATTGTCAATTATATTGAGACGTTGCAGCAATCCCATACGCTTCAGTGACTCAGGCAAATGGTATATTCTGTCGAGGGAAATTCCAAATTCTTGGATTGTAGGAAATTGCAATGCCACTGCATCAACCGCTGCTTGTGCTTCTTTTTCATCAAACGGGGCAACAAGACTGAGTCTTTTACATGCCTTCCATCCCTTGAAAAAATCGTATTGGTCGGGAACAACATCAAAAACCAATGTAATACCGGGTATAAGGGCCCAATTTTTATTCATCAACAAAGCATCTTCCTTGCCTGTTGGAATATACAAAACCAAACTATGCAACCATTCGAGCTGGCTTAAATCTTCATCAGAAAGTATACCAAGATATTGTTGAAGAACAACCTCATCAACATTATCAAGCCTGCTCAACACTTGTGCTACCCTCGCAATATCCACATCAGCGGCAACCCTAATCCGCTGAACCTGTTGAAATTGGTCTAACTTATTGGCAATCCATTCTAATTCTGCTGGGCTTGTGATCTCAATATTAAGAGAATACCCAGGTACAGAGAATCTGGGTTTTACATACTGATTTTGGGCATGGGCTTGGGCTGATAAAATCAAATAAAAAAGGCAAACCATCCAAGAATAAATAGAAACAGTAGGTCTCGTATTGGGGGTGCGTTGAGTTTCCCATGAATCAGCAAGGCCCAAAAAGCCCTGCAGATTTCTGTTTCTTCGAATGCCATTAAAGTGCTTCACGTTATTGGATTGGAGAATTGGAGGATTGGAGAATTGGAGGATTGCAGGATCGGATGGGCCATATCAGAAACAGATGATTCACAATTGAGATGGGATTTTCCTATTGCCAAGATCGAATGTCGCAAAGTATATGGGTTAATTTGCCTGTAATGGCGTTTTCAATTCCTTGGGCAGAAAGGGTATCGATGCGAACATGACCGTGAGCGTGCAGAATTCGGCCATTGCCTATGTAAATCCCCACATGCACCACTTTTGCATTTGTATTGCTAAAATACGCCAAATCGCCAATGGCGATTTGGCTCCACATTTTTTTTATACCCATTGTTGCTTGTTCATGGGCATCGCGTGGCATCGATACGTTTAGCAATTTCCCAACAACCTGAATTAAGCCACTGCAATCGATTCCCCAAAAAGTCCTTCCACCCCATAAATAAGGGGTATTAAGAAAACACTGTGCTATTTCGTAGGATTTTTCTGGGAGCTTTTTTCCAGGATGAAAGTGGTATACAGAACCATGAATCTCTAATTCCTTTGCGTCAGGAATAAGGCTACCTGGGGAAAGCAAAATTTCATCCCCTTGTTTGCCTATCAACCTTGCACCAATTTCATCCACAATATTCCATTTAAGCCCTAAATAAGAGGTTGCATCTTCCAAATATAGTGCGGGAATCCAACCCAAATAATGGTCTTCATTACAGCGAACCTCAAACCAATCAGCTTCTTTGCTTAGCAGCGTACACGTTTCTCCAAATAGCAAGGAACTTGTCATCTCCATTTTTGAAGATGCCCCTGCACGTATTGGGGCCCATGATTTTAAACACAAAAACTGCTGTTTATGGGTTTGCATTGTTACGAAGATAAGATATAGGCCAATTACAAATGCAAACGCGCCTTTCGATCCAGTAAAATCGTTTCACTTTCAACATGGTCAGGATCTGGAACACAACAATCAACCGGGCAAACAGCTGCGCATTGTGGCTCTTCGTGAAAACCCATGCATTCTGTACATTTATCAGGTACAATAAAATAAACCTCTTGGCTCACAGGAGTAAATTTTTGATTGACGTCAACCTGCACACCACTGGCCAATAAAAATTCGCCCATAATATCTGTTCCGTCAGCAATTGCCCATTCAACACCCGCCTCATAAATGGCATTGTTTGGACATTCGGGTTCGCAAGCTCCGCAGTTTATACATTCTTCCGTAATAATGATTGCCATAATTGTAATACAAAGTTACAACCCTTTCGTAACTTCGACCCAATATTTACCCCCATAATATGGAAATTGCCATTTTAAGCGACATACACAACCATTCTAAAAATCTAAGCCGTGCGCTGCAGTCTATTCAGAATGAAGGAATTTCTACTGTCATTTTTTGCGGGAATTTTTGTTCACCCGAAGTTATAGAACAAATGGGTTTGTGTTCTCTAACCATTTATGCAGTATTTGGCGATAGAGATATTGACCGCGAACCATTAAAAATAGCCACCAATCGACATAAATCGATCTTTTTGCAAGGAGAATACATTGGTGGCGAAGAAAATCCTCTCATCCTTGACAATATTCGATTCGGGGTAAGCCACTATGCTTTTTATGCACAGACAATGATTAAAACTGGGTGGTTTGATGTGGTTTGCTACGGTCAATCACAGAAAGCACACAAACAAAAATTTGGGATTTCGCTTTTGCTAAATCCTGGGTCCATAGCTGGAATTGATTCTGAGCCAAGTTATGCTATTTTTGAAACGAAGATGCTAAGTTCTCGCATTGTTTTGTTTTGATTTTTTGCCCCAGCCAATTTGCCTTGCATGACTTTACAATCCCAAACCATGCCAATTGTTTTTGCTTAATTTCTAGACAATTTTTCCAACACGGTTGCATCCGCTTGGCTGTAAATTTGTTTTGTAATGAACTGAATATGGGTATCGGCTGGGCCGCTATTTTCAATTACCAGATTGCATCGTTCTTTATGGGGTAAAATATGGGTATTGAATGCTGGTATTACGTGATATTCCCATTGGTGTATACTCCGCTTTAGGGGTATTCCTCGCTCTTTTATATCCCTATCCAAACGACGATTAAAACACAAGTCTAAATCACAATTAATAAAGATCCGATAATCAAGCAACGCATCAATCTCTGGATAGTCTAACACAAATAATCCCTCGACTACCAAAATTGGTGATGGATGAACAAGGATAATTTCTTCAGGCACATCATAATTTTCAAAGTGGTATTTGGATATTTTAACAGATTTATAGGCAATAAGATCCCGCAAATCATTGTAGAACCGTTCACTGAACAATGCCGCGGGTAAATCATAGTTGACCTCACCAAATTCATCACGCCATTGAAATTCCAGGGGCTTGTAATAATCATCGAAGCCTACAATTGTAATGTTTTCAACAAATGCTTTGCGCAGGGCATTGACATAGAAAGTTTTGCCAGAACCCGACAATCCAATTATCCCGATGACAAATGGCTTAATCTGCATACCCATGTTAGCGTTTGAAAAATTTCTCTTTCAAAACCTCTCCATTTTCATCATAGACTTGCTCTACCAATGGCTTTCCTTGGTTGTCCATAAATATCCATTTTCCAATCATTTCTCCATCACGGTATTTCCCGTATCGCTCTTGGTAATGACTTACTTGCCCATAAATCCAATACCCTTCAGGCTTGCCCTGAACAAATAACCCGGACGTTTCGGTGGTTAACACCATAGATTTAGTCTTTTCGTTCCATTGATTGGCCCTCTTAAAAAATCGGCCCTCGGGCATACCCAGTTGGAACGACTCTAGGGTCAAGGTATCTCCAAATGGGTTATAATCAACAAAAATTCCATTTTTTGAACCTTGCATCCAAAAACCCTCAGAAATCAATTTGCAGGTAACGGCATCCCAAGTTCTTGAGATACTGTCGCGTAACCCAAGTTTATAATACATTTCGGTAGCGCGACACCCATTTCTGTGAAATTGATAAGATTTCCCATTGTGCACTCCCCGCTTATACTCTTTAATATATCTTATTGTACTGTCTTGATAGTAGGCTGTTACAACGCCGTCTGGCATATCATTTATGAAAAATGCAACTTGTTCCAGGGCCCCATTTTGATAATATGAAAGCACTGAACCTTCCCGTATCCCAAGGTTATAGTGTTTTACATATTGAAGATTCCCGTTCATATAAAAACCTTTTACTTCTGCGTGCAAACTATCATCGAAAAAATCGCCCGAAACCACAACAACCCCTGTTTTTTCATCTGCGTAACGAAATGCGCCGTTTTTTTTACCCTTGGCCCAAGTTTCTTGTGCTACCAAAATTCCCTTTTCTGTATATTCGAAATAATCTCCTTGTTTGATACCCGAGACATAGGCTTGTTCGGTATTTAGGCGATTGTCTGGCCACAATGAAATTGCTTTTCCTGTAAATACAATTTCCGCACCGAATTTGTCGGTAAAACTAGCCAGTCCATTGATATAATGAAGAGATTCGGCTTTGATTTTTTTAATTATTTGTTCTGCTGGGGTTGCCAGACTTGTTTGTTCTATAAGCTTCTTTGAAGTTTTGGTTTGCGCGAACACTTCGGGTAAAGCCCCCAAAAAAAAGAAGGCAATTAAGAAATTTATTCGTGTTTTCATTAAAATTATTTATTCAAAATTAACCAGTACTATTAAATTTGTATTGCGATTTTTCCCACAATATGCAATATTTCGATTTTGTCCAACAGCATTGCGAATCAAAGCCCATGGTTACCGTTGGATTCCCATTCGATGAAAAAACAATCGTCTGGAAAATAGAAGGCAAAATTTTTTGTATAGGAGACATCACACACTTCGATAGCATTGCACTGAAATGCAATCCAGAGAAGTCACAATTATTGCGACAAGAGCATCCACAAATTTCAGGGGCTTACCATATGAACAAAACTCACTGGAACACCATTATCTTTGACGGGCTGTCACAAAATCTGCTGGAATCATTGATCAACCACAGTTTTGAATTAGTGGTACGGAAATTGCCAAAAAAAACCCGAGAAATTATCAATAACCTATGAAAAACACACTTTCTACAATCACTGCATTACTTTACAGCACCTGTAGCCTTATGGCTTGCACTTCAAACCCAGAAAAAGAAAACCCCATGAATAACGAAAACCTAGAACTTGGCCAAGGAGATTTGGCAGATGGCATTTATGCCCAAATGAATACGAATAAGGGAACCATCTTATTGCAATTGTTTTATCGTGAAACTCCCCTCACTGTTTGCAATTTCATCGGCTTGGCTGAAGGAAATATATCGAATACTGCAAAAGCCAAAGGAATTCCTTTTTATGACGGCCTTAAATTTCATCGGGTAATCGCAGAGTTCATGATTCAAGGGGGCGATCCTTTGGGGAATGGCAGTGGAGACCCCGGCTACAAATTCGAAGACGAATTTATTTCTTCACTCAAACATTCGACGCCAGGCATATTGTCTATGGCAAATTCAGGGCCCGGTACCAACGGTTCTCAATTTTTTATCACCCATGTTGCAACCCCTTGGTTGGATGGTGCGCACACAATTTTTGGAAAGGTAGTTACAGGACAAGATGTTGTAAATGCAATACAACAAAACGACTCTATCGTCAGCCTAAAAATTATCCGTCAAGGTACTGAAGCAAAAGCCTTTAAAGCCAATGATGACCAATTCAAACTACTTCAATCTTCAGCCAAACAACGGGCTATGGTAGCGGAAGCAGAGGCCAATAAATCTAGCTCTGCAATGTTTGACAATTGGTTGCAGCTTAATTATCCAAATGCCAAAAGAACCGCTAGCGGATTGTGTTATGTAATCGAAAAAGAAGGCACAGGAACCCAAGCGGTTTCCGGGAATACCGTAAGTGTTCATTACGCAGGCAAACTAGACAACGGAACAGAGTTTGATAATTCCTATAAAAGAGGAGAACCCATCGAGTTTAAATTGGGTATTGGACAAGTAATACCGGGCTGGGATGAAGGAATAGCACTTATGAAAGTCGGCGCCAAATTCAAATTGCTTATCCCCTCTAATTTGGGGTATGGAAAAAGAGGTGCTGGTGGTGTAATTCCCCCAAACGCAACATTGATATTTGATACAGAGTTATTGAATATCAAATAATATTCTGGTTGTTGACAACTACATAATTACTTTCCGTTTTCGACCTTCTACAAAGTTTATTTTTGCTTTCCGTAACGACATCCTCCCACTCGGAGAGAAATCATGAAAAAAGCAAAATATATCTTTGTTACGGGAGGTGTAACATCTTCATTGGGTAAAGGAATTGTAGCGGCATCCTTGGCCAAATTATTACAAGCCCGAGGTTACCGGACGACGATTCAAAAATTTGATCCTTATATTAATGTTGATCCGGGAACACTTAACCCCTACGAACACGGTGAATGCTATGTAACCGATGACGGGGCGGAAACAGACCTAGATTTAGGGCATTACGAAAGATTTTTGAATGTGCCAACAAGCCAAGCCAATAATGTTACCACTGGCAGGGTATATCAAACCGTGATAAAAAATGAACGTCGCGGTGATTATTTGGGGAAAACCGTCCAGATAATACCCCATATTACTGATGAGATCAAGCGCAGAATGAAAATTCTGGGTGAATCTGGTGAATACGATATTGTCATTACCGAAATTGGTGGTACGGTTGGCGATATTGAATCACTTCCATATATCGAAAGCATAAGACAACTTTTATGGGAAAAAGGGCACGAAAATGTGCTTGTGGTTCACCTCACCTTGATTCCTTACTTGAGTGCTGCTGGCGAATTGAAAACCAAACCTACCCAGCACAGTGTAAAAAGTCTGCTGGAATTGGGCATTCAACCTGATATTTTGGTCTGTCGCGCCGAACGTCCTATAACACCCGAAATACGCAGAAAATTGGCATTGTTTTGCAATGTTCAAGCCAATGCGGTTATAGAAGCTCTTGATCTGAAAACCATTTATGAGGCACCCTTGGCGATGCTCAAAGAGAAGTTGGATAAAGTCGTACTTTCAAAGCTAAAATTGCAATCAAAATCAGAACCTGATTTGAGGCAATGGCGAGAATTTTTATTCAAATTAGAGCATCCGAAATCTGAAGTATCCATTGCCTTGGTTGGAAAATATGTAGACCTTCCTGATGCCTATAAGTCGATTAGTGAGGCTTTTATTCATGCCGGAGCAAGCAACGACTGCAAGGTGCGTCTTACCTTCGTAAACTCGGAAATACTAAATGTAGAAAATGCCAGCAAAAAACTTAAAGGGTTTATGGGTATTCTGGTTGCTCCAGGTTTTGGCCACCGGGGTATTGAGGGGAAACTCGAGGCGATTCGATATGCCAGAGAGCAGAATATTCCCTTCTTTGGAATTTGCTTAGGCATGCAATGTGCTGTTATCGAATTTGCCCGCAATGTATGTGGATTAACCAATGCGTACAGCACTGAAATGGATTCTAAAACACCTTTCCCTGTTATCGATCTCATGGAAAGCCAAAAAAACTTGGCACACAAGGGCGGAACCATGCGTTTGGGTTCTTATGATTGTAAATTATTAAAAAATTCCACTGCTGTGAAAGTCTACGGCAAATCCTTGATATCCGAGAGGCATCGCCACCGGTATGAATTTAACGACACCTACAAAAAACAAATTGAAGATTCCGGTATGACCATAGCTGGATACAATCCAAAAACAGGATTGGCTGAAATTGTTGAAATAAAAAATCATCCCTGGTTTGTTGGGGTTCAATTTCATCCGGAGTTGAAAAGCACTGTATCCAATCCACACCCCTTGTTCGTAAAATTCGTAAAAGCCTGCATGGAAAAGTAAGGCCCAATGCCATTGGGTAATTTACACTATTAATTTCGCCCAAAAAATACGTCAACGTATACTGGCAGGTGATCACTAAACCCATTTAGATACTGCTTTTTATTTCCATAAGTTCGCAGCGGCCAAGAATCATATTTCCCTCCCTTTTCCAACATCCAATCGCGTGAATACACTTTGAGTTCTGGCAGTTTATTATGCTTTGCGCTATGGTTAAAAATTCTATTCGATACCATAATTTGATCGAAAAAATTCCACCCGTCAAACCAAGCAAGACTTCCCTTGACGCCCTGTAATTTGGCTAAAAGTGCGAGATTGACCAAAGGATCATTGGCATACCCTGCCAACAATACTTTTGCGATACTGCTATCAATTGGATTGTCATTGAAATCTCCCATAACAATACAATTTCGTGCGAAATTCTTGTTCGAATTAATATTTTCTTGCAAAATAGAGGCCGCTATAACCCGATTTGAAACGGAGGATTCGCCAGATCTGCGAGATGGCCAATGATTGACAAAAACCACCAATGAATCCTTTCCATTCATAGCCACCAAATGCACCCGCATAATACTTCTTGTAGCATACCCATCGGGCAACGAAATGGGTATTACATAGATACCTGAAACTGCAAATTTTGAGGGATTATAATACAAAGCTACATCAATACCCCGCTTATCGGGAGAGTCGCGGTGAACAATGACGAATTGATTAATCCACGATGAATAGGTTTGCAAATCCTTCATTGCCAACATATTTTCAACTTCAACAACCCCTAATATGTCGGGCTGAATCGAATCAATGACCTTGGCAATATTGCGCAATTTATTTTTGTACCGATCACTGTTCCATTTAAGATCTGAGTTGGGCTGAAACTCAGCATCGTCATTTTCTCCGTCAAGGGTATCAAATAGGTTTTCTACATTGTAAAATGCAATGCGACAAGCATGGTTTTTACCTGCAATTAAATGCGATTTACCGTCCGAAAAATTTGGGATGCTATTTGGCCTAGAATAATTCTCTTTTTGGTTTCGTTGCGAAAAACAGCCCAATAAAAATAGGATTGCAAAAAAAATAGTCCCCAAAGAAACGATTCTTACATTGGTTACTCTCCTGATAATATTACGCGCTTGATCCATAGAACCTTGAAAGAATGCTATGCCCAAAAATTATCGACTGTAATTTGGAGCTTCACGCGTTATTGCAATGTCATGGGGGTGACTCTCACGCATCCCAGCATTGGAAATCTTTACAAATGAGGATGTTTGCAATTCTTCTATATTGCTCGCACCACAATATCCCATACCAGCACGAACACCACCCACCAGCTGATAAACAACCTCTGATATGTTCCCTTTATAGGCAACTGAGCCAACAATACCCTCCGGAACCAGTTTGGCCAAATCATCTTCTGCATCCTGAAAATAACGGTCTTTGGAGCCTTCCTTCATCGCCTCTATGCTTCCCATTCCCCGGTAACTTTTTACTTTTCGCCCCTCAAAAAAATTGGTTTCTCCCGGAGCTTCTTCAGTTCCAGCAAACAATCCACCAGCCATTACCACATTGGCGCCAGCAACCAATGCCTTGAGAATATCACCACTATACCGAATACCTCCATCTGCAATAATACATACCCCGGTTCCCTTAAGGGCGTCTGCGGCTTCAAGTATAGCCGACAATTGGGGCATTCCGATACCGGCGATGATGCGGGTGGTGCAAATACTGCCTGGGCCAACCCCCACTTTAACCACATCTACACCAGCTTCTGCCAACATTTTGGCAGCAGCACCTGTGGCAACATTCCCCGCAATTAGTTGCAATGTCGGGAAAGCAATCTTCAATTTTTTCACCTCTTCGATGACTCCTTTTGAATGGCCGTGGGCGGTATCAATTGCAATAATATCAACCCCAACAGCAACCAACGCACTCACACGCTCCAATGTATCGGCAGTAACACCTACTGCTGCACCTACAACCAAACGACCATGTTTATCTTTGCAAGCCTTTGGATAACTCTTAACCTTTTGAATGTCCTTGAAAGTGATTAATCCCTTCAGAATATTGTTTGCATCCACAATGGGCAATTTCTCAATTTTATATTTTTCCAAAATCGCTTGCGCCCCTTTTAAATCTGTTCCAACTGCGGCAGTTACAAGATTCTTACTTGTCATTACCTCACTGACAAGCTTATCAAGATTCTTTTCGAACCGCAGATCTCGATTGGTGATAATACCTACCAAATGATTTTTGCCATCCACCACGGGAATACCCCCAATGTGGTGGTCGTGCATTAACGTAACTGCTTCCATTAAACGAGCATCGCCTCCGAGTGTAACAGGCTCTAATATCATACCGCTTTCACTGCGTTTTACTTTCTTCACTTCTTCGGCCTGCTTGGAAATAGACATGTTCTTGTGAATAATTCCCATTCCTCCCTCCCTAGCCATGGCTATGGCCATCACACTTTCGGTGACAGTATCCATGGCAGCCGACATGATTGGAATATTTAGGCGCAAACTGGGTGTGAGTTGAACCGACGTGTCTACATCGCGGGGCAAAACCTCTGAATACCGGGGTATGACGAGCACATCGTCGAATGTAAGACCTTCAAGGGCAATTTTGGAATGGTTGTGGAGTATCATGCAAATAACGATTTAAAGTGAAAAGTAGATTGGTTATTTGCAGAGCAAAGATAGCACTTTCGTCACAGATTTACAAATGCCTGCCGCCAAAAATCGGCCAAAGGTCATCATCCATTGGAAAATTCATATGCCGATGAAAACAAAAAAGGGGCGCCATGCGTCCCTTTTTTTCGTATTCAAAGTGCAAAAATTACTTTTTCTTGAATTTGAAAGTGATGCTAGAATTCTGCATAAAGCTATCCATCCGCAAATGCATGTTATTGTCATCAATCAATACCAACTTAAACTTATCGCCATCCATATCGAGCATCTTCTCATCGGCGCTTAAGCCCCAAACACCCATGGAGGTATCTGCATCCGCAGGATCACACTTTAACAAACCCTCAAAATAAACATATGTCTTTTTCCCATTGAGATCTGAGAATTTCTGGTAATCATCCTTTTGACAATCCTTCAACATTTGCATGTAGTCATTCAACTTTACGCCTCCACCCAAATCCAATGCTGGTTCGATGGGCATCGATGTAATTTGCCAGTAGTTTGCACAGATTTTCTCAATAGTTGTTGGCACTTTTGGCGCAGGTTGCTCATCTTCACAACCTCCCAAGGCAAACATAGAAATACCCGCAACAAGCATGGCTGCGCAAGTACCAAATTTGAAAGAATTCTTTTTCATAGTTATCACAAAGTTAAGAAAAAAGATAATATATTGAAATTGTTTAAAAAGTGGTACTGTTCAAATAACACAGATTAAATTCGCTAAATATTGCCACAAAACACACATTTTGGGAGTTCATTGGTTGCTCAATTGTATATTAGCGGACACAACAACACTCTAAATGAATAAATTATTACTCCAAAAAATTATTTTGCCTTTATTCCTCATCGTGCTCAGCAGTCCTTTGATGTCCCAAAATGTGGGAATAAATGAGACCGGAGCGAACCCAGATGCATCGGCTATGCTTGATATCAATACCAGTAATAAAGGATTGCTCGTGCCTCGTCTTTCTAAAGCTCAAAAATCATTAATAGCTTCGCCAGCAAATGGCTTACTGATATATCAAACTGACGATACTCTGGGTTTTTGGTACTATGAAAATACCAAATGGGTTCCATTGATGCGATCAATCACAGCTGGAACAGGACTCAGTGGTGGCCTCATTCAAGGTAAAGGAACTATTTCTATCAAAAATACTGGAGTTGTAGCCAAAAAATATGGGGCATTAGATTCAATTCCGGTTATTACTATAAACCCTGAGGGGCAAATTATTAAAGCCAGCACCATTTCCACAAATTTTTTAAATAAAACAGACACAATTTGGTCTTGGAGATTAAAAGGAAATACTGGTACTGACGAAAAAAAACATTTTGTTGGTACTTCCGACAATAAAGCCTTGCGTTTTAGGACCAATGATATATGGTCGGGTGAATTAAACCCAAGTAATGACAATATTGCCTTGGGAAATCAATCTAATCCCACGAGCAATGGCGCCCAAAATATAGCCATCGGTTTGGGTGCTATGCAGAAGGCAACAGGAAACAAATCTGATTTGATTGCCATTGGACAGTATGCCTTAGCAGCAAATGGTACTTCTTCAAGTGGGGGAGGCGAAGGATTTGAAAACATCGCTATCGGATCAAAATCTTTACAGTCCAACAATTCGGGAAGTTACAATATTGGTTTGGGCCATCGAACCTTACAAACAGGTGTATTTAACTATGGCAATGTAGCTATTGGTTGGGAAGCCATGAAGCGCAGTAACTACGCATATTACAATGTAGGGATAGGAATGTATGCACTGAGTTATAATACTTTTGGAAACTATAACGTTGCAGTGGGATGGGGAGCAATGTTGTATAATACTTCAGGATATTCTAATTCTGCTGTAGGTTTTTATTCCAACTTATACAATAGCACCGGGTATGGGAATACGGCTTCGGGAATGTATTCTATGACTGTGAACACAACAGGTGTTTACAATACCGCCAGTGGGTATCAGGCACTATACAGTTCTTACGGATCTAAAAATAATGTTATGATGGGGGCTTTTGCTGGGGTAAACACAAGCACCAATGGAAATAATAACTGTGCTGTAGGATATCAAGCTTTGTATTCCAATACCACTGGATATAGCAATGTTGCCATAGGAATGGATGCAATGCAAAAAAATACTGTTCGTGGCAATTTGGTTGCCATTGGCGACTCTTCATTATTCAATAACGGTGTTGGTGCCTCGGCCAAACAAGCCGTGAGAAACACTGCCATTGGCAGCAAAAGTCTATTTTCGAATACCGCTGGATTCAATAACTCAGCGTTGGGATTTCAAACCTTACAAAGCAACATAGATGGCAGTAACAATACCGCCATCGGTACCCAATCGATTAATGCCAATACAACTGGCAGTAATAATACAGGTATGGGTAATCAGACACTGCAGGCAAACATATCTGGTTCTGACAATACCGCCATTGGGAATACAGCCATGTCCAAGAATACAACAGGTTCAAACAACACTGTTGTTGGGGGAGATGCTTTGAGCAACAACACATCAGGTAGCCGAAACCTCGCAAATGGTTTTGCCTCACTCAAATCACTCACCACTGGATCGGACAATGTTGCACTGGGAAACAAAGCCCTGAACAATACCTCTACTGCAAACAATAATAGTGCCCTTGGTTCTGAAGCTCTAACAAGCAATACCACAGGTGGAAATAATACGGGATTGGGTTTTCAGGCCCTCACGGCAAATTCTTCTGCAAGTAGCAATACAGCCGTTGGATATAGGTCATTGGCAGCAAACGTATCCGGTACAAATAATGTAGCTTTAGGCAGCGAATCTGCCCTTAATAACACGAGTGGGAACCAAAATGTTGCCATTGGAAATAAGGCCTTGAATGCGAATTCAACAGGTAGCAACAACATTGCCATTGGCTTTGAATCTTTGTTGAATGCAAAAGAATCAGAATTAAATGTTGCGATTGGTAACAATACCTTGCGCGAATTTAACAATACCAATGCCAATACTGGCCGCAATACCGTCGTGGGATACGATGCTATGAAAGCCACTACTTCAGGATCCTATAATACTGCAATGGGATATATGGCTATGCCCTCATCAACCTCGGCATACAGCAATGTAAGTATTGGATATAACACCCTTAATTCACTTTCTTCGGGTTCCCAGAATACTGCGGTAGGCATTCAAAGTATGTACAGCATCACAACTGGCTCTCTCAATACTTCGATTGGATATCAAGCTGGACCTACCTTGGGTACTTCTAATCTAACCAATACAACCTCTTTGGGAAATTCAGCAGTGGCCACTGCCGATAATCAAGTGCGGATTGGAAATACCGCTGTAACCTCTATCGGTGGATTTGCGAACTGGACCAATATTTCTGATGGCAGGTATAAAATCAATGTCAAAGAAAATATTCCAGGACTCGAATTTGTAATGAAATTAAAGCCCATTTCCTATAATTTTGATTTTGTCAAATTGGATGTTGCCCTCAAGCCTGCCGGTGAAAATGTAAAACAACTGGGGAATGCTAATCCAAATGCAAGCACCCGCTTTTCTGGTTTTGTTGCGCAGGAAGTAGAAAAAGCCGCTAACGAAGTAGGCTACGATTTTTCTGGCGTAGACAAAGCCAAAACTGAGAATGATCTATATGGATTGCGATACAGTGAATTCGTTGTCCCGATGGTAAAAGCCATTCAAGAACAACAATTTCAAATTGATGCATTGAAAAAACAAAATGTAGAGTTGATGCGCATCATCGGTGAAATACAAGCCAACAAAAAATAATTAAATCGCTTTTTTAAATGAAAAAAATACTGCTCTGTATACCCTGTTTTATTGTTTCTTGCCTCTGTGGTCAAGGATGGGTGCACAATGGAGCCACTGTAGTTGTAAACAATGGTACATTTATCGTTTTAGATGGTATCAATGGACATTACAAAGCACAGTCTAATGCAATTTTTTTCTTAACAGGCGATGCGGTAATCCAATTAAAAGGCAATTGGATTAACAATTCATCTGGGATGATTTTTGCAAAAAATGATGGGAAAATCATACTAAATGGTGCCTCTCAATCAATACAGGGGTCTGCAATAACTGCTTTTCCTGCGCTTGATCTCAAATGCAGTGCCAACCCTAGTCTTCAATCAAATATTTTGGTTGGGGGCGGACAAACTGGCGGAGGTAATGGAAAATTGTCACTCAATGACAAACAGCTATTGCTCAATGGCAAACGCCTTATTATCAACAACCGATCAGAATTGGCCATTACACGCAGCACTGGAGGTATCGTCTCAGAAACTTTTCCCGCAATCGGTTATGGAGAAGTCCAATGGAATATCCGAACTGGGGGTGCAGGTCCCCTTTACCGCATTCCATTCCAAACCATAGCAGGTGCTGACATTCCCTTTGATTACAATATTAAAAACACAGGATTGCAAACCAAAGACAGCGGATTTGTGACAATCTCCACGTATACTACGCCTTCTGTTTCCTTGCCCAATAACAGACCCTTGCCTTTTGGGGTTCCCCACGCTCGCAATGAATTTGCAACGGAAAATGCCCGTCGAATGATTGACCGATTTTGGGTTATTGCCGACGGCGGTTATACCAATAAACCTGAAATAAGTCTCGAATTTACCTATGCAGACGCGGAACACAATTCCGGAACCAATACTATCAAAGAAGTGAATATGGGTGCTATTTCTTGGAATACCGTTTCCAATAAATGGAATTACCCACCCAAATCAAAAGTAAACCCATCAAACAATAAACTCTTGTTGCATGCAGGACAAAATTTTTCGGGAATATGGACATTCAGCGAAGGAACTCCTTGCCCTATTGCAAATTTTAGCACGGTGGGTTCCTGCGAAAAAGACAGTGTTTTATTTGCCGACAAAAGTAGCGTTGTCGACGACACTTTGATTCGCTGGATATGGGCTTACGGAAACGGGAATGCTGGACTTGGCGACTCAAGCGTCGGATATTTTTCTCCCAGTGGAATCTATAAAACACGATTGATCGTCATAGCCGCCAGCGGATGTGCCGATACAACGTATAAAAATGTAAATATTTTAGGTGCCCCCCAAGCAAACATAGCCATTGATGATAGTTGCGAAAATACATCTGTCAAATTCACTTCATTAACTTCCCCTGGTAGCGGTTTTATTTCCAAAGAATACTGGTGGTTTGGAGACGGTTCCACCGCTATTGGAAAAAGCCCCTCTCACTATTATGGAACATCTGGTCTTCCTCAAATTAAATATATCGTCTACAATAGCAATTTGTGCAAGGACACCATAGAAAGAACCCTTTATATCGCAAATAAGCCCTTCGTTTACTATAGTGTCAAGCCTGATTGTGAAGACCTTCTCTTTCCGTTCACCAATTCGTCGACAGCAGGTGCAGGAACCATCAGTTCATACAATTGGGATTTTGGCAATGGTCGCAAGTCTGGAAACCGCAATGAAAATATAGTGTTTTATGATTCAGGCACATTTAAGACAAAACTGATTGTAATGAATAGCTTTGGATGCAGAGACACAAGCGAAGTATCTTTAAGGGTTTTTCCGAGGGCAATTGCCTCATTTACCCATAGTCCGTTTGATCCCAAAATGTTGAGTCCTGTTCAGTTTAATAATAATTCAACACTATCAAACAACTGGAATTGGGATTTTGGCGATGGATATTTTGATTTGTCATTCAGTCCAAGTCATACGTATGACATGTATGGTCCCTATAATGTGTCTTTAATTGCCAATAATGATTATAACTGTGCCGATACCTTCACTGTAAATATTCGGGTAAAATCAAAACCTATGTTTTGGTTCCCAACAGCCTTTTCTCCCCAAAATACCGAAGGCCTTAATGACCAATTTGGATTATACTCAATCCTTAATGTTACCAATTACAGATTACAGATATTCAACCGCTACGGACAATTACTATTTGAAACAACCAATCCCACTATTTTATGGGATGGGAAGGTAAATGGAACATTATGCCAAGGTGGATCTTATGTCTATAAAGCTGTATTTAAAAATCCTGAGAATGAACTTCAACATTTCTCTGGAAATGTGACACTATTGCGCTAGTAGAATTTCCGTATATCCATATGTTGGTTGGGCAATAATACGAATGAACACATACGGACTTGATGGGTAAATTACATGCATTGTCAAGGATTTTCTCAATTTCCTACGACTTTTGCAGAACGCAATGATTCAAACCGGACATTTTACAGATCTAACCTTTCACCATGATACCCCTCAGGGCTGGTATTTGTCTGATGCATTGGGTGTGGAAATTCTCCTGCCCAATAAATACTGCCCAAACAACGCACAAGTGGGCGATACCATCCATGTTTTTATTTACAGGGATTCCGAAGATCGTTTGGTAGCCACCACACGAAAACCTTTCATACAACTTCATCAGTTTGCCTATTTACAGGTAATTGCTTCGGCTTCCATTGGGTCATTTATGGATTGGGGACTGGAAAAAGACCTGTTTGTACCTTTTAAAGAACAGCATAAACGCCTGATTGAAGGAGAATCTGCAGTGGTGTTTTTATACCGAGATGAATCTACCGACCGATTATTGGCCAGTGCGAAAATTTCAAAATGGTTGCAAAAAAATGAAGTCGCATTGGCTGTGAATACGGAGGTATCCCTGTTGTGTTTTGAAGTAACTGCAATTGGCTACAAAATGGTTATAGACCAAAAATACCAAGGAATGGTATTTAACAATGAGTCCTTTCGCCAAATTAAAGTTGGAGACTCCCTGATGGGCTATGTGCGATTGATTCGCGAAAATGGACACATTGACGTATCGCTTACCCCCATTGGCAGAAAAAAAATTCCAGGGCAATCAGAGGTCATTATGAAAGCGATTGAAACGGCAGATGGGTTCTTGCCCATGAGCGATAAATCTTCACCAGCCGTAATTCATTCAACATTTGGAATGAGTAAAAAAGCCTTTAAAGAAGCAATTGGGAGATTATACAAAGCCCGAAAAATTGTGATTGAAGAAAATGGATTGAGAAAAATTTGACGGCTATTCAAAGCATCTAAATTTGATTCCTCTGTAACACAAATGAATATACTGATTTTACGTATCAAGGATTTCCATCAAAGACCATTTCAGATTTTGCCGATCGATGCGTATACCATTCGTTGAGTAAATGAAGGGCATCAAAAACAGTATCTACTCCCCGAACACCGACTATCAATGCCTTGTCTGTTTGCTTCACTGTAAACTTATCAGGCGTAATTGCCACAAAACCCATGATAGCAATAAATGATTCACTGTGATAAACCGCCGCGTTGGAGTCGCCCGGAAAATAGCAACGCATCCCATTGTTAGACAGTGAAACTTTTTCTAACCCAAGTTGCTTTCCAGCCCACTTCAACCGAACAGTATCTAGTAAAGCCAACACTGTAACGGGAAGTTTACCGAAGCGATCTCTCAAATTAGATGCAAATTGCATTAAAGCCAATTCAGTATTAATCGTTGATAATTCGCTGTATAAAGACAATCGCTCCGCGGTTTGGGTTACATAATCGGAAGGAATAAGCATCTCAAATTGGGTATCGACCTGACAATCTCGGCTGCTAATATCGTCAGGATGATCAAATAGCGCATTAAACTCTTCATTTTTCAGTTCCCGGACTGCCTCGTCCAAAATCTTGTGGTACATATCAAACCCCATCTCCCCAATAAATCCCGATTGCTCTGCACCCAATAAATTTCCAGCTCCCCGTATATCTAAATCACGCATGGCAACTTGAAACCCACTTCCCAACTCATTGTATTCTTCCAAGGTCCTCAATCGCTTCCGGGCATCGTCGGCAAGCACTGAAAGTGGGGGAGACAAAAGATAACAAAATGCCTTGGTATTGCTCCTTCCTACCCTGCCCCGCATTTGATGTAAATCACTCAGACCAAACATATGGGCATTGTTAATAATAATTGTATTGGCATTGGGGATATCTAATCCGCTTTCAATAATTGAAGTTGCTACAAGTACATCAAACTCTCCCTCAATAAATTGAACCATTGCATTTTCCAAATCGTGTCCTTCCATTTGACCATGAGCAACACAAATCCTCGCCTTGGGAAGTGAATCGGCAATTAATCTTGCCATCTCATGAATATCCTTCACCCGAGAGTGAACAAAAAAAACTTGCCCTCCACGATCTAATTCATTGGCTATGGCCTCGGCTATGAGTTGGCGATTAAAAACGTGCAATTCAGTATGAACCGATTGTCTATTTGGCGGTGGTGTATTGATAATACTCAAATCACGGGCACCCATCAAACTAAAATGCAATGTCCGCGGAATGGGCGTAGCCGTGAGTGTGAGAGTATCAACATTGCTTTTAAACGCTTTGAGTTTTTCTTTTGCCCCCACACCGAATTTCTGTTCCTCGTCGATGATGAGTAATCCCAAATCCTTAAACACAATGTCTTTTCCCAAAATCCTGTGGGTACCAATAAGAACATCTACCTTTCCATCTTTAACCTTATCTAGTGTGCTTTTTTGTTGTTTGACAGATTTGAAACGATTGATATAGTCAACAACAATTGGGAACCCTGCAAATCGTTTTGTAAAAGTACGATAATGTTGCTGTGCCAAAATGGTTGTAGGAACCAGAATGGCAACTTGTTTGCTATCACAAACTGCTTTAAATGCCGCTCTTATGGCAACCTCGGTTTTGCCAAACCCCACATCCCCACAAACCAGTCGATCCATGGGCTGAATAGATTCCATATCGCGCTTGGTAGACTCAACGGCTTTGGCTTGGTCTGGAGTGTCTTCATAAAAGAAACTGGCTTCCAATTCTAACTGAAGATAATTGTCTGGAGAAAACATAAACCCCTGTTGTGCTTTCCGTTTTGCATACAATGTAATCAACTCCCGGGCAATGTCTTTCACCTTTTTCTTGGTGGCCTTTTTCTGCTTATCCCATTGTGGACTTCCCAATTTATGCACTGCAGGAACGTTCCCATCTTTTCCCGAAAATTTGCTGATTTTATGCAGGCTATTGATAGAGACATACAGTAAATCATTGTCTTTGTATACAATGCGAACCACTTCCTGTAATACACCTTTGACATCCATTTTTTCAAGACCTGCAAAACGTCCAATACCATGATCGATATGGGTTACGAAATCACCAGGATGTAAATTTTTTAATTCACGCAGTGTAAGTGAGCTTTGGGAAGAATAACGTTGACGCCCTTTGGGGCGATAAAACTTATCAAACAATTGGTGTTCGGTAGTACACGCGATTTTTAAATCTTTGTCTATAAAACCCGCAGACAATCCTTTATAAACTGGCTCAAAATCAACCTGAGATTGGGTATCATGAAGAATCGTCTGCAAACGCTCTATTTGGGTCGCATTTTCACTAAATACCAATGTTTTAAACCCCTCACTTTGATTCAATTGCATCCATTCGATGAGGAGGGTAAAATTGCGTTTAAATAAGGGCTGAGGCTGTTGAAAAAACTCAATGATTTTGACCTTGCCGGAGGGCCGGGTTCCACTTTGGTGTATTTGGGAAAAGGGTTGCAAAGCCATCATGAATTCCTTGGGGGTTTTCCAAGTTTGCTTTGGATATTTGGGTATTGGATCTGGTTTGGAATGTATTATTTCATGGTGCGACTTCAATGCATTATCCCAAGCCTTTGCCAAGTCTTCAATCTGATAAGCAAGGTCTTGTGAAACGATGATTGTGGTGGGATCAAAATATTCAGTAATGGAAATTGTATTTTCTTCGGTTCGCTGGTCTTGGATGTTTGGCACCAAAGAAAAATGGGCAATCTCTTTTAAAGAAAGTTGGTCATTCACATCAAAAGTTCGAATGGTCTCAATGTGATTCCCATCAAATTCGATTCGAAAAGGATATTCATGGGCAAAGCTAAAGAGATCAATAATCCCTCCTCGAAGACTAAATTCTCCGGGTTCAAAAACAAAGTCAGTACGTTCAAAACCGTGAACTTGTAGAAATTCCATTAAAAAATCTGTATCTAATGCCTGTCCACGTGCTATATCGATGGTGGATTTATCCAATTCAAGCTTTTCGACAACATATTCTGCAATCGCTGAACCATAGCTTACGATGATTCGCTTGTTGTTTTTTCGAAGTGCATTGAGTGTCTCGATGCGTTCCTGAACTGCCATGGCATTTTCACGCCCAAGGTCATAGGGTTTAAGATAAGAATCTGGTAAAAAGTAAATATGTTCTCCGGCCAAAAGATTTTCAAGGTCTGATTTAATATATTCGCCTTCTTGTTTTGAAGTCGCTATGACCAAAATAGGTCTGTTGGATGACGCAAATAAAGAAGCAATGACCAGGGCAAACCCAGAGCCAGAAATTCCTTGTAAATAGATAGGGTCTCTTGTATCTTTTGACAATGAAGACAACACCTGCATGGGTGCTATTTGGGAAAAATTTCCCACTATCTCTCGGGTATTCATAAAAAATTAAACATGCAAAGATACAATTCCAACTTGTTCCAAACCATCAAGAACCGAGGGCAAATTGTGGGTGAGGTACCCAGTAAAAAAATACATTCATACATTGAAGTTCGTCAGAGACTGCAATTCACGTTGTTATTTTTTTCTGGCCATTGCATTGAGCGCGGCAGAGACAATGGCTTCAGCCGTTAACCCATATTTTTGTAACAATTGATCGGGCGTGCCACTCTCCCCAAAAGAATCATTTACAGCAACAAACTCCATCGGAGTTGGCAACTCTCTGGATAACAATTGGGCAATACTATCTCCCAAACCACCATTCATTTGGTGTTCTTCGGCACTCACAGCACAACCCGTCTTGCGAACGGATGCCAAAATTGCATCCCGATCCAATGGCTTAATGGTGTGAATATTAATTACCTCCGCATGAATTCCCTTTTCGGCCAGGGCATGTCCTGCTTCTATCGCCAACCAAACCATATGCCCTGTGGCAAAAATACTCACATCTGTCCCTTCATTCAACATCAACGCTTTCCCAATAACAAAAGGCGTGTCTTCAGAAATAAAAACTGGCCATTTGGGTCGGCCAAAACGCAAATAACAAGGACCATCATATTTGGCTATGGCCATGGTTGCAGCCACTGTTTGATTATAATCACAAGGATTAATTACCACCATACCCGGCAACATTTTCATTAACCCAATGTCTTCTAATATCTGGTGTGTGGCACCATCCTCTCCCAATGTTAAGCCTGCATGAGAGGCACATATTTTTACATTTTTATGACTGTAAGCAATCCCCTGTCTGATTTGATCATATACCCTTCCTGTGGCAAAATTTGCGAATGTCCCTGCAAAGGGAATTTTTCCGCCAATAGCCAAGCCAGCAGACGCACTCATCATATTGGCCTCTGCAATCCCAGCCTGTATAAACCTGTCTGGGAATTCTGCCTTAAACGCATCCATCATCAAAGAACCCGTTAAATCTGCGCACAAAGCAACTACATTTTGATTCTGTTTCCCCGCTTCCAGTAACCCAGCGCCAAATCCACTTCGGGTATCTTTTTGTCCTAAAATTTCGTATGATTTCATGAATTTTATATCGATAATTGGGTAGTAGTTCCGGAATTGATTTTAAAAATTTTGGATTTACTATACAAGGTTCTGGTTTCACCGGCACTGCGATACACTGCGGTATACTCGCCTGGTTGCATATTGATCATTTGCTTTGGTATGGTTCCGTTGAAATCCATTACCCATTCCAATTTATTGTCGACCCGCTGAAATACTGCTCCCGTTACATCTATACCAATACTCAATTGGAGGATTCCGGGATTTGGAATTTCAATGGTATAAGTCTGATTCTGTTTGACCTGAACCCCGGAAAATAGCAAGCGTGGCACAGATAAAATTTCTAAATCATATGCCCCCACAAGGTATTTTTCGAGGGTATTAAACTCTTGGGCATTGATTGTTTGCATTTGATTTCCCTTTCGGACAATGGCCTGTAGCCTGGGGTAACGCGTAATGCCCCCCATTTTTAACAACAAACTACCTTGGGGTGTTTCGATCGGTATAACTGTGTGTTTGCCGGGCACTATCTCAATATTTTCTGAAACTACTTGGGGTTTGGTATGGGCAACCACTCGATACCTGCGAACCGGATCCAGATACAATGTGTCGGGGACACCTTTTCCATTCATCGTATGTATTACATTCTCGACCATCTGCCCGTTGTCTGAATCGAAAATCGTAAGCGGAACATCAGTTTCTCTAGGTAAACCCTGGTTGTCAAGCAAATTAATTTGAACGGAAGTGTTGTTGAGTGCTTGGTTTATAATCACCCCAATTATTTTCTGAAACTGGGAAGGATTTTCTGCATTAAAATATCGTCCTGCACAGGAATACGCCTTGCGAAACACTTCATTATCTGTACCGAGACCAATAATAAAAGGGCGTAAAATTATCCCCTTGCGTTGCAAGGCTTCACTCACGGCACAGGGATCACCACCGCATTCTTCTACTCCATCGGTAATAATAATAATAATATTTCTCGCTGTGGGATCGGCAGGAAAATCTTTGGCAGATGCCAATAAAGATTGGGTTATCGAGGTGTACCCAAGGGGTTTTATTTGCTTTAATCTTTGAACAAATTGCTTGTGATTATAGGGTGCAAACGGAACTTCCAATTTTGTATCATTGCAATCTTTTTTTTCATTGGGTTGGTTATGGCCAAACACCCTCAATCCCACTTCCAAATCATTCACCGATCGCAACGTATCGACCATTGTATTCATCAAGGTTACCGCGACTGACCAACGAGTATAATTGCCCATTTCAGTCAACATACTGCCACTGCCATCCAGTAAAAAAAGCATCCTTGTCTTTCTCCCAGGATACCCATTGCGAACCTGTGCATTAAGATTTGCAGAAAGCAAAAGAGCCATTACCAAGAGAACTTTTTTCATCGAATGTTTCAATAATCGCTGTATTGTGTTTCAGATAATTGTGCCAAGGCTTTTTCTAATTGTTCATCATTGGGCGCTTTGCCATGCCAAGCATGTGTGCCCATCATAAAATCCACACCCTGTCCCATTTCTGTTTTCATAATAATAACGATGGGCTTGCCTGCCCCCAATTTGGATTGCGCAAGGGGAACGACACGCATGATATCGTCCCAATTATTACCATCCATTTCAAGCACTTCCCAATTAAAAGCCGAAAACTTTGATTTCCACTCTGTCAAACCCATGATTTCGCCCGTACTTCCATCGATTTGTTTTTGGTTGAAATCGACAGCAACAATCATATTGTCGAGTTTTCGATGTGCCGCAAACATTACAGCTTCCCATATCTGACCTTCTTGCAACTCCCCATCACCAGTTTGAACCCACACTGTATGGCTGTCTTTATCCATTTTTTTCTGTAGCGCAAGCCCTGCAGCAACACTCAATCCCTGACCCAAAGAACCAGTAGCGACGCGAACCCCCGGAAGGTGTTCATGCGTTGCTGGATGACCTTGAAGACGGGTATTCAATTTTCGAAACGTTGCCAATTCAGAAACCGGAAAATAACCTGCACGGGCTAAAGTACTGTAGTAAACAGGTGAAATATGACCATTGCTTAAAAAAAATACATCTTCACCATTCCCATTCATTGAAAAGGGCGATGGATTGTGCTTCATAAAATGAAAAAAAAGTGCTGTAAAATAATCAGCACAACCCAAAGAACCACCTGGATGTCCACTATTTACTGCATGAACCATACGCAAAATATCGCGTCTAATTTGCGTGGCTATGGCGAGCATCGCTTTCGGTGAATGGGTAATTTCCATATACATTCAAAATTGAACATAAATATGCGTTCTGTATGCACAAGTTTTCAAGAGAAAGTATAATTCGATTTTACTGGGATTAAAGCATCGGTTTTTGTCTAAAATTCGCTATTCTAGAGTATATTTGCGGTTCAAAATGTGGTATAAAGACTTCAAATTCTTTTTGGGATTGATTTTCCTGTTTGTTTTTTCAACAGGATGTTCTGAATATAGCAAAATTTACAAAGGGACAGACACCAACTTGAAATTTACAAAAGCCACTGAATTATTTCAACACAAGGAGTATACAAAGTCTATTCAGCTTTTCGAACAGCTACAAGAAACGTATAAGGGCAACTCAGACAGTTTGGCAATCGTAGATATAAACATTGCATATGCGTATTTCAACATGAAAGATTTTGTGACTGCTAGTATGTATTTTAAAGATTTTACTGACAAGTTTGCATACAACTCTCGGATGATAGAATGCGCATACATGGCTTTGTATTGTGATGTATTGTCTGTTGGTGATGCTGATCTAGACCAAGTTACTACCCCAGATATTATCGAAGCTTTACAAACCTTCATCAATCATTACCCCGAATCAAACTATGTAGCAAAGTGCAATGATCATATTGATGCATTGAGAGCCATAATACAAAGTAAATTTTATTTCCAAGTAAAACAATACTATTTGATGAAAGAATACAAGGCAGCCAGTGCTGCAGCTCAGATCGCAGTTCTGCGTTATCCTGATATTCCGCAAAAAGAAGAATTGGATTACATTGCGTACTACGCATATTATTTATTTGCCATGAATAGTGTAGAATCGAAAAGAATTGAACGATTACTTCAAACAAATACACTCATTCAAGAGTATTTGCATTCAAATCCTTCCAACGCCCCGCATGTACAAAATGCCTTATTGATCAGACAAAAAAATTTAAATACTATCACTAAACTTAAAGAAACAACATGAGTAACCCAATTTCCCGCAATGCGGAAACCCGCGATTTACGAAACCTTGAAGAAGAAACTCAAAATATTTATTTGAGTGCCGCCATCATTTCCAAAAGAGCAAACCAAATTGCTGAAAAGCAAAAAGAGGAATTGCGCAATCGATTGGAACCTTTCTTGAACGACTCTGACAACCTCGAAGAAATTCAGGAGAACAGAGAGCAAATTGAAATTTCTTTGATGTATGAGCGTATGCCCAAGCCCACTCTCTTGGCAACGCAGGAATTTGATGAAAATAAATCCTACTGGAGAATCCCGGATGCTCCGGAAAAACCGCTTTAACAATAAGAAAATCATTGTTGGGGTAAGTGGAGGCATCGCTGCTTACAAAATACCCCACTTGGTTAGACTCCTCAAAAAGGAGGGAGCAGAAGTACAGATTTTAATGACCGAATCTGCCAAAAATTTTGTAACCCCTCAAACCCTTTCTGTTCTTTCTGAACGACCTGTTCTTATTGATTTCTTTCAAAACAATCAGGGTGAATGGAATAATCATATTGACCTTGGGCTTTGGGCAGACGCAATTCTCATTGCTCCTGCAGGTGCAAACACCCTGGCAAAAATGACACATGGAATATGTGACAATCTATTGTTATCTGTTATTCTATCGGCGAGATGTCCTGTATGGATTGCCCCAGCAATGGACTTGGACATGTGGGCGCATGCCTCAACGCAAGAAAATATAGAAACTTTGCAGAAACGGAATATTCGACTCATAGAGCCTACAGAAGGATTGCTTGCGTCGGGCCTTGAGGGTAAGGGCAGAATGGCAGAACCCGAAGCTATTTTAAATACCTTACTCCACGATTTATTGCCTCCCGACAATTATTTCAGTGGAAAAAAAGTATTGGTTACGGCTGGCGGAACGAGAGAATCCATCGATCCTGTTCGCTTCATTGGGAACCACAGCAGCGGTAAAATGGGTTTCGCAATTGCAGAAGCATTGATTGCATGTGGCGCAGAAGTAAGCCTTGTTTATGGCTCTGTTTCAGAGAAATTACCCACAAATTGCCTTCATTACCCTGTGGTTTCGGCCGAGGAAATGTTTGAAACTTGCAAAAGATTGTTTGCCGATTCTTCCATCCTGATTATGTCCGCCGCAGTGGCAGATTATCAAGTCCAAACTATCTCTTCACAAAAAATTAAAAAAACCGATGCAGCTTTTTCATTGGAATTAATCAAAACACCCGACATTTTAAGGCTCCTTTCGGTCCATAAAACACCCCAACAAATATGCATTGGATTTGCGCTGGAAACAGAAAATGAACAAGCCAATGCGTTGGTAAAATTGAAAAATAAAAATCTCGATTGCATCGTTCTAAATTCTTTGAACAACCCCCATGTCGGTTTCGGGAAAGAATGCCATGAAGTTGATGTTTTTTGCAAGGATGGAGATACTTGGAATATCCCTGCACAGAATAAAACAATCCTCGCGGAAACCCTTATTAATACCCTTTCTGTATGGCTATTAAAATAAAATCAAGGCTATACCCATTGTTTTCTGCCCCAATTTTTGTGATTGCCGCTATGGCTTTCTTCACACCAATCGAGTCGACAGCGCAAGAAATTAAATCTACTGTTCAAATTGTAGCTCCCCGGGTTCAACTGAGTGACAAGCAAATTTTGCTTACACTTCAAAATGCAGCACAACAATTTATCAATACCAGAAAATGGACAGATGAAACGCTCAACATGCATGAAAAAATAGAAATTTCTCTATTTTTTGACATTACTGCCATCAACAACAACGACTTCTCAGGAACCCTACAGTTTCAAATAATTCGTCCAACATTTAATGCAACCTATAAAACAACCGTCTTTCAATTCAACGATGAAGATATTTCTTTTTCATACCGCGAATTTGAAAATCTCGAATACCAAGAGAATGCCAATGTAAACGATTTTACGGCGCTATTGGCTTATTACGTAAATATCGCCGTAGGGATGGATTTTGATAGTTTTGGAGAAATGGCAGGAAGCCCTTACTTTTCAAAAGCACACAGTTTGGTCGGTATCATGAGCAATGTAGTTGGTTGGCGTCAAGGAGATGGAAAGGGAATTCGAAATAGGTATTATCTATCTGAAAATCTTACAAATGCCCGTTTCAAAGAATTGCGTTTACTTACCTATAACTACCATCGAAAAGGCATAGACCAATTTTCCGAAAATCCGGATCTGGCAAGAAAAACCATTACAGATCTCCTGAAAAAATTAAAAGAGTCGCAATCTTTGCTGCAGAATTGTTTATTGCAGAAATCTTTTTTTTCCACGAAATGGCCAGAATTGGTTGAGATCTATAAAGGAGCTACAGTACCAGAAAAAGCTGCAATTGTAAAATTGTTGATCGAAATGGATCCGACAAATTCACAACGGTATGAAAAAATAAAAGGATGATATGGCAAGGTCTTGATATTGCGAGTGCTTTACAAAAAGCCTTGTCAGGATACAAACCAGAATCCGTTTTTATTCTTTGTAGCGAAGGCTCCTTATTCCATGCTAGAAAAACCTTAGAGGATGCATACCCAATTTTTATTCGCCGACAATTTTTTGTTGTTCCGGATGGTGAAAAAGCCAAATCCCTAAAAACTGCCGAAGATATCTGGACTTGGTTGGCGGAAGAAAACTGCAAACGGGATGCACTGCTTATCAATATTGGCGGGGGTGCTGTCTGTGATGTGGGAGGATTCTGCGCATCAAATTTTATGCGGGGTATCAAATTTTGGAATATCCCGAGTACCCTATTGGCTATGGTCGATGCTTCGGTGGGTGGAAAAACAGGCATCAATCTGAATGGTTTTAAAAACTATATCGGCAGCTTTGCAAAACCCTCACAGGTATTTATAAACCCGCAATTTATCAGAACCCAATCTGCAGATGAATTGCTTAGTGGATGGGCGGAAGTAATTAAACACGGCTTAATTGACGGTGGTGCTCTTTGGAATCGCGTCAATGAAGGAATGCCTGAAACCAAAGATTCTGCTGCTTGGTTAGAAATTATTGTGCAAAACAATGCAATTAAGGCACGTATTGTTGACCAAGATTTTACAGAATTGGGTGTACGAAAATTGCTAAACTTAGGCCATACTCTGGGGCATGCGCTTGAATCAATGTCACTTGAAAATTCAGATATCAACGAACCCATATCTCATGGAAGGGCCATCGCTTGGGGATTGTTACTAGAAACCGAATTATCTGTTGCATTAAAAATCTGTGAAAAAGAAGTACTTCAGCATCTCAAATCTCTGATAGAGCCTCTATACGAAAAAATCATCTTTACAAGCCAACAAGTGGATAACATGCTACTGTGGATCAAGGGAGATAAAAAAAATACTGTCGATGAGGTTAGACTATCGCTTATTAGAAAAGTGGGAGATTGTGTATACGACGTCAGTACAGACATTCTTCAAGTGAAACAAATATTTCTCAGACATGCTAGCCATTAGCAAAAGGGGATACCGCCTTGAAAAGAAACCCTGTCGGGTTGCCCTTCCACCTTCTAAAAGCATGGCAAACCGGGCACTTGTAATTGCAGCCCTTTCGGGCAAACTAAACGAATTCCTTAAAATGAATCCGAACCTGCAAAAAGATTCTTGCCGCGACACGCAATTGCTCTTACATGCTCTACAAAATCGCCAAGACAAACTATTTGAATTTCGTGATGCAGGTACACCCTTTCGCTTATTTTTGGCATACGCATGTGCAACATTTATTCATTCGATTGAACTCCATGGCGATGCTAGCCTGAATCAACGTTGTGTCAAACCTTTGGTTGATGCTTTGCGGGTCTGTGGGGCAGAAATAACATACCTAAAAAACGAAGGATTTCCACCACTTCAAATTACCAAAGGAATGGATCATTTCGATTTTATCTCCATAGACCGAACCCAAAGCAGTCAATTTGTAAGTGCTATGTTATTGGTAGCCCCATTTTTTTCTGGAAACAAACAAATCTCACTCTTGGGCGATGCTCATTCTGATAGTTATATTCAACTGACTATCGATCAAATGCGTTTGGCAGGTGTTGACGTAGAAATCCAGCATTCCATGGGAAACCGAACAAGTCTCGTCGGGTCTTTGTCGCTAACCCATTCGGATAATCATAGCGACCCTATGGCAAAAAATATCACTTGTTCTTCTGCGTATACAAACCCGTTGAATTGCAAAATTGAGGGAGATTGGAGCGCAGCCGTATTCTTCTATCCCATTGCGTATTCAGCCCTCAATTTAGATTTCAAAGCAGTGAATCGGAAGCTGAAAACAGCAAATACCCTCTATCTTTCTCCCCTGCACCACCAATCATTTCAATGCGATGCCAATATGAGTGAACATTCCAAACACTTTGGATTTGTGACCTTAAATGCCTCAACAAAACACCAACACAGGGTAAAAATTTATAGGCAATTAAGTAATGGATATTCGCAAAACCCTGCTGTCGACTTTGCCCAACCCCATCATAAATTATCGCCTGAACGCACATTGAATCCCCTTGTTTTTGACATGGTAAATGAACCGGATACAGTATTGGCACTCCTGTCTCTGTGTATGCTGAAAGAACAATCTGCTACATTCAAAAATATTGATAATTTGCAATGGAAAGAAAGCAATCGAATACTTGCAATACAAGAAATTGCCAACAATCTAAATTGCTCTTTTACCAGAGATCCCATTTGCGACGAATGGTTTTTTGACGCCAATTCTCTCGTTTGGCCTGAAGAAATCTCGATTGTATCCCATGATGACCACCGAATTGTCATGGCTTTTTCTGCGCTGTCTAACCGAATTCCCATAGTATATATCGATAATCCCCATTGCGTAGAAAAATCATTCCCTTCGTATTGGGACCAACTCAAGAATTGTAACTTTGACCTGGTTTTTACACAATAAGTTGTATACATTCACTCCATATATCCTGCATACAAAATTATGTACTCCAAGATACAATCATCAAAAATTCATCGCACTTCCCAGCTCAATGTCTACAATGTGAAAAAACAGCACTACACTTCTAAATCTAGATTACTGCCATTATTATTGCTTCTCTTGATTTTTTTTCAAGCTTGCAACCAAAAACCTCATTACAGATTAAGTGAGGTAAAAACGGTATTAGAAAAACAACTCCTTTGTTGGAACAAGGGGGACTTAAAAGGATTTATGCAAGGGTATTTAAAAGATAGTTCGGTTCGCTTTATTACCAAAAAAGGAGTAAAAACCCATTGGGACGACATCCTTTCAGGATACCAAAAATCCTATCCCACCCAAGAAAAAATGGGATGCTTAACATTCTATACCGATGAAATCCGATGGATTGATTCTACTGCAGGGATTTCTTTGGTCATTGGCAGGTGGCAGATAACGAAACTACACGAACCATCCCAAATTATAGAATCTTCGGCGAATAAAAACAATAAAATACACGCCAATTCAATAGAGAATACCAGCAATAGTGAGAACAAAACCCCATCCACAACAGATACTTTTTCTGGCCAATTTTCCCTCATTTTTGCACCCACCCAAGAGGGGCCTAAAATTCAAATTGACCATACTTGGTAAATACATATGAGCAGGAATTGCATTGGTAAAAATCTCGTTCTCACCAGTTTCGGAGAAAGTCACGGCCCTTTCATTGGCGCAGTATTGGATGGATTTCCACCCAATTTTAGTTTGGATCTCCATGCCATACAGAATGACATGAATCGTCGCAGACCCGGACAAAGCTTGCTAACTACACCACGAAAAGAAGACGATGTAGTCTCCATCATTTCGGGGGTTTTTGAGGGAAAAACAACGGGCTCGCCCATTGCAATACTAATTGCAAACAACGATGCAAAACCTTCTGACTATGATGATCTACAAACGCTTTATCGCCCGGGCCATGCAGACATATTGTATGAAAAAAAATATGGATATCGAGACCACCGGGGAGGTGGAAGAAGTAGCGCGAGAATCACTGCAGGGTGGGTTGCTGCTGGCAGCTTGGCAAAACAGTGGTTAATTTCGGGTGAATGCAAAAAAAATATTCCCATCGTAAGCTCAGCACAGCCTAATCCAAGGGGTGATAAGGCCATTGCATACCCAATATGCACCACTGCTTGGGTAAAACAAATCCACACCATCATCTGCGGTCCTTTGCATGCAATACCCACAACCGAAGAAATAGAAAGTTCTCCCGTGCGCTGCCCAGACTCTACAGCAGCAAAAAAAATGGAAAATGCCATCGTGTCCGCACAAAAAAGTGGTGATAGTTTGGGCGGAATTGTGAGTTGCACAATAGAAAATACGCCGTTAGGGTTGGGAGAGCCATTATTTGGAAAATTACAATCGGTCTTAGGACAATACCTACTGAGTATAAACGCAGTCAAAGGAATTTCATTTGGAGAAGGATTTCAGGCGGTATTAATGAAAGGGTCTGAACACAATGATTCATGGATCGTCAAAGAAAAAAATACGATTGGAACCCTTACAAATCATGCTGGGGGCATTGTTGGAGGCATGGCTACTGGTGAACCCATTTATATTGAAATTGCATTCAAGCCCACATCCAGCATCGGAATTGCACAAAAAACATTGAATTCAAAATTGGAAGAAACTCCAATTTTAGGCAAAGGTCGACACGATCCTTGTGTCTTACCAAGGGCCGTACCCATCATTGAAGCCATGGTCAATTTAGCCATCATGGATTTACTATTGGAGCCATCCTATCTATAGAAGAATGACAAAAGAAGAAATACTGGTACAACTTTCATCACTTCTTGATGTAATGGATGAATTGCGAATAAAATGCCCTTGGGATAAAGAACAAACCTGGGAAACCCTTCGAACACTCACAATCGAAGAAACCTATGAACTTTCTGATGCAATTATCCAAAAAGATGCTACAGAAATAAAAAAAGAACTAGGAGATCTTCTACTTCACATTGTTTTTTACAGTAAAATTGGCGCAGAAAAAGGCATTTTCGACCTGGGTGATGTTACAAAATCCCTAATTGACAAACTAAAACGCAGGCATCCCCATATTTATGGTACTGTAATAGCCAAGGATGCCAACAGGGTAAAACAAAACTGGGAGCAAATTAAGCTCACCGAAAAAGGAAATAAAAAAAATGGTGTTTTGGATGGCGTACCCAAAGGATTAACGGGTATTGTCAAAGCCTATAGGATGCAAGAAAAAGCATCTCAAGTTGGATTTGACTGGAATAATCCAATGGATGCGTTTAAGAAAGTAGAAGAGGAATGGATCGAATTTCAAACAGCCAAAACACAGGATGAAAAAATTGGGGAATTTGGAGATTATCTTTTCTCATTAATCAATTACGCAAGGCTCAGCGGAATCAACTCAGATGATGCCTTAGAATTGACAAACCAAAAATTCATTCAACGATTTAAGCGCATCGAAGCAATGGCTGAAAATGAAGGTAAGTCTTTAAAGGACATGACATTGTCTGAAATGGATGCGTTGTGGAATTTGGTAAAAAAGTCTGAACAAGGTCCATAATTGTTTGGAATGATTGGTTCTTGGTATGCAAGGAGAACGCATTCTTCCCCCCTATATGGGTTTCCCCCACAGCGGGTTGCCAAAGAATTGCCATTGTAAAACAAAAAACCCCAGCTTGTGGGCCAGGGTTTTGTCTTATATAAAGTCGGCGGCGACATACTTTCCCAGGTATTACCCAAGTATCATCTGCGCTGATGGGCTTAACTTCTCTGTTCGGAATGGGAAGAGGTGGACACCATCGCCATAGCCACCATAAGATCTTAAAAATTCTATGACAAATGCTGGAAACAAGAAATAAAAAAAGAGTAGGTAAGTCTACGGGTAATTAGTACTACTTGACACATACATTACTGTATTTACATCTATAGCCTATCAACGTAGTAGTCTTCTACGACCCTTAAAGGAAAACTCATCTTGAGACTAGTTTCGCGCTTAGTTGCTTTCAGCGCTTATCTATCCCGCACGTAGCTACTCTGCAATACAGCTAGCGCCATAACAGATACACCAGAGGTGCGTCCGACCCGGTCCTCTCGTACTAAGGTCAGATTCTCTCAATTTTCCAACGCCCACAACAGATAGGGACCGA
>SYIL01000039.1 GCA_005798825.1 Bacteroidota bacterium
AACAGTATTACAGGGTAAATTGATGGGAGAAAATACGCGGATTGCCCTAGACAATACCCCATCTGGGGTTTATATACTGAGGGTAGGAGCATATGCCCAACCTTTGACTATCGTGGTCAGAGAATAATATTGCAGAGGCAAAAAAGTTTGGGAAAGTAAAGTACAAAAGGGGTTCACCTACTTTCATGAACGCCTTTTAGTGTTGGCCTTGTTTTGCTTTTGGTGATGATAATTCAGCTTTGAGGTAATGTCCTGTGAAGCTATGTTTGCAGTTGGCAATTTTTTCTGGCGTACCTGTTACTAAGATTTCCCCCCCTCCAGTGCCTCCTTCTGGGCCTAAATCAATAATCCAATCGGCTACCTTGATAACATCCATATTGTGTTCGATAACCACCATTGTATTCCCTTTTTCAACCAATGCATTCAATACCACAAGTAGTTGCTTGATATCTTCAAAATGAAGTCCTGTCGTGGGTTCGTCTAGAATATACAGGGTTTTACCCGTATCGCGTTTACTCAGTTCAGTTGACAATTTTACACGCTGTGCCTCTCCACCACTGATGGTTGTACTGCTCTGTCCGAGTGTTAGATAACCCAATCCAACGTCTTGCATTGTTTTTATTTTGCGGTAAATAAGCGGGATATTTTCAAAAAATATAACCCCTGTATCTACAGACATTTCTAGAACATCATTGATGCTTTTTCCTTTGTACCGCACTTCCAATGTGTCGCGGTTATACCGTTTTCCCTGACAAAGATCACAGACAACTTCAACATCTGGCAAAAAATTCATTTCAATTACCTTTTTTCCGCCACCACCACAAGACTCGCATCTCCCTCCTTTGACATTGAAACTAAATCTTCCAGGCTTATATCCCCGGATTTTGGCTTCGGGTAAGTGGGTAAAAAGATTTCGGATTTCTTGAAAAACCCCAACATAGGTTGCCGGATTGCTTCTGGGTGTTCTCCCAATTGGGCTTTGATCAATTTTTATAACCTTATCTATGAATTCTAGACCAGAAATAGTGCCAAAAGGGAGAGGCTTGTAATTGCTTCCATAGACTTTATTGTGAACTGCTGGGTAAAGGGTTTCATTTATTAGACTTGATTTACCACTTCCACTGACTCCAGTAACTGCTATTAATACCCCGATGGGAATGTTTACGCTAAGCATTTTTAGATTGTTTCCCGAACAATTATCCAAGCGTAAATAATCATTTCCAATGGCACGTCTTATGCTTGGAATTGGAATTGAATCCTTTCCTTGAAGGTATTTGCTGGTGGTTGCGTTGGAAAGTAAAAATTCGGGTAGGGCACCACTGGCCACAATTTCTCCTCCACGAACACCTGCATTTGGACCTATTTCTACAAGCCAGTCACTGGCCAACATCATATCTTTGTCGTGCTCAACCACCAAAACAGTATTGCCCATGTCGCATAATTCTTTTAAACTATTGATGAGTCGTTTATTGTCTCGTTGATGAAGTCCTATGCTCGGTTCGTCGAGTATGTATAAAACATTTACCAATTTGCTCCCAATTTGCGTGGCCAGACGGATTCGTTGCGCTTCGCCACCACTAAGGGTTCTGGCAGAACTGTTGAGCGTGAGATACGAAAGACCTACACCGACCAAAAATTGTAAGCGCTTGTTAATTTCCTTGATAAGTTCCGTTGCGATGATGGCTTGTCTTTCGCTTAAATGGCCTGCAATGGTTTCAAACCAATCTTTGAGCACACCAATATTCATTGAGCCCAACTCTGCGATATTTCTGCCGACAATCTTAAAGTGCAAGGATTCTTTTTTTAACCTGGCGCCGTTGCAAACATCACAAGGTTTTTGGTGCATAAATTCTTCTGCCCATTGACGTAGTTTGTCATCTTCCGATTCGAAATAATTTTCAGTAATAAAGTGAACCACGCCTTTATAGTGGCTCTCATATGTTTTTTTTACACCTTGGGCATTGGTGTGAACAACAAAAATTGGTGGGCGATAACCGTAAAGGATCGATTCCACTTGGGTGTCACTTAAACTTGAAATAGGATCTGCTAAGCTAAAATTCATCGCTTTTGCCAATGCACGCAGCTGCGAAAAAGTCCAATTATCACGCAATTCACCTATCGGAACAATGCCCCCCCGATTGATAGATTTGCTGCGATTTGGGATAATAAATTCAATATTTACTTCTGCTATATCGCCCATGCCTTCACAACGGGCACATGCTCCGTATGGTGAATTAAAGGAGAAGGCGTTTGGTTGGGGTTCGTCATAACTAATGCCACTGACAGGATCCATCAAAAAACGTGAAAAAGGAAGCACTTCGCCATTGGCCAAAGCGATTAGAATATTACCACTTCCCAATTTCATTGCAGTATTTATACTCTCACCGAGTCTCGTATTGGATAACAGTTGAACTTCTAATCGATCTACCACCACTTCGATATCGTGTATCTTATAGCGATCCAATGTCAATTCAGGAGCTATATCGACAATCGCGCCATCGACCCTGGCTTTGTTATACCCCTTTTTTTTGATTTGTTCAAAGAGTTCTTTGTAATGACCTTTCCTTCCTTTTACAAGGGGTGCTAAAATTGTAACCTTGTGCGAATCAAAACGCTGCATTATAGTTTCAATAATTTGTTGCTCAGTCAATTGGATCATTTTTTCGCCACTGATATAGCTAAAAGGTTCACCGGCTCTTGCAAATAGTAAACGTAAGAAATCATATATTTCAGTTACGGTTCCAACCGTGCTTCGGGGGTTCTTATTTACAGTTTTTTGTTCAATTGAGATTACGGGACTTAGACCACGGATTTTGTCTACATCGGGTTTTTTCATGTCACCAATAAATTGTCTGGCATAAGCACTGAAACTTTCTAGATACCTCCGTTGTCCTTCTGCAAACAATGTATCGAATGCCAAACTACTTTTTCCTGAACCAGAGATCCCAGTAAATACGATTAGTTTATTGCGGGGAATGGTTAAATTTACCGACTTGAGATTATGCTCTCTGGCCCCGATTATTTCGATGAGAGGCTCCTTGGAATCGGGTAGGTGAATGTCTGAAAAGCGAGAATTTTTCATCGAATCTGCAAAAATACATTACAAATCAGCTTGCAAATACCTCGGGACAGAAAATTAATGGAGATTTAGTCCTGTTTAATCAAAGCAATAATAAACAGATTGTTGCGCATCCTTCCAATGGAATTTTTTAGGTCAAAAACGGAACCGATTAATAAGCCACAAGGGATTGTTTCGCAGCTCAGTATAAATGCCTACTGTATAAAATTGATGATACAAGGTTCCTTGAAGCATCTGTTAACCGAATGTGAATTTACCAGCTTCCTCCTGCGCCTCCGCCATCGAATCCACCGCCACCGCCAAACCCTCCCCATGATTCTGAACCACCGCCAAACCCTCCACTATTTCCACGTCCACCGAATCCCCCTAAAGCCATTCCTCCCAGGAAAAAAGGCAAGGCTCCTAAACCTTTACTGTAACGCCCATTTCGCCCATAGCCACCCCCTGAACCGCCACTTCCACCTGTTCGAGCCATCAGAAATAATATTACCAAAACCACGAGTATGGTTCCCCAACCCCGATTGGAATCCTTGGTTTTTTTTGTAGCACCGCCTTTAAATTTTCCGTCCAATGCTTTTTGATAGGCATTGGTTGTCTCTAAAATTGCGTTGAAATAGTTTTTGTTTCGGAGATTGGGAATGAGAAATTCATTTTCGATTTGTCCAATCCGGCTTGCCCCCAATTTATCTTGAATTCGATTGGCAACAATGGTATAGTATTTCCTGTCTTTGATTGCGATGTATAATAGCAAACCGCTATTCATGCCTTTTTTTCCAACCCTCCAGCCCCGTGCTAAAAATTGTGCGCGATCAAAAGCAGCATATCCATTTAGAGAGGATTCAATTACCACAGCAAATTGAGTGGATGTGGAATCTTCATATGCGAAAAGTCTGGTTTCTAAGGTTGCGATTTGATCTGCAGAAAGAACATGGGCATAATCGTTTACATGTCCTATATATTTGGGAAGGGTTTGCTCGGCAAACAGTGTTGATGGGGTTATAAAAACAAAGCAGATTATTGGAATCAGACAAATGCCAATGATTCGCGATCGAAATTTTCGCAATCCAATCATAAAGTCAAGGAAGTCAAGGGATAAAAACATATTCAAAAATTTACATTTGCCCCAATAGCTTGTATGGCCTTGAAAATTCATTTCGCTATGCATCTTGCGACAATGCATTTCTTAGTTCATTTGGGTTCGATTTGTTAGGTTTGAAATAGCGAGACAGCAATGAGCCTGCTTTTTCAATTCCATGAATCACGCCTTTTAAAAATTCTTCTTGTTGAAAATGCACTTGCATCTGGTTGCGAATTTCAACCCATTCTAGGCCGTCAACCTTCGAATTAATTCCCTTATCACCAATGATGGCGAACTGCTTTGACTTTGGCAATAGGAAAATCAAAACACCATTTCGTTCAGCTGTTTTATGCATCCCCAGTGAATTAAAAGACTGGCTGGCCACAGAAACAACATCAACAACTTTTTTTTGTTTTCCAATATGAACACGAATTTCAGCAGAGGTTTTTTGTTCGGCCAAGACAATCGCATTCACAATGCTTTCTTCTTCTGATGCGCTAAAAAGAGGCAATGGCTTCTTGGGCCAAAATAATGTCCAATCCATTGGCTATAATAATCTTATTTATTGGTTTGGGATGACCTCGCTTTTAAGTGCATCTTTTACATTTACCCTTTTTTCGGTTCCTTCGTCAGCTGAAAATCCGGATTTTTTTTGAAAACCAAATAGACTGGCGAATATGTTACTCGGGAAACGTCGGATTTTCAGATTGTATTCCTGAACTGCTTCGTTAAAATCATTTCGTGCTGTTCGAATCATATTTTCGGCTTCTGAAATCTCAAACATCAAATTTTCATAACCTTTTGTGGCTTTTAAATCTGGATAGCGTTCTAATACAACCATCAATCGGCTGAATGAAGATTGTTGTGCCGATTCAAATTGTTTTAAATTTTCCTCTGTAAGTTGGTCTGGATTTAATTTTATCTGACCCGCACTGGCTCTGGCATTGGTAATTTCGATCAAAGTGCTTTTTTCAAAGTTGGCTTCTGCACTCACTGTTTCGGCCAATTGTGCTATTTTATCTGCCCTATTTTGATAGGACGTCTGCACCTTGTTAATGGCGGTAGATAACTTCTCATCTTTGGTAACTATGTCGTTATAACTTGATGTAATCGAAATTAATGCGATCAATAGAACCCCTACGATGATAATAACTCGAATGGTTTTACTTGTCATGATTTATTATTGTTAGTCCAAATATACTTGCAAAATGTTTGCCGATTGCTGTTTTTACTTCAAGCATGTCAATTTTACAGCCCAGTTCAATTTCCATACTCGTAACTCCCTTGTCGGGAATTCCACATGGAACAATATGGTTGAACATTTCGAGGTCTGTATTTACGTTTAGCGCCAAACCATGCATGCTGACAAAACGGCTGCATTTGATTCCGATAGCGGCAATTTTACGTTCTTTGGGTCCCCCAATATCAATCCAAACCCCAATGGTTTTTGGTATAATGCTCGCTTGAATTCCAAAATCAACAAGTGTGCTTAAAATGGCCCGTTCGATACAGTGTACAAAATCTTTAATTCCCATACCCAAAGCCTCAAGATCAAAAATCGGATATACAACCAGTTGACCCGGTCCGTGATAGGTGATGTCTCCGCCTCTCTCAATGGTATGGACACTCGCTTGCAAGTTAGACATTTCATCATCGTTAATGAGTAAATGTTGCCGATTTGCATTTTTACCAAATGTAAATACAGGGGGGTGTTCAACCATAATTAAATGGAGTGGTTCGGGGGATTTTTTTGCAGCTTTTTGGGCCAGCATGTGGTCGAATAAAGTGCGCTGAAACAATAAAGTCTGCGAATATGTTTCATTTTGCAACAAATGCAATAAGCAATTTATCATTCGGCAAATCTACCAAATGTCAACAAGTCTTTTGGTTTTCATTTTCTGGTGTTTGACATTTGTGTCCATAAGGGAGAAAATAATTTTGATGCACCCCCCAATGACACATTCTAATACCCAATTTCCCATTTGCCTTTTTGAAGTATGTAAGCTTGGTAGCAATACAAAAGACCGGGGAGATATAGGTGAAAAAATAGCTGAACAATGGCTGATTCGCAGTGGATTTGAGATCGTATATCGCAATTGGAGGTCAGGTCACAAAGAAATTGATTTGGTTTGTCGCGAAAAAAAAGACTGGGTATTTGTTGAGGTCAAGTGTAGATTTGGAAAGGGATTTTTTATGCCAGAACGTTCCGTTAACAAACAAAAACAAAAAAATTTACGAATGGCAGGCAATGATTTTAAGCGATATTATAAGATTTTTGGCAATATTCGCAATGATATAGTTGCTGTGGTATTTCATTCTGCTGGCAAGCAGATTATGCATTTTCGGGATGCTTTTTATGGGTAAAATAGAACAAATTCACGCTTGTAATGTTAATTAAATTATTCACTGTAACCCAAAAATGAAAATTTTGAATGTAATTCGCAAACCGAAATGACACGAATAAACAAGTATATTGTAGTGTTGTTCATTTTGATTTCTTCAGGATGTTTTAACATTCTGGGCGCCCAATGTGCAACAGACACCTATTATGAACAAGTTTCCGCCAAGAATCCTGAAATCAGATTGTTAGAAGACCAATTCAACAAAGAAGCACAGATCAATACATTGGGAAATAGGGCTTCATTGTATACTATCCCTGTTGTATTCCATATAATCCACACCAATGGGCCCGAAAATATAAGCAGGGAACAAATTCTTGATCAATTGCGGGTTTTGAACAATGATTTCAATCTATTAAATGGAAATAGAAATAAATTACGTTCTGTTTTCTCAGGTCTCGCAGCCGATTGCCAAATTAATTTCACTTTGGCAAAAATTGACCCCAATGGCAATTGTACCGATGGCATTAAACGTATCTATTCACCTTTGGGCAATGAAATGGATATGTCCAAAGAGGAAATTAAAAATTTGTCTTACTGGAATTATAAAAAATATCTAAATATTTGGGTGGTTGGCTCAATTGCATCTTTAACTCCCGGATCGTCTATTTTGGGTTATGCAGTTTTTCCTTGGTTGAGTGGCCTGACCAAAGATGGCATTGTATTGCGTTCGGATAGGGTCGGAACAATCGGAACAGCTGCCACGAGCAATGATAGTGGTCGGGTTCTTACCCATGAAGTGGGTCACTGGCTTGGGCTGTATCATACATTTCAAGATGGGTGCGCCAACGGCGACTTAATAGAAGATACACCCCCAGTAGAATCAACTTTTACCAATTCAAACTGTCCTTCTAACGGCAATAGTTGCTCCACAGATGTTCCCAATTTACCCGATTTGTGGGAAGATTACATGGATTATTCGAAGGGGTCTTGTCAAACATTGTTTACCAAAAACCAGAAAACCCGAATGCATTTTTTTTTAACGTCGTCAACCAGTCCAAGAGTTTCCTTGTCTTCTGCCTCTAACTTGGTTGCGACCGGAATTACAGTTTCTTCAGTGACGCCATTGGCTGAATTTTCATCCAATACCCAGACAATATGCACTGGACAACCCATTTATTTTTATGATTTGTCTTGTAAGGGCAAACCCACTGCGTGGTCATGGACATTCAATGGCGCATCCCAACCCAGTTCATCGCTTCAAAATCCTGTAGTGAGTTACCAAACTGCAGGTATTTATCCAGTATCGCTCACCGTTGAAAATGCTAAAGGCAGCAACACGGTTTCCAAAACGAATTATATAACAGTTATAAATGCCATAGCGGATAATAAACCAAATTATGAACAAGGCTTTGAAGATGGTGATCCTACAAGTTTTACGGGGAATAACAAATTTGTTCATAGCTCGCCTGTTTCGTCAAGATTTGAAATGACATCGAATGGTTCTTTCACAGGGTCAAATAGCTTCAAGGCGCCCATAATTACCAATCAAGATTTAGGAAAGTGTTATAGTTTTACCATGCCCAGTTTTGATATCTCGAACCTGGGGGCATCAATACCTCGGTTTACATTTTATGTTTCTTATGCCCAACCCAATGCCGACTTGGCAGAAGAATTGCGAGTGTTCGTCTCGACAGATTGCGGGGCTTCATTCAAACAAATTTTATCTCGCTTAGGTGCATCCTTAGCCTATCCCAACCAAGTCTATGTAAATAATTTTGTACCCACAAAATCCAGTCAATGGCGATTGATGGGTATTTCTTCCCTTTCCAGTATCGGTTTGGGCTTAAATTCTAACCTTACTTTCCGAATAGACGTTGTTAGCGCAGGTGGGAATCCTGTATACCTTGACAATATTAATGTAGGTATGTTTTTTGCCGGTTTGAATTCCATTGGGTCGCAAACCATACGAATGGATATTAATTCGAATCCAGTAGAAAAAAATAGCCAAATTAATGTAGTTTCAAGGAAGCCAGGTGAGTTTGTTCGCATAGAATTACTTGATGTGCAAGGTAGAAAAGTTGCTGGTATTTTTTCGGGAATCCTAAGCAATCCAACCACAACCATTTTTTTGTCTGACTTAAATTTGCCTGCCTTCGGGTTGTATAGTTTACGACTGTATTCAGAAAGTGGTCTCATTCAAAAACCAATTATATTCGGAAAATAACATATGTCCATAAAAAATTTAGTCATTGTCGAGTCTCCAGCCAAAGCCAAAACCATTGAAAAATATCTTGGTGAGGGGTATATTGTCAAATCAAGTATGGGTCATATTCGTGATCTTATGTCAGGTGATGCTGCTATTGATGTTAACAATGGGTTCAAGCCAACATACGAAGTGCCCGACGAGAAGAAGAAGCTGGTTGCGGAGTTGAAAAAATTTGCCAAGGAAGCTGAAACCGTTTGGCTCGCATCGGATGAGGACAGAGAAGGTGAGGCCATTAGTTGGCATTTATTTGAGGTTTTGGGTTTGAAGGAAGAAACTACCAAACGGATTGTTTTTAATGAAATTACCAAGACTGCCATTGTCAATGCGATTGATAATCCCCGGAGTATAGACAAATGTTTGGTGGATGCACAACAAGCCCGTCGTGTATTGGATCGTTTGGTTGGATTTGAGTTGTCTCCCATACTCTGGAGAAAAGTTCAGCCCAAGCTCAGTGCAGGGAGGGTTCAATCTGTAGCTGTCAAATTGGTGGTGGAGAGAGAAAGAGAGATCAATGAATTTGATGCTAAATCAGACTTCAAGGTAGTGGGAGATTTCAATACTATTAACGGTAAATCGTTTGTGGCTGAGGCAACGCATAAATATAAAAATAGTGATTCCGCTCGTGTTTTTTTGCAGTCTCTCAGCGATGCAAAATTTCTTGTTTCAGGACTTGAAGTAAAGCCAATATATCGCAATCCTGCCCCGCCATTTACCACGTCAACGCTGCAACAGGAGGCTTCCCGGAAACTCGGTTATGACGTTACCACAACCATGCGAATTGCTCAAAAATTGTATGAGAATGGTCACATAACCTACATGCGAACAGACTCGGTCAATTTCAGCAAATTGGCACTGGCCATGGCTAAGGACGAAATCGAAAAATCGTTTGGTGAAAAATACAGTCAAATTCGAAATTATACGACCAAGAACGAGTCGGCACAAGAAGCCCATGAAGCCATTCGACCCGTTTCATTTGCTGTTCAACACGTTGGCGAAGACAACCGAGAAAATAAACTGTACAGCCTCATTTGGAAACGTTCCATTGCTTCTCAAATGGCAAAAGCGGAAATGGAGAAAACCATTGTTTCAATAGAAGATTTACATAAGGTCTCAAAATTTCAAGCCGAAGGTGAGATTATTCGATTTGATGGTTTTTTGAAAGTATATATGGAGAGCAATGACGATGAAGAAGATCTTGACAACGACGGAGAAAGAGTTTTACCTTCAGTAAATATTGGGGATTCATTGCAGGTGGTTAAAATCAGAGCATTCGAAAAATTTGCAAGGCCGGCACCCCGTTATACTGAAGCATCTCTGGTAAAAAAATTGGAAGAATTAAGTATAGGAAGGCCTTCTACCTACGCTCCAACCATCACGACGATTCAAAAAAGACAATATGTCGCCAATGAAACACGGGAGGGTAAATACCGCAATATCGTAGAACTTGTTTTGTGTAAAGGAATCATTACAGAGGAAGTCAAATCTGAGAAATACGGCTTTGAAAAAAACAAATTATTTCCGAGTGATATAGGAATGCTTGTTACAGATTTTCTGTCTGCAAATTTTGATACAATAATGGATTATGGATTTACCGCTTCGGTAGAAAAAGAATTTGATGAAATTGCCAACGGGAATAGAGCTTGGCAAGATATGTTAGAAGGATTTTACGGCCCATTTCACAAAGCAGTAGACACTACAATGGAGACAGCCGATAGGGTTACCGGGGAGCGAATTCTGGGAAAACACCCTGTTTCAGGACGTCAATTGAGTGTACGAATGGGTAAATTTGGTCCATTTGTTCAGATTGGGAACAAAGAAGATGGAGACAAATTACTGTATGCAAGCATTCAGCCCGGACAATCCCTTGAAACAATCACTCCAGAAATTGCCCTTAAATTGTTCGAATTGCCGCGAGAAGTAATGATTTTTGAGGGTGAACCAGTGATTGCAGGCGTGGGACGTTATGGACCTTACCTGAAAAGACTTGACAAATATTTTAATGTGGACAAAAACACCAATTTGATAGCCATGACACCCGGTGAATGCGAAGCCATTATCAAAGAAGCGTTCACGGGTGTTCAATTTCCACTTAAAGTTGGGGAATACCAAGGTTTGGCTTTAGAAATAAGCAAAGGCCGATATGGTCCGTACATAAAATATCTTAATCAATTTATTTCAATCCCAAAAGGTCAAGATCCAGAAACAGTCACATCACAACAAGCAATTGCCCTGGTTGAAGCCAAGTTGGCGGGTAACAAAGCCGCTATTCTAAAAACTTTCACAGAGGATCCCAACATCACAATATTGAATGGAAAGTATGGTCCTTACATTAAAAATGGGAAAGACAATATTCCCATTCCTAAAGATAAAAATTGGGACAGTCTAATTTTTTCGGATATCCAATCGCTTGTTTCTAAATTTGTAAAACCCGCTAAAAATTCTTCTATTAAAAAGAGTAAGAAAAAGAAATAAGAGAATGTATCAATCCAAACCCAAACATGATTGAAGCGGCTAAATTCAAGGCAATGCTAAGCCTACTAGATGACCCCGACGAAGCGGTTGTATCTGCGGTTGAGTCTAGATTTATAGAGGAAGGAAATTCCGTTATTGAACAATTAGAGAAGTCTTGGGTTACCAACGATTTCCCTGAGGTTTCCAGCCAAATTGAGTCTATAATTAAAAGAATTCAATGCAATCATTTACACCAGGGCTTTGGCAAGTGGTTCAATCAAGAACAACCCGATTTGTTGGAGGGTTGGATTTGGTTGTCTAAAATAAAATACCCAGGCATTGAATATGAGTCCATTCTCAGGTCAATTAATGACATTAGGATGGATGCCTGGTTGATGATGGGGAACGTACAAAACGAGCGCGACAAAATTGATATTCTCAATCATGTGTTTTTTCATCAACACGGATTTAAAGGGGATTCAAATCAGTATCATTATCCTGATAATTCTTTTGTAAACACAGTACTATCGAGAAAAACAGGAAACCCTATCAGTCTTTCTGCTTTATACATAACGGTTGCTCAAAGTCTTGGATTACCTATTTTTGGGGTAAATTTACCCCAGCATTTTATCGTTGCTTATTGCAGATTAAAAAAGGGGGAATCTCACAAACGCGTTTTAAAAGAACTTAAGGCCAACGAAATAGGAAAGCCGGTGTTTTACGTCAATCCATACAGTAAGGGGCAGGTTTTTATGAAAGACAGTGTAGATGCATTTTTGAAAGTGGTCAATGTAAAGCCCATGGCCGAATTTTATTTGCCCTGCAGTGTTCATGACATCATCAAAAGAATGCTGAGAAATTTACATTACTCATTTGGAGAATCTCAAGAAATTGAGAAACAGCAAGAACTCTTGTTGTTGATGAAACTTTGTGGGATGGGAGATGAAATAGACATCGATGAAAGTGATAATTTCAGTATTTGAACGTAGAATTGTATTGAAACCCAATTGGTATTTGGCTATCAAAAGAAAAAACACGAATTTTGCAGATCAAACGCATGCTAGAAAAATCAATTTTGATGCCCAAAATGGGCGAGAGTATAGCAGAAGCAACCATTATTCGTTGGCTCAAAAATGAGGGTGATGTAATTCAAAAAGACGAATCTATTGTTGAAATTGCAACAGATAAAGTTGATAGTGAAATTCCCAGTTCAGAAGCTGGAATACTCGTTCAAAAATTGTGTAAAGATGGTGATGTGGTAAAAGTTGGTGAAGCGGTCGCTTTGATTCGTTCTGAAGATATAAAAGCTACTGAAATAGAACATCTCCCTATTGCCAAAACCCTTCCTGAAACCGAAAGTGTCGCTAACACAGTAAAAACTGCGTTGGCTGTTATTGAAGACCAAATGCAGACGCCTATGGCAATTCAAATCCCTGCATTGGTTGATTCTATTGGGCTCGAAGGCAGCCGGTTTTACTCACCCTTGGTATTGAATATTGCCCGAACAGAAGGTATTTCGTACAATGAATTAGATTCGCTTTCGGGCACCGGAAAAGAAGGACGGGTTACCAAGGCAGATATTTTATTGTATATTTCTTCTCGTGGCATTGCGCATGGTGGCAACGATCTCACATTGAAGGGTATTTCAAATACCTTGCCCGATACAAATGGGAAAGAGATTGATTTTCCTGCACCAATGATATCCAACATTCAAACGATTTTATCTGATGAAAAGATTGAAGCGATGAAAGTTCTTGGAATTTCCTTGCAGCCAGGAGACGAGGTCATCGAAATGGACCGTGTTCGTAAATTCATTGCCGATCACATGGTAAGAAGCAAACAAACCAGTCCTCATGTATGCAGCTTTGTTGAAGCCGATGTCACCAATTTGGTAAATTGGCGCAACCGAATCAAGGAATCATTTAAGAAAAAAGAAGGTGAAAATATTACGTTTACACCTATTTTTATTGAGGCTGTTTCTAAAGCCATAAAGGATTTTCCGATGATTAACGTGAGCGTCGAGGGAAACACGATCATCAAAAAGAAAAATATTAATATTGGCTTGGCTGTTGCTCAGAAAAATGGAAATCTTATTGTTCCAGTAATCAAGAATGCCGACTCACAGAATTTATTGGGACTCACACGTTCAGTGAATGACTTGGCAATTCGCGCCCGCGAAGGAAAATTATTGCCTGATGAAACACAAGGTGGAACCTATACGATTACCAATGTAGGTACTTTTGGCAATATTTTCGGTACCCCAGTTATAAATCAGCCCCAGGTAGCCATTTTGGCTGTGGGTTCTATTCGTAAAAAACCCGCTGTTCTTGAAACTGAGCACGGAGATGTTATCGCAATTCGACATATGATGTATCTTAGTCATAGTTACGATCACCGAGTGATTGATGGCGCATTGGGTGGAATGTTTGTTCGTAAAGTCGCTGATTACCTCGAACAGTGGGATTTAAACCGCGAAATTTAAATTTCGAGTCCCCGCCAAGACAATGAAAATTTTAGTTATTAGCGACAATCATGGTTACCATGATAAAGGTATTTTAGAACACGTTAATTGGGCAGACGAGGTATGGCATGCAGGAGACTGGCTCAATACCGCCCTTCATTTAGAAATAATAAAGTTAAAAAAACCTATCATGGGTGTTCATGGCAATATTGATGGCATGGATGTAAAGCTTGAATACCCTGCGATACAGTTTTTTGACCGTGAGGGCTACAGAATTTTTATTACACATATTGGCGGCAAGCCTGGCAAATATCCCGCAAAAGTCCAGTTGTTTTTGAGACAAAACAAACCCAATATATTCGTCTGTGGTCATTCTCACATGCTTCAAGTTCAGCGTGATCCTGCCTTTAACAATTTACTGTACTTAAATCCGGGCGCTTGCGGAACCCATGGTTTTCAAAGTGTTCGAACCGCTTTGCGATTTCAAATTGAACCCCAATTGATTCATTCTATGGAAGTTGTTGAATGGCCCAAAAATAGTGTGAAATAATATTTGAAACCTCAATTAATAGTAATAATATTGCGACCCGTTCTGTATTTTGCCCAGGGGGCGGAATTGGTAGACGCGCTGGTCTCAAACACCTGTGGGTTCACCCCCGTACCGGTTCGACTCCGGTCCTGGGCACCAAATTTGTGAAAACAAAAAATCAATTTAAAATCAAAACAATCGACGGCCACATGGACGTCGATTTGTTTTTGCCCCCAGGTGAGGGGCCTTTCTCTGTTTTGGTATTCTGCCACGGATTCAAAGGATTTAAGCATTGGGGCTATATTCCTTTTTTGCACGAATATTTTTCTACGGGTGATTATGCCGTTCTCAGTTTCAATCATTCTCACAATGGAATCCTTGGCGACAATGATGTTTTTACAGAGCTAGATCAATTTAAGATAAATACGGTCAGCAAAGAACAAGGCGACTTAGAGGCGATTGGGAAATGGATTTCTTTGAATGCAAAATTTTATAATTTAGTAGCCGAAAAAACTTCTTGGTTGGGGCATAGTAGGGGTGGTGCCAACTTAATTGTGTTTGCCAATCGCTTTCAAGAATACGTAGAAAAGGTGGTTGTCTGGTCACCGATTCCATCGTTTGAGTGGTTGTTTGAACAATATAGTCCCCTTTTATGGAAAAATAGAAAAACAGTGTCTGTTGCCAATACAAGAACAAAACAGCAATTGCCTTTGGATTATTGTATTTGGGAGGATTTAGAGTCCAATAAACAATTGTATAATGTTTACGAATCAGCCCAAAGTTTGGGTCGACCACTGCTTATTATTCATGGCGAAAAGGATGAATCAGTTCCTGTGATTTTGTCTGAGGCTATTGCCCAGGCTTGCATTCACAGTGTAAGAATGACAATTCCCAATGCGAGTCATACTTTTGGAATGAAGCATCCTTGTATTGGGATGGAAGAATTTACCCAAGAATTTTGGATTGCATTGGACAATACATTGTCTTTCTTAGAGGATATATGAAATTCCCTACGAAAATTTGAATATGTGGTTTTTTGAATGAAGAAAGTCGGAAACAATACGGGTCAGATTCGTTTCTAAAAAGTTGTATTTGCTAAACGAGTCGGTGGTACTGAAAAATTCGGTGCGGAAATTGTATTTACAGGAAAAGACCCCTGGTTCTGTTTCCAAAAACCTTTCGAAGACCAGCCGCATTGTTTGGACAGTCAATCTTTTATGTCGATGCCCTCATTAAGCGATCATTGATTGCCCGGCCCAGTCCAATTTCTGGTGCCCAAGAAAAATAAACTTCTTTGCATCCATCGCTGTCCAAAAGTCGCAGTGTAGAAAATAATTTGTTACCCGCTTTGGCGATATCTCCCAATTCGTCTAAAATATACACTGTATTTTTTCCTGCCTCTTGAAGTTTTGTAAGGTAAAATGTATCCTCAACATTCAACTCTTGTTTTGAGAATAGTAAAATGCCAAAATTTGGAGTGAGTAGAGGATTTTTTAATAATTGAATCAAAGACAGTAGGGGTTCGCCTTTTTTGCAAAGAGGAATTAATCTACACTGTGGAGCATAATGATGTTCTAACTGACCTGGCGATTGGGGATTGCTATTTTTATGTAAAGTTTCTGTTGGCGAATGTCCCAAAACTGTTTCGATGGCTTCGATACTCAGTCCACCCAAACGAAGTATTCTCGCGGTTTCTCCTTCGATGGCCAAGATTGTACTCTCAATGCCAATACTACATTCGCCACCATCCAAAATATAATCTATACGATCAATCATTTGGTCGGCCACATGTTTTGCAGTGGTAGGGCTCACATACGAAAAAAGATTGGCACTGGGAGCCGCCAGGGGGAATTCGACCAATTGAAGCAATGCTTGGGTAAGTGGATGGTTTGGAATGCGAATGGCAACCGTCGTATTTCCTGCTGTTACCAAATCAGGGACAATGTCGGATTTTGGCAAAATGATTGTTAAGGGTCCAGGCCAAAAGGCTTCGGCCAATGTTTGGGCTGTATTATTCCATCCGTTGACCAAGGTTTTGGCCATAGGTATATCCCGAACATGTAAAATCAATGGGTCGAATGTGGGTCGGTTTTTTGCTTCAAAAATACCCAGTATGCTCTCAGGATCTAAGCCATTTGCAGCCAATCCATATACAGTTTCAGTCGGAACTGCTACCAACTTACCTTGTTTGAGCAAAGTGGAAGCAGTGGCAATGTCTATCCCAATTTGGGCGGGCATTTCATCGTCTTTTTAGGTTGTACTTTTCAATTTTGTTGTAGAGATGACTCCGTTGAATGTCGATTTCTTGTGCACTTTTTGCTACATTCCAGCCATTTTGAACCAATTTCCGTTCAATGAATATTTTTTCGGCCCAATCCCTGAAATCTTGGAGGGTTTTATATTCGTCAACAACACCAAATGGATCTGCTCCCCTTTGGGCAGGATTGCTATACATATAAACATCTTCTCCAGTAATCTTTTCACCACAAAGGATAATCAATCGCTCAACAACATTGCGCAACTCACGGATATTACCTGTCCAATTAACATCTTGTAAAGCATCATAGGCATCGGGTGAAAACGCCTTTGCTTGAATACTGTATTCAATACATATTTCTTGTAAAAAGTTATTTGCAATTAGCGATATGTCTTCTTTTCTTTCGTTAAGTGTGGGAACATGAATCAGTATTACACTCAGGCGGTGGTATAAATCCAACCGAAAATTGCCTTTCTCAATTTCCTCCAGCAGATTTTTATTTGTTGCGGTTATAATACGAACATCTACTTTAATTTCCTTATCTCCACCCACACGGGTAATTTCACCTTCCTGAATTGCCCGAAGAACTTTAGACTGGGCGGATAAACTCATATCTCCTATTTCATCGAGAAACAAGGTGCCCCCATGGGCCTGTTCAAATTTTCCAATTCGCTGTTTTACAGCGGAAGTAAAACTGCCCTTTTCATGTCCAAACAATTCGCTTTCAATTAATTCTGTCGGAATGGAGGCACAATTCACCTCTACCATTGGCATGGATGAACGGTGACTTTTTTCGTGCAACCAACGGGCAACCAGTTCTTTGCCAGTACCATTTTCTCCGGTGATCAAAACGCGGGCTTCCGTAGGAGCTACTTTTTCAATGGTATCTTTGATTTTTCCAATGGCTGGGGTTTCTCCAATAATAGCATATGTTTTTGCAACCTTACGTTTAAGAACTTTGGTTTCACTTACCAGCGAATTGCGATCAATGGCATTTCGAATCGAAATCAGCAAACGGTTGAGATCGGGGGGTTTTGTGATGAAATCGTAAGCTCCTTTTTTGGTGGCATCAATGGCAATTTCAACATTTCCATGCCCCGATATCATAATGAACGGCAAGTCAGGCCTATATGCCAATGCCCTGTCTAATAATTCCATTCCATCAATTCCGGGCATTTTTATATCACAGAGCACAACATCAAATTCATTTTTTTGAATTAATTGTAGCCCTTTGATACCGTCTTCTGCAGTAACGACAGTGTATTTCTCATATTCGAGAATTTCTTTGAGTGTTTCGCGTATCGGCGCTTCATCGTCGATGACCAATATTTCGGGCATGTTTTGTGTATAAATTTGACTACAATTATACTCACTACACTTACATATTTACAGGATACTTTTGCGTTAGTTGTCCACCATTTTCCATTCATGTAGAGTGTGGCTTTATGAATAACCATTTCCAATAATTGGTATTTTAATACTGCTAATATATAATATCATTGGTTTCATCTAATCCGAGAAGATCTAAAAACGTCTACAAAACACGTCGGTGAGAAAAAAATGTTTGGCAGTATGCAAATTTTACTTCACTTTTGTTGTCGAGAGTATTCTTTTTTTAGCATGAACAAACAACTAGTCTGTAGAGTCGCATTATTTTTTGGCCTTCTTGCGCCCTGCTTTGTATCCGCTCAAACAGACCCCTTGTTCACCCATTTTACCTTTAATAAATTACTATACAATGCTGCTTATGCTGGGGCTTCTGATCAATTTTGTATCAATGCCATAAGCCACCAACAGTGGTTGGGTTATGATGATGAGACGCAGCTTTTAAAAACGCAAAGTGGACTGCCCACATCCGATAAACTCAAAACCAATATAGCACCCAAAACAACTGGCTTTGCCTTTTCTGCGCCTATAATGTACAAGGGGATAAATTATGGGGGAGCCTTTTTTTCATTCGTTGATGACAAAATTGCGTACGAGAAAAATACGTATTTAAAAGGTGGATTTTCTTATGCCTATGTTTTACCTGATGCCTCGTCCATTCGAATTGGAATAGATTTTTCCAGCCTAACCAAAGGGTTAGATGGTTCCAAACTTCGTGCACATGATCCAGGTGATCCATTGATTCCTTCCGGAGATGTATCTGATACCCGCTCGACTGTGGGTGCTGGCATCTACTATTCAACTTCAAGCATCAAAGATGGTGCTTATTTGGGTGTGTCTTCTACCCATATCTCTCCACAAACATTTAATTATGGCACCAATTCAACCATTAATATCACTACAAATAGACATCTATATGTTGTGGGTGGTTACCATCAGAATAATTTTATGGGCAATCCCGCATTGTCTTTAGACCCTGCATTTTTAGTAAAGACGGTGATGGGCAAAGGGGGGTTAATCAAGCCGCAAATTGATATTCAAGGAATCGCTACTTGGAATGAACTATTTTCTGGAGGTGCAAATTTTAGATTTTATGGATTAGGTGCAGATGCCCTTTCAGTCATGTTTGGATATTATCCACCATTATTGGGAGCAAATGGTGCTGGATCTGCTCAGAAATTGCGCGTTGGATATTCTTACGATTTGACTTTGTCAAAAATTTTGCGAACTAGCGCAGGTTCCCATGAGCTGCAAGTCAATTATTGTTTCATGTTTACATTGCCAGAAAGGCCTATAAAAATATACCGTCACCCACGTTGGATGGAAAGGCCATCCGAATGGGATTGATAAAGAATAATTAATCTGCATAGAATAAAGCATTGAATTATCCGTTTCTACTCTATCGAAAATATAAAAAAATGTTGAATTTGTCAATAGTTAACATATTTTTGCAATTAATAGAACAATCGAACAGTCTCAAAACTGCATAATGAAAAATACAGTGATGCATTTATTCACAAATAACAAATTTATCCAGAAAGCAAAGCGTTTTCTGGGAAATCGTTCACTTCGCAGCGCCGCATTTATCGTGTCTGTTATGGTATATGCTTGCGGTCCTGCCGACACAGGAGACCTTACCGGCGTTCTTGACAGAAGACCCTGGTTTCACCCGCAACCTCCAGGAATGGTAAATATCCCTTCTGGTACTTTTCATACGGGTCAAGGTGGGCAAGATGTGTTTAATTCTTATTTGGAACCCAATAAACAAATGACCATTACATCGTTTTGGATGGACGAAACGGAGATTACAAACAATGAATACCGCCAATTTGTAAACTATGTTATTGATTCGTTGGCCAGGATTTCTTGTGATGATGATGAATATTATTATCCAGAAGACGAAGAAGGAAATCGCTTGATTAACCCATACCGTCAAGTCGATTGGATTAAACATAAAGAAGAATTATCGGATATGTATTACCAAGGTGATGAACGTTTTCAGGGCAAACATCAAATCGATACACGAAAGTTGATTTTTCATTTTCAATGGACTGATTTTGCAACCGCAGCCGCTGAAGATCAACTGAAGTATGCCGCTATGAATCGCAGTAAATTTATGCGCAATGAAGATGTATTGGTTTATCCTGACACACTTTGTTGGGTAAGAGATTTTACTTATTCTTACAATGAACCCATGGCTCAGACCTATTTTCACCATCCTAAGTACGATGAATATCCAGTAGTTGGGGTTACTTGGCACCAAGCATTTGCTTTTTGTCGTTGGAGAACCGATCGTAAAACTGCGTTCTGGGAAATGAATGGCTACTTGCCCAATACCCATGATTTTCGTTTGCCGTCAGAATATGAATGGGAATATGCAGCCAGGGGAGGTAGAATTGGAAACAAATATCCTTGGGGTGGGCCCTATGCCAGAAATTCAAAAGGATGTGCTTTGGCAAATTTCAAACCATTGCGAGGAAATTATGGCGTAGATGGTGGTGTTTATCCCGTTCGTGTGGACAGTTACTTTCCAAATGATTTTGGGTTGTATAATATGGCCGGAAATGTATCTGAATGGACCAGTACTTCTTGGGATGAAGCCAATAATGCTTTTGCACATGATTTAAATGGTGAGTCGAGTAGATTCATAAAAGAAAGAGGCATGCAAGGCAAAGTTCCGGTGAAAGATATTTCGATAAATGAAAAACGAAAAGTAATTCGTGGCGGCTCATGGAAAGATATAGCCTACTTTATCGAAAATGGCGCACGAACTTATGAATACCAAGATACCAGCAAATCTTATGTTGGTTTTCGATGTGTACAAACTTATATTGGTCGATCTAACAAAGACCGCCAATAAAATATCTTCATCAAAATTGAAATTTACGCAAACAAAAAATACACCAACTAACAAAAACGAAATTAACAATCATGGACAAAAGTTTCTTTGAATCAAAAGGGTTTAAACAAAAAATGAATTTTACTTATGGCGTGGGTGCTGCAATAGTAATTGTCGGGGCTTTATTCAAGATATTACACTGGAAAGGTGCCGATACGATGCTTACAATTGGATTGTTAACCGAGGCAGCAATTTTTTGTGTTTCCGCATTTGAACCTGTGCACATGGATCCCGATTGGTCACTGGTCTATCCTGAATTGGCAGGTGGTGAAATCACCACCAAAAAAGTTGGATCTGTTTCACAGCAATTGGATACGATGTTGGCTCAAGCCAAAATAGGCCCTGAATTAATTGAAAGTTTGGGAAAGGGATTTAGTTCATTAAGCAGCAATGTAAAGGATATGGCAAATATGTCCAATGCAGCTGTTGCAACCAATGAATTTACAGAAAGTACTTCCAAAGCTGCGAAAAACATGGCTTCAATTGCTGATAGTACTGCAATGGTTTCAGATTCTATGGGTAATTTCACTGCTGGTTTACAGGGTGCATTGGTTAACATCAATGCAACTGAGGCAGCAACTGGAGAATTCAAAGAAGAAATGGCAAAGTTGAACAGAAATTTAAGTAGCCTGAATTCTATATATGGAAATATGTTGGGTGCAATGGGATCCAGCAAAGGTTAATTGTATTCAAAAAATAAAAAGAATACTGAAAATTACACAACATGGCAGGAGGCAAATTATCCGCAAGGCAAAAGATGATCAACATGATGTATCTCGTGTTGACTGCGCTTTTGGCATTAAACGTATCGAAAGAAATTATCAAAGCTTTTAATTTGATGGAAAATTCCTTGGATAATTCAACATTAAATATTGACCAAAAGAACAGAACAGTTATCGAGGGCGTAGTAAAATTGACCAAAGACAATAAAGCAGCAGCTCAAGCATTGAAGTATTGTAACGATGTTAAAGCCATTAGCGATGATTTAATTTCATTGTTGCATGTCTCTAAGTTTGATTTATTATCTCTTTCTAGTGGGGGACAAGACAAAGTTGATAAATTTAACGCCGCCTCTTTTAACAAACCTGGTGGTTTTAATCGCAAATCGTTCGGAAGAAACCAGACGAAAGAAGGATTATTGGTTAAAGGGGGAGTTCCCGAATTATCCCAAGGTGATAACATGGAAATCCACGCCCATTATTTTGTTGTGGAAGATGGAGGTAAAAGGGGCACAGG
>SYIL01000040.1 GCA_005798825.1 Bacteroidota bacterium
AAATAAATATTGCCACGCGCATCTGCAGTAATATCTCCCCGGTAATTGTCGGCATAGTTATAAATTAAATCAGTAGAAGGCGATTCGGTTTGAAATCCATCGGCATCTTGTCCTCCAATGAATGTCCCGCCAAGTAAATTCGTTCCATTTGTACTGAGTTTATTGATAAAAATATCATAGTCTCCCTGGTGAATATCGCTAAAGGCCGAATCGGAATGTATGGGAAAATTTGTGGAAAGGGTTGTTCCAAAGACCAATAAATTGTTGTCGGGGTCTACATATAGGCTGTGGGGGTATTCGTCATCATCACCACCCATATAGGTTGCATACAGGAGTTGACTTCCGTCTGAACTGTATTTGCTTATCGAAATATCACAAGGAAGGGTGACCGGGGGCGCTCCGCTGCCTCCACCACCGTAATTGGTTTGAAATGCCCCTGTTGTTACGGGGTATTTTCGGATGCTCGCATCCACAATTCCCCCAGAATATAAACACCCTGTGGTATCATAGGTTGCTGTAAAACCAAAATTATCACCCTGTGAACCACTATAGGTACTAAATACCAAAACCGGATCTATCGTAAGTACTTGTGATGTATCATATTTGCCTACTGAAAGTCCTATAAGAGAGTCAGTTCTGAGGATGTATCTGCATAGAACGGGTTTTATTTTTTTTGTGATGCCCATTACTTGGCTTGACACGGGCGCTTGAATAAGCCATTTTCCTACCGATGTTGTGGTGACAATTTGATTATTTTTCAGGTTAAATGGGGAGCTAGAGTCAATGCGCAAGCCAATATCCTTGGGATGGGAACCAGGGTGTAAAATCCAATCAAATTCGAGGTGTTCGCCGATAAAATAGATAGCAATATCGATGTGGGGATATACTTCGCGCAAAATTACTTTTGCTGCGGGCTGCACTGCATTTTTCCAATACGCAGGATTATTTCCGAGGAAATAGTTTTCGTAAAAGGGAGCCAAATTTTCGTAATCAATTCGTTTGGGTATCTGGGAAAAAGCAAATTCAATGTCACTCACATGGTAGCGAAGCACAAATACAGAATCAGTGTTTCGATAATGAAAGGCCTTGTGCTTAACGGCTATATCTTCGGGATGGCTGGTTACAATTCGAATGCCATTGTTGCGGATGTATACCGACCCGCCCGGAATCGATGCTTTGGCAATGCTCGTGATGTCATCGCTCCACTGACCCTTGTTGGGACTGAAGTATAATTGTTGGCTCGACGAAAGGCGATCTTCTTGTTGATGTGAATAAGGGTGGGTCCGTTTTTTTTCAATCAAAACACCTTGTTGGGCCTTAGCCTCTGATGGCTTTGCATTTGCCAAAAAAACAAAACAAAGAATATATATGAATAAACTGATTCTCAATGCAACAATACAATAACAAAGTTATTGAAAACAAAAGGGCATTGTTCGTTGCCTTGACAAATGAAGACAGGTTTTTTAAAATTGATTTAAGAAAACACGGTTATTTTACCACAAGAACAATATTCAGGGCCGCTCCAACTGTTTTGCAAACGGTTTCCACCTTGTCTGTATTGCGGAATTTTCCCGTAAAATGCAGTTTGCTGGTTTGGCGAGTAGATGGATTATCATTCCCTAAAATTCCCAAAACCACACTATAACGAGATTCAATGGCAGTCATAAGTTCAGACAATAATGCATTGTTAAATTCCAAGTTACCCGTTTGCCATTGAACCGCATCCAAATTGATATTTGATTCAATACGGTAGGAACTGTGGGTGTTATTATTGTTTGGGGTGATGTCTCCGCTTGTGCCAACTGTATTGTTTTTTTCACCCACTATTTGGGTCAGGCGCATTCCCTTTGTGAGTGTTACTTGAAAAGGATTGTTTTTTTCTTTTGTAGGAATGTTTTTCTCAACCCGAACTTTACCATGATTTACGGTTACTTGCAGGGGTTTATTTGTGTATGAACGAACATCAAAACCCGTTCCAAGGACCTTCACACGATTCTCGCCTGCAACAATTGTAAAAGGTGCATGTGGATCTTTTGATACTTCAAAATGGGCCATACCCTTGAGTTGAATCAGGCGTTCTGTTTTGCGGATGGTATATGAAATCGAAGAATTTGCATTGAGCGTAAGAACAGAATGATCGGGTAAGACAATTTGTTTAACTTCAGCTTGATTTGTTTGGATTGTTCCTTCAGCTAAAATAGGAAGGCTTTTATCTTGTTGAACCGTCCACAAACAGACAATACCTACAAGCAGAATAACAGCGGCAGCGGCAATACGGACAAGGAGCCATTGTTTGCGTCTAAGGGTTAATATTGGATTCTTTTTTGTTTCCAATGGTGCACTGACAGCAGTTTTAAATTTTTTCCAAGCGGCATCATTGCTCGATTCAAATGCGTATTTGTAGGAAGCAGCGGCATCCCGAATTTTTTCACTTTGGGGATCGTTTGTGCTGTTATTAGAAGGATGGATTGCCATAAATTATGGAGTAAACCGCGTGTTTTTAGCAGCACCTTTGGAAGGAGTAATGGCACTTACTTGTTGAGAAATGATGGCCAGCGCAGGTTTAAATTGGGGATTATTCTTAAGCCAAGTTTCCAACGTGTTTAATTCATCATCTTCCATTAAACCAGCAGCATATTTTGTAAATAAGTTGCTTTCAAGTTGTTCTGTGGTCATATAATGTATGATTTTTACGGGTTTAGTCTCAGTGAAAACACATAAAGATGCATATACCCCCAAAGAAATAGAATTTTTTTTTAACAAGGGATAACAAATAACCAATCAATTGTAAACCAATTAATTGAACACAAATTATTTTTTTAACGAATGCAATTTTTCGATGATGTCAACTACAGCCCTACCATCCATGGCATTGGTAATACAGCGTTGGCTTTGGCTCAGATTATCAATCACTTCCTGAATTACAAAATGATGATTGGCCGCACTGCCCTCGTAGAGCCCGTAATGGTTGGCGGGGGCAGATTCGGGTATAATCGGCAATGTGTAACCCGGGATGTCACAATATTCAATGGTATTCATATATTGCCCGCCCAGTTTTACGGTACCTTTTTCTGCAATGAGGGTTAAAGAACTCTCAAAATTTTTATTTGCCAAACTGGTTGAGAAATTCAGTGAACCTTTACCGCGATGTCCAAATGAAAATAACGCAATACCGCTGTCATCAAATTCGCTTAGATGTTCATGGTTAAAATTTGAAAAAACAGCATGGTCTATGTCGATTGGTCCTAATAACCAATACAGTATATCAATAAAATGCGAAAATTGTGTAAACAAAACCCCACCATCCAAGTCTGCAGTTCCGTGCCAATGGCCAATTTTATAATAACGGTGGTCGCGGTTCCAATAACAAACTACTTGTGCCTGGTAAATCTCGCCCAATAGATTGTTTTCGAGTATCGACTTGAGCCACTGCGATGGAGGTGAAAACCGATTTTGCATCACACAGAAAATATGTTTACTGTGTTTTACTGCTGTATCAATCATAGCATCGCAATCTTCGGTTGAAAGCGCCATGGGTTTCTCTACCAACACATTAGAACCAAATGAAAGTATCTGAATGGCATGCTGGGCATGAAATCCGTTGGGTGTAGCAATACAAACAACATCAATTTTGGGATGATGCATGAGCATATCTTCGATGTTTTCATACAAGGGTACATCGATGTCTCCAAGCGCAAGCTCTTCCCGAATGCGCAAATCTACGAGTGCGACCAATTTGGCTTGGGGATTCTGCCAAATCATGTGTGCATGTCTACTGCCAATATGGCCAACACCGATTACGGCAAAATATATGGGTTCACTTGTCTCGACCATCGTAAGAATTGACAAATTTGCATAAGTTTTAGCACAAAACAGTTGCTTCTTTATAAACCCCAATAAAAAGGTTTGGTAATATGGAGTGAAGTGGCAAAATTTGCAGTCGTATGTCGAAAGAAACGGTATTGGTGATTGGCTCATGTGGGCAGTTGGGAACGGAATTGGTAGAAGCTTTGCGCTCTATTTACGGCGACACGTTTGTTATTGCTAGTGATGTAAAAAAATCTTCAAATCCTGTATTTGATGCAGGGCCATTTGAAACTTTGGATATTTTAGACCCAGAGGGTTTGGCTTTTGTATTGCAAAAACACAAACCCAGTCATGTATATCATTTGGCCGCTTTACTGAGTGCCACGGCCGAAAAAAATCCCGAATTTGCATGGAAGTTAAACATGGATGGATTGTTTAATATGTTGAATTCGGCCCGTGATTCGGGTATTGTCAAGAAAGTATTTTGGCCGAGCAGTATTGCTGCATTCGGGCCCAATACAGAACGATTTGGAACTCCCCAGTTCGGAACCATGGATCCAAGTACCATTTATGGAATCAGCAAATTGGCTGGAGAATTATATGCCCAATATTATTTCAATCGGTGGGGTATCGATACCCGTAGCTTGCGTTATCCTGGATTGATTGGTTATAAAAGTGCACCAGGGGGTGGAACAACAGATTATGCGGTATCTATTTATCACGACGCGTTGAAATCGGGTGAGCATACTTGTTTTTTGGCAAAGGGAACCATTTTACCTATGCTGTACATGCCCGATGCCATCAAGGCAACCCTTGAGATCATGCATGCCCCTGCTGAAAACATAAAAATTAGAACCAGTTACAATTTGGCGGGGATGAGTTTTGCGCCTGAAGAAATAGCGGCATCTATCACCAAGCACATTCCAGCGTTTTCTATACACTACGAACCCGATTACCGCCAAGCCATTGCCAATGGTTGGCCAGCAGTCATTGATGATTCTCGCGCACAATCAGATTGGGGATGGAAGCCCGAATACGATTTGGATACAATGACCGCCGATATGCTGTTGAACCTTGGTAAGCTCTATAAACGCGCATAACCGATTGCCTTACCAATGAGCGTGGTGGTTGTCGATTTTTCAATCAATACTTCCACAAAATCTCCTTTTTTATAATCCCCACAAGGAAATACTGTTACATTGTTTTGTTCATTGCGGCCCATCCATTCAGCGTCACTTTTTTTGCTTTTGCCTTCAATCAAAACAATGGCGGTTTTCCCAATCATCGCACTGTGTTTGTTGCGTGAAATTTGATTCTGCAGGTCGATTATTTCCTGTAAACGCCTTCCTTTAATACTTTCTCCTATTGTATCAGGGAGTTTTTTTGCCGCTGGAGTCCCGGGTCGTTCTGAGTATTTATACATATAACAAAATTCAAATTGTGACCATTCCATCAGCGATAGGGTATCCTGGTGCTCCGTTTCTGTCTCGGTGCTAAATCCTGCAATGATGTCACATGAAATCCCGCAATCGGGTAAAATTTTGCGAATCATTCGCAATTTATCCATATAATATTCGCGGGTATAATTGCGGTTCATGGCTTCCAATACTCGGGTGTTTCCACTTTGTGCAGGAAGGTGAATGTAGTTGCAGATGTTCTTGTGTTGTGACATTGTCAGGACTACTTTCTCGCTAATATCTCGGGGGTGGCTTGTGCTGTATCGAATACGCATGCCCGGAACCGAGATGGCAGTCAATTTGAGTAGGTCGGCAAAGTCTATGCTTCGGTCTTGTTCTTCGACACTGAGACTTTTGAACTCTTTTTTGGGTCCTCCCCCAAACCACAAATACGAATCTACGTTTTGCCCAAGCAGGATAATTTCTTTATACCCAAGGGATAGTAAGTGTTGGGCTTCTTTGACAATGCTTTCAGGGTCTCTTGACCGTTCGCGACCCCGTGTAAAAGGCACTACACAAAAACTACACATGTTGTCGCAACCCCGCATAATCGATATAAAGGCATTGACCCCATTTGAGTTGAGGCGAACTGGATTAACATCACCATAGGTTTCCTCTCTGCTAAGCAAGACATTGATTGCCCGTCCTCCATCATCTACTTCAGCAACAAGGGCTGGCAAGTCGCGGTAACTGTCTGGACCTGCCACCACATCTACCAATTGCTCCTCTTCCAATAGCTTTTCTTTGAGCCTTTCTGCCATACAACCCAATACCCCGATGATCAAGTGTTTATTGCGTTTTTTGTTGCCCCTAAGGTGCTTTAATCTTTCGCGGATGCGCTGTTCGGCATTGTCGCGAATGGCGCAGGTATTTAAAAATATAACGTCGGCTTCGGCAGCCTCTTGTGCAGTTTCAAAGCCATGCTCACCCATAATTGATGCAATTATTTCGCTGTCACTAAAGTTCATGGCACAGCCATAGCTCTCAATATAGAGTTTTCTTGTGTTCGTTTCAATAGACGGTTTTTCCACTTCCAACATATAGGGGATACAAAAATACAAGCCACCATTCCAAATCCGAGCAAGTTTTTTGTTTCTTTGCAGTGAATGAAATATTTCTTCACGCTAATTTTCATCGGGCTAGTTTGCCAAACGGATTTTATATATGGTCAGGCGAACGATTCCGAAAAGGGCCAATTTTCTGGAAATTTGTTGTTAAACTATCAAAAATATCTCCGTGACGACAGCATTGGAGCCAATACAAAAGTGTATAAAGAAAATACAGCCAGTACGGATGCCTGGTTGTTTATGCAATACCGCATCAAAGGGTATTCTTTTATTGTTCGCTATGATGTGTTTAACAATTCTCCCTTACTCAATCCGCAAGACGCGTATACAAATCAGGGGATTGGTTTTTGGCAAGTCAACAAGCGCATAGACAAGTTAGATTTAACGGTGGGTTCATTCTACGAACAATTTGGTACCGGTATTTTATTTCGCAGCTATGAACAGCGATTGTTGGGAATAGACTATGCCATGCAGGGTATTCGTTTGAAATATAATATCAATCAAAATTGGGTAATTAAAGGATTTTCTGCGACACAGAAAGGCAATAATAAGAATCGTTTTGGCTATGCAAATCAGGTGGTTTCAGGGGTTAATATAGAGGGTTTTTTGCCTTTGGGCACTGCGGGTAAATGGGGAAATGTCCAATTGGGATCTTCGTTTGTTAACCGAACCTTAGACCGAGAAACGATGGATCGTTTGGTAGCTAGTATTAACAACTATGATATCAAGGACCGTTTTTACCCTACCTATAATTTTTATGGATACAATGCGTATGCAACCTATACCAAAGGGAATTTTTCTTGGTCAAATGAAATCAATGTAAAATCACCGGAAGCAATATTGGGAATGAACAATTTATTCAAATTGCGGGGAGGGTCTGCTTTATACACCTCTTTTAGTTGGGGGAAAGGGGGCTTAAAAATGGGTAAAAACGAGGCCTCTATTGGGCTAAATGTTCAGGCAAGGCATGTTGACAATTTTTCGTTCAAAACAGCACCGACGGAAACATTATTAAATGGCTTGCTGGGATATTTACCGTCGATGACCCGACAAAATACTTACCGATTATTGAGCCGATACAATGCACCTGGCCAAGAGTTGGGCGAGGATGGTGTGCAGGGTGAAATCGAATTCAAGCCCCGCAAAGGGACCCAAATTTTTGTGAATACAAGCTATGTTCAAAGTTTGGCAAGTAACGGGAAATTGGATCCTGTTTCGGGAAACCGCGTCGCAGAGAAATTGTTTTCTGAAAATTATATAGAAGTGTTGCAATCCATTGGCAAGCAAGACAAATTAAAGTTGGGCATTCAACGTATTAGTTATAATCAGGCAAGGTATGAATCCGAATCCGAATATCAGGTTGTAGAAACCTTTACCCCATTTGGTGAGTGGTTGCACAAAATGGATAAAGGAAAAAGTTTTCGTTTAGAATGGCAGTTTCTTTCTACACCATACGACCAGGGATCTTTTGCCAATTTACTTTTAGAAGTGTTTGTTAAAAAGAATCTCAGTGTGGCCATGGGCGATATGGCGAATGTTAAGCCCCATCGATACGATCGGATGACCATTGCCAATAAAGTATTGCATTATCCATCCTTTTTTATTGGGTACACAGAAAAAAATACTTTTTTCTCCCTAGCCTATATCAAACAACAACAAGGGGTTAATTGCTCTGGGGGAATTTGCCGTGAAGAACCCGCTTTTAGCGGTATTCGCTTTACAGTCAGCAGTAATTTTTAATGGGCACCCAAAGTCAAACAGTATAGGCCAAATAGTGGCAAAATTGAATTCGCTATTGCATCATTCGCTTCTGTGTATCGATTTTTTGAATCCGATGTCATTTGATTATGCTGTTCCGGGGCCAACCAAAGGGGTTTACCCTGATCATTACTCTCGGCTTGACGCCATTTGATCTGTATTAAGTTGTCAAAAGTGCCGTGCAGGAATCGGCCGATTCATGAAAAGTAAATTGCTGGTTATCGAGTTCAATTATATGGTGGCAGTGCTGAAATGACGAAGCCAAATCATGGCTACTGTATACAATATTCCTTTGTTCTGTTTCTGCAATTTTCATCATTAGTTCCAAGAAATCCTTTCTGCTGGGGTAATCGAGAAAGGCCAGTGGCTCATCGAGAAGAATTAATTGACTCTTTTGGGCCAAACACCTTGCGAGCATTGTTTTTTGTTTAATTCCATCGCTGAGTTTACCAAAATTTGTCTGGGCATATTGGTCAATATTACTTTTTTTCATGGCGTCAATTACAGCCAAATTGTCTTCTGCGGTGGGATTTCGCCACTGGTGCAAAAACCTTTGTCGACCACTGAGAACCAATTCTTGGACACTCATTAGGTCTATGGCAGGTGGAGTAGAGAGCATAATACTGCAAAGCATGGCCCTTTTTTCGGCATCAACTTGGTGAATATTGAGCCCATCAACCTCGACAGTCCCCCCCAATGCAGGCAATAATCCACAAAGGGTTTTAAGGAAAACAGATTTCCCCACACCATTTGGGCCAATTAGAAGCGTTACTTTTCCCTTGCCTATTTGCAGATCTATGTTCTGGTGCAAATACGTTTGGGTTTCCTTGAAGCCGGTATGAAGATTATGGAGTATTAACATAAATTACTGCTACAAAAATGCGAATTTCGAAGGGTGAATTTACAGTTGATTAAGGCAAGTGCCGATAATATTTTTACAATACAAGCCCTTGCAAGCAGAATTTGGCAAGTAGCCTACCTTCCCATCATAGGTCAGAAACAAATTGATTACATGTTGCAGATGATGTATTCGTCGGATGCAATGCGCCAGCAAATGGAGAGAGGGCATCAATTTTATCTGATTCAAGCGGAAGGAGAAAATCTGGGTTTTATGGCTATAGAGTTAAACAATCAAATCAGTGGGCAATCGGTCCTAGAACGCGAATTGTTTATTCATAAATTTTACATAGACAATGGGAAGCAGAGAAGTGGGATTGGCAGTAAAATATTTGCATTGATGTTGGAATCGCAATCCATTGTATCAGAAGTACGATTGCAGGTGAATAGACTCAACTATAAAGCAATTAATTTTTATTTCAAATTGGGATTTGTGATCGAAAAAGTGGCTGATTTTGATATTGGCGGGGGTTATTTCATGAACGATTTTATCATGCTGTGGCGAAGAAATAGACAGGTTTGATTTTTACAACAGTGGTTTGTTTGTTCTGGGCTGCATGTCTTACCTTTGCCGCGTGTTAGCATTAAACGATTTTTCTTTTGAATTTGCGGGCCGATATTTGTTTAAGCAGGCTTCTTGGCATATTAAACCAAGTGAAAAAATCGGATTGGTTGGTTTGAACGGAACAGGCAAATCCACCTTATTGCGCCTAATTTCAGGGGGGTTTGAATTGCGAGAAGGCACGTTTTCAAAACCTTCAGATTTGCGCATCGGTTTTTTGAATCAAGATTTGTTGAGCATGGATATCGGTGATAGTGTGCGCGAGGTTGTGTTGAGTGGTCGGGATGATTTGGTGCAACTTGAAAAGGATATCGAACGCTTAATCGAAAAAATCGAGGTGGCATATGACGACGAAACCATGCAACGATTGTCGGATGCCCAAGAGCGATTTGGTTCTTTGGGTGGATACGAGTGGCATGCTGAAGGCGATAAAATATTGGAAGGTTTGGGTTTTCCAACCAGCAGTTTGGCGCGTTCATTGCGTGAATTTTCGGGTGGATGGCGTATGCGTGCCATGTTGGGGAAATTGTTACTGCAAGCCCCCGACCTATTGCTGTTAGACGAACCCACCAACCATTTAGATTTGCCAACTATACAATGGTTGGAAGAATATCTTGCCAATTATGAGGGTACTTATGTAATTGTATCGCATGATCCCTACTTTTTGGATCGAACCGTAAACCGCGTTGCCGAAGTCGCACACCAACAAGTATTTCACTACAAAGGCAATTTTTCTGATTACCTCGAACAAAAAGAAGAGCGCGATGCACTGATGATGCGCAAATACGAGAACCAACAAGATTATATCAAGCAGCAGATGAAATTCATCTCTCGCTTTCGTGCCAAAGCCAGCAAAGCAACCGCGGTTCAGAGCCGTGTTAAGATGCTGGATAAAATTGATAAGATAGAATTGAGGCAAGATGAAAAGCGCGATTTTGATATTCGTTTTAACATCAGGGTGGCCCCAGGCAAGGTGATTGCTGATTTGCGTGGCGTTACAAAAGCGTATGACGAATTGGAGATTTTAAAAGCCTCTACAGCTAAAATCATTCGCGGCGATAAAATCGCTTTGGTTGGGGCTAACGGAAAAGGGAAATCCACCTTGCTTCGCATGATTTTTGGAAGTGAACCCTGTGGAGGTATAATTGAAGCGGGATGGAATGTGGAAGCGGCTTTTTTTGCCCAACATCAACTAGAGGCATTGAATTTGAAAAATGATTTACTGGGTGAGTTGGGAACCGTGAGCGCAAGTTATACAGATGGTGAATTACGGACGGTTTTGGGTTGTTTTCTGTTTTCGGGTGATGAGGTTTTTAAAAAAGTAAAAGTACTTTCGGGTGGAGAAAAATCCCGTTTGGCACTGGCCAAAACATTAATCACTCAATCTAATTTTTTGCTTTTGGATGAGCCTACCAATCACTTAGATATGTTTAGCACCGCGGTTCTGGCAGAATCTCTCATTGATTATGTGGGCAGTGCATTGATTGTATCCCATGACAGAAGTTTTATCAATAAAGTTGCCAATAAAATTTGGTGGATAGAAGAAGGTATATTGCGAGAATATCCTGGCAATTTTGAAGAGTATAACGAATGGAATAATCAGAGATCAGCCAGTAAAATCAACTTGTCTAAATTACAAGATGGTAAAAAAAAGCTGGTTTTTACAGCCGAAAAAAGCAATTCTTCACCCGCAGTTTCGGCAGAAAAAAATTTGATAATTGCTAAAAACCAAGTCAAAAAAGTAGAGGATGCCATGCGTTTAAAAGAAGCTGAGATGCAACAATTAGACGCCGTTCGCATGGGTGTGGAAATGCAATTGCTTTTGCCAGATATCGCCAGTGATTATCAAAAACTCGCAGAGTTTACCCAACAATACGAGACTGCAAATCAAGAGTATCTAAGCGCAAAATTGGCATATGAATTGTTTTTTGAAGAGTGGATCCTTTTGCAAGATTCTTGAGTGGTCCTGCATGCTTATTAAAGTCCGCATTTCAATATTGGTGCTTATTCATTAAGTTTGAGGCAATGAGGCGGGCTATTTTTTTTACAATTGTATTTTTTTTGGGATTATTGAACAAAGCAGAAGCCAATAAAGATTCAAGTCTTCGGGCATGCAATGCAATTTATGAGTCGGACATTCGAACCATAAGGCTCTATCAACAAAGCAGTGGTTTTCCTTTTCCAATCATGGGTTTGGGGAGTTCCGATGGATTGGTTCTTGAGTTTGACCAAATTAAAACCGAGCGCGATTTTTACCAATATACCCTCATTCATTGCGATGCCAAATGGAATCCCACGACGCTATCCCGCACCCAGTTTTTGGATGGTATGGGCTATGAAAATATTGAGATTGCCCAATTTTCCTCGGGTACCTTGATGCAATATACCCACTATTCTGTTGCGTTACCCAGCGATCAGGTTAAACCAAAATTGAGTGGAAATTATCTTCTTTTGGTATACCGAAATTTCGACGAAAAAGACATTGTTTTTTCTCGCCGGATGATGGTTGTTGCCAATAAGGGTTCCGTTCAGATGGATGTGATGCAATCGCGACAAGTAGAATTGCGCAGTTCGCACCAACAGATCAATTTCATTTTTAGTAAGAATTCCGATTATTTTATGCCCAATGCCATGCAGGATGTAAAAACCGTCATTTTGCGCAATGGCGAGTGGAACGATGCCATTGCGGGTTTGAAACCCTTATTTATTGTTGGCAACGATATAAAGTATAACTATCAAATTGGCAACCAAATGGATGGATTGAATCAATACCGTTTTTTTGATATTCGTACTTTTAGAAGTTCAACAGCAGGGGTAAAACAGAGATTGAATATTGACAATCAAAAACATGTGATTTTGGTAAATGATAAGACAAGGCAGTTTGAGCGATATTTCAACTGGGCCGATTATAATGGAAGGGTTTTATACGACAACAGAGATCTACCTACGCCCCAAGGGACATCCTTTGAAAGTGATTATTGCTTTGTGCATTTTACCGTTTTATCTGAGTCTGAGTTAGCAGATCCGGTATATGTATTTGGCGAATTAAGCGATTGGCGCGTGTTGGAGTCGCACCGTATGTATTTCAACCCAGATAAAAAAGCGTATGAAGCGGTTATTCCATTGAAACAGGGTTACTACAACTATATTTATGGTGTTTTGAATCCAAAAAACAGCAAGTTACATTTCAATGAATTTGAAGGCAATCATTCTGAAACAGAAAATAATTATATGGTATTGGTATACCATAGAAATCCTGGAATGGGCTATGATGAGCTAATTGGGTATGGTCTCAAAAACAGCACTTCAGTGAAGTGATTTAGTGCCCGCTGGTAATCTTCAACATCGCAGGTTTTGTGAGTGTCCGCCAGGCCGTATTGCTTGGAATTTTGTATAGATATAGTCCGTTGTAGGTATGTCCAAAAGAAGCGGTAAATGCCCATTGGGGTTTAATCAAAAGGCTATCAATGGTTTGGAGAAAGGGCAATTGTTTGGGACGTACTCGGGAAAGAAAATACCTCGGTATATTGGGGTTGAAAGGATAATGTTGGGGGTAAAATTCGAATCCATAAGTCCAATGCTTGGCTTGTGGTGTTTGGGCCAGCCAGTATTCTGCAATAGGCTCACCGAGAATTTCACCCCCACCCATTTGGTTGAGATTCTTATTCAAGAATTCGATGGCCGTGCTAGGATTTCTTTCAGGACCTTGCAAAATAGCCACAGTGTGACGGATTGCAAATGGAAATATCAGTAAAATAAGGACTATTCCAATGAGTAATTTACGCAAAAAAAGTAGGGTCCATTCGGGAAATAAATTCGCGATAGAAAACCAAGATCGGGTATGAATGACATCGGGAATCCCCCCCCTAACCTTGGATTTTTGGGTAGTAAATAACACTACAAATACCAATAGTCCCAGCATGTTTTGAATTGGATAATAGCGGTGTTGTGGAGCAAGTAGTATTGCTACAGGAATCGAAAATGATAGAAATAGCAATGGAATCAGTGTATAAACGCCTTGCATGTAATGGTGAGATACGCGGTTTTTATTCAATATATTTTTCCAAAATGTGGGTAGGGATTTGTATTGTTTGAATAACAAATAGAAGGAGGCTATCCAGGCCATAAAATGCAAAACAAGCGTGTAGGGCTGTTCGAGGGTATAGGGGATAAAGCGGGTATAAAAAAAATCGACAATATTTTTGAAGATAGAATTTGCTTGGTGCTCTTGGGCTTGGAAGGAAATTTGTGCAATTAGGTTGTGCCATTCGGGCTTAACACTCACCCAAAAAAGAACGAACGGGGCAAACAATCCAACAAATAAAGACACTATAGAAAGCCTATTTTGGCGATTTTCTGGCTGGATACATATGTTGATTAACCACAGGCTGGATATAAAAACCATCGGCCAAGTATACAAGTGGGCCATGGTCAGAGATCCTACAACCAAACCAAGAAAGCCCATCTGTTTGGCGAATGCAAAGGGTTTATTTTTTTGAATCCAATCCATACCCGATTGCACAGGCGATGGTAATTTCTGAATACCATAAATCAAACTCAATACCAACAGCATTACCAATATTTCGACCCGCATACTTCTGGAGATTTCGGCTGTCGATTTGTCTAAAAGAAAAAAGGCTGTCATCACCAACGAGAACACAAATGGGGTTCGGGTACTATTTAAACCATGAATTGCAGATTTTGAGGAGGTATTCGTGGCAGGGATTTTGGGAATTTTACGGGGATTTAAAATGGCCAAAACGATGCAATAAAAAAGATAGCCCGAAATTAGTTGAAACAGTAAAAAAGGCAATCGAACCATCCATATACTGTTGCCAACAAAAAGCCAAAGCGTATGCCAGCCTTCGATAAGCGGGGGATAGCTCAAGAAATGAGTTTCGGCACCTGGGTTTGGCCATAAACAAGATGCGTATTCGCCTGTGGTATGCCAAACCAAGGCGGGGTCCAAATTTTGGACTTCATCGGTCCAAGCAATCGGTAATCGGTCGAGGTTTATCAAACCCACCAATCCATAAATTCCCAAGAGCAACCCTATCCATCGTTTTGGGGAAATCAATTTTTGGAGGTCATGGGTTTGAATGGGCAACCATTTCATAATGTATGTTACAATTGTCTTTGTTTGAAATGAATATATCCTTTTCCACGACTGCCCAGTCGGACTACTCGAAGCGAATCAAAACAAGGTTTTTATCAACGGCTTGCCCTTTGGATATTTCGATTGTGGATATAACCCCCGCAGTGGGTGATTTGATGGCATTTTCCATTTTCATGGCTTCCAACACCAATAATGTTTCACCCAATTCTACGCGTTGTCCTGGAGTCACCAGAATATCCAATACCAAACCGGGCATCGGCGCTTTTAGCAATGAAATTTTGGATAGCGCGGCATTTTCTAAACCCATCGATTTTAGCAATTCATCCATTGGTTCGGTAATCGATGCCACATAATTGTAGTTTTTGTATTGCAGCGTAACAGTTTTGGCTTGCCGATCAATACCAAGACAGCGCAACTCGATCGTTTGGCTTGGGCTTTGGACCAGGAGGGTGTTGGCGTCTTGGAAAATAAAGGCAATAGATGCTGCATTGTCAGTAACCCATTGATTGTCTTTTTTTACCAGGGCAATACTCCGGTTTTGAATATCAACTTTCATGGTTATTGGGTTCTTTCAATTACAAAATTAACCAGTTTTTGAAGACTTTGTTTGTGATGTTTCTCGGCGGGTATAGATTCCAAAATTTCAAAAGCCCGATCTCGGAATTCCTCCATTTTACCTCTAGAGTATGACATTCCTCCGTGGGCGGTAATGAACGATACAATATCCTTTATTTTTTGCTCGTTATTGCCTTCGCTGCGAATGAGTTTTTTTATCTTCTGGACATCCCTGTTGCTGGCTTTTGAAAAAGCATGAATGATGGGCAGGGTTAGTTTGCGCCCCTTGATATCTATTCCAGACGGTTTTCCGGTTTTATTATCTCCAAAATCGAATAGGTCGTCGCGTATTTGAAATGCCAATCCAACCTGCTCGCCAAAATTGCGCATATGTTTCTGTAATTCCGTATCGAGAGTGGTTGAGGCTGCGCCAATTTCACAACAGCATGCAAATAATGAAGCTGTTTTTTGTTTGATAATATGAAAATAAGCATCTTCCGTAACATTCATGAAACGAGAACGCTCTAATTGCTGTAACTCACCCTCGCTCATATCTTTTACTGCTGTAGAAAGTATTTCGAGCATGTCGAAATCTCGGTGTTCAACAGCAAGCAACAATCCTTGTGAAAGCAAATAATCACCTACCAATACCGAAATTTTATTTTTCCAGAGCGCGTTGATACTCCAAAATCCCCGGCGTTGAAAACTGTCATCTACTACATCATCATGCACGAGGCTGGCAGTGTGCAACAATTCTACCAGAGAAGCCCCCCTGTAGGTTCTGATATTAATATCTCCAAATAATTTGGCAGCATACATAACAAATAGCGGTCGAATTTGCTTCCCCTTTTGTTTGATGATATAGGATAAGATTGTGTTTAAAAGGGGTAAGCGTGTTTTCATGCTCTGTTTGAACATGAATTCGAAGGCCTTGAGCTCTTTTTCTATGGGAATTTTTAGTTCGTTTATCGACACGCTTATTTTGTAATTACAAAGGTAATAATATCTTTGTCTGTAAGAGAATTTAGCAGTATTTTGCTTCAGTGAAACGTGGAATTGGCATTGTACTTTTGGTTTTTATTTTACAAGGATGTAAATTCTTAGACAAAGGAATGAACAATAGTTTTCCTGTTGAACCAATTCGTCTTCAAGGGAATTTGTTGCAAGTCGACTTACCCCAAAAAGAGAGCTTGGGTCTCGTTGCCCAGCACCGGACACTGTATTATATGAAAGAGCAATTGCAGAAAATGCATGCAGGGAGTGGTGAGTTTAAAACCCATTCGGATTCTGTTTCCCGAGCTGATGCCGGAGTTTTTTTGATGGAGTTTGAAAATGAGTATATGCAGTATATACCCAATGAAGCGGTATTAAAAACCCTACGTCTGAGAATTGCCCGAGATTTCGCTGTCCAAGATGCTCATTCTCAAACAACAGATTCAAGTCAGAAGATATATCATTTAAAGGCGATTGGAGGCAATTGGTGTTCAGATACCCGCACTGGCCTTCCCAGATTGTGCAAGATTCTTGATATGCTTTTGCAAGAAGATCCCGGCAATTCTGGATTGTCAAACCATGGGAGCATTGTTTTTACCTATGCAATGGTGAACCGAGAATACAAATATATCGGGGTACTACAATATCCGACACACGCCATTACCCGCGTACCTGAGCTTATTGTCGCAATAGACAGGGGTTTACAGGGTATTCAATCTTGCGGCTCTATTGTTGAGACACCCATTGAATCTTGGGAGGAAGATCTTTTGAAATACATACAGATGTGCGGACTTTAACGAAAAACGAGTGGGACTTCGTCAAGGTCAATTCTTTCGGCATCCCACAATGACAAGAAATACGCAATGCTAGTATCCAAGCGGCGGCTAAAGGCCCGGGTTTTTGCATAGAGAACGGCGATTAAAATTAGACACAGTCCAAGCAAAATTAAGGCTCCGGTGTTTTGGGGTATTGGAGAGTGATTTTCGATCAAGTCTTTTGCTAAAAAATACAAACACGACAAAATAATCGTACCAAAAAGTAGAAATACCCGTTGATGCGCCCAGGCACCGAGGCTAAGAAAAATAAACATATCATTGTCTGAACCTCGGAATTCTCCGCGGCAAAAGCCAATCATACGTTTTCCTTTTTCAATTGTTTCAAGAGAAAAATCTTGGTCTGTTAAGGAGCCAAAAAACACCCTAGAATGGTTGTCAGTCTTACGATAATTGGCATCGCTCAAAAAACTCTCACGCATTAGCAGGTCTTTAATTTGAAGCCTATTTTTTTTGCTCTTTAGTATGATGGTTTTGAATGGGTAGATAAACATAGTTTGAATCAAATTCAGGGGTTTTGTGTGGTGTAATAAAATGCGTATTCAGTGAAATTCGGCCAATGCAAAAGACAGTACAAAGAACATACATTTTTCTAATTTTTGACTTGAAGCGATTTCAAATGCGATTGTTTCGATTTTTAGTGGAGTGTCTATTTTTTCATTCAAATGCAACTTATTAGTAAGCAACATGATGCATGAAGAAGCTTGTTTTTATTGACTCCTAGTGTTTTCAACACCCTGAATCTATTGACAGCAAGGGTTTGCCGTATTTGTGTGGAAAACATCTTTTAAAATCTTTTGAGCACTACAATACATTTGTTGTTCACAGTAAAATTTTATGCAGTAAAAACAATTAGCATACCAATCGATTATACAATGAGCCAGCAAAAAGTAAACAACAAAGGGTTAAATTTTACCCGTCAAAACACCCTCGAAGGAGTTTCTCCCTACAAACAATTCAATTACGATTACCGTACATCAGTGATAAAAAAACCCGATGGAAGTATTGTCTTTGAGATGAAAAACGTTGAGGTTCCAGAAGGATGGAGTCAGGTGGCTACGGATATTTTGGCTCAGAAATATTTGCGCAAGGCGGGTGTACCCCAAGAAGATGGTAGTTTGGGTTGTGAAACTTCTGTAAACCAAGTGGTTCATCGTTTGGCCGATTGTTGGAAATCGTGGGGTGAGAAGCATGCCTATTTTGAAACGAGTACCGATGCACAGGTTTTTTATGAAGAGTTGGTATTTTCATTGTTAAACCAAGAATCAGCCCCCAATTCTCCCCAGTGGTTTAACACGGGTTTGCACAATAGTTATGCGATTACGGGAAAACCTCAAGGGCACTATTTTGTAGATCCCGAAACCGAAAAATTGTCGAAAAGCACCTCAGCATATGAACGTCCTCAGCCCCATGCCTGTTTTATCTTGTCTGTTGATGACGACTTGGTAAATGAGGGTGGAATCATGGATTTATGGGTTCGTGAAGCCAGAATCTTTAAATATGGATCGGGTGTAGGAACCAATTACAGCCGTATTCGCGGCAGTGGAGAAAAGTTGAGTGGTGGTGGAACCAGTTCGGGTTTAATGAGTTTTTTGAAAATTGGAGACCGCGCTGCGGGTGCTATAAAAAGTGGAGGAACCACACGGCGTGCTGCCAAAATGGTTTGTTTAGACCTTGATCATCCCGAATGCATGACTTTTATCAAATGGAAGAGTGAGGAAGAGAAAAAAGTGGCCTCTTTGATAAAAGATGGCTACTCTAACGACTATGAAGGCGAAGCATACAATACCGTATCCGGACAAAATAGCAACAATTCTTTGCGGATTCCCAATAAGTTCTTTCACAATCTAGAGAAGGGCGAAGACTGGGATTTTACGGCGCGATCTACGGGTGAGGTGATGCATTCTTTGCCGGCCAGTGAAGTTTGGGACGCCATCGGAAATGCTGCATGGGCTTGTGCAGATCCGGGAGTTCAATACGATGATTCGATCAACGATTGGCATACATGCCCGGAAGGGGGCCGCATCAATGCTTCAAATCCTTGCAGTGAATATATGTTCCTAGACAATACGGCTTGTAATTTGGCGTCTCTCAACTTGCGTAAGTTTTTCAACGAAGAAACCAAACAATTTGATATTGAAAAATTAGAATATTCCACCCGTCTGTGGACGACCGTATTGGAAATTTCGGTGTTGATGGCACAATTTCCAAGTAAAGAAGTGGCTCAATTGAGTTACGATTACCGCACATTGGGCTTGGGATATGCCAATATGGGCTCTGTGTTGATGAGTGCAGGGATTCCTTACGATAGCTCAGAAGCCAATGCAATCTGTGGTGCTGTTTCAGCGATATTAACCGGAATATCCTATGCTACATCTGCTGAAATGGCGGCAGTAAAAGGCCCATTCCGTATGTATGAAAAGAATAAAAAGCACATGCTTCGCGTTGTTCGTAACCACCGCTATGCAGCCTATAATACGCCTTTGGCTTTTGAAGGTCTTGGTATAAATCCAGTTTGTTTAGATGAAAAAAATTGCCCAGATTATTTGTTAAATGCTGCCTGCAATGCCTGGGATAAAACTGTTCAGTGGGGCGAGAAATATGGATTCCGCAATGCGCAGTCTACCGTTATTGCGCCAACTGGAACCATTGGTCTTTTGATGGATTGTGACACCACCGGTATTGAGCCCGATTTTGCCTTGGTTAAATACAAGAAGCTTTCGGGCGGTGGGTACTTTAAAATTGTGAACCAAACTGTACCTATAGCCTTAAAGCACCTTGGATATGATGAAACCCAAACCCAAGAAATTGTGAACTATGCAAAAGGCCACCAAACTTTTGTTGGGGCCCCGCATATTAACCATGAAAGTTTAACGGCATTGGGATTCAATGAAACCGACTTGGATAAGATCGAGTCAGAAGCGCCAATGGCATTTGAAATTGGGTATGTATTTAACCAATATTCTTTGGGAGAAGAAACCCTCAAACGCCTTGATTTTAGCCCTGAACAATATAATAATCCCCGATTTAATATGTTGTTAGCCCTTGGATTTAGCAAAGACCAAGTGACTGAATGCAATGATTATGTATCCGGGACAATGACCATTGAGGGGGCACCTCACCTGAAAGAAGAGCATTATCCTGTCTTTGATTGTGCCAATAAATGTGGTAACAAAGGCGTTCGTTTTATCCCTGCCGCGGCGCACATACGAATGATGGCTGCCGCCCAGCCTTTTATTTCTGGTGCGATTAGTAAAACAATTAACTTACCCAATGAAGCCAGCGTCGATGAAATCAAAGAATGTTATAAATTGAGTTGGTCTTTGGGATTGAAAGCCAATGCTATTTATCGCGATGGTTCTAAGCTCAGCCAACCCCTCAGCAATAAATCTGAAACAGCCGATGACAATAAGGAAGAAGCCAATACCCGTTCTGACAATGCCATCGGGGGAAGCACAGTGCTCCACAATGCGGGTGAGTTTACCCCAGAAATGGTTTTGGAAGCCGCAAAGCGCATATTAAATGAAAGTACCGATACCAAATTTAAACGCCAACTCTCAAACATCGTTGAGAAAAAACGCTTGCCCAATCGCAGAAATGGATTTACCCAAAAGGGCCGTGTAGGTGGGCAAACAATTTTTGTACGCACGGGGGAATATGACGACGGCACCTTGGGTGAAATTTTTATCGATATGCACAAAGAAGGAGCAAGTTTCCGTAGTTTGATGAACTGCTTTTCAATAGCCGTCTCGGTGGGATTGCAATATGGAGTTCCATTGGAAGAGTTCGTAGATAAATTTGCTTTTACTCGGTTTGAGCCCAGCGGCATGGTAGAAGGCCATCCCAATGTAAAGAATGCCACCTCAATTGTCGATTATATTTTTAGATTATTGGGCTTCGAATACTTGCGCCGCGAAGATTTGGTTCAAATAAAACCCATTGATTTGCGTGCACCTGAAATAGCAGAAACACCCGTAATTAGTGAATTTAGACCCAGCTTTAATCCTGAACCTGCACCCATTGTCTCTACCATTGTCTCGAATACAGATTTGCCGGTTGCCGAAGCCATGTCGGCTCCAGAGCCCTTGGTAAGCAAGAAAGACATGCAAGATTATTTGCGTGAGATTCAAACAGATGCACCTTCTTGCAATGTTTGTGGTCACATTACTGTTCGCAGTGGCGTTTGTTATAAATGCCTGAACTGTGGAAACAGTTTGGGTTGCAGTTAATAGCGCCAAGTAAAAATGTAAAATATCAGTTAGAACCTGGGCTTAGGTTTTGGAATTGTGGTGGGTTTGTTTCAATCTGCCTAAACAATATAGGACCAAAAAACCTGCGGTATCGCTGCGGTTTTTTGGGCTACCGATACCGTGAAAATTATCAAAACCCTCGGTTCAAAAGAATTAACTTTGCAATGAGTTTAACCTATGGCTTTTGTAAAAGTAAAACGCAGCGAAAATTATAGCGAATGGTATAATAACCTGGTTAAAAATGCCGACATGGCCGAACACAGTGCGGTGAAAGGCTGTATGGTTATTAAACCCTACGGGTATGCCATTTGGGAAAAAATGCAAGCCCAACTAGATTTTATGTTCAAGGAAACAGGTCATTCGAATGCCTATTTTCCTTTGTTTGTGCCCAAAAGTTTGTTTGAGAAAGAAGAAAAAAATGCGGCTGGATTTGCCAAAGAATGTGCCGTTGTTACCCACTATCGTCTTAAATCGAACCCAGATAAAGAGGGATCGTTGATGGTTGATCCAGAGAGTAAATTGGAAGAAGAATTGGTGGTACGCCCAACCTCTGAAGCCATTATTTGGAATACCTATAAAAATTGGATTCAAAGCTACCGAGACCTCCCTATTTTGATTAACCAATGGGCCAATGTAGTTCGTTGGGAAATGCGCACACGTCTGTTTCTAAGGACGGCTGAATTTTTGTGGCAAGAAGGCCATACAGCCCACGCTACAAGAGATGAGGCCTTGGAAGAAACAAAAAAAATGCTCAATGTGTATGTCGAATTTTCAGAAAATTATATGGCAATTCCGGTCATTCAGGGAATTAAAACAGAGAATGAGCGGTTTGCCGGTGCCGACGATACCTATACCATTGAAGGCATGATGCAGGATGGGAAGGCGCTACAAATGGGTACAAGTCATTTTTTGGGACAGAATTTTGCAAAGGCCTTCGACGTAAAATTTCAGAGCAAAGAGGGCAAACTAGAATATGTTTGGGCCAGCAGTTGGGGTGTTTCGACCAGGCTTATGGGCGCGCTTATTATGGTTCATAGCGATGATGAAGGATTGGTTTTGCCGCCCAAATTGGCACCCATTCACGTGGTTATTATTCCGGTTTACCGCAGCGAAGAGGAAATGCAAAGCATTGCTGCTGCAATGAAGCCCTTGATGGCAACGTTAAAATCGAGTGGTTATACCGTAAAATTGGATGATCGTGATACCTATAAACCTGGCTATAAGTTTGCAGAATGGGAGCTGAAGGGTGTACCGGTTCGGATTGCTGTGGGTCCGCGTGACCTGGATTCTAAAACTGCCGAAGTGGTTCGTCGTGATACCAAAGAAAAATCCATCGTTCCGATGGCCAATTTGCACACCCATATTTGCACACTGTTGTTGGATATTCAAGAGAATTTATACCGCCGCGCCGCGCAATTCCGTTCTGAGAAAACATTCTTTGCCAATAATTGGGATGAATTTTTGGAAGTAGTCAATGTAAAAGAAGGATTTGCCTTGGCCCACTGGGATGGGAGTGCCGAAACTGAAGAAAAAATCAAAGAATTAAGCAAGGCAAGTATTCGTTGTATTCCATTAGACCAAATTCAGGAAGAAGGGGTTTGTGTATTTTCTGGAAAACCCAGCAAAGGGCGTGTAGTATTCTCAAAAGCCTATTAGGTAATCTATGTTCATCAAACTTTTCTGGACAACCAGGCTTGCGCAAATATGGCCAATACAATAATGCTTGCGCCAATGTAGAAATAGGAGTTGAGTGATTCATTTTCATGAAATATCAAGGCTCCCAGAATTATACCATAGATGGGTTCTAAATTCACAGTTAGGTTACAGGTGAAAGCACTCAAATACTGCAGAGAATAAGTTCCCAGGTAGAAGGTTAGATTGGTGCAAACCAAAGCCAAAACAAGCACCCAAATGCCGTCCCATTCCCCGGTGCTAAGGGTATTCAGACTCAAAAGATGGATGTCTACACTAGGCCAGAAATAGCAAGGATTTTCGGCAATAAAAGGAAGAATTGCAGTGAGTAAAATCGCACCTGAAATCATTTCAAGTGTTGAAATAGCCAAGGCGGGGGCTTTGTTAATGTGCTGTTTATTCAAAATGGTAAAGATTGCAGCCAAAAAAGCACTCAATAATCCTGAAATAATGGCCAAGCCATTTGAAACCCCTTGTACCTTGGGTTGGGGGAGTGATGTGTAAATTAGCAATATACCCAGCATTACAATCACTCCGAGTGCGATGTGTTGCTTCGAAAAGGGTATTTTCATGACAACTGGCTCGATGATTGCCGCAAAAAACGAAGCCGAACCAAGACAAGCCAATGTAATTGAAACAGAATTACCCAACTTAATACTACCATAAAATGTAAGCCAGTGGCCACAGACGATGAGGCCGATTCCCAAGAAAATTTTGATTGTGTTTAGGGGCAAGACTGTTAACTGTCGCCAAACACTGGGAATGAGAAGATAAACCAGCGCGGTAATGAGCATGCGATGCCATACCAAAGTAAAGGAGTTGTATGAAATTAGTTTTCCTAATATCGCGGTGAAACCCCAAATAAATACTGCAATATGCAGTGCTAGGAGCGCATTTCCTTTGCTTGTAATTGGTTTTCCCATGCTATATTTTGCTGCGGTTGAAACAAATCTATGGGAAGCAAAAACTGAGTGCGCTAAGCCCCAGCGTTTAGTTGTATTTTCCCTTGTAGCGGTCTTTGATTTCGTTTACAATACTCCGAAGCTCTTGTTCTTTGTCTTTATTCATCACCAGCAATACTTCGTCCGATGCTACAATAACAACATTACTAAGTCCGTTCACAACAACAGGTTTTTGGGTAGTATTGAAAATGAGTGAATCACCGGTATTGTATGGGTGAATGTGTTTGCCAATGAGGGCATTGTTGTGTTCGTTGCGGGTATTAACATCCCATAGGCTTTTCCATGTACCCACATCATTCCAACCAAAATTAGATGGTGCAACAAACACTTCACTTTCTTTTTCCAAAACACCGTAGTCTATGGAGATATTTTGACACAGGGCATAGGCATTTTCGATTTGCTCGGAATAGTCTTCACTGTCGACAGATATGGTTTCAAAAAGCTGGTGAATTTCGGGAAGGTGTGATGCGATGCTTTTCATAATGGCGTTTACGCTCCAAACAAAAATTCCCGCATTCCATAGAAATTCGCCGCTTTCAACAAATGTTTTGGCAATATCTTCGGTGGGTTTCTCGGTAAAGGTTTTCACTTTAAAAAAGCCATTTTCATTTACTTTTGGGTTAAATTGGATATAGCCATATCCTGTATCAGGGCGGGTAGGAGTGATGCCCAATGTAACCAATGATTGGCTTTCTGCCGCAAATTCCATGGCTCGTTTGGCCGTTTCAATGAAGGCTATTTCGTTGCTAATCAGGTGGTCGCTGGGTGCAACCAGACAAATTGCATCTGGGTTATTTTTGGCGATATGTAGGTTCGACAAGGCAATGCAGGGAGCTGTATTCTTTGCCATAGGTTCCCATAATATACGAGAAATATCAATTTCGGGGATGTGTTCTTGCACCAATGCCACGTAGGTAAAATTGGTTACGACAAATATATTTTCTTTTGGAACCAAATGAGAAAAGCGGGTATAGGTCTGTTTAATGAGCGATTCGCCCGTACCCATAATATCAATAAATTGTTTTGGAAAACTTTTTTTGCTTGCGGGCCAAAATCGACTTCCGATTCCGCCTGCCATAATCAACACATAGTGGTTTTTATTTACACTCATACAATGCCTTCTTTATAAAAGTCGTGCAAATGTACTATTCCAAAGTAAATACTTTCTTGTGTAACAATGATTTGGGTAATCTTTTTGACTTGCATCATTGTAACTACTTCGCTTGCAAGGGTACCAACGTCTGCCATTGCAGGGTTATTGCCCATCATATCAGCTGCTGTGAATGAGTCAAAATCGGTGAATTTTTCAAGCATTCTGCGCACATCACCGTCGGTTACGATGCCCAACACTTTGCTGTGATCATCGACTACAGCAGTCGCTCCCAAACGATTTTTGGTAATGCTGAGTATTACTTCTTTCCAAGGTGCATTGGGTTTCACCTGGGGTTTTTGGTTTTGTTCTGCAATGTTGCCGCATTCAAGATAAAGCCGTTTACCCAAAGTGCCTCCCGGATGGAATTTAGAAAAATCGTCGCTGTCAAATCCCCGCATTTGGATGAGTGCGATGGCCATTGCATCGCCCATTAACAATTGTGCAGTGGTGCTGGTAGTGGGTGCAAGGTTATTGGGACAGGCCTCGGTATCGACACTTGTATTCAAAACATAATCGGCTGTTTCAGCCAATTTGCTGTGCATATTGCCCACCATTGCTACCAAAATATTCTGGTTGCGTTTAAGCAGTGGAACCAAAGATTGGATTTCGGGGGTATTGCCGCTTTTGGAAATGGCAATGACAATATCATTTTTTTGGATCATCCCCAAATCACCATGAATGGCATCGGCAGCATGCATAAACAAAGCAGGCTGACCCGTACTATTCATCGTGGCAACAATTTTTTGGGCAATAATGGCGCTTTTACCGATACCGGTTAGGATTGCTCGGCCCTCATTTTTCAATAATAGTTCTATAACAGATGCAAAATCATCGCCAATAAATCCCCCCAAATGTTGCAAAGATTGCAACTCGCTGTCAATGGCTTGAATGGCATATTTCTTGATTAATTCGGCCTTACTAGAAGATATTGACATGTATTTTTGTTGCAAATTAACCTAAAATTTTGCGAGGGTTTGCAAAAATTGAAATTTGTGTTGAAGTACATCTATTTTTTTTGTATTTTCACATATTGCTAAATTATGAATTCAGTATGTATTATTTTATAACTTTCTGTGGGAATGCCAACAACCGAAGTGGTTCATAAATTAGAGCCCCGTAAGGTGCTGAAGGAGTTTTTCGGTTTTGATGGTTTCAAAGACAATCAAGAGGCTGTTGTATCTTGTATTTTGGCTAAAAAAGATTGTTTTGTAATTATGCCAACGGGTGCTGGTAAATCGATGTGCTATCAATTGCCTGCGATGATGATGGAAGGAACCGCCATTGTGATTTCTCCTCTGATTGCCTTGATGAAAAACCAGGTCGACAATATTCGAGGATTTGCGAATAAGAGTTCTTTAGCCCATTACCTCAATAGCACTTTGAGCAAAGGCGATCTCTGTCAGGTGATGAACGATGTGTTGAGTGGTGAAACCAAGCTATTGTATGTTGCACCCGAAACACTCAAAAAGGAAGAAACCATCGATTTGCTCAAACAGGTTAAAATTTCTTTTGTCGCAGTGGATGAAGCGCATTGTATTTCTGAGTGGGGCCATGATTTTAGACCCGAATATCGCCGTATCAAACAAATGATAAAAGCCATTGATGATGTCCCCGTAATGGCCTTGACAGCGACAGCCACACCCAAAGTGCAACAAGATGTTCAAAAAAATCTTGGAATGATGAGTGCCCAGTTGTTTAAGAGTTCGTTCAATCGCCCCAATTTATTTTACCAGGTTCGTCCCAAAGGCCGCAAGGATACCGTTCACAAAGAAATAATTTCTTTTATCAAGGGGCACCACAATTCTAGTGGTATTGTGTATTGTCTGTCGCGAAAGAAAGTAGAAGAAGTAGCAGAAATGCTCAATATGAATGGCATCAAGGCCTTTGCCTACCATGCCGGACTAGAATCAAAGGTCCGTGTGCAACACCAAGATGCTTTTTTGATGGAAGACTGCAATGTTATTGTTGCCACCATCGCTTTTGGAATGGGCATCGACAAACCCGATGTTCGCTTTGTTATTCATTACGACGTCCCCAAAAGTTTAGAGGGATTTTACCAAGAAACAGGTAGGGGAGGCCGTGACGGTTTGCAGGGAGACTGTTTATTACTTTATAACCCCAGTGACATTGAAAAATTGGAGAAGTTTATGAAGGACAAGCCTGTTGCCGAACAAGAAATTGGCACTTTACTCATCGCGGAAACAGCTGCCTTTGCCGAAAGCAGTCAATGCCGTCGTAAAATGTTGCTTCACTATTTTGGTGAAATATTCCATGAGAAAAACTGTAATAAAATGTGTGACAATTGCGCCCATCCCAAGCCAAAGAAGGATGTTACGCAGGAACTTGTAGTCATGTTAAAAGCCATCGGCAAACTCAAAAACGAACTGTCTATTAGCCATTTGGTCAATTATTTTGTAGGAAATAAGACCGATGCGATCAAAGACTATGGCCACAGTGAATTGGCTGATTTTGGATTTGGTAAACACAAAGACAAACTGTTTTGGAAATCACTGGTTAGATTGGCTTTGGTACAGGGATTTTTGAATAAAAATATCGAAAAATATGGACTTTTGAGTTTGTTGCCCAGTGCCGATGAATATATTCAATCGCCTACCCCCCTTGAAATGGCGGTAGATATAGAATACGAAAGTGTGAACGACGAAGATTTTGAATATTTCAAGGCTGAGAGTATTTGTGATGAAGAGTTATTTTCTCACCTAAAGGATTTGCGTCGAAAGGTTGCCAAAGAGAAAGGTTTGCCGCCCTACGTGATTTTTCAAGACCCCAGTCTCGAAGATATGGCCACAAAATACCCCATTACCCTCGAAGAACTTAGCAATATTAATGGTGTTGGCAAAAACAAAGCAAGCAAATTTGGAGAGCCTTTTGTGGAGTATATTGCCAAATTTGTGTTGGAAAACAACATCGAACGTCAACAAGATATTGTTCTTAAGGGCAATTCAGAGCGTTCGGCCAAGCGGGTCAATATTATACTTAATGTCGATAAAAAAGTTGATTTGCCCGTTATTTCTAAACAGTTGGGGATTAGTTTTGACGAATTGTTACAGGAATTAAACCAAATTGTCAATTCGGGTACAAAACTCAATTTACGTTATTTTTTCAATGAGTTTTTGGAGGAAGAATTGCAAAATGAAATCACGGCCTATTTTCGTTCGATGGAAATAGCCGATGTCGATGCTGCTGTCGATTATTTCGATGGAGAATATAGCCACGAAGAATTGGAAATCATGCACATTCAATTCTTGAGTGATGTAGGCAACTAAAACCCCCTCGCCAGAAATTGCATGAGTTTTTTGTTACCTTGCAAAATATAGAACCCCCTTGTTGTTGAAACCCATCCCTTCATTTGAATCTGTATACAAGCAATACCGTCCGGCATTGCTTCAATTCTCAATATCCATTACCAACAATATGGCCGATGCCGAAGAGGTTGTTAATGACGTATTTATGGCAATATGGGAGCGCAGAGCAGATATTTTGGCTGAAGATGGCTTAAAAAGTTATCTGTTTAGGGCAGTAAAGAATCGTTGTTTGAATAAAATTAAGAGAGACCGATTGCCCTTTGATTCTATGCCCACCAACATGCCTGTTACAAGTAAAGACAATACCATTTTGCAAAATATGGTAGCCAGAGAAACAGAGACGAGATTACATGCACTTATCGATCGGTTGCCCAATAAATGCAAACAGGTTTTTTTGTTTAGTCGGAAGCACGAAATGAGTTACAAAGAGATTGCTGATTTAATGGATATATCTCCAAAGACCGTTGAAAATCAGATTGGATTGGCACTCAAATTTTTGAAAGAAAATTTTTAAGGGTTCTCGCCGCCCCAAAAGATACATTCGTTTAAACTTTCTGATTCAAGGGTCCGCCGGCGACTTACAATAGCAATCAAATTATTTCTTGGGAAATTTCATTTTGTATGCTACTTGTACAAAGCCTTTTGAAATATTTTGTAATTTTTTCTTGAGCATACTTCTTTTTAGCGGGCTGATGCGGTCGGTAAATAAGATTCCTTCTATGTGGTCATATTCGTGTTGAATAATTCGAGCTGCCACTCCTTCATAGGTTTCGGTTTTTTCAATAAAATTTTCGTCTACATATTGAAGGGTAATTTTAGAGGAACGTTTTACATCGGCACGAACAAAAGGAATGCTCAAACACCCTTCTTCGTATTCCCATGGTGCATCAAATTCTTGTATCATTTTGGCATTGATAAACACTTGTTTTAAATTTTTTGTGGTTTTGTCGTCATCAATTTTACAACCATCAACAATAAACAATCGAATAGACAAGCCAATTTGGGGAGCGGCAAGTCCAATCCCATTGCTTCCGTACATGGTGTCAAACATGTTATTTATCAGCGCTTGTAAACCTTCGTATTGAGAATTAATCGAATCTGCTTTTCTTCGGAGCACGTCCATGCCGAATGCGTAAATGGGCAGTATCATGAAATCTTTTGTAAATAGGTTTGAAGAATAAGCGCAGCACTCACCTTATCAACAAGGCCTTTGTCGGCTCTTTGGGTTTTCTTCGCGCCAGACAAAAGAATACTGTTTTGTGCTTCTCTGCTGCTGAGTCGTTCGTCTATAATTTCAACAGGAATTCTTGGATATGTGGTTTGTAGGGCATGGATAAATTGTTTCACAGGTTGGGTTGCATCGGTATCTTCCCCCGACAATTGTGTGGGCATCCCCACCACAAAACAGTCCACAATTTCTTCTGTCAAATAGGAATCTAGGTATTGTCTCAAGTGAATGGTATAAACCATTTCAAGAGGTTGGGCAATTATTTTCATCGGGTCAGTTACGGCCAAACCTGTTCGTTTGCTTCCATAGTCAATACCCATAATTCGTCCCATTGTGCAAAGATAGTTGATGTGAATCAAATCATTTTGGCAATAACAAATGGATGGTAAAAATAATGTTGGTCTTCCATTTTGTGAATTAAGGTTCGCAATCCATTGCCATTTGAGAGAAAAGCAACCTGCGGGGTTCATAAAACTGTAGGCAGCAGGATTTGCGGTGGCCAAGGGTTTTGCGGATGAACAAAATTGTAAACCAATGATGATTTCACCATTGCTCTCCTATTTACTTATTGTATATGAAATCGCAATACAAAAAGGGCGATACTGTTTAACCGAAATGGTATCCAATGATTTGCGCGCGCCACAATAAAATGTAATAGGAAAATAACGCAACACAAAACAGGGCGGCACAATGGCCGCCCTGTTTTGTGTTGTTTATCAGAATTTACCCCTCAAAATACGATTGAGCGAAGACCAATGAAATTACATCATTCCACCCATTCCACCCATGTCTGGTCCGTGGGCGTGGGCTTTTTCTTCCTCTTTAATTTCACTCAGTACACATTCAGTTGTTAAAATCATGCTAGCAATAGACGCTGCATTTTCGAGGGCAACGCGGCATACTTTCTTTGGATCAATAACCCCAGCCGCGATTAAATTTTCGTATTTTTCTGTTCGGGCATTGTATCCGAAATCGTCTTTACCTTCGATTACCTTTTGAACAACGATACTTCCTTCACCACCGGCGTTGGCAACAATTTGACGCAAGGGCTCTTCCAGCGCGCGGCGGATAATCTGAATCCCTGTATTTTCATCTTCATTTTCGCCTTTTAATTTCAACAAAGCTTCAATGCTTCTAATCAAACTCACACCACCACCGGGGACAATTCCTTCCTCAACTGCTGCGCGAGTCGCGTTTAATGCATCATCAACACGGTCTTTTTTCTCTTTCATTTCAACCTCAGTCGCTGCACCAATATACAAAACGGCCACACCACCACTTAACTTAGCCAAACGCTCCTGTAATTTTTCGCGGTCGTAATCAGAGGTTGTATTTTCGATTTGTACTTTTATTTGGGATACGCGGGCGACAATACTTTCTTTTGCTCCAGCGCCATTTACAACAGTTGTATTGTCTTTGTTGATGGTAATTTTCTCGGCACGACCAAGGTCTTCTATCGTTGCATCGTCTAGTTTACGACCTTGTTCTTCGCTGATCACAGAACCACCGGTGAGGATAGCAATGTCTTGTAACATTTCTTTTCTACGGTCTCCAAATCCAGGAGCCTTGACAGCAGCAATTTTCAGAGATCCACGGATGCGGTTAACAACCAATGTTGCCAATGCTTCTCCGTCGATATCCTCCGCAATAATTAACAAGGGTTTTCCTGTTTGAACTACTTTCTCTAAAACAGGCAACAAATCTTTCATGCTACTTATTTTTTTGTCGTAAATCAGTATGTAGGCATTTTCCAATTCCGTTTCCATTTTTTCGGCATTGGTTACGAAATAAGGACTCAAATACCCCCGGTCAAATTGCATTCCCTCTACTAAGTCAACAGTTGTTTCTGTCCCTTTTGCTTCTTCAACAGTAATTACACCGTCTTTGCCCACTTTTTTCATCGCTTCAGCGATAAGTTTTCCAATATTGCTATCGTTGTTGGCAGAAATGGTGGCCACCTGTTCAATTTTGCTATTGTCGTCACCAACGGCTTGAGACATATCATTAAGCTTTTTTACAACTGCGATAACAGCTTTGTCGATCCCTCTTTTTAAATCCATCGGATTGGCACCAGCCGCTACATTTTTCAAACCTGCGGTTACGATTGCTTGTGCCAATACAGTTGCGGTTGTTGTACCATCACCAGCCACATCTGCGGTTTTACTGGCAACTTCCTTCAACATTTGGGCACCCATGTTTTCAACAGGGTCTGAAAGTTCAATTTCTTTTGCAACTGTAACACCATCTTTGGTAATTTGCGGTGCACCAAATTTTTTATCGATTACCACATTTCTTCCTTTTGGTCCAAGGGTTACTTTAACGGCATTAGCCAATGCATCTACGCCGCGCTTTAGGCCGTCTCGGGCCGAAAGGTTAAAATCTATTTTTTTTGCCATAATGTTTTTATTGTGTTCTGTAAATTATTAAATAATTGCTAAAATATCGCTTTCGCGCATGATGAGATAATCTTTTCCACCCAGAGCCAATTCAGTGCCAGCGTACTTTCCGTACAAAACACTATCTCCTACTTTAACTGTAACGGGCTCGTCTGTTTTTCCCGGTCCAACCGCAACTACGGTGCCTTTTTGGGGTTTTTCTTTTGCAGTGTCTGGAATGATGATTCCTGAAGCAGTTTGTTGTTCAGCTTGGACAGGTTCAATAAGAACTCTGTCGGCCAATGGTTTGATGTTTAGAGACATGGTATATATTTTTAGTTACAATTGATTAGCCAATCTCGTGCCAATGGCTAAAAATTGGGAATGCATTATTTTAAGTCCGTAATAGTGTCAGTTTGACCTAAATAGGTATGCCAAGTTGACATTTGTAGTTTTGGCAGATGCCGGTAATTGTTTAGGAAAAACGGGTTGACCACCAAAGTTAGCCCAATCTAATCCCCTACATGACCTTTTCGACAATTCAATCTTGAAACGGGGAAGGATTTTTCGTATTTTGTAAATACTGTAGGCAATAGGAATAAGATTTTGTACAATTGGTTTTGAAAAGTTTAACTTTAGTTTGATTGAATGCGACTGACTTTTTAGACAATTTCTGGGATTGACTTACAGAATTTTGAAATATCGGCTTGCTGAGAAATGGAAAATTTCTTCGAAATTTCTGCACAATGGGCCACTAAATTAGGATCAAAAAACAATCGATTGAGCATTTCATTAAATGCTGTTTGATTGGAAATTGAAAATCCAAATCCGGCATCAATAGATTGTTGCGCTTCTGGAAATTTAGAATGATTGGGACCGAATAATATCGGCATTCCAAAAACAGCAGCCTCAATAATATTGTGTAAGCCTTTGCCAAATGCCCCCCCAACAAAGGCAATCTTGGAATGTCGATAGCATTCGGCGAGTGTACCCATTGAATCCAAAATAACACAATTTCCGAATTCGTTTGAAGCATCCGACAAATCAGTGTATTGATGGTCGTTTTGATTGGACAATAGTATGGGTTTAAGCACTTGTAATGAATTCACAATTTCCCGACAGTGGTCTGTTTGAATATCATGGGGGGCAATCAATATTTTCCATCCAAGGGGGAGTTTATGGATCTTCAAATACTGTTTTAAAAGATTTATTTCAGCAGGCCAACAACTACCCAAAATGAGTATATTGTCTGAGGAAATCCAATTTAGGAATACCTTGGGTAGCAATTGAATGGTCTCGAGCCGTTGGACTGTACGGTTAAATTTGGGGTCGCCAAAAACAAAGGAATTGTTTAATCCATAGGTTTGGCCCAGTGTTACCATGGCTTGGTTAATAACGCCAACACTTTGAAATTTACGAATCAATTTCAGCCAGGGTGTACCAAAAAAAGTAAATAAAAAATGGTCAGGTCTTAAAGCAACCCCCAAAGCGTGAATTGGAATCTGTTTCCCAAGGGTTTCATTTATCAAGTTGAACCAGAAATCATATTTAATAAAAATAGCCAGTGAAGGCTGCCAATGGGCAATCCATTTTTTGGCATTTTTTTTTGTGTCTAAAGGTAAGTATGCTTTGAAATGATGTTCGGAAAGGGTTGCGTTTTGATAGCCTGAAGGTGAAAAAAAACTGAATAATATCCGAATTCCGGGATGGGTATCTTCCAGGGCTGAAACGATGGGTTTGGCCATTTCGAATTCTCCCAGGGAAGCGCAATGAATCCAAACCAATGGCGGTTTTTTTGTATTGCTTCCCGGTGTTTCATTGTTTTCTGCAGTGGGCAAATTAGCCCAAGCCAAATCTTGACCTTGGCTAAGTTTTCTGGCCCTCAAATTCCACAGGGCCGAAAAACGCATCAATAGGCCAAAGCACCGTATCGCGATAGTATATAGAATCATGGCTTATTCCAAATAGTCTGCATCTTTTAGCCCATTCGAATTTCCAATATTTACAGGAATGATCAGCCCTCCATTGAATCCGATTGTAAAATCAAATTGTGATCTATCGGGAATTCGATTTGTACCCATATCCCAATCACGCATATTTTGGGTAAAACTTTGCATAAGGTGAATCCCCAGGGTGAAACTCAGTGTCTCGGTATTCATGTATTGTAACCTAAATTGTTGCGATAGGCTAAACCCCCTGCGGTAATTGTCGTGCCCAGTTTCATACAAACCCTCTAGTTGTGGTAAACGGCCTTTGTCAAATTCGAATTTCGTGTAATGTTCATGAAAACCCATCCCCCCCATGGCAATGAACGAAAGTGTTCGGGGATTTTTGGATGTACTTTGCCGTATGGGGAATATTTTCCCACCCACTGCACTCAGATTAAAACCGCGTAAGTATGTCCTAATGATGGCAGGATTTCCATTTATATCGAACAGGTAGTTGGAAGGACCAACCATTGCGCCATACATACTATCTTTTCTTACATTGCCACTAAAATAAGGCATATAGTCGAAACCCAAGAGCCATTTTTCTTGGTGTTGGTATTCGGCACCTGCGTGTAAAAAAGCATTGCTTCTGTATCGCGCACTCCAATCGCCTGCATTGAATTGATATCCGGGACCAATGTGCATGCTAACCCAAGAGGGTCTAGGATCGGCAGTTGGCAATTGAACAGGTTCTTTGTGGCGCGAATTTGTATTTCCCCATGCGATGTTAACGCATTTTACCATAAAAAGTAGTAGTAAGAGGACTATTTGCTTTCGCGTCTTCATTTGATGACGAAGGTACGAAAGTGAAAGCAGAAGCAGAAGTTAGTGGAGAATTCCCTGCAAACAATCAAAGAAACCCTGGGGGTTATCTGCATGGACCCAATGTCCAGCGTTGTTAACCCTGTGAAATCGGGCATTGGGAAAATGCTGTAAAATTGCTTGCTCATCTTCTTCATTTACATAGTTGCTATTGCTACCACAAACAAAATCTGTTTTCTTCAAACAGCTTGATTCGATGGGCAATTCCCCCACAATTTCTTCATAGTAACGTTCAATTGCTTCAATATTTGTTTTAAGGGTATACCCTCCACTTGCATTCGATACGATATTTTTCACAATAAATTGCCTTACTACCCTATCCGGTGCATAAGGCTCAAAGGCCAATTCGATTTCTTTTCTTGAACCTAGAGTATGCAAAGGAACTTCTTTGAATGCACGGAAATAATTTAAATGAGAGGGAGCATAGGCCTTGGGCGCGATGTCTACCACAATTAACTGTTTTGTCATTTCGGGATATAAATGCGCAAAGCGCATGGCTGTTTTGCCTCCCATGCTATGTCCCAATAGGATACCCATTTTATCGTTGAGGTGGTGCATTAATTGCTTCAAATCACTGCACATTTCATTGTAGGTATTAGAATTAGAATGAAAACTATGTCCGTGATTGCGTGCATCAAAAGAAACTACCCTATGGCGTTCGGCGAGTTTTTTTGCAAGCAGATGCCAATTGTCGAGCATCCCAAAAATACCATGCAAAATGTAAATTGAAGTGGGATTTTCTGCTCCGTAAACGCGGTAATTGACCAGTTTGGTCATGGTATCTTAATTCAAAAATTGATCAACCGGAGTATATTCTAAGTTAAAGGCATCGGAGACCCCTTTATACACTATTTTACCATCAATTACATTCAAACCTAGACGCAATTCAAGGCTATCTGCACAGGCTTTTTTCCAACCCTTATTGGCCAATTGGACTGCGTATGGAAGGGTTGCATTGGTTAATGCCAAAGTGGATGTATAAGGAACGGCGCCTGGCATGTTAGCAACACAGTAGTGAACAACGCCTTCGACTTCGTAGCATGGCTCTGCATGGGTAGTAGGTCTTGAAGTTTCAAAGCAACCTCCTTGATCGATGGCTACATCTACAATCACCGCGCCTTTTTTCATGGTATGGAGCATATCTCGGGTTATTAACTTAGGGGCTTTGGCACCTGGGATTAGTACGCCACCAATAACCAAATCAGCGGTTTTTACGGCATTGCGTACATTGTATTCATTCGAAATTAGTGTTTCTACGTTCGGGGGCATGATATCGTCAAGTTGGCGTAAACGCTGCAAACTGATGTCCATTATGGTAACTCTGGCACCTAATCCAGCGGCCATTTTAGCAGCTTGTGTACCTACGATACCACCGCCAAAAACAAGCACTTCGGCTGGCTTTACCCCGGGAACGCCACCCAGTAGTACACCCCTGCCACCCATTGGTTTTTCGAGGTATTTGGCACCCTCTTGAATACTCATTCTTCCAGCGACTTCACTCATTGGAACCAGCAATGGCAGGCTTCGGTCTGGTTTCTCAACGGTCTCGTATGCCAAGCAGACAGCACCACTTTTAATCATGGCATGGGTGAGAGGTTCATAGGAGGCAAAGTGAAAATAGGTAAATAGTAGTTGGTTTTTTTTAATCAATTGATATTCACTTTCTATGGGTTCCTTGACCTTGATGATCATCTCGGCAATTGCATATATTTCTTCTATGCTTTTGAGGATAGAGGCACCAACGAAAGAATAATCTTGATCTGAAAAACCACTTCCTTCTCCAGCGGTAGATTGCACATACAATGCATGGCCATTTTTGATTAATTCACTTGCACCGGCGGGGGTTAAGGCCACGCGATTTTCATTATTTTTAATTTCTTTTGGGATGCCAATAATCATGGTTATTCTATGGCGCAAAGATACAAAAATGTTTGAACATCAATCCCAATGATGCAAATTGAAACAGAAAGTCTACAACTGAATTACTCCATTTAGGCTATTTAAATGGATTTCTCAAGGTGTATTTTTTGGGTTTGTGAAAATAATTTTTATACAATTTTACCAAGTAGAACAAAGAT
>SYIL01000041.1 GCA_005798825.1 Bacteroidota bacterium
AGAAAAACATTTGTGTTTACTTCAGAAGCATCAAAACTAAATGGTCAAGATGTTTTCTTAAAATTAGAAGAGAATATAGAAGGCACAAGTCATTTTAAAATTTACAAAACCATCACTTATCGGATGCTGATAGCTTTCTCCAGTGAGTTTGATGATTTTTAAACAATACAGATATGGATACATTAGATACCAAATTAAACCAATCTTTCCCTGGAAAAGTAGTAAGGAAAGACCTAACCAAGCAAATAAAAGAAGGTGCAAATGTGCCTGTTTATGTATTGGAATATTTACTCGGAATGCATTGTGTATAATACTCCCTAAATCTTGGACCAAGGATTTTGTTAAAAAATCAATTAATTTAGCTGAGGACAACACCAAATTTAGTTCCCGGGGTTCGAATCCTCAGAAAAAAATGAATCGAGCCTGAAAATTGTTGCAAAATTGCAATTGTGAATAAATTTTATTTAATTAATAATCAGTTAATTGGAGCGTTTTATTCGAATCCCTCTCTCTCCGCCCGATACAATCTCAGATTGTTTCATTTCCTTTGAAACCGTTGTCCTGCAACGGTTTCTTTGTTTTATGAGGTTGTCTTGTGTGTCGGGTGTTTTATTCTTTTTTGAAGGCTGTGTGCACTTGCGAAAATCCGTAAAAATAGCCCGCGCATCTACGGAAAAACGCAACTCTGGTCGTTGGCGATGGTGATATTTTTGAATTTGTCATGAAAAAGTATTTTATCCTTGCATTACTATCACTGTGTTTTGCTCCTACGGTAAAAGCGCAGATTGGTTGGCCTAATTCAGAAGAAAAAAATGCATTATCCCTGATTCATTGGGATAAAACCAACCGAGAGCGAAGAGAACCTTATTTTGCAAATGCTAATTTTAAGAATATTTTCTACAGATACATTGGTGATACCATCATTCAAAAAGGCTGGGTTTATGACGGTGTTCTAACCCCAAGAACCATCGATTCAACCTTTTTACATCAATTGGCAAAGGGAAAACAATCCAACATCATTGGGAATTTTTATTGTAGTCCCACTTGGGGTTATCGTTGGGTTCAAGTTCGTTTCATGTTGGATCGTTGGCGCGGGTTTGGTCGGAATGATGGAAACGCGGACTGGGGTGGTTCACAAGTGGAGGGATTTTTGATCGGCTGCACATCGAATGGATTGTTTGTTGCGCAAGAAACGGAATTGGCCCACATTCCTTACAGCCTTATTCGGAATGTGCGTCGAGGCCAATCACTAGACAAATGGATGAATTCGCGATCGAAACAGGGTTCTGATTGGTTTGGCCGGTATGATGATGTTGGCGTCATCCCAACACTCTTTTATGCACTTTCTGGCTTGAGTCCACGAAAGGTTCATCACTTTCATGGTGATTCTACAGGGATGGACTTTCAAGTGTGGGTGCAAGGTGCCAATGGTTGGGGGGAAAGTAGAAATACATTGTCGGATTTTCCCAAAGCCATGTTGCAGAAAAATCGCATGCCGTATACACTAACTACCCGTCAGGCTTTGCCAACAGATAAATTGGATCAAACAGAGCAGGTTGCCGATATGATTTGGAAGCATGAAATTCCTTTGAAATCTGAGGTGATTCAAACGGATGTGAATGCAAATGATGTTGTGGTAAGGAAGAGTATTTTGACGGATATTTTTGATAAGGAACCGCAATTTTCTGACAACAAGTCGGTGGGTATACCTACCTTGGAATTAGATAAAATTGAAGACGATAGCACCTTGCCAGTAACCAATGAAGAAATCAGCAAGCCACACAGAGCTACAAAAAAATCTGTTGATGCCAGAGTGGAGCAAGCGACATCTTCACAACCTCCGCTTTTGTTATTTGATCAACGCCGCAATATGGAGATACACTGGGCTTACGAGGGATACGATGCAACCAAAGTTGATCCGAAAATTATAAAAACATACGCGAATATTCGCAGTTCTGTTCTCAGCGATGCACAAATCAATGTGTTAAACAATAAACACGATATTCAATTTTTAGCCATGTTTTTGATCACACGCAATGGGCTTTTAATGAATGGGTTGGCTAAATTTTCACCGGATCAAAAATTAATTTTGGAGAAGGTGGCTCCCATTTTTGCAGAGGAGGCTAGCACCGAAGCTGTGTTGAATGCCGGTGACATGGCTGAAACCGATAGCGTGAATTTGGGAAAACTCTATCAGAGATTAAATCGCTAAGATTCGTCGCGATCAACCGTTTTTGTCGGTTTTCTACATCGAATATCGCTGCGAAACAATTTGTATCGCTGATGGTTTCTTTTGATAAATTCAAAGAATTTCTGGCCCTTGTCGCTGTTTTTGTCAATCTCCCAATATCGCCCTTTCCTCTTCTCAAAAGGCAGTTGGAGGAGGAATAAAATGGGTGTTAAAATGAGGCTGAAGATTACTGTAAGTGCCAAAAAGGCTACAACCAATAAAACAAATAATATGATGGCAGTTACATCGGGAAATATCCAGAAGCAGTCGGAATTATCAAGTTGAGATACCCCTAAACCGATCAAGATGGCTAAAATTGCTAGCCCGAGCCAAAAAAATACGTTTAAAATTCGCTCAAGTTTGCTTGCCAAAGTGCCGCCTTTTTTGATTTTTTGAATGTCGGTGTATGGGACAAAAAGAACTTTATCCCTTATGGCAGTCTGGGTTTTTCCGTAGGGTTTTTTTGATACCCAAAACAATGGATCATGCGGATTGTACAAGAATATCCCACGGTGATTCGCGGCAACCAACTTTCCATGCATGGTAAACGTATCGCCAATGATGGTCATGGTGCGAAGTTGTTTGGTAATGAAAGTTGAAATAGAAGTATCTTTATAGACCCATTTTTTGTATTCCCCGGCGCTAATCAAGCGCTGTGAAATGTGCATCTCACCCACTGTGTCCTCAAAGATTGTTCGCTCGACGAAGGGAGATTTTCTGAGGTTCGAAGTTTTCTTTTGGCTAAGCGATTGATTATGGTTTGAATTGAATTGGATATGCCACCCCCTTTGATGATAACGTGGCTGAACAGAACAGGATGTGAGTACAGATAAAATAGGTAACAATCCAAACCATATCAAGGCCCATCGACGATGATTTCGTTGTGATTGCCAGTTAAATTGGGATGTTTTCATGGTGGTTTTCAGTGCCA
>SYIL01000042.1 GCA_005798825.1 Bacteroidota bacterium
ATCGGACCTTGGTCGATGGCGAGGTAGCTGTTGGCGACCCAGTTTTCTTTGGCGCAGAAGGCGTCGCGGAATCCATAAGGACCCCAAATGGGATTCTCGTTGGGTTGGGTATTCACGTAGCGATTGGCACTGCCGCTGCTGTTGGTATTTGCCGACGTACGCGCGGTGTCATTGGCCGGAAACAAAGAACGCATCGCACCCACATCAAAGAAATTGCGCAGGGCGGCGAGACTTTGATCGGGTAAATAGGGCATCGCTGAAAGGGAGGCGGTCGGTGAAATTACCCCCAAATCTTCGGCAGGCGAGTGCACGGCATAGCCCAAATGGTTGTCGGATGCGGTAAGTCCCCAGCAACCCGGACCATAGCCCTTAAATTTCAGGGGGTTCTCTTGGCAGTGCTTGTAGTTGATGCGGGTATGTGCCAAATTTTGCTCGAAGTAGTTGGCATATCGGTCTTGAAGTCCGTTGGGGTTGAGCCCCAAAAAGCTGTACTGCGAGAAGAATAGCGGTCCGCCGTAATCAAAGCCGAGGGGCAAGGTCACGCCGAGGTAGGTTTTGCCATTTTTGAAGTGGTTGCCGGCGGTCCATCCCTTGTGGTATACCTTCGCATCGATGGCAAAGCGTGGGTGGGAAGCGGCCATGACATAGGCGATGATGCACTCGTTCCAACCCTGAATTTTATGGTTCATGCTCCAGCTGCTGTTGGGACTCCAGTGCCAGTAAAGGGTGTTTTGGTTTTGGGTATACCAGTTCCATTCGCAATCGCTCCAGAGCCAGGTAATGCGATTTCTGAGTTCGATTTCTTGGGGCGATGCCTGGGTGAAATAGGCTCTCAAGCAGAGCAGTCCTTGAAAGAGATAGGCCGATTCCACGATATCGCCACCGTCGTCTTTGCGCGAAAAGGGGATGGTTTTGCCCGTTTCACCGTTGAGCCAATGGGGGAATATGCCATGGTAGTGGTCGGATTTGGCCAGGAATTTTACCGCTGTGAGCAGGCGATCGACCACCTCTTCGCGTTGGAGCCAGCCGCGTTCTACACCCACGATGAGGGCCATGAAACCCATACCGGAACCTCCAGTGGTCACCACTTCGCTACCATAATCGTAGGCGATGTTGCTGCGTTCGCGGGCCAATCCTGAGGTGGGGTGGGCGAAATCCCAAAAGTATTTGATGGTTTGCTTTTGCACCGAATCCATCCAGATACTGTCTTGGGAAGGATTGCTTGATTGGTTGGATGCGTTGCTCAATGTGCTGGGTTTCGCTGCGAGATTTTGTACAACGGTGGGCTTAAGCTGAGCCGTTGCTACGAGTGCTGTTGCAGTCCAACTTAGCAAGGAGATGACCATCAGTCCCCTCAGAAGAAGTTTGGGGGTGGATGGGCTGAATCTGTGTTTATAAAAGGTTTGGGCCATCGCGAAAATTACAGGTAGGGCGCGGTGAATTGGAGTTTTTTGAGGCCGGCTTTCACTTCGGCATCAGAGGTGAATGTTTTCCAAAGCAGTTGTGAGCGGTAATTTTCGATCATAACCACGATGGGACCTTGGTCTATCGCGAGGAAGGAGGTCGCAAACCAGCCCACGTTGAGGTTGAAGGCGTCGGTGAAGCCTTGATTCCTCCAAATTTTATCGCCCAGTTTGTAATAGAAATAGCGGGCGGCTTTCATCGATTCGGTTGGCGTATATGGCATGGAACTCAGCGCGGCGGTGGGAGAAATTACGCCGAGGTCGTTGTTGGGTGAATGTGCGCTGTAACCGGAGTTGTTGTCGGACGCGGTCAAGCCCCAACACTGATCGGAGTAACCGGACTGCTGACGCGGATTGGCCTTGCAGTAGGCGTGATTGATTTTGCTGTGGTTGGTGGTTTGGGTTTCGTAATTGGCGTAGGCATCGGACAATCCGCGCGGGTCCAAGCCTAAAAAGCTGTAATGGGAGAAGAAGAGCGGTCCACCCAAACTTTCGCCCAATGGCAACTGGAATCCATAGTAGCTGTTGCCATTCTTCATCCCTCCATTGCTGGCCCAGCCTTTTTGGTAGGTAGCAAAGTCGATGGGATGGCTAGGACTGCTTGCCGCAAGGACATAGGTTATAAGGCATTCGTTCCAACCGCGAACGGTCATATTCATTTTCCATCCCAAGGAGGGACTCCAATGCCAGTAAAGGTAACTGCTGTTGCCTTTGGTATACCAATCCCACTCTACTTTTTCCCAGATGCTGGTGGCATCGGCACACAGTTGGATTTCTGCTGTGGTTGATTGGTCAAAATAGGCGCGCGCAGTCAGCAATCCTTGCATGAGGTAGGAGGTTTCCACCAGGTCTCCGCCGTTATCGTCGCTGGAAAAAGGGATGACTTTTCCTGTGTTCCCGTCGAGCCAATGCGGGTAGGCGCCGTGGAAAGTTTGGGCGGTATTTTTAAGGAAGGAGGCCATTTTTTGGATGCGGGCAAGTCCTTCTGAGCGGGAGATAAAGCCGCGCTTAATGCCAGCAATGATGGCCATGATACCCATGCCTGAGCCACCTGATGTAACTAAATCGCCGGAGGTATTGCGTTCGCGCGCTAGGCCGGAATTGGGATGTCCGTATTTCCAAAAATATTGAAAGGTATTGTATTGAATGCTATCCAGGAGGGCTTCGTCGGAAATGCGGGGGAATTTATCGGTGGTATCCATCATGCTTCCAACAGATACAGCCACATAGGATCCGGTGGTGGTACCCACTTTCGATTTGAGGGCTGCATTGACAGCAACCACGTAACCAGTTCCGGGTTTGAGATTATTTTTTGGGATGAGTTTTACTGCACTATCGCCTTGGAAGAATTTGTAATTCAGGGCGATGGGGTCGTATCCTTTTTCTTTCACAGCGATGTTTTCTCTGGCAGAATGCGTATCGAGGGCGTTAGAAAAGTACAGGGTAAAGGTTGAATTCAAGGGGATGCCATTGGATTTACCGCTGGTGGGGGCATCGTTGATATGAAAAACGGTGAGCATGATGCCGTTGGGTTTGACTGCGGGTGGCGGGGTTTCTTCTTCGCAAGACGACGTAAAAATCGCCCAAGAAAGCGCGAAAAGTAGAGGTGCGAAGCGAGGGAAAAATGCCATGATTTTTAAAGAGTCTAAATTACGAAAAACTTCTTTGTTTATGGTGTTACGGGGCGATTTTTATCTAAAAAAAGCGGGCTCATTCAAGGATTGAATGGGCCCGCACAAGAAAAGGGTTTCAGAAAGATTATTTACCCGCTTTTTCCAAATCGTACAGAGCTTTCACATCGGCGGCAGCCAAGGCTTTGCTGAAGATACGGAACTCGTCCAAACCACCGTCGTAATTCTTCATCCAAGCATCGGGAGCACCGCCAGGCAGGTTTTGCTTGTAGCAACCGAAAACAAATTTGTTGGCATTTTTGAATGCCAAGTTACCCAATGGCGCTCCACCTTTGGTAGGATCGTCTTGGTATTTATCGGTTACGCTCGCTGGGTAGTTCATTTTGTTGCCATCGATGTAAACAGCCAACTTAGAAGTTGCTGCATCATAAGAACAAACAACATGGTGCCAAGCATCGTTACCAATCACAATGCGATTTGGACCACCAAGTTCAGTCCACTGCTCTTTCCATGCGGTCGCGTTCCAGTTGTTCATGGTAAACTTGATCCGAATGGAATCGTTTAACGCAGCACCAGACTCTTGCAAAATAAACAAGTTTCCAATCCAGTTTGAATCGTTCAACAATTGGAACCAAGACTCAGCACCATCGGTGTGAGCGTTAGTCTTTACCCATGAGGAAACGGTTAAAGATTTCAAGCCGCTGATCGCAGAGCTGACGCCGGTGTACAATACGTAACCATTGCTCGCGCCTTTCCAAGCTTGGCCTTTGGCACCTGCAATGAAGCTGGTTCCAGAAGCTGTACCGCCGGTAATGTTGCCTTTGGCATCATTTACATTGTTTTCAAATGAAAACTTCGCTACCAAGTTGGCTGCAGCCACTTCGTCTGAAGCTGTGTAACCATTTGTTGGGTTGTCATCGTCATCGTCATCGTCACAAGACGTAAAGGTGAATGTCAATGCAGTAGCTGCGAAAAGCACTGCCAATGGGAATAATTTGATTTTTTTCATAAATGTATAAGATTAGTTTTTTTGTTTAATAGCCTGGGTTTTGAGTCATTTTGCCTCCGCTGAGGTCGATCTGTCGCTGCGGAATCGGATACAAATCATGCACCCCATCGATATAGTTTTTACCATGTGCACGCATGACGGTACCCGCTCTGCCTTGTCGGCGTAAGTCAAATACCCGATCGTGTTCCATCGCCAACTCCACAAAACGCTCTTTCCAGATGGCGTCGCGAATTTCTGACTGGGTGGTTGCGCTGCTGTTGGCCAAACCTGCGCGGTTTCTCACCAAATTGAGCGATTTCAATGCGTCTGCGGTTTTGCCATTTTCGTTTGCGGCTTCGGCATGGATCAACAACACATCGGCATATCGCAAAATGCGCATGTTTTTGTTGGCAAACCAATCGTCTTTGCCCCAACTCTCCATGGTTTGGGATACATAACTTTTGAAGTTGTAGCGTGCATTCGGAGCCAATGTATTACATACATAACCATCCCACAACACATCGCCCCGAGAGAAATAGGTAGCACCCTTGCGCACATCGCCTGCTTCGAATGCTTTTGTTAAATTGTCGGTGGGCGTATTAAAGCCCCAACCCAATCCGCCGGCACCACGGGGTGCTTGAACCACGAAATAGCCTTCAATGGCTTTGGCGGGCGCCGACCCTTTGCAGTTGACTTCCCAAATGGATTCGCTACAGAATTCGCCTGCTTCACGGAACAATTTATGGTATTCGGCGAATAGGCTGTAATTGTTGCTGGCCATAATTTCGGCACACAACGATTCGGCTTTCCCGAAGCGTTTGCGGTATAAAGATGATTTGGCCAACAGGGCTTTTGCGGCACCGGAAGTCACGCGACCGGCTTGATCTGATAAATAACTGGCTGGTAAAACGGTGGCGGAAAATTCCAAGTCGGCATCAATGAAATCATAGATTTGGTCTGCTGTGGCGCGAAAATTCAACGCCTCAATTTCCGCAGTGGTTTTGGGTACTTTGGGAATCAACGGAACCCCGCCGAAACTGCGCACCAAGTTCCAATAAAAGTAAGCCCGTAAAAAGCGAGACTCTCCCACCAAACGGTCGCGCAAACTTGAATTGATATTCAGCGTAGGCAATAGGTCAATCGCTTTATTGGCCCTGGCGACGCCTTCGAAATTCGATTCCCAAACCTCGCCGAAGCTGATGGATGTCGGACTCCAACTCAACTTATCGAATTGGTCTTTGTCAGAACCCGTATCGCCCGGATCACTGCCTTTTTCACCTTCATCCGAAGCGATCGAGGTCATGCCCAACCAGGAGAAACTATGCTGCTGCCAATCGTATAGTTTACTATATACCGCGGTAACCAATTCCTGTGCAGCGTTGGCGGTTGAATTGAAATAATCGTCAGGGGTTTGTACTCGAGGGGTTTCGTCCAAGAAACTTTTGCGACATCCGCTCAAAGCAATACCCAACGTGGCGATGCCCAACGTAGCGATGGCCAAAGTGCCTAGGGCAAAAGTTTTCGCTGTTTTCAATGGGGTACTATTGCGTTGAAATTTCATGGGGTTAGAATTGGATTGACAGACCGGTAAGAAAGGTAGACGAAGTGGGATAAATGTCGAGTTCTATGCCGGCTTCGGCGGGACTTCCGGGCAATTCTGCGCTGAAGCCACTGAATTTTTTCCAAGTAAAGGCGTTTTGCGCAGTGATGAAGAAGCGATAACCTTGTACTTTGGATTTCTTGGCGATGCGTGATGGCAAGTTGTAGCCCAGGGTAAAATTGTTCAAGCGCAAGAAGCTGCCGCTTTCCACAAAGTAATCTGTGGGTTTGGGCACACCATTAAATGCGCGTGGATTGGTATTGCTCTGTTTGGTGGGCGTCCATCGAGCATCGGCCACGGCTTTTTCTACGTTGTAGTTGCCGCCATATCGTACCGTTCTTTTGCCGTTGAAGACCTTGTTGCCAAAATTACCCAAGATATCGAGGTTCAAATCCCACTGTTTGTAATTGAAGTTTCCGTTGATTCCAACGTAACATTTGGGTTGGTAGGAACCCACATAGATGCGGTCCAAATCGTTGAGTTTGCCATCGCCATTTTGGTCGATGACTTTAAAATCACCGCGTTGAGCACCCAAAAAGTGGGGTGCGGCATCAATTTCTGCCTGTGATTGAAATATGCCGTTGGTCTCGTATACCCAGAAACTTCCGATGGGTTGACCTGCCGCTACACGCGTTGCAAATTCGCCATTGCGCAAGCTCCCGAAATTGGTGGGAAGACCGCTGCCCAATCCCAGCACTTTGTTTTTATTGAAGGTGGCATTGGCGCCGATACTGTAATTGAATTTGCCTTTACTGTTCTTGTTGTATCGCAAAGAAACCTCCAAGCCGCGATTCAGGATATCGGCTGCGTTGGTGAGCATGGAATTGTTGTTGTCGCCTAAGCCACCGGGCAAGGGGATGTTGAACAAGGCACCCAAGGTCTTTTTGTTATAAACGTCTATGACACCAGAAATATGTCCGTTCACCGCCTCAAAATCTACCCCGAAATCAATTTCTTCGGTGGTTTCCCATTTGAGGTTGGGGTCTTTGATTTCCGCAATGGTGGAGCCCATCACGATTTGGTTGCCGAAAACAGCGCTCAAACCAGTGCTCAATAAGGTTACGAATTCAGAAGGGTTGATACGATCATTGCCCACACGTCCAAAACTTCCGCGCACCTTCAGCATGTTGATGCTGCGCACGTTTTTCATAAAGTCTTCGTTGCTAACCATCCATCCCAAGCCCACAGAAGGGAAGTTGCCCCAGCGGTTTTGAGTGGGGAATTTCGAAGATCCATCTCGGCGAAAAGAGGCGTTCAGCATATATTTGCCTTCGTAGTTATAGCTCACGCGACCCAAATAAGATTCGCGGCGACCATAATCAGCAATCGGGCGTTGGTAGTTGATGATGCCTTGGATGGGGTCGCGACCGGTATTGAGGTAACGGTATTGCTGTGCGAAGGGTACGCCATCGAGTTTGAAGGATTGTTCAAAGCCATCGTAGCGCTCTGCGGTGTGACCGGCAAGCACCTGAAGGCTATGTCCTTTTTTCAGTGTGGGTGTATAGGTAAGGGTATTGTCCCAAATCCAGCGGTACTTTTCCATTTCACTTTGGGTGAGGGTGGTAGTATCGTACTTTTGGGTGGCTGATACGCGGTATTTCTGTTGGTAATTTGCGCCTCTGCTGTTGTCGTAGTCCATACCAAACGAGCTGCGAAAAGCCAGGCTCTTTTTGAGTTTTAGGTCGCCATATAAATTGCCCATGAAGCGGTTTCCCCAGGTGTTGTCATCGGTGTATTCCAGTTTAGCCAGGGGGTTGCCCACATCAGACAAGGGCGTGAATCCGTAGGTACCATCGGGATTTTTGGCGTTGTAAATGGGTGCGGCATTGTAGGCATCGGTAAACAAGCTGAAGGGTTTGTTGTTCGAGTTCCAGCGGGTGAGACCGAAGTTGTTGCCGAATTTGAGTTTGTCGGATACGCGGTATTCGTTGTTTGAACGGATCGATACACGTTCGTAGCTATTGTCGTTGAGTATTCCGTTTTCGTTGAAGTAATTCACCGAGAACAGGTAGGAAGTGGCCTCGGTACCTCCGGAAATACTGAGGTTGTGGTTGTTCATGTTTCCGGGGCGGGTGATGGCATCGTACCAGTTGGTTTCTCCTGTAACATCAGCAGGTAGCACAGCAAAGGTGCCTGCAGCTTCATTGGAGTATCTGGAGAAGGTGCCGGGTCGGGCCATGGCAATTTTGTTTGCCATCAATTTCACGCCGGCGTAGCCATCATAGTTTAGTTTGGGTTTGCCCATTCCACCCCGTTTGGTAGTGATGAGGATGACACCATTGGCAGCACGCACACCGTAAATGGCGGTTGACGAAGCATCTTTGAGCACATCAATGGTGAGGATGTCGGCTGTGTTGATGTTTCGGATATCGTCTGTGATGATACCATCTACGACATACAAAGGCTCTGCACCACCGATTACGGAACCCGTTCCACGAATTCTGACGTTGGGTGCTGAGCCAGGGGCACCTGAGTTGGTGATTTGCACGCCCGCCATTTTGGATTGTAGGGCTTGTGATGCAGTGAGCACAGGCTGTTGCATGATTTCTGCGCCTTTGATGGAAGCAATGGAACCGGTAAGGTCTTTTTTCTTGGCGGTAGCGTATCCAATCACGACCGCTTCTTCCATGGGTTTTTCGATGCTGTCTTGGGTAGATTTTGGGTCAGCGCTGGCCGTAGTTTGGGCGTTTATAATACCCATGGTTGCGGCTGTCAAAACGAGCAAGATCACGTATTTTTTCATCGATGAAACATTTATTTCACTGGGTTTTGGAAACGAATGTAATACATAAACATATAATTGTGATTGATACAATATCTATTTTTCAAAAATCTTAAACTATAGACAAAAGAAAATATTCGCAGGTGATGTTTTGAGATAAGAAGACCGCGATGGTATTCGATAAGATGACCGCGATGGTTTCATTCTTTTTGGAGTCTATGACTTCAACAATGAAATTAATCAAATGTATTGGTGTTCGTTGAACAGGGTTTGAGGGTCAAACCAAGAACCCAGCGAGGGGATTATTCCACCGTTACGGATTTTGCCAAGTTTCGGGGTTGATCTACATTACATCCGCGAAGGACCGCGATATGATAACTCAGCAACTGCAGAGGAATGGTGTTTAAAATAGGAGACAAACATTCTAGGGTTTCGGGTATTTCAATTACATAGTCGACAATTGTATCTAAGCCACGGTTTCCCTCTGTAACCAAAGCAATTACGATACCTTTGCGCGCTTTCACTTCCTGAATATTACTTACTACCTTTTCATAATGTTCAGAATTGGTTGCGATGACAACTACAGGCATGTCTTTGTCAATCAGTGCTATTGGACCATGTTTCATTTCAGCAGCAGGGTATCCTTCGGCATGGATATAACTAATTTCTTTTAATTTCAGGGCTCCTTCTAACGCAACAGGAAAATTGTAGCCACGTCCCAAATAAAGAAAATTGCTAACCTTGTAAAATAATTTGGCTAGCCCCAAAATTTTATCGTTGAGCAAGAGTGCTTTTTCAATCTTTTGGGGTATTTTTTCAATCTCGCAGTATAAGGCATTGATTTGATTGCTTTTAAGAGACCCGCGAATCTTGGCAATGCCAATGGCAATTAATGTCAAAACCGTTATTTGTGCTGTAAAGGCTTTGGTACTCGCAACCCCAATTTCGGGACCGGCATGTGTATAGGCCCCTGCGTGACTCATGCGGGGTATACTACTTCCCACAACATTGCAAATACCAAAAACCGTAGCCCCTTTTCTCTTGGCCAATTCGATAGCCGCCAACGAATCTGCTGTTTCACCACTTTGTGAAATGGCCACAATTAAATCATCGGCATAGAGAACAGGATTCCGATAGCGAAATTCCGAGGCATATTCCACTTCAACTGGAATGCGTGCAAACTCCTCAAATAGGTATTCAGCAACCAAACCTGCATGCCAACTGGTTCCGCAACCAATTAAAATTAAGCGTTTAATATCTTTGAGTTTATCGTAATATTCTTCCAAAGATTTCATGTGTATTGCACCTGTCGTTGAATCCAATCGGCCCCGAAAACTATCAAAAATAGAACGGGGTTGTTCAAAAATCTCTTTCAACATAAAGTGTGGGTAGCCCCCTTTTTCAAGTTGGTCTAAACTGAGGGCAAGCTCTTCAACATAGGGTACCTGAATCACATTATCAATCGATTTGATTAAGAGTTCCTTGTTTTCAACAATGGCAACTTCTCCATCATTTAAATATATTACTTGGTTTGTATATTCAATAATGGGCGTTGCATCTGAAGCAAAAAAGAATTCGCCACGATCTTTTCCGAGCCCCAAAACCAATGGACTGCCATTGCGAGCTGCTATCAAATGTTCGGGATTATTTCGACTTAATATCACAATCGCATATGCCCCATTAATTTGTTTCAAGGCAGACCGAACTGCATCTGCCAAAGGCAAATTTGTATGATTCATAACATCCTCAATGAGGTGTATTAGAATTTCAGTATCTGTTTGACTTTGGAAACTATGGCCCCTTAACTCTAGACCTTTTTTTAATGTCGCGTAGTTTTCAATAATCCCATTATGGATAATGGCCAAGTCTCCGCTCTGACTCAAATGCGGGTGAGAATTGATATCATTGGGCTCACCATGTGTTGCCCATCGAGTATGTCCCATACCTGTGGTTCCACTAATGTCTTTGCCAGCTGATTCAGTTTCTAAATTGGATACCTTGCCCTGTTTCTTGAAAATGCGCATATCACCATTTAATAAGGCGATACCGGCACTGTCATACCCACGATACTCGAGGCGCTTTAATCCCTTGATGATGATACCATACGCATCTTTATTTCCTATGTAAGCAACGATTCCGCACATATCGGTAAATTGGGCTAATGGTGGATAAAAAAATTATAGGTTAAACATCGTTTTAACTGCATTAACAGCATTGATCTCCTCCCAAGGAAATAATTTCACTTCCACAGAAATCTCCTCCTTTTTGCCCTTATTAAACGTCTTGGTCACGGTTTCACACTTTCTGCCCATGTGTCCGTATGCGGCAGTCTCCAAATAAATGGGTGTACGCAAATGAAAACGTTGTTCAATATGGTAAGGACGCAAACTGAATTCAGGCATGGATAAGATTTTTTCTGCTATTTCACCATCGCCTAATTCTACTTTCGAAGTTCCAAAGGTATCTACAAATAAACCAACAGGTTCTGCAACGCCAATTGCATAACTCACCTGAACCAAAATTTGATCGCACAACCCAGCTGCAACAAGATTCTTGGCAATGTGTCGGGTGGCATAGGCTGCACTGCGGTCTACCTTACTGGGATCTTTTCCAGAAAAAGCGCCACCACCGTGGGCACCTCTGCCTCCATAGGTATCTACAATAATTTTTCGACCGGTTAGTCCAGTATCTCCATGAGGACCACCTATCACAAATTTTCCAGTAGGATTGATGTGGTATTTTATGTCTCCATTAAACAATTCTTGAAGATTGGCGGGTAAATTTGACTTCACCCGGGGAATCAATAAATGAACCAAATCGGCGTGTATCTTTTGTAACATCTGTTCATCAGCAAGCTTCTGGGCTGCTTCACCAGGTATAGTTGGCTGAACAAAATCATCGTGCTGTGTGCTAATAACGATTGTGTCAATGCGCAAAGGTTTGTGGTCATCGGAATATTGAATTGTTACCTGACTTTTGGCATCGGGTCGCAAATAATCGATTTGGGTTCCCTCTCTGCGCATGTCAGCCAACTCTTGTAATAGAGAATGAGCCAGCATAAGGGGCAAAGGCATTAAGGTTTCAGTTTCGTTATTGGCATAGCCAAACATCATACCTTGGTCACCTGCTCCCTGCTCTTCAGGATTACTCCGTTCTACACCTTGGTTTATGTCTGGACTTTGTTCGTGAATGGCTGAAAGAACTCCACAGCTTGCAGAATCAAACATGTACTCGCTTTTGGTATAGCCAATTTTGGCAATGACCTCACGGGCAATTCTTTGCACATCAAGATAGGCAGATGATTTCACTTCTCCAGCCAAAACGACTTGTCCTGTTGTAACAAGGGTTTCACACGCTACCTTACTGCTGGCATCATAGGCCAAAAAGTGATCAATCAATGCATCTGAGATTTGATCTGCAACTTTGTCTGGATGTCCTTCTGACACCGATTCTGAGGTAAATAAATAGGCCATATTTTGAAACAGCAAATATACAAAGCTATTGTAAAATCGATTCGATGTCTACGGAAATACCTTAAATCATGGGGCGCAACTATTTAATTCATGGTCAGAAAACGCCCGAACAAGACCTTCCATCGTAAATAAATAGCCAAAATGCCCATTAATGAAACTATTTTTAAACTTATAATCCATACAAAAAGCACAGCTAATATCTTTTGAACACTTGCTGGGTAGAGAGGGTTGCCATTAATAATTTATGGTCACTGGGAACCTCTTCAAAACTTAAGTATTGAAGCCCTTGAATGGGATTTTCAAAGAGAATATAATCAATGCGAAAGCTTGGAAAAGCCCCTTTATAAGTGGTTTCTATTCCTTTTCCCGATTCAATAAATGCATCCTTCATCCCAGATGATAATTGGCGATAACTATAACTCACCGGAACGTCGTTAAAATCACCACAAACTATTTTGGGGGATGTGCAATCGACCATACTTTTGGTAATAAAGGCAACCTGTTTTGCCCGCTCTGTATACCCCATACGCAGACGGGTTAAAATGCCTTTAGATCCATCTATGTCAATCTCTTTTTTCTCACTCTGCTTGCGCATTACATCATAATCTTTCTGTGCGAAACGAAACGATTGCAAGTGAACATTGTATAAGCGTATTTTGGCATTTCTGTGTTTTTTATCGGGCGACAAAAAAGTGAGCTCAACCCACATAGCCATATTGCCTGTCTTGCCATCAAAACGAATCGGTTGCCAGCGAACAATGGGAAATTTTGAAAGAATGATCATGCCATACGGACGATGATTGGACAGCGTATAGGTTTGCGCATATAAAAAATTGCCTTGCTTTTGCAAAAATTTTGTCAACGATTCTAAACCTCCAATTTTGCTGTATACTTCCTGTAAACAAATAATATCGGGCCTCTGCGCATTCACTATGTTAAAAAATGAGTCAAACTGGGCGGTTTTCTCAGTTGAGATTTCTGGCGAAGCCAATTTGTCTTGGTATAAGCCAAATAAATTTGCATTAAAACTGATAATTTTTAGGGTGTTTTCACCCATAGCCTTGTTGGGTTTAGGACTATTCCATTGGGCGTAAAGGCTCAGTTGGCCAAGATTCAAAAGCAAACATGCAAGAAAAAAAAGACTGCGCCATTTGAGCTGAACTGCCCAATAAATAAATGAAAGAAACGTAAGAATAAACACCACTGGAAATGCCAATCCAATCAGGGCAGCCCATGAACTAATGAGGGGTGAAACCATCGGCACCATCCCAGAGATTAGTAAAAGCAATCCTGAGATAAAACTCAAAATGAAAATAATGGTATTGATTAGTTTCATGGCTGATTGGATTGACTGGCTTTGAACAAAGTATCCTTCTCCTTTTGGGTGAGGCTATTATAGCCAACCTTCGATATTTTTTCTAACAAACGGTTAAGCTCCGATTCGCTGATAGAATGATCCCCATGTGACTGGGTTCTTGTGGTGTTTGATTTGTAAACCTGATTCTTAAACGGAAATTTGGCATTTTTTCTTTTACCAAAAGAAAAAATTTGATTGAATATTCGGATAATCGCATTGCGAATTTTTAATACTATCTCGGGAGTATGTCCTTTAATCGCCCATTGCGCGTAAAATATTCCGAAAAAAATTCCCCCAAAATGCGCCAAATACCCGCCTAAATTATTGCCGCTAAAAGATCTAGAAATATCCAATACTATCTTCATTAAGCCAATCCATCGGAGCTCTATTTGAATTATACCAAACAAAAAAACACGATACCGTGGAGTAAAAATAGCTGCAGCCAATACCACAGCAGATACACCACCTGAAGCACCTAGTAAATAGGAATTTGTACTACTTACACCGTATTGGGAAACCAAATAATACACTTGGAAAAATAATGCTCCAGCAACTCCACCCAAAACAAAAAGCCACCAAATATGGCGTTTACCCACCAAATCCTCTAGTATTGTTCCTACAAAATAGAGCCATAGCATATTGCCCAAAATATGCCAAAAGCCTGTATGCAAAAATATATGGGTTATCCATCCCCAGGGTTGGAATACACCCTGCATAGTTGGTGTAAACATAAACCACTGTAGAAAGTATTGAAACTTTAAATGGTCAAAAATAAAAGCGGGAATAAAAACCAGAACACAAACCGAAACGATTTTCTGCACTGCCGTTTGGGAGGAGAAGAACCATCGAAATTCTGCAATTCGGCCAATGCCATTACTTGCCATGAACTAAGTTTTTTGCTTCCAATATAAAACAATATAAAAATCCGGCTAACGCACCTCCAATATGGGCGAAATGTGCAATATTGTCTTCAGAAAAATTTCCTATACCCAAAAAAACATCCAGACCCACTATCACAGGAACCAGATATTTGGCTTTAATTGGATACGGAATAAACAAAAAAATCATCGATTCATTGGGATAAAGCACAGCAAAAGCAACCATAACCCCATATACCGCACCCGAAGCGCCCAACATCGGTGAATATGGTATTTTTTCTATGCCAGATACAATGTTCGGAATAATGGTTTCAAATTGATCGTTTATTATCCAAGCTGTTTCGGAAAAGTGCAATAAAATTGCCCCAAAAGCAGAAATAAAAAATAATAGCATAAACCGAGAGGTTCCTAAACGTGCTTCTACTACAGCTCCAAATGAGTACAAGGCAAGTCCATTAAATAAAAAATGTCCAATGCCCCCATGGCAAAAAATATGCGTGAGTAATTGATAAAGCTTAAAATTGGGGCTATCGAAATAATACACGCAAAACTGATTGGTATCGAACCCTATTTTGGGTAAAGCGATTTGGGCCAGACCCATTAAACACATGATGATGAGTAAATTTTTTAGACCAGGGGATAACTGAGGCATATTGATTTAGGTTTTATTCTTGTTGATTTGAAATCGATCATATAATTGAGCACTGGTGATTTCAACATACACAGATTTTCCGTCGAAGGTAAGACCTGTTGAACTCAACTGAAATAACCTGCGCAACAATTCATTCAACTCTTCAACGGAACTTCCCACTTGGGATTGTTTTACCGCGTGTCGAGCCATGGATAATGCCATACTTTGGTATTTGCTCGATGTGAGATCTCCTTGGGTATGCTGATAATCTTCCAAAAGTTGTTCGATGAGTGATTGTTCGTCTCCTTGAGACAACATTGGAGGCAATCCATTCACAATGAGTGTATTGCCACCAAAATGACTGATATCAAAACCCAAATAACGCAACTCATCGATCATATCAACTACCACAGGGATTTGTGCAGGGGCAAATTCTATAGTTCGGGGAAATAACAATTGCTGGCTGGGAGAAGTATGCAACTCAAGATGCTTGAGATACTCGTAAAAATAGATATGTTGTTGCGCAAGTTTTTTTTCGACAACCAGAAGCTTCCCTGCCACATTGGCAACAATATAACGCTCATTCAGGGCAAAAGTCCCAATAATATCTACATGGGTATTCGTATCTGACGGTGTAAAAGGCAAAGTAGGTTCAGACAATCTCGAAAACGGGTTGCTTGGAGTTGGATCGATGTCTGTTTGTTCGATAGATCCCAAAACACGTTGCCAATCCTTACCATGAGAGCGAGAATACTCCATTCCCGAGCCCTGAAAAGGGGTATATGAAGGATTGCGTTTCCCCCCAATCTCAGGCAAATTTTGCTTGGTATGGTTGGCTGCATTGTCGTTCAATGGAGGACGCAACGGCTGGTTAATTAGTGACTCAAAATCAGAAAAACCGGCAAAATCATTGGCGGGTTGAACCACAAAATTTGACAATGCCTTGCGAATAGCCACTTTAATAAGGTTGTAGATATGCTTTTCATCTTCAAACTTTACTTCAGTTTTATTGGGATGAACATTTACATCAACTTTTGAAGGATTAACCTGTAAAAAAATTACATAACTGGGATGGGCATCATTTTCAATCAAACCCACATATGCTGACAAAACCGCATGGTGAAAATAATGGCTGCGAATAAACCTTCCATTCATAAAAAAATATTGCTCACCGCGGGCGCGCTTTGCGATACCAGGAATACCAACAAACCCTCGTATACCAACAATTTCGGTATCTTCCGCTACAGGCAAAAAATCGGCACCGTTTTTCTTGCCCAGAGTTTCCAATACCCTTTCTTGGATGGCTTGTACTTTGAACTGAACCACCATTTGGGAATTGTTATAATAAGAAAAATCAACCTGCGGATTTGCCATCGCTTGCCTCAGAAATTCTTCCATGATGTGCTTGGTTTCAACAGAAATTGATTTCAGAAAATTGCGTCGGGCTGGAATATTATAAAAAAGGTTGTTGATGGTTATGGAGGTTCCTATTGGCGAGGCATCAGGTTTTTGCTCCATAACCACACTGCCTTCTATTCGAATGTATTGCGCCCACTCATCTTGGGCACGCCGCGACTTCATCTCTACCTGAGAGACAGACGCAATGGATGCCATTGCCTCACCCCTAAACCCGTAAGTTTGCAATTGAAATAAATCTTCTACTTTTTGAATTTTTGACGTCGCATAGCGTTCCCAGCAAAGCCGAACATCCATTTCGCTCATGCCCTTGCCATTGTCAATTACCTGAATGGATGTAATCCCCCCGTCACGAATCAACAAACTAATTTTTGTCGCTCCTGCATCCAAACTATTTTCAAGTAATTCCTTTACCGCATTGGCTGGTCTTTGCACAACTTCGCCTGCAGCAATCTGGTTTGCTACTGCATCGGGCAATAATGTTATTGTATCTGTCAAGAATAATAGAGATAAAAAATCACACAAATATCACACCTACACGGCAGATTTTTCAAACAATAGTAATACCCAATCGCCACATATTTCGGTCTTCAGATATTTTAGTTTGCTAGCCTCTGCTGCAGCTCTAACCAACGCAACATCACCTTGTTGAAGTCCACTCAAAAAGAGTTTGGCGCCAGAGCCCAAACAGCGAACATATGAACTCAAATCGGCAAGGATAACTTCACGGTGAATATTGGCCAATATTACCTGAAAAAATCCTTCATTTATTGAAACCAAGGCGCATGCATCTCCATGCAAAACCCGAACCCCCTCAACTTCATTGGCATTGATATTGTCTTTGGCATTGTCTACTACCCAATCGTCAATCTCTATTGCCAAAACATCGCTAGCCCCCAATTTTGAAGCTGCAATTGCTAAAATACCAGTACCACTTCCCATATCTAAAACCTTGTTTCCCAGAAAATCGGCTGGCCATTGCTGCATTTCTTGCAACATCAAACGGGTGGTTTCATGATGCCCTGTTCCAAAACTCATTCTTGGCATGATCGTAATTTCTGTATAATTTTGGGGTGCTATTGGATGAAAAGGAGCCCGAATATGAAAGATACCCACTTCAATGGGATCAAAAAAATGCTTTTCCCAAAGCACATTCCAATTCTCTTCTTCTAAAACATTCCATTGCATGGTATCACAAAAATCGCCGATACGCTTCTGTATGATACTCTGAAGTGAATCGTCAATATCTTGCTTATTGGCATAGGCTTTCAGCCAATTGGCTTGTGATTCGAATTGTGAAAAAGGAAATTCTGCCAAAAAAGCAGTAATAATTTCAGCCCTTTCATCCGTTTCGGCTGCCACCAGCCAAGCTGCTGTTAGGCAAATAAATTGGCTCATTTTTTTACACCCAACTGTAAATTACATTCTCCAAATTCTGCATTATAGCCAATGGTGAATGGGAGCTTGGCGGGCTTTTTTGATGCGTATTCATCAAACATAGCAGCTTGAAAATAATTTGAAAATAATTTGATGGTTCTGCTGTACTCGCCCAATACTTCTGATGTAAATCCAGCCTTTCGAATACTATCCAATGGCATTCCACTGTCATCTTGGAGAATAATTGTAGACTGATGTAGTACAATTTTGGTAATGTCTGAAAAATAGGGTTTGTGCATCAGATAACTGGCTGCTTTCAAAAAAGAAACTGCATTTTTACGGCGTCTCAAAAAAGCCATTGTACCGGGATCTTTAATATTGCCGGAATTGCTAATGTCACGACTTACATAAACCAATTCCCTGACAGTTTTGTCGTTTAATTTTGAATACCCTATTCGCAAGCCTGTATTTTCATTAATTTTTTTATGTACAGTAGATTTGAAATTGCCGTTGCTGTCAAGATTGAAATAATTCACATAATGTATATTAAATCCACTTCGAACAATATAAAAAAGCAACGTGTGGAGTGTTCCATTCATCATTTCGTGGGCAAAATCGTCATCCATACTCAGGGTTCTAAAAAATCCCAACTTGTGGGGATAAAACATACACCGGTCTAATGTAATGAGGTAATCTTCCATTTTAGATTCGGGAATATGGCTATTGTCAAAATACGATCCAACAGGCTCCAATCCAATCATAATGATTGTATCCCGGTTGGGGAAAAATAAATTGGCATAAAAGAAATCGCCACCGGCAAAAGGATAAATGAGGGTATTTGGGGTTCCACTCTTAGCAATATAATTTTTTTCTTTTACCCACTTTTCTATGGGATTTCCCACATTTTGCATCAATAACCGCCAACGTAAATCTGTTTTTGCTGCGTGGAGTTTCCAAAACTCGGTTTGTTCGTTACTATCGCTACCCGTACAATGCACTCCCGAGATATACTTTGCAAAGGCAGTCCAAACAGAATCAATGGGTAACTTCACTGATACTTTTTCATGTTTTACAGAATCTCTTTTGATTTGTTTAGTCTCTGTGCTTGAATGGCAAGATTGAAAAATCATGAACAATATACCGAACAGAAATAGCCAGGGTGTCTTTCTCATTGGGGCGCAAATATAATATGCTTCATTAAAAGTATTGTGAATGACGAATATATCATCAAAAAACCGCAAAGGGAGTAGATTTTTGTGTTACTTTGAGGGGTGATAATTGGTCTTTCCAGAGAACGAAAAAACCCACCAGACAAACGCGTGGCCCTTTCTCCTATCCAATGCGTTGCATTACAAAATCGTTATCCCAATGCAAAAATACTTGTTGAATCCTCGCCTTCTCGAGCCTTTAGTGATCAACAATACCGCGAATTAGGCATAGAAGTAACCGATGACTTGCAGGGTGCTGAAATTATTTTTAACATCAAAGAACTACCGGCAGATGACTTAATTCCGGGCAAAACATATTTCTTTTTTTCCCATACAATTAAAAAACAACCCTATAACCGAGAGATGTTAAAATCCATCCTCACAAAAAATATTACCCTCATTGATTATGAGATTCTACATTTTGAAAATGGTCAACGTGTATTGGGTTTTGGTCGATATGCTGGAATTGTAGGAACCTATAATGGGTTGCTAGCCTATGGAAAAAAACATGGTTTATTTTCCCTAAAGCCGGCCCATCAAAGCACAAATTATACCTCTATTTTAACCCAGTTACTCCAGATCAAATTGCCCAATATGCGCATTTTGGTTAGCGGAGGTGGCCGTGTTTCTCAAGGATCCTTGGATATTTTACGCGCCTTGCAATTACGAGAAGTCAGTCCCGGACAATTTCTTCATATTCAATACAATGAGCCGATTTTTGTGCAATTGAATAGCCCAGAATTGTACATTCACCCGAGCCAAAATTCTTGGAATACCAAACATTTTTACAGCCACCATAAGGAGTATAAATCGCAATTTTCCACCTATTTAAGCCACACTGATTTATTGATAAATGGCATTTACTGGACCGCTGATTTACCCCGATTATTTGAGAAATCAGATACCGCTTCAACTCAATTTAGACCCACTGTAATTGCTGATATTAGTTGCGATATAGACGGTAGTGTGCCAATAACCTATAAATCAACTTCGATTGAAAATCCCGTAATGGGTTGGAGCAGGTCAAATCAATTACCTTGCGAGCCATATTCTATGGATAGCATAGACATTATGGCCGTAGGAAACCTGCCCAATGAACTTCCGCGAGATGCAAGTGAAGAGTTTGGAGAAATGCTGTTACAATCGGTTATTCCTGCACTTTTCGAGAAAAAATCGCGACTGCTTCTCAATGCAACCATTTGTAAGGAAGGAAAACTGACCAAGAAATACAACTATTTAAGTGATTATGTGCAATAATATGAATGGTTTTTTAGAAATTTGCAGCGAAAAAAATTATGGCAACAAACCGCACCTTTACAATGATTAAGCCCGATGCAGTGGCAAACGGACACGCAGGAAAAATTTTAGATCACATTATTCACTCTGGCTTTAAAATTGTGGCGTTGAAGTATACCCAACTCAGTCATGAAAAAGCGGGGGATTTTTATAGCATTCACAGAGAAAGACCATTTTTTAATGCGTTGGTTGATTTTATGAGCAGCGGACCCGTCTATGCTGCTATTTTAGAAAAAACCCATGCCATTGAAGACTTTAGATTGCTCATTGGTGCGACAGATCCTCAAAAAGCAGCGCCAGGAACCATTCGCAATCTGTATGCAAAAAGTATTGATGCCAATGCCATTCACGGCAGTGACAGTGACGAAAATGCTGCCATTGAAGGAGATTTCTTTTTTCTGGCATCAGAACAATTTTAACACCCGTTTTTTACTTTCTGAATACTACACAAAATCCGTTTCAGATTTTTTGTGTGATATTTGAATTGTATTCATACAATACTCCATGAAAATTTCTTTCTGTTGAATACGCAACTTTGCAACCGTAATTTAAAAAACATGCCGAAACTCAATAGAAATAACAATTTACAACCATTTGAAGGCCCAAAAAGTCGCTTCTCTGAACTCTGTTTTGCAATTTCTGTCTTCTTTCAATTTTTAAAAGGATTTCGTTACCTTCACTTTGAAGGTCCCAGCATTTCTATTTTTGGTTCAGCCCGCTTCGGCGAAGACGATGTTTATTATCAAAAAGCGAGAGAAATAGGATTTCGAGTGGCAAAAGCTGGCTTCAATGTCGTAACTGGAGGTGGTCCGGGTGTAATGGAAGCAGCCAGCCGAGGAGCAAAAGAAGCTGGGGGCCACACAATTGGTATTAATATTGAATTGCCTTTTGAACAAAAAGTGAATCCCTATTTAGATATATGGGTTAATATAAAGTATTTCTTTATTCGTAAAGTCTTGCTTTTTAAATACTCTGTGGGATTTATAATCATGCCCGGAGGATTGGGCACACTCGACGAATTTTTTGAAGTGTTTACGCTGGTGCAATGTGAGAAAATACCCAAATTCCCAATAGTACTATTTGGTTCAGAATACTGGTCTAAGTTAATAGAACAGCTCCAGATTATGGAAGCCCATCAAACAATTTCGGCAGAGGATCACGATATTTATTTGATTACAGACAGTTATGATGAAGCGATTGCATTTTTATTAAATCGAATTGATCAGAATAAAATCGATGGCAAAAAATTCAAAAGGAAATGGTGGCTGGCTGAACGTTTGAAAAAGAGTGGCCCATTATCCTAAAAATCTGCAATATTTAAGAGATTATGAAAGAGAGCAAAGTCATGAATGTATCAAAAAAGTTTGAAAGAATAGTAAAATCTATTCTTTCAAACTTTTAAAATGATGGTGAGTGGGTATTACAATGAATACTCAATCCGGCTTTTCAGAATACCCCCCATTTTTTAAAGTGGGTTCTGATCTCCACTTGTTTTTGAAATTAGTTACAATTGCCCATTTCTTTTAACAAAGCTTCTGCAAATTTTTTCTTGTCAGAATCAGAAGTGTATTTATCTTCCAATTCTTTGGATAAAGCAACAGCTTCGGATGATAATTTAGTACTTTCCTCAATTACTGACATATCACCAGATGTTGCTTTTTGCATTAGTTTTAGGGCTTTGCATTGAAGTTCTGCTACTTTTTTAGCATCACTTTCAATGGACCCTCCACCACAGCTTGTCAGAATAGTTAAAGCAAATAAGATTGCCCCTAAAAATGTAATTGCTTTTTTCATTTTCTTTTGAATTTAATTTTTTTTCCTACTCTTAAGGTTTTTCAGAATACCCCCCGTTTTTTAAAGTGGGTTCTGGTCTCCACTTTGAAAGTTCATTAAAATTTCTGCAGCCTTCCTATTGGCAATACTTTGTTGTTGGCAGTTTTACTTATTTCAGTTCTTGTGTTATTTCTTTAACTTTATAAGATCCGAAGATATAAAATAAATAAAGTCTCTATAATAAATTCTCTTTATTGTTTGATTATTTTTTCTCTAGTATTATTTATTTTTAAGTGATAAATACCACTTTTTAGTTTTTCTAAATTTATTATGTTATTTACAATTTCGCCTTTTGCAACTTGTTGTCCTAAAATATTTGTTATCGTGTAAAAGGTGTCATTGTTTTGTAAATTTTCTAAATTAATTTCATTTATAAATGGATTTGGATATGCTTTTAGCTTTTTGTTAACTTCAAATACATCAGTATTAGATAATACAATATTATTATTCGGAATATAATTTCCTAATGCATTAGAACCAGAAAGTGAGAATTTATACAATGTACAATTTACATTATTTGCAATACCTATTCCGTTTTCTGTTGGGCAATATTGTCCAAAGTCGTTATCATTTACTAGTACAATAGTATTGGCATCAATAATTGCAATTCCTTCTGCTTTTTCTATAGATGTTGGCCAGCCACTTGCATGCAAATCAAATAGTAAAGTTTTGGTAACTGGCACTATTCCGCTTGTTGTTAAGTTGCTGGGTATCTCTAGTTCTTCTAATGTTTTTGAATTATAAACGATACCACTCATTACTTCAGTAGCATTTGTAATATCTATTTGATACATTCTTTTTATATTTTGCGCACCTCTTGCCCCTTGCTCAATAACTAAAAACGTGGTATTGTTAATAGCTTTAATATCACCTATTTTAAAATCGCTTGGTCTAATGTCAGACGAAGTTCCTATTGCGCCATCATTGACATATGCATACATTTTTTGAATATTGGTTGCAGGATCTATTTCTAAAATTCTATGTATTCTAGAGTTTTCTAAACTACCACTTGCTCCAACACCCGATACATTCTTATAATACATTGGGCTTTGTATTATTGCATATATTTTTCCGCTTGGTGCTACTGTTATTCCTTCAAACCCACGGTTGTTTCTTCTGTAAGAAAAACAATTGTTTATTGCTACATCTTCTGATTGTGTTAATGCATAAGGTGAATATCTTTTTAAAACCACACCAGTTGCACTTAGTTTCCAAATTGTAGGACCACCTTCATCACAAATCCAAAAATTGCCATCAGCATCTATATCTAATCCTTCCGAATCAATTCCCCAAATATCTTTTGGAACTGTGTTTGCATCAAAATTAGCACAATCGGAAACTACATTTGTAGAAGCAACTTCGACAGCAGTACTTCCAAAATCTGTAGGATTTATTATTCCAGATGCATCACTTCCATTAGGCCTTTTTATCGTTATCATTTGTAAAACTTGAACTTCGCTACCTACAATTTTTAGCCTCATTATTTTTGGAGAATACGTAGGAAAAGCATAAATTTTATCGTAAGTAGGTATACAAGTTGGATATTTTGACGAGGGTGTTGCTCCTTTATTTGCATTGGAAGCATCAATATTTACACCTCGATCGGTTACAGTCCAAAATTCTGTACCGTTTGTATTTGGAATGTAATGTAGGCTCGAAAATCCACCTTCACGGTAGGTAATTCCGTGAAAATCACCAATAGTTGTGGAGACTGAATTTTGGTAAGTGTTTAATAATGTAACCTGTGCTTTTGCAATAGTCGAAAAAGCGATAATTATAATCGAAAATAAATTTAGATTATGTCTTTTTAAAATCATGTTTTTTTGCCAGTGAATACAGCAGCGCATCATAGACTAAATTAGTAAAAAACTAAGGTAGTACTCTTGATATAAAAAAACAAAAGAAATCATTAATCATTTAAAATTTTTAAAGAAATTAAGGGTTTTGCGCATTGAAAATATATGAAAACACAACAAGGATTGCGCAATGAATTTTGTTGATTCTGTGATTGC
>SYIL01000043.1 GCA_005798825.1 Bacteroidota bacterium
AACACTTGTCCTAATGAACTTGACGACGTACATTCCGTAGAAGCTCATTGGGTGTTTACAGTATCATTGAACTGTTTATGCTGAACTACATCGCGCTCCTCATTCCATTGTTCTTGGGCTTGACTGCACTTGAGTGGTGGTATAGCAGAAAACGGAACGACAATAAATACAGTATGCCCAACACAGTGCTCAACATGGCTGTTGGTGCAATTGATCAATTTGGTGCGTTGTTGTATTTGCTGTTATTGTACCTGGCGATGGTGTTTTCCAAAGCGCATTTTCAGTGGTTAACCCTGCCCAACGATTGGAGGCAGTGGATATTAGCCTTTCTTACCGTAGATTTTGTTTCATACTGGTATCATAGGTATTCACACCAAATTAACCTAATGTGGGCAGGACATGTAACCCATCATTCATCCAACTACTTTAATTTATCCAATGGTTTTCGCACATCGCCTTTTCAAGGTCTGTTTCGTATTCCTTTTTGGATGATTATGCCTGTTTTTGGGTTTGATCCCTTGGTTTTGGTAATTACATTCAAAGTGACTGGCTTGCACGATTTTTTTGTTCATACTCCCTACATCCCTAAGTTGGGCTGGCTTGAATGGTTTATTGTTACCCCATCGAATCATCGCGTGCACCATGGGAAGAACGAAATTTATATCGACAAGAACTACGGGTCAGTGCTCATTCTTTGGGATAGGATGTTTGGAACCTATCAAGAAGAAACGGAGCCAGTAGAATACGGGATTACCGCAAAATATGACGATCACAGTCCAATCCACGCCATAACATTCCATTTTAAAGTGCTTTTCATGCAAGTATGCAAAACGCAGGGCATGCTCAATAAATGGAGGATTTTGTTGATGTCACCAGGACGGGGTGTTGTCTATTTGGGCGAGGGAATGGCTGAAAAAAAGCATAAACTTGTATTGGTGAATGGAGCCATTCGCTACGCATTTTGGTTACTTGCGACAGGGGTGATTGGGTTCATTGGGATTTTATTTACTCACACGATTTTACCAACCTTCACAGTGGGTTACTGTTTCTTCCTCGCAGTGGGAAACATCGTTCAATCGGCACTTTTACTGAATCAATCTGTGTCCAAAGAATTTGGGTTTTGGGAGTCTTTGCGGTTAGCGGGTTTCGGACTTTTTGGTTACTTTTTGCTGGATTCGTTGCCCATTTTTGGGTTCATCATCTTGGGTTTAATTTTGGTGAGTAGCATTTGGTTTGTTTCTGTACGTGTGAGGTTTTTGGGGTGAACAAGAGTATATTTTACAAATGGAAAAAGAAGTATGCAGGCATGAGTGTTGAACATTTACGTCAGCTCAAACAACTTCAAGAAGAGAACGTGCGGCTCAAACAAATGTATGCCGATGTGTCTTTGGACAACAAAATGCTCAAAGATGTTCTTTCAAAAAAGTGGTAGGCACTGGTGATCGCCGCACAGTCGTGACTTATTTGGTACAGAACCACCAAGTGAGTATTACCACGTCCTGCAGAACTTCTGGGTTCTCTAAATCGCAATATTATTATCAATCAAAGAAGGATGATTCGGAGGTGGTAGACAAATTGAATGCACTGGTTGAAAACAAACCCAACCGTGGTTTCCCGTACTTCTTTCATCGCCCAAAAGGGTGGGAGAGGCCGGCTGCCCATGTGTCTTTACCAATAGGGGAATGTCCTTCCAATCTTGGGCTTGCTCCCCAGAGGAAAGCCGATCGCAGGGAGGCAATCTCCTATCGGTTCCCGAATCGACTCAGCCTTCGAAGAAGGGGAGTGAGAGATGGGCACAAAAAAAGTCAACGCGATAGAACAAAATCAAAACCCAATAAGCCCTTAAATTTCGTTATATTGCCTTGGTGAAACGCAAACATTTTATTCAAGCTATAGGCAACACTGCTATAGTTAGCTTTGTACTTTCCCCAAGTTCATTATTTTCCAAACCAAAGCCGGCACAAAAAAAATCGAATAAGGGTACGGGGTTTTTTATACCCAAAAATACCATTGAATCATTGCCTCACAGGGAATCATACTGGGGTGTGGTTGCAAAAAATTTTAATCGGCCCCAAGGATTTGTCAATTTAGAGAATGGCTATTTTAGCCACCAACCTATTGCAACTTTAGATTATCATGGAGAAGCAGAAGCGTTGATTAATACCCAATCAAGTTATTTCATGCGCTCGGAACAGGGTAAAGCAATTGAGGATGCTCGCAATACATTTGCCCGATTTCAGGGTTGGGATAAAGAGGAAGTGGCCTTCACCCGCAATACTACCGAAAGCCTCAATACAATCATCATGGGTTCCCATTGGCAGCTGGGCGACGAAGTTGTCATTGGCGATCAAGACTATGGTTCCATGGTTGAAGCATTCCAGCAAGCCTCGGCACGTTGGGGCATTCTAATAAAAGTGGCGCAAATCCCCCTCAATCCTGCATCCGATCAAGAAATCATTCAAGCATATGTGCAACAAATTACGATGAGAACAAAAATGTTGCATGTGACCCACATGATCAACCTCAATGGACATCTTATACCGGTGCAAGCCATTGTTCGAGAAGCAAAACAAAAGCAACCCAATCTGGTGGTAGTTGTAGATGCTGCTCACAGTCTAGCCCACATCCCTTCGGATCTCAGTGAATTGTCGAACGCCGGTGCCGATATAATTGGCGGCAGCCTCCACAAATGGCTATGCAATCCCATTGGGGTGGGTTTTTTATACGTAAAAAGAAGCCTTATTCGAGAAATTTGGCCACTCATGGGCGATATCGGTATGGAAAAAGACAATATTCGCAAGTTTGAGCACCAAGGAACTCGACCCATTAATTCACTGCAAACCATCTCGAAAGCCATAGCATTTCATCGTCTACTGGGTGCAACTTCAAAATACAATCGACTGCTTTATCTAAAGTTGCTTTGGACAGGAAATAAAAAGGCCTTGGAAATCTTTGGTAAAAGTCTGGGCATATTCAGTGACCCCGAATACCAACAAAATATGAATGCGGTTCACGACTTAAGCAAATTTGATACTTTTAAACTTCAATCTCCATTGTTTCCTTTTTCAAGGGGTGGCGCCATTGCTACCGCTTCAATAGACGGTTACACCCCCACAGAACTCGCTTCAATACTCATGACGAAGTTTGCTATTTTCACTGTGGGCATTCTCCACCCGATTGTTCGTGGAGTGAGAGTAACACCTCACCTAAGCAACGCCGCCGCCGATTGCATCGCGCTTAACAAAGCATTCACCACCCTTTGCACAGACCTTATTCCGCACAATGAATCAATACCAACAAAAAAGTGATATGGATGTTTCTATTCAGAATCAATAAAATACAAACCTACAATGGGTATAAATTTCATTCAAAACACCATTGGTATACTTAAGATTTAGAAATGAGGCCGAAAAATTCTTCCATAACTTTTGAAGTAAAAACACCCGATGAAGCACTAAAGAACACATTCAATAATTACCTTTGTGTTTACAAAATTTCACTGGAAGAAATTAGTCTAACGCCTTATACCAGAGGAATGAAATCAAATGAAAACAACTAAGTGTATCGGTTTAATCTTTATCGTCTTACTCATTTTCTCGGGATGTTACTATGACAATAAAGCCGAAACTTATGGAACTTCAGTGTGTGATACACTCAACCCCACGTATGCGGCTACCATTGAACCCATGATTAAGCGAAATTGTATTGGATGTCATGGAAGTGTAGGCTCAGGAGGGGTATCTTTAAACAGTTATGAATTGGTGAAATCCGAGGCGAGTAGTGGTCGTTTGGAGGGAGTGACCAATCAATTGCAAAGTTATTATTCCATGCCTCCCGGAACCAAGATGAGCAACTGTGAGTTAAACCAAATTGCCAAATGGGTAAGGCTAGGCATGCCCCGATAATACGAATATGAGAAAATTAATTTTATCGGTATTGTTACTTTCGTTTGTGACATCTGCTTTGGCAGGTCCGTTCATAGGCGACGATTGTTATGGCGATGTTCGTTATGGCGATGGGGGTTTCACCCATGCCATTCCCAAAGAATCAATCCACGATGGTCGTGTCTCTTTTTCTTATACACCCCAATCGATGTTGCGAAATCGCTTGCTAACCCTAAAATATTATCCACCAGCGGTGAGTTTGGATCGCAAAAGTTTGCGTATTATCAACATGCACGGCGCAGCCGGATTGCCCAAAGGAGAATGGGAATTATTCATTCAGCATCGCTTCGGTACATTTGGTTCTGGCGCTTACAATTGGTTCGGAATCGATCAGGGTTACATGCGTTTGGGCTTAGACATGGGTTTGAGTGATCGACTCACTGTGGGCATCTCGCGCAGTAGCATGTTCAAAATTGCCGACGCCTACATTAAATATCAAATTAAGGGAAAAGCCAATCCATCATCGAACGCAGAAACGCCAACGCACAATACCTCAGTGATGGCTTCTTGGTATAGCAACGTATCAGTCAATACCCAAGCAAGGGCCAGTATTTCAGCTGAACCGTTCTATTTTTCGAACAGATTACGCTTTGTGAATACCTTAATTATCAGTAAAAATATTAACGATCGATTGTTGTTGTCCATCACCCCGAGCCTGGTGCACATCAATTTGGTGGATATGGCTACTGAATCAAATGATATCGCCGTGATGGGTGCCTATGGCAGAATCAAATTATCAAACCGATATGCGTTAACCGCCGAAATTCAGAAGCCATTTTTATCCCAAATCCCATGGCTCTCGGCTGAAAAAGTGGTTAAGATTCCCACGGATCCATACATGGCATTGGGATTTGAAATTTACACGGCAAAGCATGTGTTTCAGTTGAGTGTGAGCAATGCCCAATCAATGAATGAGGCATTTTACATGACACAAAATAATGGTCCGTTTGGACTCAGTGGATTGCGTTTCGGATTTAATATTGTGAGAAGATGGTAACTTCAATGAATCAATGGATTTTGAATGTGAGAAACGGATTTTTTGTGGTGTGGTTCATGGCATTTTCATTGCCGTTATTAGCACAATACGATAGTAGCTTTTCTTTACTCCATGAGCCTGCGGCTTCAGTTGCCGAGAAGGTGCAATTTGCATTTAAAACCACCAAGGTGGTAAATTTACAGAGTTTGGAATTGATAGATCCTGGTGTATTTGACTTTAAAATGAGTCACCGATTTGGTGCAATCAACGGCGGAGCGCCCGATTTCAACAATGAAGATGTGGTTAATGCCTTTGGTTTTGATGTCGCCACGATTCGGTTTGGAGGAGAATATGGGGTTAATGAGAACCTGATGTTGGGTGCTGGGCGATACAACGTGAAATCAGAAAAGGGGGTTGATGTGTACTTGAAATATAGGTTGATGCACCAAACAACCGATAATAAAAGTCCCGTGTCGATACTCTTACTGGCGGCGGCCGATTACAAGAATACGCGATACAACAGAACCATTTTTGGCATCCTAGGCCCGGAGATTGTCCAATGGGGTTTGACCAGAAAAGAGCGTATTTCTTATGTTGGGCAAGTGATTATAGGCAAGAAAGTGAACGACGATTTTTCTTGGGTGATTTCTCCAACGGTGGTGAGATCGGGCATGCGTGAACTCTATAATCCAACTAAACAATTGTTTGAGTCCAATGCGGTGCCTCAGACCCAATTTGCTTTGGGCATGGGATTCCGGAATAAGTTGAGCTCGAGAACTTCGTTGAATATGGAATATATACCAATATTAAATGGCAACGGCAATTTTTTCAACAGTTTTTCAGTCGGTTTTGACGTGGAATCTGGTGGACATGTATTTCAGTTTGATTTCACCAACAGTGTGGGTATGAATGAGTCGATGTTTATTTCTAGAAATAGCGATCGTTGGGGCGCCGTGGGTGTGCGATTGGGATTCAATTTGCACCGCGTGTTTACCGTGGTTGATCCCTCACATTTTCTGTAGATCGCCAGCATTAATTGGAGACAAAAGTTACTTAACAAAGTGATGCTTTTAAACCTTGAATTGCTTACAACCAAATCGGAAAGAAAACGATTTAAAAAGTTTGACTCGTAAAAACCATGGGTAGATATTTCTCAAGGGTATTCAATTTCCCAATTCCCTTGAGGTTATAATTGACGTGATTCTGTCGAATTTAACTAAATTGCTTATGTTTATGGGGTGATACTATAGAAGTAACCCTATTTGAAAACAACTTTTAATTCCTTCAAGAAACAACATTATGAAAAGAAATAGAATCATTTTATGTTTTTGTACAGCCTCAGTATTGATTTTATCCGGTATACTTTTGAGCACATCCAATGGAAAAACATTGAATACAAGTAAAAACGCTCATCCAAAAATTACTGATACGAGTTTTACTATAGTTTTTGGCGGGGACCTAATGGGGCACCAGCCGCTGAATTCCGCAGCATGGAATGACTCAACTAAACAATACGAATATGACAAATGGTTCCAATTCATCCAACCTTATTTAAATTCTGCTGATTACACCTTTGCGAATTTAGAAGTTACGCTGGCAGGGGAACCATATACTGGATACCCACAATTTTCATCACCTGACAGTTATGCAAAGGCCATGAAAGACGCTGGAATTGACTTTCTATTCACTGCTAATAATCACTCCCAAGATCGTGGTAAGGCTGGAATTGAACGTACAATTGATGTATTGGATAAGTTTGGCATTCTTCATACAGGGACTTTTAAAGACACAATCTCAAGAACCAATTCGTATCCATTTTTAATCAACATTAAAGGGTGCAAATTAGCTTTTCTCAATTACACATACGGAACAAATGGACTTAGGGTAAGCGCCCCAAATTTTGTAAATATTATTGACACTCAATGCATTTTCAATGATATTAAGATTGCAGAAGAAAAACAGGTGGATGCCATTGTTTCAGTAATGCATTGGGGATTGGAGTATATGATCACAGAAAACCAAGAACAAAGAGAAATTGCGACAAAATTAGCGAAAAGAGGTGTATCAGCGATTATCGGCATGCATCCCCACGTCGTTCAACCCATAAAAAATATCAGGTCATTTAACAGAAAATTAAAAGATAGTGTGAATGTGCCAGTAGCTTACAGTTTGGGCAATTTCATTTCAAATCAACGTGACATTAACCAAGATGGGGGTATTTTGGTTAAGCTACATTTTAGCAAACAAAATGGCGTCCTCAAGATTATAGACGTGGATTATTTACCTTTTTGGGTTTGGCGATTAAATGAAAATAATCTAGCTCTCGGTTTCAAGCGAGGGTATTATATTGTAACTAAAAAGGAACTCCATCTTTTAAAAGATGAGGACAAAATAAAAGCTGATTTATTTTTTAAAAATGTAAAATCAATCCTTGGCACAGCTAAAGAATGGATGACATCAAAAGAGAAATAAACAATCCAAACACTTTTATGGGCCCGTCCGCCGCTGAATATGTAAAAAGAAAAATTATTAATTTTTACATTGTTTATTGTAATCGGCAGATCCTAATCATTTTTTAACGCATCAAAAAGGTTGTCATCAGTATATTGTCCTAACCATTTTCCTCTAATTGCAAAATATATTGGCTTTCCCAAATAATTGAATGATTTAATTCTGTAATCACCACCAACAAATAATGAGTGGTAAAACTCACTCCAAAGTTTTACTTTTAGGTTTTGTTTTAATTTTTGCGAACCAAATGTGTTATGGATTATAAAATTTTTAGGAAAATTCAACCATTTGTAAGTAGACCAAAAATTCGGACTAAATAAATTCGGCAAACCGGGTATTGCCCCCTCCCCTTTATTGACTTGTTGAGGGATTATACTATATTCGTTTTTGAAGCATTTACTTTCGTCTACCATACCCAATTGGATTAATATATGAAAGTTTACTTCGTATATAATCTAGTTAG
>SYIL01000044.1 GCA_005798825.1 Bacteroidota bacterium
ATGTCATTAAAAGAATAATTGTATTCCGTAATTTTTTCATACTACATTATGCTCTTGTAATCACACTAGGCTAACAAAATTAAGAATTTTTAAAATATTTAGATACTATTTCCTTCGATATAAGATACATAGTCTGCTAACGATTGAATGTGATATTCCAAATCATCAAGGGAATAAACGTTTTGGAATCAAATTGGGGGCATAATTAACACAATAATTTTTCGGATAACTGGCAAGGTTGGCGATTTTTTTCACAAGCAATGCGTTGTCTTTGGACTCAAAATTGGGTATTTTTGTAAAGTTATGAAACCCTTGGGATTAATAAAGATATTTTCAATGTCTGCCGTATTGTTGGCATTTTCGTGTGAAGAGCCACCAACACTCAACAGTCCAGCTGGTATTGTTCCACTCGTTTTGGGTCCTCCAGTTGAAACCCAAGCAGCAAATACCAATTACAAACCGGCTTTTACAGGACAAACGCGCATTGGAAGTCTGGTAACAAAAATCCCATACGAATACAAAATAATCACCACATCTCTCAAAGATCCCTGGGGGATCGTTGGATTGCCAAATGGAAAACTCCTGGTCACGGAACAAAGTGGAACGATGCGAATTCTAACTAAAGAGGGTTTAATTGGATCACCCATCGCCAACATTCCAGCTGTAAATTCATCCGGACAAGGCGGTTTATTGGGTTTGTGCATTGATCCCAACTTCATAGCAAATAGAATGGTTTACTGGGCCTTCTCTGAAAATGTTGCGGGTGGAAGCATCACTTCTGTTGCCAAAGGTAAGCTTTCTGAAAATGAAGGCATCATGGAATCTGTTGCTGTGATTTATCGCTCCAATACACCATTCAATGGCAATTTACATTTTGGGGCGCGAATCGTTATCGACAATACCGGCCACTTGTTGGTCTGCATTGGTGAGCGCTCAAGTACTTCAACCCGCCTTATGGCGCAATCTGTGAATAGCAGTTTGGGGAAAGTTATACGAATAACAACCGATGGGGCGAAGGCTTCCGGAAATCCACTATTTAATGGTGCTGGGGCTTTGGGGGAGTTATATACCATTGGGCATCGCAATCCACAGGGACTGGCAATACATCCAATTACTGGTGATGTATGGCTTGGTGAATTTGGTCCCAAAGGTGGTGATGAAATCAATTTACTCAAACCAGGGAAAAATTATGGATGGCCGATAATTACCTATGGTATCGAGTACAGCGGTCAAAAAGTAGGTGATGGTATTCAGCAAAAAGAAAATATGGAACAGCCAATTTATTATTGGGATCCCTCGGTTTCGCCCAGCGGAATGACATTTTACAAAGGCAATCGAGTTTCTGAATGGCAAAACAATTTATTTGTGGGTGCACTGGGCGGAACTCATATTTTGAGACTTCACATCAGTAATAATATTGTTCAAGGTGAAGAACGTTTGTTATCAGGTGAAAATCAGCGTTTCCGTGACATTACACAAGGCGTAGATGGTGCATTGTATGCCATAACAGATGCAGGTAGGCTCTATAAAATAGACAAAAAATAAATTCAGCTACCGCCTGGAATTATTCCTAAAATCCTCCAAATCACTTACATGCATTTTGTTCATCAAATTACTTCATCTGACCAATACCTTAAAGACTACGCTGCAAGCATTGAAAACCCAGCGTTGTTTTGGGAAAATGTGGCGAATGAATTTACTTGGCGGCGAAAATGGGATACAGTCGTAGATTGGGATTTTGACGGGCCAAACGTACAATGGTTTAAGGGTGGAAAATTAAACATAACCGAGAATTGTTTGGATAGGCATCTTCAAACGGGCGGAAATGACATTGCCTTGGTTTGGGAGTCGAACGAACCGACTGAGCTCAATAAAACCTATACTTTTAAAACATTGCACGAGGAAGTTTGCACTTTTGCCCAGGTATTGCGAAATTATGGGGTTAACAAAGGAGACAGGGTTTGCCTCTACATGGGAATGGTTCCCGAACTTACGATTGCGGTTTTGGCCTGCGCCCGCATTGGTGCCATTCATTCGGTAATTTTTGGAGGATTTAGTGCTCAAAGTATTGCAGACCGGGTAATTGATGCGCAAGCTTGTTTGATTGTAACCTGTGATGTTGCTTTTCGGGGCGTCAAAGAGATTCCATTAAAATCGGTGATTGATGAAGCAATGCTTCAATGCAATTCAGTTAAACAAGTAATTGTTTGTCGGCGAACGCACAATAGCACTATAATAAATACGCCCAGCGAAATAGGGTGGCATGAGGCGATGTCCAAGATAGATCGAGCTGCTGCCATACTGCAGAAAGCCGAAGTTATGGAATCCGAAGACCCCCTTTTTATTTTATACACCAGTGGTTCTACTGGAAAACCCAAAGGTGTGGTTCATAGTTGTGGGGGCTATATGATATGGACTCACTACACGTTTGTGAATGCCTTTCAATACCAACCTGGATGGTTACATTTTTGTACAGCCGATATCGGTTGGATAACTGGACACAGCTATAGTATTTATGGCCCACTGCTTGCTGGTGCTTCAACCCTTCAATTTGAAGGTATTCCTAATTACCCCTCTTCGAATCGATTGTGGGAAATCATCGAAAAATACCAAGTGGCCATTTTATACACGGCCCCTACTGCAATCCGAAGTCTTATGGCTGATAAGCACTCGTTGGTTGACGACTACCCAATGGCCAGTTTAAAGGTATTGGGCACAGTAGGAGAACCCATCAACGAAGAGGCCTGGCGTTGGTACCACGAACATGTGGGAAAAGGTCGGTGCGAGATCGTAGATACCTGGTGGCAAACGGAAACTGGTGGTATTTTAATCACAAACCTTGCAGGTATTACCCCAGCAAAGCCTTCTTTTGCTACGCTTCCACTACCTGGGATTGAACCGCTTTTGGTCGATGAAAATGGACTCGAACTATTTGGAAATAACGTTTCTGGCAATTTGTGCATTCGAAAACCCTGGCCCGGCATTATTAGAACTACATGGGGCGACCACGAACGGTGTAAACAAACCTATTTTTCTACCTATCCAGGATTATACTTCACAGGAGACGGCGCACTAAGAGATGAATTAGGGAACTACAGAATTACAGGAAGAGTAGATGATGTATTGAATATTAGTGGCCATCGAATTGGGACAGCAGAGATTGAAAATGCCATTAACATGCACCCTGGTGTAATCGAAAGTGCCGTTGTTGGATATCCTCATGACATCAAAGGACAAGGCATATACGCGTTTGTAATTTACCCAGGGATTGATAAAGACCATGCGCAATTGGCTGTCCAAATCAAGGCTACAGTTATCCATTTCATTGGCCCTATTGCCAAACCTGACAAAATTCAAATTGTGACTGGATTGCCCAAAACACGGTCGGGAAAAATTATGCGAAGGATACTGCGAAAGATTGCTGAGGGTGAGCCCAATGCACTGGGCGATACCACAACCCTACTGGATCCAAGCGTGGTTGATGACATTATTTCAGGCCATGTTTTTTGAATCAAAAATTTGATACAGTAAAAACAACAAGCAAAGAATGAATATTCATTGGGTAAATTTTTATGCACTCTTGCCAAACCTTCATTGGCAGTTTACTACTTTTTATTCAAAGCCCGTTTCATGGGTGTCATTTCAACTTTTTCTTCAGCCGACTGTTCCCGGGCTTTAAATAATTCAAACCGCGAAATTTCTTGTTTGCGTGGCCATATATGATTGGCCTCGTCTATATCAGCAGTTTCCTTAAACGGATCAAGAACAATACTGAGAACATCCTTCTGTTTTGCAAAATTCTTAATTACCTGATATTCATTTTTACGCCAGATATAGGCATTAATATATTCTAATTCCGAACTACCATCAACATAATTCCATTGCAAAATAATGGGCATCACCGTGCCACCCTTATTGCTGAATGTAATTTCAAACAAATAGGTATTTTCATATTTCTTGGATTCTTCAGGGTTGAGCAAAGCAAGGTCTTTATAAGAATCACGAACTATGGGCTTACGATTGGCATTTTCACTATTGGGAATCGCAATCCGTTCGGCCATACCGTTGGTGTCTGTTGAGGGATTGTAGTAATAATAAAAATCGCGCAGCATTGTATCTCGATTAACTGCAAACTGCAATCCTATCGCTTTGTTTCGCAATTTACTCACGTGCTGAAATTCTTGGGCTGGCAATGGTGAATTACCGCTTCGTTTCCTTCCAAAACCCCATCTACCAGATTCCACTTTGATTGTATCCATCTTCGAAGGCATCTCACGTGGAGAAAATACCCGATAGGCCAATACCGAATCCATCGATATATCAACAGGTTCAATATCATAAAACCAAGCACGCCAAAACCAATCCAAATCGACCCCAGAAGCATCTTCCATGGTTCGGAATAAATCGGCAGGCGCCGGGTGTCTGTATGCCCATCGCCTGCAATATTCTTTGAATGCGAAATCGAATAATGTACGACCCATAATCGTCTCACGTAAAATATTCATTGCAGCTGCAGGTTTGGCATAGGCGTTTGGACCAAATTGAATGATATTCTCTGAATTTGTCATGATTGGCTCAAGTTGTTCCCTTGGCATTTTCATATAATCGACAATCTTGTGGGCTGGCCCGCGGGATGAAGGGTAGTTGTTGTCAAATTCTTGTTCTGTCAAAAATTGAACAAACGTATTCAATCCCTCATCCATCCAACTCCAATTTCGCTCATCGCTGTTGATAATCATTGGAAAAAAATTGTGTCCAACCTCATGAATTATAACGCCAATCATTCCATATTTGGTTCTAGAACTATAACTGCCATCCTCGTCGGTTCTTCCATAATTAAAGCAGATCATCGGGTATTCCATACCACTCGAGGCTTCCACGCTAATGGCAACAGGATATTGGTAGGGTATGGTGTATTTACTGTAGGTTTTCAGGGTATGTGCAACCACCTTTGTAGAAAAGTTTCGGTATAACCCGTAAGCTTCTTTCCCATAGTAGCTCATACACATAACTGTTTTTCCTTCAATCTTTTGAGCCATGGCGTCCCACACAAATTTCCGTGAACTGCCCCAAGCAAAATCACGTACATTCTCGGCTTTGTAATGCCAAGTTTTGGTATGCGATGTGTCCCGATTTTGTTCTCTGTATTTTACTTCTGCCAAATTCACAATTTCAATGGGTTCTGCTTGCGATGCGGCATTTACTTTCTGGGCAATTTCCCAACGATTTAATTGCTCGGTACTGAGCAAATCAGCATAGTTTTGGCATTCGCCCGTTGAGGCTACAACATGATCAGCCGGAACAGTCATGTGCACGTCAAAGTTTCCAAAAACCAAACTAAACTCCCCCCGACCCGTGAATTGTTTGTGGTTCCATCCTTGATAATCACTGTAAACACACATGCGAGGATACCATTGCGAAATCGTATAAATATGGTTGCCATCTTTGGGGAAATACTCAAACCCTCCCCGACCGCCAATTTTTTTTCTTTCAGGAATTTTATAATTCCATTTAACCCGAAAAATATATTGCTGCTTAGAGGGCAATGCCTTGGGTAAATCAATGCGCATCATTGTCATGTTAATTGTGTACGGAAGAGGCCTACCAGAAGCATCCGATACTTCTATAATATTCACCCCATATCCCGTTAAATTGGTTTTGTAATCAAGAGCGTCTATTTGCCCGACAGTAATCGGCAATGACTTTTCACTACCATTAAAATTATTGTTTTCACCATCCGGACTGTGTTCATTTTCATCGAGTTGCAACCACAAATAGTGCAATGCATCAGGGGAGTTATTGATATACGTTATTTGCTCATCGCCAATCAAATAGTTGGTTTTTTCATCCAGGGTGGCCGAAATTTTATAATTGGCTTGTTGTTGCCAATATTCATTCCCCGGGGCTCCAGATGCAGTTCTATAAGTATTGGCGTCGGGTAAAATATTCCCCAGCTGTTCAAATTTGTTGCCGTGATTTGAGGTTGGATTGTTTTTGGTATTTTGCGCAAATAAGACAATCGTGGAATAAAAGAAACAAATAAATAAGAGGCAATTTTTTTTCATGTATTGTGATTTATATTATTCGTTTTTCAATTCGAGATTGCAAAATTAATCAAAATAATCTAGCAGATCTCAATTCAGAAAGTGAAATCAAATTATCTGTTTGGACAATTTCAGAAAAACAGTACGTCAGCGTTTAACTGGTAAACAATGTGTATTTTCGTAAACTGTAATTCAGTATCTCATTCTTAAAATTCAAACCAAAACCCCTGCCTATATTTGCTTTAAAAAATCCTTCCATTGTTAAGTATAAAAAATCAGCATGTTATTCCAATTGTTTAAATTTTTCAGAATTTGCTTGGCCTATTTTGATAACAACCCAGAAAAGATAAAGCTTTTCATTGGGCATCCGTTTTGGGCAACAAGCGCTGTGATTAATCTTCGAAAGTTAAAACCGTTATTGGGCCCTTTTAAGAAGTCTTTTTTACCCATATTGGTATTTATTTTGTGTGCTGCAATCGCCAAACATCCCTACCATGTTGGCGTTACAGAAATAACACTCAATTCTTCCTCGCAAACAATACAAGTTCGATGTAAATTGCTTACAAACGATCTCCAAGATGCTATTATTGCGCAGCAAAAGACTCCCATCGACCTAACCATAAAATCGCAAGTCAATAAAGTTTTATTGGGAAAATTTTTGCTGAATGGCCTCCAGTTACAATTGAGTAAACAAGCGATTACAAAACAGACACAAATTCGAATTCAATCACCAATTCTTTTAAATTTTTTGGGATGGGAAATTGAAGAAGATGCTGTATGGTGTTATCTTGAAGCCAATAATACACACCCACAAAAAAATATCTGGGTCTGTAATACCTTGCTTTTTGAGCAATTTTCAGGGCAAACTCATTTTGTGCATTGTTTGTTTAACGGCACAAGAAAAAGTCACAAATTAAGCAACCCGGAAGGCTGTACTTCATTTCAATTTTAACCGAATCCCCCTTCGAAAGTATTATTTTACACTGTATGCAACACAATGTAAAAACAAAACGTCTTGTAAATAAAACAAAACGTCTTGTAAATATAAAATGAAATCTACGACCTATCGAATGTAGAAAAAACCTTGTAATAAGCAATCCTATGAAAAAAATTGTCTTTGTATTTTTTTTATTAATCCTATCGGCCACTGGTATCGCAAAATGCAATCTACCAAAAGGGTGGTCTCAAAGCAATAGCTCTTGCTATTTATTCAATTTTGACGGCTATAAAGTAACTGACTCTGGTGGTTCCAATGCATGCATACAGTATTCTTGGGATTTTGGCGACAATACCACTGCACAAGGAAAAACGACCAAACACCAATACCTAAAAAATGGAAGTTATACAGTATGCATGAAAGTTTGGGACAGCTGTAACAATTGTGATACCAGCATTTGCAAAACCCTTACAATCGCAAATTGTGATTGTGATTTAAAGACAGAATTTTCGTGGAATAACGACTGTAAAAAAGTAAAATTTCTTGCTTATTCAAACCAGAAAACCGCAACATATACCTGGAATTTTGGAGATAAAACAGAGGGGAAAGGGGCTGACCCAATACATACATACTTGTCTGAAGGCGTTTACAAAGTATGTCTTAAAGCAAGTTGGACAGATGCCAACGGGAAAGTTTGCTCCGTGTATTACTGCAAAGAAATTACCGTTAAATGTGGTAATCCTTGCGAACTAAAAGGAGATTTTACTTGGGGAGTAAGCAGCGGAGGCAATAAAATTCGGTTTAAAGGAAGTAGTAATTCGGGTTATACCTATGAATGGAATTTCGGTGATGGCAAAACAGGCAAAGGTATAGACCCCTATCACGAATATGCGAAAGCAGGAACATATGAAGTCTGCTTAACAATCATCAATAAAACCGGAAAATGCAAAGTAAAAATTTGCAAAAAAATTACGGTTGGCAACCCCTGCGGTCTCCTTGGATCATTTACATTTAAGAAAATCAATGACAGCACTTGGAAATTTTATGTTGTTTCCAATGGACCAAGTGCGACCACTTATACATGGTTTTGGGGCGATGGTACAATTTCCTCAGGCAAAGACCCCGCACACACATTTAAAAAGTCGGGTGTCTATGAAATTTGCGTAAAAATTTATAATCCATCAAAAAAGTGTTATCTGTATATATGCAAAAAAGTAGAAATCTCAGTTCCAACCCATTCTAAAAAATGTACTTGGACGGGTAATTTGGGTTTGGGGTATTCCAATGATTGCAATAAATACTTTTTTGAAATGAATTATTTAACCGACTCGTGTATCCGTTACCAAATAAGTGTGTACAATTTTAAAACAGGAAAAACAACCCCATTGACTGCTGGCAGAACTGGAAATTATGTATTTTCAGATACTGGGAAATATAAAATTATAGGAAAGTATAGCAATGTGTGTACAGGGTGTGATACGCTATTATACAAGACCTTCACCGTAGGTTGTAAGCCCTTTGTTGGCAAATGCAACTGGGCATCGAAAGGGGTAAGTCTTGGCTATACCAACAAATGCAATGTTTACACATTTGAAGGCAAAAACTTGAATACCCCCTGCATCAAATACAAGATATCTGTTGGTGGCATCAAATACTATAACCGCTTGGCAACGCATACTTTTTCTGCCAAAGGCACATATACTATTTGCATATTTTACTATGATTCTTGCAATAAATGCGATACAAGCATTTGTAAAACCCTTGTCGTTGATTGTATTCCCTGCCCTGCAATTGCCAAATTCCAGGTTGACAGTGTTTCAAGCAATGGAAAAATGTATGTAAAAAATACCAGTACCGGATCGTATAAGTATAGTTGGAGTTTTAGTGACAGTTCTGCCAATAGCAAGGACAAAACACCCATTCACCAATTTGCCAAATCGGGGACCTATTTGGTTTGCTTAACTGCCTATGACAGCTCAGCCCATTGCTCAACAACCTACTGTCTTGAAGTAAAAGTCATTCGCAGCCGATCAAAAAGCCAATCTTCGGGTTATATCCAAAGAAACCCCTACCCCAGTCCAACAGATTTAGGTTTCTATATTCCACTTGGACAAGGCAATTCGACCTACCGAATATTCGGAACACAAGGACAATTGATGGGCAGTGGAATGGGCACAGATATGATTTACATTGAAACCAAAAATTGGGCTGAAGGCTTTTATAAAATTGAAACCATTAATGGCAATACCCGCCATACCCAGAGTATAATCGTTCTACATTAATCGTGGTTTAATGAAACAAAAAATATTGGTTTTAATGATGGGAATATTTGGATGTGGAATGCATGCAATGTCCCAAAATCCGATTCCAAATGCCTCTTTTAATGATTGGGAATCTAACTTTTTCTCGGCCCCAACAAAATGGATGGTAATCGGTAAAGGATTGCATGATACTTCCCAGACTTCGCCTGATAACCATGGAATACGACTATTCAATGATGTTCATTCTCAAACCATTAGCTATGCTCTTCAAGTAGGTCTCAATTACCCTGATATATTGACGGGTGGATTTCCTATTTCTGGTACACCCACCTCCATGAAAATTATTTACAATTCAGCAAATCTTGGAAATGATACAGCAACAATTATAGTGGGGTTTACCAGAGGCGTTGATGGTGTTCCGATTATTTTACAACAGTTCGATATTTTGTCGGATGCTCCAGGTTCTGGTGACAAACAACTCACCATTCCACTTGCCTATTCGCACCCGACCCTGTCACTGTCTGCAGATTCGGGTTTTGTGTATATTACAAGCAGTCAGGGGCTCGGGAAACCCAATGGAAATGGGTCTTTAGCAATCTATGATTTGGGCTTTATCGATGGAACTACCCCAACTACTGCCAATCTCAATTTCGAAACATGGGGAGGATTTTCGGTTATGAAACCCAAGAGTTGGTATACATCTACAGATGCATTTGAAGAAAAAATGGGCACATTATACGATACAAAAAAAATCTTTACTTCACAATCTAACGATGCCCGTTCTAAATCAGCCATTGTATTGCAGGCACAATCTACAGGATTAAATACATCAAGCAATCATTGGATACCTGCTTGGATGATTACCCAAAATACAAATTCCCCCATCGCAGCCATGGATATGCCGTCTTTTATGATCAAACAACGATACGAAAGTTTGCGTGGTTATTGGAAAGGGAATTTGGTTGCAGGCGATAGGGTTACTGTTATTGTAAATTTTTTTCATACCGACACTTTGGTTGGTTCAGCCATTTTTTCTCAAAATTCGGATGGGTTTGTTCCTTCAAGCTATTCATTATTCGCAGAAAATGTAGTCTGGGATTCCAGATTCACATTAATACCCACCCAGGCAACTGTCGGCGTGTTTTTGTCTGACTCAACTTTCACTGAGGCAAGCAATATCTCAAGTAAAATCCTTCTTGACGATTTGTCTTTAGAAACATATGCGGCCGAGATTCCCCGTTTGGCTAAATCGTCAGTGTCTGTTTCTGTTTACCCCAATCCGAGCCAAGGAAATGTTAATCTGGTTTCTACCAAAACAATAAGAGAATTACTTGTATTGGATCACCATGGGAAAATCGTTTACCAAGCCAACCACATCGATGCACTTAAACACGCATTTCAATTGCCTGTAAACCAATTGAGTTTTGGAGTATATTGGATAAAGATAGAGGGTGACCATTTGCGTGAAACCCATAGGATTGCATTCCAGCCCTAACTCGCATTGTTTTAAAACAAATCCAGATATTGAGTGCCAGGCAAACGGATATTGAGAGTGCCAGGCAAACGGATACATCAGAAATACAGTAATCACTTTATGTGAGAAACAAGACTTTTCTAAATGCGTCTAATTTTAAAGAAAATGCCTGAATATCATGGATTTCAGATTTTGAAAATTGGGGATTTTCGGGTTCTTGCTTGAAACAACTTAACAAAAAAGATGATTTAATCAAGGTTTCCGAATCAATCAAATTCGAAATCCAAAGAACAATCATTGAAAGGTGGATGCCACCAAAAATATTTTGCAATAATTCAACAGCATATATTTTTTCTTGGCTAAAATCTGTGGTGATTTCAGTAATTTTTAAAAGAATAGAATCTGGAACATAATCCATTTTTTTTTGCTGCATTTCCTCAAGTGTCTGAGCGTTATTTGGACCCAAACAAACCCAATCACCCTGTAAATAGTGAATAAGCGCTTCTATAGATTTATATTGAACTGCAGCAACATCCTCGTCATCGGATAAACGATACGCCGCATCCCACTGAATATCATCGGCAAGGTATAATTGAAAAACGGGGCTTTGCTCTTCACTGAATGAACTCAACAAACAGTAAATCAAACTTTCACGCAAATCCGCTTGTATTGGCAATGCATTGAGATCCTTTTCGAGCAATTGCATTACAGGACTTGTAAATGAAGAGAAATTGTTTCGCAAATGGGTTTTGAGAATCTCGCCAGAGGAATCTATAATTATTGCATTGCCCTGAGAATCGGGACAAGGAACCACCAAAAAAGGTACACTCGCATTTCTCATATAAGAAAAACAAATATGGAAAATAATATTAAAAATTCAATACGATCAAAAAAATAAGGAGTTCTTATTGCAGGGTAGGCAGGATACTCAACCGCCGAGTGAAAAGGGAAGGCGAAATAACTATGTTCCTACTTCTCTAAGGTGTAACAAATGTGCACGAATAGCACCAAGCATTGATGGAAACTCATTGTAGGCAATATTGAACTCATTACAGGTTTCACGAACAATTTTGCTAATTTTGGGATAATGTATGTGACTTATCTTGGGGAATAAGTGATGTTCTACCTGAAAATTTAAGCCGCCCAAACACCATGCCAATAACTTGCTATTGGTTCCAAAATTGGCTGTCGTACGAATCTGGTGGGTTGCCCAATCTGCTTCTATTGAAGTAACAGGAATAGCTTTCGCTACGAAATCAACAGTACCTACAACATGAGCCAATTGAAAAACTACCGCGATAATCAATCCGGTAACCATCGCCATGCACAAAAAACCAATGATGGTTTGAACCAAACCTACATAGAAAATAGGTACAACAATAAAAACGCCGATATACAGTAATTTACTTACCCAAAAACCAAAGTGCTGAACCAATGACAAGTTTTGTTTAATATCTCGATCTCCCACCTTACCACCAAAATACTTTACGAAATCTTGATAAAAAATCCACATCAAATAGGTAATTGTATACAACATCAAACCATATATATGTTGAAATCGGTGAAACCAATATTTGCTTTGAATATGATTCATTCTCATGAACGGACTAATGTCGATATCCTCGTCTGCTCCCTCAATATTGGTAAAGGAATGATGAGATATATTGTGTTTCTGGTGCCAATAAAACGCATTGCCACCCATTACATTCAAGCTTAGTGCCATCAACTTATTTACCCATCTTCTGGATGAATAACTACCATGAGAGCCATCGTGCATGACGTTAAAACCGATAAATGAAAAATTTACACCCACCAAGGCACACAAAAAAATTGACAACAGTGGAGAAGAAGGTGTAAAAAATACCAATAGGGTATATAGCAAAGCAAGACAAACGAAAAGAATAATCGTCTTGCTGTACAATTTCCAATTCCCGGATGCTTTTACATTAATGGAATTTAAATGCTCATCAATTCTAGAACGCAACGTTGAAAAGAACAATGCATTTCTACCTTCGAAACGAATTTGATTCATATTATTCAACAAATATAAACCAAGCAACTTAACAAAGTGCAGTATGTAGAAATGTGTGGACAAAATACTACACATTGCTTAAACAAAACACTTGAAACCCACAATGTTCGGGTGTGTCAACACAAATACCCTTAAACACAACTACAGGAACCGATCAAGAATTATCCGACCTAAATCGTCTGTGTTGAAAAACAAAATAACCAAAAAGCAATCCACTAAAATCGGCAAAAAAATCGGCCCATTCTGCTGCCCTATTGCTCACATATAAATCTTGTAAAAACTCGATAACTGCACCAAAAGAAATCGAAAGAACCAGCAATTTCCAGGTGTTTTTTGAAGGATTTGTATTTTCTGAGCTCCATATTTTGTATAAAAAAAAATAAAGTAAAAAATGAACCCACTTGTCTATTCCCAACATACCCAACCAAGGAATTGTGGGAATGGTCTTTGAATCGGGAAAAGGTAGGAGACACAAGACTGCAATACCCAATAATATCAGGAAGGTTTTTTTGTACTGAACTATTTTTTGTTTTCCAAATTCAAACATGATTATCCTACCATAGCGGTATAATCGGCATGGCTCATCAAAGAATTCAAGTCGCTTGGATTATTCATTTTGACTTTGACCATCCATCCCGCATTATAGGGATCGCTATTGACAGACTCTGGCGAGCCGTCTAAATCAGGATTAACTTCAACAACCTCACCAGCCAGGGGCATAAACAAATCGCTAACGGTTTTAACAGCTTCTACCGTCCCAAAAACGACATGCGCCTCGAGTGATTCACCCAATGAAGGAATATCTACAAAAACAATATCACCCAATTCGCTTTGCGCAAAATCTGTAATACCAATGGTGGCGATGTCGCCATTCACCGAAACCCATTCATGGTCTTTGGTGTACTTGAGGTTGTCTGGAAAATTCATATATATGATTATTTTGTGTTTTTCAAACTCCAAATTACGTGTAATAGTCCTGAAATTTTTTGTTTTAACTCATTTCTATTGACGATAAAATCTAAAAATCCATGCTCCAGCAAAAATTCTGCACTTTGGAAATCTTTGGGCAAATCTCTTCCAATGGTTTCACGAATCACCCTTGGGCCGGCAAAGCCAATTAATGATTCAGGCTCGGCAATATTAAAATCACCCAACATCGCAAATGATGCAGTAACGCCGCCTGTTGTTGGATTGGTTAACAGAGAAATATAGGGAATACCCGCCCGGTGTAACAATGCCAATTTTGCACTGGTTTTGGCCATTTGCATGAGAGAATACGCCGCTTCCATCATGCGTGCACCCCCAGATTTTGAAATCATCAAAAAAGGAGTACCCGTTTGCAAACAGTAATCAATCGCACGGGAAATTTTCTCACCCACCACACTCCCCATAGACCCTCCAATAAAACTAAAATCCATACAAGCTATCATTAATGGCTGCTTATCTATGTTGCCATATCCGGTTCGAACAGCATCTTTTAATCCAGTTTTTTTCTTAGCTACTATCAAGCGATCAATGTAAGGAGCAGAATCATTAAATTTCAGGGGATCACCACTCGACAAATTGGCATTTATCTCTGTATAATTGTTTTCATCAAACAATATATCAAAATATTCTAAAGACCCAATTCGCTCGTGAAAACGACAAGACGGACAAACATAGCGGTTTAAAATCCATTCCTTGGTGGGGGCGACTTGCTTGCAGCGCTTACACCTCTCCCACAAACCATCTGGGGTGGGTTTTTTATCTTTGGTTTTGGTTAAGATTCCACTCCAGGTTCTTTGGTACCATTTTGGCCCATTCCCAGAAAGTTCGTCATCATATTCAAAATCTACATTCACAGATTATACCATTAGGCCAGTTCTATACTGCCATCTAAATACACATCTTGCACCGCATTCAATAGGACAATGCCTTCATTCATGGGTTTTTGGAATGCCTTGCGTCCCAAAATTAACCCAGAACCTCCGGCACGTTTATTTACAACAGCAGTAAAAACTGCCTCCTCAACATCTCCTTTTCCTTTGCTTTCGCCCCCTGAATTAATCAGTCCGGCACGTCCCATATAACAATTTGCCACTTGGTAGCGCGTTAAATCGATGGGATGGTCAGAAGACAATTCAGAATATACCTTTGGATGGGTTTTACCATGTTTGGTGGCGTTGAATCCTCCGTTATTGGTTGGCAATTTTTGTTTGATGATGTCAGCTTGAATGGTAACACCCAAATGATTGGCTTGTCCAGTTAAATCTGCACTTGAATGGTAATCGACACCGTCTATCTTAAACGCATTGTTTCGGGTATAACACCACAAAATTGTGGCTAGCCCCAATTCGTGGGCACGTTCAAATGCTGCTGCCACTTCCATTAATTGACGACCGCTTTCTGGACTCCCGAAATATATAGTAGCACCCACAGCGCATGCACCCATATTCCAAGCATCATCCACAGATCCAAACATCAATTGGTCATATTTATTAGGATATGAAAGGAATTCGTTGTGATTTAATTTTACAATAAAAGGTATTTTGTGGGCATATTTGCGGGAATGCATACCCAAAACGCCAAAGGTTGAAGCCACTGCATTACAGCCACCCGATATCGCCAACTGAATAATTTTTTCAGAATCAAAATAGATTGGATTGGGAGCGAAAGATGCTCCAGCACTGTGTTCGATACCCTGATCAACGGGCAAAATACTCACATACCCCGTGTTTGCCAAACGTCCGTTCCCATATAGTTGTTGTAGACTTCTCAAAACCTGAGGATTCCGATTGGTTTGGGCAAAAATACGGTCTACAAAATCAGACCCAGGTGCATGAATCATTGATTTGTCAATGGTTTTGCATGTGTGATTTAGCAAGAATTCTGCTTGTGAACCTAATAGTGCTTGAATGTTTTTTTGGGCCATTACGATATCTTTATTCGTATTTTTGATGCAAATTTAACCATTTTTTATATGATAGAAGTGAGAGAAATTAGAAATCAATCTGATTTGTCGCAAGCATTCGACATTCGTCGCAGGGTTTTTGTAATTGAACAAGAATGTCCGCCCGATGAAGAGTACGATACTTACGAGGAAAGCAGTCGGCATTTTTTGGCAAAATTTAAAGGATTGTCTGTGGGAACTTGTAGATTTAGAACAACACAAAAAGGCATAAAACTCGAACGATTTGCCGTGTTGAAAGACTATAGAAAAACGGGTATTGGTGCAGCATTACTTCAAAATTGTTTGGATATAATCACCAAAAACAAGGTTGATTCTAATGACTCAAGTTCGCCAAAAATTGTTACTCCTAGCCTACCCAATATTTATCTGCATGCCCAGGAACACGCCTTGGAATTTTATACAAAATACCACTTTATTGCAGAAGGTGAGCGATTTTACGAAGCGGGAATTCCCCATTTTTCAATGCGATTTACCCGGTAATTTCTGTTAGTCCAGTCAAAAATTTCAATAGTTTTTCTGTGTTGTGCTTGCTATTGTGATGGGCTTCTACATAAGAATAGGCCTCGTCTACAATCGCATTGGCAAGGGTAGGATTTGCCATCAAGTCGGCAATGGCATTCGCAAAATCTTGGGGAGTATCAGCGATTTTACAATGGACATTGTGAAGAATTTCAAGCCCCTGAACACCAACTGACGTAGTTACAACCGGAATACGCAATGCCATTGCTTCAATAATTTTTATGCGAATCCCACTACCAGCCAATATGGGAACTATCATAATGCCATTTTCTTTCATAAACATTTCGGGATCCGATATGGTCCCATGGTTGATTACACCAGATTGAAAAAATCGTTTATCATTTTTGTGCATAGACTTACCCGCTAAATGGAATTCGGTATGGGGCAACTTTACGAGAAGTAGAGGCCATACTTTCTGCAAAAACCACTGAACGCCTTGTTGATTTGCCTGCCATTCCATACTCCCTATATGAAAAACCTTGTTGGGATGCAACATGAATATTGAAGAATTGAAGGTTTCAATTCCCGGCAAATAGACCGTTTGGGGCACAGCGCTCCCATTGACCTGTTGGGTATGCTTTTCAACAACATTGAAATCATGTTCTGTAATCGAAATTACAGCATCTACACTGCACCATATTTTTTGTTCAAACTGTTGCAATCGTCTTGTCTGCAATAGCAAATACCATTTTTTTAGCACTTGACGTGATTGTCGGGCGAGTCTAAACCAAATTTCAGATTCAATATTATGAGATCTGTAAACACAAGGCAATGGGCCGTTTTTTCGCAAGCGTTTCGATTTTAACGGAACTTTTCGACCCGTTTGGGAATTTTCTATTGCAGTTGATGTATGGGTTTGGAACCTATTTTTGTTATACTTCTCATTTTCGGTATCGTTCGCTTCTTTTTTAGATTTTGGGTCTAAAGACTCTAGGATAGCATTTTCTTGCATTCCCACCCCCGGGTTGTGTTGGAAAATGTGCTCGAGAGGATATCGATTTTCGGTGCTGAAGCTTTTGTTATAGCGAACAACAGCATTCATCATCGTCATGGAATAAATCCCTTCAAACAAAACCAAATCAAATTCCTGCTCATGCAAGAGCGCTTCGACAATATCATTGGCTTCTTTCCGATCATAGCGAGAAATATGGTAACTTTTTCGTGAAAACAAATTCCTACAGGCTCCCAAAATCGAGAGCGAAGAATCCAACGGAATAGTTTTGACTGTACAAAATCCAAAATGTTTATTGCATAATTCTTGTGAAACGAAATGTTTTTGGGTATTAAAACTGCAAAAATATAGTTCAGCCCCGGCCCCAGATAAGGATCGAAGCATTGCAAAGCTCGCAATTGCACCTCCATCATGCAATGGCCATGGTATACGATTCCCAAGAACAAGAATTTTCATCTCTTTACATTTGATTGAATGACTGAATCAGTGTTATTGGATGGCAAATTATTATCGTCATTTTCAGTTCTGATTTGCTGTTTTAAACCCTTCTCAAACCGTTTTTTAAGCCACCCATATAGATTGCTCAATGGATTACTTCCATGAAAACTTTTGTCGATGCTCGCTCGGTAAGTAATGATCAGTCCAACTGGCAACAACAACATCGAACTCAACCAAGATCCCAGCCAAACAGGAACAATACCGGCCTTTCCCATTTTTTCACCCGTAAGATTCAAGGCGTAGAAGACAACAAAAAGAAGGACAGAAATAACCAAAGGCATGCCAATCCCTCCTTTGCGAATAATCGCACCCAAGGGAGCGGAAATTAAAAATAACAAGACGACCAGAAAAGAAAAAGCAAATTTCTTATGCAATTCTGATCGGTATAAATTTACCTCCGTTTCTTCAAATTGCAATGATCCCATGAGACCCTCTGACATACTTTTAACAGACCGGGCGTGATTTATCGCAGCACTTATCGTTGATTGCCTGATTTGACTTGGAAAGTTCCTGACAATTTGCTTATTGGATAGTAGCATAAATTCTGCGTTCCCCCTCTGGTAAGAAACCCGTTGAGAATCTGAGGGAAATACTCCCGGGACGTGCAAATACCGCCCCAAATATTTACTGTTGTCGTCACGCAATTTCTTGCATTTTTGATGAAACGTGTCAATTTCTAAAAACAACTGGGAAACATTCTGTAGTCGGTAATCTGTAGCAATTAAATCGCGATCTGTAAACTGAAAATCCAAACTTGAAAGGTCGATTGCCATAGACTGTTTTTCGAAAAACATTTGGTTGAACGGTTGGGATTTTCTATACTCCGAAGAATTTGTCATCTCTTCATATCGAACCCCATGATAGAGTGTCAAATGAAGGGTCCTTTGATCGGGTGAAAGCAACATTTTACCCCATTCGGCCCGAATCACATTCAATCGTTTGCTGTCATCTTGTTTATACTCATAAATCAACACATCGCGTAAGGTTTGATTGTCTTTCTCTTTTTTTCCCACCCGAATAGCAAAACCCTCTATTTGGTGGTAAAAAATCCCCTCGGATATATTGAAAGTGGGTTTTTTTTGGCGCATATCGATGAGCATAACTGCTTGTTCTAACTTGGCCTTGGGTATGATATAGTTTAAAAATAAAAAATTGAGAACCGCCAAACAACACATGAACAAAAAAATTGGTCGGAGGGCGCGAAGCAGTGAAATGCCATTTGATTTCATAGCGACCAATTCAAAACTTTCACTCAGATTTCCAAAGGTCATAAGACCTGCAACCATAATGGTAAGTGGCAAAGCCATGGGCACCAAATCGGCCAAACTAAAAAAAATTAATTTGAGTAAAAGATCAAAAGAAATACCCTTCCCAACTAATTCATCGATGAATTTCCATAAAAATTGCATCAAAAAAAGAAACATACTTAAAAAAAAAGTTACAGCAAACGGACCAATATAGGAACGTATCAAAAGGACATCTACTTTTTTGATGAAAGGCAGTTTGAATTTCATAGCCGTTCTTCAAAGATAACAAAAAGGGATACTATGGCTGCAAGGGTACAAAAAACGAAGGGTTGACACCAGTTGCAAAACGATGCATTAAAGTGCCGCTCTTTGCGTTGAGCACAGAAACTTCCCCATTGCTCACATAATCTTTCGCATCTGCGATGTATAAACAATTATCATTGGCGTTAAAATTGAAACCATAAATAAGTTTTGGGCCACGAAAAAAAACTGAAGCCTCTGCAAACGATTCTGCATTCACAGGTATCCTCCAAAGGGCGTTTTGATACAAAAAAAACAGATCTTTTCCGTCCAACGACAACTCAATTTTCCCAAACGAGCCCTTTTCAGCTTTAAAATATCTGGTGCGCGAAAAATCTGATGCTGAAAATTGCTGTATTGCACTTTTGCCCCCCGCTGACGAAACAACCCAGAGAGAATTGCTTTCGTGTACAGCCAAAAACATAGCGCCACTGTCTGCATAAATAGTATGTTTTAGCAAGAATGAATTGGTGTCAAACAACAATACCTTTCCATTGTAGGATGCAACTGCCACGAACTGATTCCATTTCACCAACTGCTCTGTATAGGCATCAACAGAAAGTTGTTTGGCCAAACTTAGAGATGCTGTATCGAGAATTGATATGGAATTGGAATAAAGATCTGTTATCCAAACATGACGGCCAATAGGCAATATACATCGAGGGGATTTGAGATTTGCATTTATTTTGGTTTGTTTTAATGTTTTAGGATTAATGCCCAAAACCTTACCACTATTGTTTATGCTTAAATACAGGGTATTTGCATACAATACCCCATGTTGAAGCACATCACCCAGTGGTTTTCTATTGACTTTCTCATACGCATTGGCCCAATTAATATTTGAATCAGATTGATAGATATCCAGACGTGCATTGTTCCACATAAAATTTCCCTCACACAAAATAGCCACCCTTTTGCCTTGAATTCCGGAGATATCCAAAGGTTTTTCAATACTGGATTCGCAAGATGAAAAAAGACATGCTGTAAGCGATAATCGAAAGAAAATAAAACCAAAATACTGCTTACAAAAATACATTTTCTTAGAATTTATTGTTTCACAATATTACATGTCTCGATTCCGAGGCTCGTTGTTATTTTCACCTGATATAAACCTGAGGCCCAATCAGAAATAAGCACATCAAAAGCCCTCATGTTTAGGCCATTTTCTTGATATACCCTTTTGCCCAATACATCCACAATTTCTATTTTATCCATCATGCCAGTCGTTTCTATGCGCACTTTGTCTTTTGAAGGATTTGGGTAGGATAAAGCGAGCAATGTTGGAATGGGCATCACATTTACCCATAAATCTGTACCAAGTTCATCGATCGCAAAAAAACCAGGTGTGTTCATACCAAATGAACCATTGTCTGAGCTCTGCAATTCAAATACTGTACTATCGATAAAACCCGATTGCCCAACACCCTGCTTTGCACAAAATACCGTTTGCCACGAATCCAAAATATAATCTTTTGAATTGTCAGCAAATCTATAGTCTGCGAGAATAACACTCAGTTTAGACAATAATTTACCTTTGTTGTAAAAGCCAATTTTGAGGATAAAACTGTCGGCGTCATTTCCAGAAATCCCACCAAATTTCTTAGCAAATGCATCACCATTTTTCATGCTATTATAAGCATACGTTGTATTTGCAATTTTTAGTGTCGAAAAGAACCCCTTTAATGGATTCGTTGGCGAAAGAATATATGATTTGTTCATACCCAC
>SYIL01000006.1 GCA_005798825.1 Bacteroidota bacterium
AATAAATTAGCACAAATATAACATAAAATCCAATTTTTTTTAAATTAATCAACCAATTACACTAACTTTGTGAAATGAAACCAATTTTATCCATAAAAATGAAAAACCTTGCACTAGTAACGATAGTTATTTTGATGCTTTTTAGTTGTAATAACACCAATCCACCACAGAGAGTATATGTTGATGGCGATGGCGATTGCAGAGGTTGCGGAGGAATAGGCTATACAGTGAAAGCCTGTAGATGTGTTGGAGACCCTGAGGGCGTTGGAAAACAAAATAGCCATTATGATATGAGAGATGGCGAAATTATAGATTGTATCATGTGTGTTAGATTTGGAAGAGCATTGTTTGAAGAGAAAGGTTGTGAAATTGGAGAGGTTGCCGAGGATTGTTCTATTTGTTCCCGAAATTAAATGTTCTTTAATCACTAATTTTATAAATAATTACATATTTAAATACTTCCTCGACCACCCAATTACCAACCAATCTATTTATTTTTAGATAATTACATATTCAATCATCCGCAAATAGCTGAAACTTTCGTCAATTAGGGGAGCAGAAGTGCACAAGGCGACAGAAATGTCGCCTTTTTTGTTGTCTATCAGTGCGTTAGGCTAGTTGCATCTTTTTATTTTTCCACCACCATTTTCTCAGAGTTGATGCAACCCAGTTATGTAAATTCAATCTCACGATTTAATTATTATTAAATGTTACTTTTTGTGCATCATTTTGTAAATTTGGGTATAAAATATTTAAATAGGATTTATGAAAATTAAACATTTAATACTCGTAGCTTTTATTTTGACATTAATTTCTTGTTCAAAACAAAACATACGTCAAGCTTCCTCGACAACAAATTCAAACAATGTATTGGTTTTGAAAGTTGATTATAATACCAATCAATTTGAAGGCGGAAAAGAGTTGACCTTTACTGATACTTCCTCTAATATGAGCATAACTAATCAATATGTTGCTCCAGGAGATTTTGGAAGCATAAAGCTTAAATATCAAGAATTAAACGAAATGCTATTTGATGGAACAATTGTGTGGGCTGGACTTGGACAGGTAAATTATCCTTTAAATTTGTTAAACGCAAATCAGTTTGACAGAGTAATGACAAAAGATTATGTAACTCCAGTTTCAGGTTTTGAAAATGTTTTTAACCCAGATAACACAGTATATAATTACAACGCGATTTGGAATTCAGTTCAAGGCTTAGTTAAGGTTAGGCAATATTTATATTCAAACCCAAATGCAACGGTTAAAATTTTTCTTTACACGCCAAGTGTTGGTGTGGGAAATCCGGCAGATTGGGATTGGTTTATTTTTATGAAAAACTAATAATCTAATAGCTAGTACTTTATCTGCCAACTTTCTGCATTTTTACAGGAGGATTAAAGCTTGAATTTTATATGCTCTATCAAAAGATAAAAGTTGCAACTTTCATCATTAAGGGGAGCCACAATGGACAAGCCATCAGAAATGATGGCTTTTTATTTGTCTATCAGTGCGTTAGGGGAGTTGTGTCTTTGTATATTTACATATGAAAAATCTATTCCTGTTTTTAATGCCTTTCACAATTTGCACAAGTGCTTTTGCGCAAAGCCAAAACGAAAGAAAGGTTGCTACTACTCAAATAGAGCTTTTTAATAAAGTAGCAAATCTCGAAAGTGTACATTAAATATTTAACTTTGGGGTCTACGAAACTCTGAAGAACGACAAGTGTAGGTTAGTAAATATGGGCAAATTTAATCGGTGGGTGTAAATAATGATATATCCTCACAATCAGTTGCAACTCATTGAAAATGTATTTAATGAGAAAGAAAATGTGATATTTCTTGGAGCTTTGCATCGAGAAATTGCGTGGAGACAGGAATCTATTAAGATGTTTGGAAAAACCCACCCCACCCCCCGGCTTAGCGCTTGGCATGGTGACAAAGGATGTCAATATACCTACAGTGGATTAATTTGTTACCCCGAACCCTGGACACCCGCACTACTCAGCATCAAAGTACGCATCATAGAGGCCATGGGAAATGCCAATTTCAATAGTGTGTTACTCAATCTATACCGCAACGGACAAGACAAAATGGGTTGGCATTCCGACGATGAGAAAGAACTTGGCCGAAACCCACTCATCGCCTCGGTGAGTTTTGGCGCTACGCGCAGATTTGACTTCAAACATAAAACCATGCCCGAACAAAAATTTTCCATTGAACTTCCTTCTGGCTCTTTGCTCGTCATGCAAGGAGATTTACAACACCATTGGCTTCACCAACTCCCCGCCCAAAAAAAAATCACCAATCCCCGCATCAACCTTACGTTTAGAAATATCATCTCTCCATAAATACCGCATCGTCATACCCTTGTTTGCCCATGGCTCATTAATTTTATACCTTACCTTCAAAATCATTTCATACAGCGCAACTTATGACCACGAAAAACAACTGAAGGGGAGGCTGAGGGATATCAGGGTACTTGGGTATTAATGATTGGTATTGTGATATCCATTTATATCTGGTTTCGCAGAAAAATGGCTTTAATATCTTAATAAATTACTTCACAAGGGTCCTGCTGCGCTTGAATTTATATGCTTGATATTGCTGATTTTATAAGCAGCTTTGAAATCTACTAATTCTACGCTAATATTTTTATCCTTGGAACCATAATTGCAAAAATCTTTTATCAATTCCAAAACATCATAATCAATATACACTGTATTTTTGGCACTGATAATTAATTGAGAATTTTTTGGCAAATGTGCCAAAGTTTGCTTTATAGCCGCCTTATTTAAAAAAGAAACTTCCTGGGCCAAATCTATACGAATGATATCCCCCTCATTGTGTTTGTCTTTGTCAAAAAAATATGCCAATTTCATGTTTCCTCTTAATATAAAGAAAATACTTACCAAGATACCGACAGCCACTCCCTTCAATAAATCCAAACCCACTACGCCCACTACGGTGGCGATAAATGGTAAAAATTGAAACTTGCCCATTTTCCACATATGCACAAAAATTTTGGGACTAGCCAATTTGAGCCCTATCATGATCAGTATAGCTGCCAAACATGCCATAGGAATTTTATTTAATACTGTAGGTATCAACACTACCGTTAAAAGCAAAAGTAAACCGTGAAATATGGCTGAGAATTTTGTTTTGGCACCTGCATTTATATTGGCAGAAGTTCTCACGATAACGCTTGTCATTGGTATGCCACCAATTAAGCCAGATAAAATATTTCCTACACCTTGCGCTTTTAATTCGGTATTGGCACTTGAGTATCTTTTTAGGGGGTCTAGTTTATCACCGGCTTCGATGCACAATAGTGTTTCAATACTCGCTACTGCTGCTATGGTAGCTGCCGTTATCCATACTTTTGGATTGCTAATTCCGGCAAAATTTGGCGATGTAAATTGTGCAATAAATTCATTAATGTTAACTGCTACCGGTAAACTCACCAAATGCTTCCCAGAAATTAAAAGCCCAGTATTTGTCAAGCAAAATACTTCATTCAATAAAGTACCAACTACCACAACAACCAATGCCCCAGGCAATAACTTAATTTTCTTCAGAAAAGGTAGTGTATTATATGCCACTAAAATTCCAATTGAAAGTAATGTTAAGATAATAATACCTGTATGAGAAAAATTGAATGAATGGATAAGCTCATTAAAAAAACCAATGTCTGCCGGTTCTGTAAGGTTATAATCAAAAAAATCACCCTCGTGTTCTTTGTCATACCCTATGGCATGTGGCAATTCTTTTTTAATAATTATTATACCAATACCTGTCAACATACCCTCAATTACCCCAGAAGGAAAATAATTTGAAATAGTTCCTGCCTTTGCAAAACCTAGTATCAACTGAAAAATTCCTGCTAAAACTATCGCTAATAGGAATGTCTCAAAACCTAAATCTTGAATACCGAGTAAAACAATAGCAATTAAGCCTGCTGCAGGTCCAGAAACACTCACATTTGAGCCACTCAAATAACCTACAACCAAGCCACCAATGACTCCACTAATAATACCTGCAAAGGGCGAAGCTCCCGAAGCAACTGCGATTCCTAAACACAGGGGTAATGCAACCAAAAAAACTACTAAACCAGATAAAGTATCTGTTTTGAGTGAAGAAAACATAGCGTTTGTTTTGTACATGTTTGGCTAAAATTTAGCGTTGAACTGTGTGAAATGAACGCAATTTTTACTGATTACCAATAGATGATGAATCCATATAAAAGGTTACCTGACCAGTCGACAGATGATGCATACCACCAACAATACCAATTTCTCCAGTTTCTATCATGTACTGAAGAATATTACTTCTCTCCATGATGGCTTTTACGGTTCTGTTAACATGAATGGCCGCAACATTTTCTACAAAAGATGAATTTTCAGATGTGCGATTATATTTTGTTTCCAATTCGTCATCTACAGCTGGTTTTATTTTGGCAAGCAAGGCAGTTAAATTGCCCATTTCGGCATCGTCACAAGCACCTTTTACTGCCCCGCACTTACTGTGTCCTAATACCACAATTATTTTAGCGCCAGATAATTTGCAACCAAATTCCATGCTACCCAATATATCATCATTCATAATATTTCCAGCAATTCGTATACTAAAAATATCACCGAGTCCTTGGTCGAAAATAAGCTCTGCAGATGTTCTGCTGTCAATACAACTCAAAACCACAGCGAAGGGATGCTGCCCATCAGAGGTTTCATTTGCTTGTTGTAGGAGGTTGCGATTCGCCTTTAAATTGTTGACAAACCTAGTATTCCCCTCCTGGAGCAATCTGAGAGCCATAATAGGCGTAATGGACTTTTGTAATTCTTTTGTTAGCGTTTTCACTGTATTTTTTTTTCACTTAATTTTTAAATATGCAATTCCCAATAAGCAATTTCTATGCCTATTTTTATGATCACTACTTTGGAAATTCAAGCCTGTATATTTTGATCAACAGAAAAAACATTGAAATTATTATTGGACCAAATATTAATCCAATAAAACCAAAGAGTTGTACGCCAACGATTACGCCAAAAATTGTAATTAGTGGGTGCACATTACCAAGTCTTTTTTGAATATACAAACGAAGTAAATTGTCGGTTAGTGTTAGTATAATCAAACCAAATGACAATAAAATTAGCGCTTCGGTATGATCTCCTTTTAAATAGAGCATCAAAGACAGTGGTATATATGCCACTGAAGCCCCCAGCAAAGGAATCACAGAAGCAACAGCTGTAATGCAAAACCAAAAAAATACATCGTTAATTCCCAATAAGCTATAGCAGATGGCGGCCAAGAATCCCTGCACCAAAGCTGTCGCAGGCAACCCCAAAGCATTTGATAGAATCAGGGTTTTCAATTCTTTTGCAACCCAAGATATGTGATTGCTTTGTAATGGCAAAAATAAATAGCACCCCGCTTCAATTTCACGGTAATTACGCAACATAAAATACAATAAAATATACATCACAAACAAAGAAATAAAAGAAGATGCCAGAACGCCAACCATGGATGAGAAGGCATTCGAAATCAGAAGCCCCATTGAAGTTATACTATCCTTCGTAAGAATTTCAAACCCCACAAAATGTTCTAATTGCGCAATTGCAATCTTGCAAGAATCAATTGCTTCTTGTCTATTTTGGAGGGATTCAGCCAATCGAGATGTAAACATTCCAAGCAAAAATCCTAAGGGTACAAGCACCAATATAAAGCTTGCAATAACCAACACAAATGCTGATACTCCAGCAGAAAACTTTCTCTTAAGAACAAGATATTCGATTGGTTTACGGAGAAAAAAATACAGTGTAAGTGCACCCAAAAATCCGGTCAAAAAACGAGATAACTCAGCTCCAAGGTATACTCCAATTATTACGAGCAGGATAAAAAAAGAAATTTGCCTCAATTGAGAATGCTTCTCCATTCTGCAAATTAATGAATCAAATGGTGAAAGCCTACTATTCTCTAATTTTTCAAAGACCATTGTAAAAAATTAATTGTTTGGGTTTATATAAGTTGATGATGGCGCGGGTCAATACAATATGATGAAATTGGGTTACCAAGCAAGCCTGGGTATTGGAATGAATCCTATTGGTTTCAGCTGTGGAATAAATTACACACTATGATCACACATCCACACTATTTTTGCACATTGATTACAATAAAACCAATCTGTAACCAAAAATCCTTCTATGCCAAACGTAATTGAGACAAGCAGCGTATTCAAGGCCTATGGAGAACAAATTGTTTCTAATAATATTTCCCTTGGCGTTGCTGAAGGAACTATTTACGGGCTATTGGGGCCGAATGGCGCCGGCAAAACAACCCTAATTCGGATGTTGGCGACCATTACGCAACCCGATCGGGGTGAAATACGATTCATGGGAGAACTTTTGCGGGAAAAACATTCCCAAAAGATGGGGTATATGCCCGAAGAACGTGGACTGTACAAGAAAATGACCGTAGCAGACCAATTGCTTTTTTTTGCAGAACTCAGGGGATTTAGCAAAAAAGATGCCCGAACATCCGTTAAAAAATGGCTTCAACGCTTGGATATGATGGAATGGGCAAAGAAAAAAATAGAGGAGATTTCAAAAGGCATGGCACAAAAAGTACAATTTGTTTCCTGCGTATTACACAATCCGCAATTGCTGATTCTCGATGAGCCCTTTAGCGGTTTTGATCCTGTAAATGCTGACTTAATTAAAGACCTAATTCTGGAACAAAGAAATCAAGGGCACAGTATCATTTTTTCAACGCACAGAATGGATAATGTTGAAAGCTTGTGTGACCAATTGAGCATCATTCACAATGGCGAAAAAGTGCTCGATGGCACGATCAGTGAAATAAGACGAAGACACTTTAAAGGAGTATTTGAACTGGGATACCACAACCCTGTCTTTTTTCCTCCGCGTTTAATTCAAACTTCTCAGATGCGAGAAACAAACGATGGTAAATATACGTATACAATTCAAACCGATTCTGCATTTACCCCGCAGGATCTTCTTCAAGAAGGAATGAAAGCCGGAGAACTCATTCACTTTTCTGAACTTATACCTAGCATTCATGACATATTTGTTGAAACAGTTGCAGGGAGCAAATTAGAATCTGAAAAATTAGGATCAATACACCCAAGCAAATTACTTGCATCATGAAAAATATATGGGTTATTTTTAGAAGAGAATACCTCAGTCGAGTAAAGAATAAAATCTTCATAATCATGACGTTTTTGGGCCCAATTTTAATGGTTGGGTTTTATGCAAGCGCCATTTATATTGCTACAAAGGGAAGTGATGACAAACGCATAAAAAATGTTTATGTATCACAAATGATTCCCATTATCAATGATACATTATTGAGTAATAGTATTGGAAATAATCCCACTAAAACGAAGCATATTGAAACCGAATCTGGGCTATTAAATACGCGCTTACTATTGGCTCCCAGCAATAAAGATTCTGCGATTGAACATGTAAAACAAGGTACGGTAGACGGATGGATTAATATTGGCGATTGCGATTTTTCAACTATAGACAGTACAAATTATTATACCCTTCAAACGCCATCAATGATAGAGATGGATATACTAAATAAGTGGGTACAGAACCGTGCCATTCAGAATGCATATTCAAAACTGGGTTTGAGAGAATCTCAAATAGACAGTTTAAAATCCAAGGGCAGTATAATAACAAAAGAACTCAGCAAAGACGGCAACATCTCTGATAGTTCAAGTGATCTAAAAAGTGGCATTGGTTTCGGACTCGCCTTTTTGGTGTATATATTTATTTTCATTTATGGTTCGATGGTTATGCGCAGTGCAATGGAGGAAAAAACCAACCGAATTGTAGAAATAATCGTTTCGAGCGTAAAACCTTTTCATTTGATGATGGGGAAAATTTTGGGCGTCGCAGCGGTTGGATTGACACAATTTATTGCATGGATTGTTTTGGCAATTGCACTACTATCGGGTATTTCTTACTTTGGCTTTGGACAGCAAAAGATAGAGCCCCTGACAACGAGCAATATGCCAGGAACTATGGGAAACACCCTTTCGGCCCAACAATTCGAAAGTATGCAATCAACAGTTGATGCGCATAGCCTAATGGCTTTATTGGGTAATCTTCCTTATTTTCAAATACTTGCGATTTTTTTACTGTTCTTTATCGGTGGATACTTGCTGTATTCCAGTTTTTTTGCAGCCATTGGCGCAGCCGTGAATGAAAGTAGCGATGTGCAACAATTTATGTTCCCCATTTCTTTGCCCTTGGTTTTTGGATTTATTATTGCGCAATCGGTTGCATTAAAATCTCCCCATGGAACATTGGCAAAAATATTCTCAATGTTTCCCCTTACAAGTCCTGTTGTAATGGTTGTTCGTGCTCCATTTGGAGTTCCACTCTCAGAAATTGTTTTGAGTGCCAGTATCTTGTTTGCAAGTTTTTTCTTGATGGTATGGGTGAGCGGCAGAATTTACCGCATCGGGATTTTAAGCTATGGAAAAAAACCTACATGGAAAGACCTATGGAAGTGGATTCGCTGAATACGCTATTAAAAACGATTGTATTATTTTCACCCATCTTCATCTCAAAAACAATACCCCCACTGTATTGCTGATGCTGTATTGCAAATATTTTAACCAGGATAATTTATACTCAGAACATATCCCTTTATTCTGGGCTGAAACAAACCTAAAACCGGACAAAAGTCCCCAATGGCAAAGCATTTCCAGAATTGTCTTTGAAATAAATTTCTCCGCTTTGTATCAAAGAAATATCCATTCGGTTTACGTGTTTTTTTACCAAATTTTCTGCTACCATGGCAGAAAATCCCATGCTGTATAAATTGAGAAGAAAAAAACCGTGGGGATCAAGCAGTTTTCCACACATCATCATCAACTCATTTAGTTGTGATGAAAGCAACCACTTTTCACCATCGGGTCCGCGGCCATAGGCCGGCGGATCGAGTAAAATGCCATGGTATGTGTTGCCCCTACGCTGTTCGCGTTGTACAAATTTAACAGCGTCTTCTACCACCCATCGAATACCGTTCAACTTACTTTCTTCCATGTTCTCTCTACTCCACGAGACCACCTGTTTTACACTATCGACATGCGTAACTTCGGCACCAGCCGCACAAGCAGCCAGCGACGCACCGCCTGTATAGGCAAATAAGTTCAATACTCGGGGCGCATTTTCGGTTTTTGGAATGCCACTTACTTTTTTATAAATCCAATCCCAATTCGCTGCCTGCTCTGGAAATATCCCCACATGTTTAAATGCAGTGAGGCCCAATCTGAAACGCAATGCCAAACCGGCGTTTTTATATTCAATCGACCAACGGTCTGGCATGCTGGGTTTCAAATTCCACTGCCCCTTTTCGGCATCTGAAACATTGCCCCTATTAAACGATGCATGGGCCAGTGTTTGCCACTGTTTTTCGGTCAAAGATTTATCCCAAATAGATTGTGGCTCGGGTCGGCGCAATATCCATTTTCCAAAACGCTCCAATTTCTCAAAGCCACCGGTATCAATGAGTTCATAATCTTTCCAAGTATCAGGGCAAATGAGCATAGTTACAATAAATTTAACTGCGGTGATCCGCCAGGGGGAAAAATAGTGTCAGGGCCCTCATCTTTTTTAGCGTCATCATTTCCGCTATCGTCGTTTCCGGGGTCACTCCCATCTTCGCCGGAATCCGATTCGTTATTTTTGGCACCCCCATTTCCGCTATCGTCGTTTCCGGGGTCACTCCCATCTTCGCCGGAATCCTTTAAGCCAAAATAATCAACCTGACTCAATTCATCCTCTACAGCGATGATTTTTTTTGGATCCACCGGTGGAACTCCAATTTTATCACCTTTAAGAATGACTTTTTTTACATTATCACTAGACAATCTGTTGCCCAAAACCTTCCACCCTTTTACATCCATAAATGTATCAATCAAAATCGATTGAATGGTTTTATCCCCTTTTTTATTTTGGGTGTGCAACTCTATTTCCAAAAGACTAGCCGTCGAGGCTACCAATAATTCTGATCCTTTTTCTTCGCTTATAAAAGAAAATTTCTTTCCTGTTTTTGTCGTTTCTACATGAAAACGTTTTACATAATGCAATTTTGATTTTCCCTCCACATACACCACTTGTATTACTTGCGAATCATAAAATTTTTGAATCAAATAAATGGTATCTGGTTCATATCGATTGATTAGTTCATAATTGCTGAGCTCGTATTGACCATCTTTATATACAATTAAAATCTTGTCCGTTCCATCAAATTCTCCCAAATACTGGCCTTTGGAATCCCCGTTTAACCGACCTGTCAAATCATCCCAATATATCTTTACCCCACCTAAGGTAGAACCCCCTTTTTCCTTTAAATCAACGCGTCGAATCGGGTATTTGGTGATTTGATTGCCCAAAGAATTCTTCCCCTTTATGGCCAATTTAGAAAAATCATAATCGATGCTCTTGATGCGGGCATTGGCCGAAGCACTTAGATGAAGAATCACCCTTTCCGCTTCGCCATTTGGATTCGACGAAAAATAAAGCACTGTAGACTTGGCATGATTGCTTGCAAAAACATAGTCCTTCTCACGGATTAATCCGGTTGCATTGAATCTTTTAGCAAGTACTTTTTTGGCTGCCCCATCCCAATAAATAATATTATAGGTACACCGCTCATCGTTTTTTCGCCAAATGTCTACATGAATGAGTTCTTTGCCATAAAAGTATTTGTCGGTAACCTTCGCAATGCTATAAATACCATCCTCTCTAAACGCAATGACGTCGTCAATATCACTACAATCAATAACAAAAGTTTCTTTTTTCAAACCCGTACCCACAAAACCCTCTTTAAAGTTGGCATATAATTTAACATTTGCAACGGCAACCACATTGGCTTCAATATTGTCAAATACACGAATTTCTGTTTTGCGTTCCTTGCCTACACCATACTTTTTTAGAAGGCGTTTATAATAGTCAACCGCATAGTCTACCAAATTATTTAGGTGATTTTTAACCTCCGCAATATCATTTTCCAATCCTTGAATAAATTCATCTGCCTTGAAAGCGTCAAATTTAGAAATTCGTTTGATCTTGATTTCTGTTAATCGAACCACATCATCGGTTGATACTTCTCTGCGCAACAATTTTTTGAACGGATCTAATCCTTTGTCAATGGCTTCAAGCACTGCCTCCCAAGTCTCACACTCTTCAATGTCCCGGTAGATTCTATTTTCGATGAAAATCTTTTCCAAGGAAGAAAAATGCCATTTATTATTCAATTCACCCAATTCGATTTCTAACTCTAATTTGAGTAACTCAAGCGTGTTTTGGGTTGATGCATTTAAAAGTTCATTTACACCCAAAAATTTGGGTTTGTCTTCGTGAATCACACACGCCAAGGGCGAAATACTGATTTCACAGTCGGTGAAAGCATACAAGGCATTGATGGCTAAATCGGGGCTTATCCCTGGTGCCAGCTGAATCTCTATTTCAACATCCTTTGCTGTATTGTCAATTACTTTCTTGACCTTGATTTTTCCATTTTCACTTGCCTTTACAATTCCCTCAATCAAGGAACCAGTAATCGTCCCAAAAGGAATCTCTTTTATAAGTAGTGTGGATTTGTCCTTCTCTTCAATTTTAGCCCTAACCCGGATACGAGATCCTTTCTTACCCTCATTGTATTGCGAAAAATCGGCATACCCACCCGTAGGAAAATCGGGCAAGAGATTAACCTTCCGACCCTTGAGTATATCGATGCTTGCCTCACACAATTCAATAAAATTGTGGGGCATGATTTTCGTACTCAATCCGACAGCAATTCCCTCAACACCCTGAGCCAAAAGCAATGGAAACTTCATGGGCAAGCACAGAGGCTCTCTTTTACGGCCATCATAACTCATCTGCCAATGGGTTGTTTTTTCGTTAAAGGCAACCTCTTTGGCAAAAGAACTTAATCGGGCTTCAATATATCGGGGTGCAGCTGCGCTGTCACCCGTTCGAATGTCACCCCAATTGCCTTGCGTATCTATTAATAATTCTTTTTGCCCAAGGTTAACCAATGCATCACCAATGGCTGCATCGCCATGGGGGTGATACGCCATGGTTGAACCGATAATATTGGCCACTTTGTTGTAACGACCATCATCCATTTCGAACATCGCATGTAAAATTCTGCGTTGTACGGGCTTTAATCCATCCTCAAGGGCTGGTATGGCTCTCTCTAAAATTACATAACTGGCATATTCTACAAACCAATCCTTGTACATGCCACCCACCGCACGAACTTCTCCGAGATGTCTACCCACATTTGCTTCTTCCTCAACCTTATTCATTGATTCCTCTTCGTTCTCTTGGTCCATTCGTCTTCAAATCACGCAAAAAATATGAAAAAATACCAAAGAGGTTATTCACATTCAACTGGCCCATATGGCAAACAGAAATCGTTATGCCATGATTCTTAACGGTAATCAAGAACCGTATTTCTCCATTCTTGTTGACCTCAGTCTGGGGCCCAAAGGCTGTTTATTGCACAATTTTTGGATAGTCCAAGGTGGATGGCTTGAATGCTACACTTGGTTTAAACCCCTATTGAATGGAAAAACCCAAGAGAATAGAAAACTATGACAAAGTGTCAGTTTTAATGTATATTTGTGGTTCGTCAAATTAGAATGGACATACAAGTTATAAAACAACGATTCAGCATCATTGGCAATTCCCCTTTGCTCGGAACTGCTTTGGAAACGGCAATCAAAGTTGCACCCACAGATATGAATGTCTTAATTTTGGGAGAAAGTGGTGTTGGTAAGGAAAGTTTTAGTAAAATTATTCATCACCTAAGTGCCAGAAAACATGCTCCATTTATAGCGGTTAACTGTGGTGCAATCCCAGAAGGAACGATTGATAGCGAATTATTTGGTCATGAAAAAGGAGCATTCACCGGAGCTGTGGACAAAAGGAAAGGCTATTTTGAAACCGTTAGTGGAGGCACAATTTTCTTAGATGAGGTGGGAGAATTGCCATTGGGTACGCAAGCCAGATTGCTGCGCATACTAGAGAACGGAGAATTTATAAAAGTCGGGAGCAGCGTGGTTCAAAAAACAGATGTTCGGGTTGTAGCCGCCACCAATAGGGATTTATTAGAGCGTTCAAGACTAGGGAAATTTCGAGAAGACTTATACTATCGATTGGCAACAGTGCCCATTCGTGTTCCCAAATTATGCGAGCGACCCAATGATATTTACCTGTTGTTTAGAAAATTTGCATCCGACTTTGCCGAAACCCACCACAGCAAATTAATAGAATTGTCTGTCGAAGCCCAAGTTTTATTGACAAATTATCCTTGGCCAGGAAATGTTCGTCAACTTAAGAATGTGAGTGAACAGATTTGTGTATTGGAATCATCCACACTCGTAGATGCGGAAATCATGGCAAAATATTTGCCCCAGATTGATAATCCTCTGCCTATATTACTGGGGAAAATAGACGGAACAGAGGGTATGAGCGAACGTGATATTTTTTACAAAGTACTAATCGACATGCGCAGGGATGTAAATGATCTTAAAAAAGTTGTATTTGGCCTATTCGAAGGAAATTTGGATACCCTTAAACATATGACACCCTCCCAATCTTCAATCTCTAAATCGGTTGCGACAACCCACCCATCTCAATCACAAACATTTAACGAATCACTGCCGGCAAACCAACCCTCATTTGTGATTCAGGCGAAAGATGACGATGATGGCGATTACCAGGAATCCGAATCTTATTCTAGCGAAGGGGTAAACAATCTTAGTTTAGAATCCCAAGAAATTCAAATGATCAAACGATCGCTGAATAAAAACAATGGAAAACGCAAAAAAGCCGCCGACGAATTGGGCATTTCCGAACGCACTTTGTATAGAAAAATTAAACAATACGGACTCGAATAATATATGAAAACAATTGTTAAATTTATATTTGTTTGTTTTCTTTCGTTTGCATTAATTTTTGCTGAAGGCTGCGGGTTTTTTAAACATTACGATTTTAAAGGCTCAAATATTCCTGAAGATATTGGCACATTTACAGTCGATTTTTTTGGAAATGAGGCATCGCTGATTAATCCCCAGTTGAGCATGAATTTTACGGAAAAATTAAAAACAAAATTTCAGACAGAATCTCGTTTGGGTATGCAAGGATTTGGCGGTGATTACCAATTTTCAGGGGCTATTACTGAATACCGTATATATCCTGCCACCTTAAATGCAGATGTTGGAACATCTCAAAACCAATTTTCAATCAAAGTGAGATGTGAATTTAACTGTGTTAAATACCCTGAAAAGAATTTTACCCGCGATTTTTCTTTTTTTAAAATCTTTGATGCCAACCAATCCTTTGAAAGTGTAGAAAGTCAATTGTCAACTGAAATTATCGATCAGATCATTCAACAAATTTTTGCCGCCGTGGCCCTAGACTGGTGAACCAACAGAAACTCAACCATATCGTAGAAAATCCCCAAGACATTTCGGAAGCGCTCGCCGCCGACCTGTTGGCTATGACAGTAGATTTTCCTTGGTTTAGCACTCCCTATACACTGTTGCTATCTTATTATTATGCACAAAATGATTACCGCAAAGATGGCTGGTTATCCAAAACCGCTATCCGGATTTCAAGCCGCGAATGGCTATTTGAAAATTTACAAACAATAGAAATTTTATCTGCAAAATCACCGAATCATAAAACCACAATTCAACCAGCGCTTCCGAAAGCACCCTCTCCGATTTTACTCGATACTACTTCGCATTCTTCATCAATCCGAGACAACGTATCAAAAAAAGATGCCACTGAAATTGATTCTGTCAGTGATTCTGTCAGTGATTCTGAACTTTTGACTTTGCAAGCTCAAACTATACAAGCAATAGATGCAAACCAAGGTATAGAAATTCCGGTTGCGTCAAACAAGAATAAGAAGAACAAGGTCACCACTTTGAAATATGAAAAAAATCTAGAAATTACAGGTTTTTTTTCTCCTGCAATTGAGGGTGGAAGCGATACCCTAATACCTGATTTCAATAATCCAACCCATACGGATGAGTCAAAAAAAATAGACGGTGTTATCAATCCACCTTCCAAAGAGTACTCATTAACAGAATGGATTGGAACTGCATTTTCATTTTCCCCTGCCGAGAAGGAAGCGGTTATTATACCGATTGTAGACTCACAATATTCTTTGGAGGAATCCGTAAATGCGAATAATTTTGTCGTAAATGAAATCCCATTGCCCCAAAGCAGCGATTCAGTTCCCCCAAACCATGCATCATCAGAACTACCTTCCTCAGGCAAAGATTTTTTTGATTGGTTAATGGCCGATACAAATCGCAACGCCGAAAATGTTGCCCCGCCAAATCCTAAAATCCCACTGGCAAAAACCACCGAGCTCATTGATGTATTTATCGCAAAAAACCCCTCTATCAGCCGACCAAAAAACGAGTTTTATAGCCCTGAAAAAGCCATAAAGCGATCTGAATATTTCTCGACTGATCTCATTTCCGAAACGCTTGCCGCTATATACAGAAAGCAGGGACACTTTGACAAAGCCATTCATTCTTATGAAAAACTCAGGTTGAAATTTCCAGAAAAAAGTACGTACTTTGCAAATATTATCGAAGACATTAAAAACGAACAAACCCCATGAATTGGATACTTATAATTGGAATTATCGCTTCAGTTTTATTGATGTTAATCATTTTAATTCAAAATCCCAAAGGGGGTGGGTTGGCATCAAATTTTTCCCAAGGAAATCAAATTTTTGGTGTAGAAAAAACCACCAATGTGGTTGAAAAAATAACTTGGGGAGGAGCCTTGCTATTGGTATTAATTTCTCTGATTGCAGCATCTTACAACAGTGAAAAGAAACCCTCAAAGCAACGTAAAAAACCGGATACTGAACAAGGCACACTGCCTCAACCCAATAGGCCTGGTAAATAGCCTTGTATTGGCCGGGGAAGGAGTGTATCAACACCCAACTTCTCCACCTTTATTATAACATAAACGCAAAAGCGTGAACCATTGGTGAATCAAGTACAAAATCAGCGTTACATTCCGTGATTGTTGTTGTAAGTATTTTGCACCTAAGGATTGTGTCAAACATCTGGGTGCAAAAGATGGTAAATTTTGTTTTGGTTATTGAATAGCACTCATTCCACCGTCAACAGCCAATATCTGTCCTGTAGTCCAAGCACTGCGATTGCTCAACAAATAAACCACCGCTTGTGCAATGTCGTTTGGCTCACCTATCCGACGCAATGGATGTCTTAAGGCACTGGCTTCTATTTTTTCTGGCGTAGACAACAAACGGCTTGCAAGTGGGGTGTTGACCAAACTTGGTGCGATTGCATTAACCCTAATTTGTGGTGCCCACTCTGCAGCCAAACTGCGAGTCAATCCTTCAACAGCGCCCTTTGCAGCAGCGATACTTGTATGAAATAACATCCCTTGGGAAACCGCAACCGTACTAAACAACACAACCGAAGCATTGGTTGCCTCTTTCATTCCAGGCAAACAAGCTTGTAAGGCCTTCACGATACCCAATACATTCAATACAAAATCGGACTGAAAGTCTTCTGGTTTCAAGCGATTAAAAGGCTTCAAATTAATACTACCAGGAGTATAAACTACCCCATCAATAACTGCAGGGAGCCCAATAATTGGCTCTTCAGATAGGGCATCCCATAAAATTGACTCAACCCCAAGCTGACCCACATCCGACCGAGAAACAGACCAAACTGCGTGGCCCTCATCCAATAATCCATCCACAACGGCTTTCCCAATTCCTTTGGTTCCACCAAATACAATGTAATTCATACATCTATAACAATCGTAAGTCCATGGAGTTTTACCCCAATTTTTATTCTAGTACTTCTTTGAGATTATACTCCGTGCAAACGCTCGAATAAGTCGAGTCCATGCTGCTTTGCTGTGGCCTTGGCTATTTCATAACCCGCATCGGCATGCCTTACAACACCCATTCCAGGATCGTTGTGCAAAACCCTCTGCAATCTTCTCGCTGCATCGTCTGTTCCATCTGCCACAATGACCATACCTGAGTGAATACTATAGCCCATACCCACACCTCCGCCGTGGTGCAAACTCACCCAACTTGCTCCTCCCGCAACATTGATAAATGCATTTAATATTGGCCAATCTGCAACCGCATCTGAGCCATCCATCATCGCTTCAGTTTCTCGGTTTGGTGAAGCCACCGAACCTGTATCGAGGTGGTCACGACCAATCACAATGGGTGCTTTCAACGCCCCTGTTTTGACCAACTCATTGAATGCCAAAGCTGCAATCTGTCTTTCTCCCTGTCCTAGCCAACAAATGCGCGCAGGCAATCCCTGAAATTCAATTTTTTCTTGCGCAAGGGTAATCCATCGAATCAAACTTTCATTTTCTGGAAATAATTCTAAAATCTTCTGATCCGTTACCCGAATATCTTGGGGATCTCCACTCAAAGCAACCCAGCGAAAAGGCCCTTTCCCTTGGCAAAAAAGTGGACGTATATACGCAGGAACAAAACCCGGAAAATCAAAAGCATTTTTCAATCCCATTTCCAGCGCCCTTCCACGCAAATTATTGCCATAATCGAAGGTTACACTTCCCATTTTCTGCAATTCAAGCATACATTCAACATGCTTGACAATGGTCTTGTAACTCAAGGTGGTATATTTTTCTGGATCGTTTTTACGCAATCGATTGGCGGCTTCTACATCCATATCCATCGGATAATAGCCAATCAAGGGATCATGTGCACTGGTTTGATCCGTCAAGGTATCTGGAACTATGCGTCTTTCAATCAATCGAGATAATAATTCAACAGCATTACACAATACTCCAATGCTGATAGCTTCTCCCCTTTCCTTTGCAAGCAGCGCCATGTCTATCCCCTGGTCTATATCGCGGGCCATACAATCTAAATACCTTGTTTCAAGACGCTTGCGAATGCGCCACTCTTCTACCTCAGCCAAGAGTGCGACCCCCCCATTCATGGAAATTGCCAAGGGTTGAGCACCCCCCATTCCGCCCAATCCTGCACTCACGTTTAATGTACCTTTCAATGTTCCACCAAAATGTTGCCTCGCGCACTCAGCGTATGTTTCATAGGTGCCTTGAACGATTCCTTGCGAACCAATATAGATCCAACTTCCAGCTGTCATTTGGCCATACATCATCAGACCTTTGGCTTCCAACTCCCTAAAATGATCCCAATTTGCCCAATTTGGAACAAGTTGAGAATTGCTAATAAGAATCCGAGGTGCGTCTTTATGCGATGGCAAAATAGCGACGGCTTTTCCACTCTGAACCATCAGAGTTTCGTCATCATTTAACGCGATTAATGCCCGACAAATATCATCAAAAGCAGGCCAATTTCTTGCTGCTTTGCCGGATCCTCCATACACAACAAGGTCTTCTGGCCTTTCTGCTACATCTGGATCCAGATTATTGTGAAGCATGCGGTATGCCGCTTCTTGAACCCACCCTTTGCATACCAATGTATTGCCAGTAGGCGATTTTAACACCCGCGATTTCCCTGAAAATTCTTCCATTCTTAATTCTCTACAAATTTAATCAGGCTCAATTACAATTTTAGAAGAAAATAAGAATTTACTATTTTTGAGTGTCCTTTCAAAACACGGTCCCAATTGTTCTTGCACACAATATTTACATATTCCGGCGATATTGACCCCCAACAGAAAACAATGCTTCTGTAATCTCCCCGAGTGTACAAACCTTCACAGCCTCCATAAGTTCATCAAATAAATTTTCATTGGCGATGGCTTTCATTTGAAGTTGTTTTACAAATGACTCTCTTCGAGTGCCAAAGTATGTTTGTTGGTTTACAACTTTGTTGATTTGCCATTGTTTTTCATCCTCTGAACTGCGTATCACTTCACTTGGCAAAACAGTGGGTGAACCCTTACTCGATAAAAAAGTATTTACCCCAATAATCGGAAATTCTCCGGTATGTTTTAGGGTTTCATAAAACAAACTCTCTTCCTGAATTTTACCGCGTTGGTACATGGTTTCCATGGCACCCAAAACACCACCTCGCTCTGTAATTCGGTCAAATTCAAGCAAAACTTCATTCTCAACAAGATCTGTTAACTCCTCTATAATAAAACTACCTTGCAGAGGGTTCTCGTTTTTTGTCAATCCCAATTCTCGGTTGATAATCAACTGAATCGCCATCGCCCTGCGCACACTTTCTTCTGTTGGAGTGGTAATTGCCTCATCGTATGCATTGGTATGCAAACTATTACAGTTGTCATATATCGCATACAAAGCCTGCAATGTGGTGCGAATATCATTGAAATCTATCTCCTGGGCATGCAAACTTCGACCACTTGTTTGAATGTGGTATTTTAACATTTGAGAGCGAGCATTTCCACCGTATTTCAATTTAATGGCTTTCGCCCAAATTCTCCGGGCAACCCTTCCAATTACGGCGTACTCCGGATCAATTCCATTGCTAAAGAAAAAACTCAAATTCGGAGCAAAATCATCAATATGCATTCCTCTGCTGAGGTAATATTCAACATACGTAAATCCATTGCTAAGGGTAAATGCCAATTGGGTTATGGGATTGGCACCAGCCTCTGCGATATGATATCCACTGATACTTACACTATAGAAATTTCTTACTTTTTTGGCGGTGAAATACTCTTGGACATCACCCATCAAGCGCAGCGCAAATTCGGTACTAAAAATACAGGTATTTTGTGCTTGATCTTCCTTCAAAATATCAGCCTGGACTGTTCCCCTTATCTGAGTCAAAGTCCATGCTTTAATTTCTTCATATTGATTCTTCGGCAAAACATCCTCACCAGTTACACCCAATAACATCAAGCCCAACCCATCATTTCCTTCGGGTAAGTCTCCCATGTAAGTAGGGCGAGCTATTTTTTTTGCGGCATACATACCATCAATTTTGTCATTCACCGATTTCTCCAACTTGTGTTGAACAATATACAATTCACATTGCTGATCGATGGCTGCATTCATAAAAAATGCCAATAGCATTGGGGCTGGACCATTTATGGTCATTGAAACCGATGTTTTGGGATCGCACAAATTAAAACCGCTGTACAATTTTTTGGCATCATCTAGGCAACATATACTCACTCCTGCATTTCCAATTTTACCATAAATATCGGGCCGAACACCAGGATCTCGGCCGTAAAGCGTTACACTATCAAAGGCAGTACTCAATCGTTTTGCCGGCATTCCCAAACTCACATAGTGGAAGCGTTTATTTGTTCGCTCTGGCCCGCCTTCACCGGCAAACATCCTAGTAGGGTCTTCTCCCTCTCGCTTGAATGGATAAATACCCGCAGTGTAGGGAAATTCTCCCGGAATATTTTCTTGTAATTGCCAATGCAATACATCTCCCCAGGCTTCAAACCGGGGGGTACTAATTTTAGGCACCTGAGTATGACTTAAACTTTCGGTATGGGTAGCCAATAAAAGTTTTTTGTCTCGCACTGTAAATATATATTCGGGTGCTTTGTACAAATCGCGTAGTTTGCCCCAACCATCAATCAATGATTTGTTCTTTGGGGTTAATTCCATGGCTACTTTGTCAAATTCTGTCTCCAATAGCTTTTGTAATTCATTAGAGGTACCCAAAGTTTTGACGTGTTCAATGGTTTCATTAAGAGCAAACATGCGTTGGGCGATTCCCCTTTGCTCTCGGGCATGCGCATCATATTTTCGATTGTTTTCTGAAATTTCACTCAGATACCGATTGCGGTTCGGGGGAATAATAAAAATCTTTTCACTCATTTCATGAGCAGAAGACATGCGACTTGAAAAATCGGCACCGGTTTTTGCCAAGACCATATCCATTACTTTGCGGTACAAACTATTCATGCCTGGGTCGTTAAATTGGGAGGCTATAGTACCAAAAACGGGCATTTCATCCATATCTACTTCAAAGAATTTGTGATTCCTTTGAAATTGTTTCTTTACGTCACGCAAAGCATCAAGTGCACCTCTTTTATCAAATTTATTCAAGGCCACAACATCTGCAAAATCGAGCATATCAATTTTTTCGAGTTGCGTTGCCGCACCATACTCAGGTGTCATTACATACAATGCGACATCACTGTGTTCTGTAATCATCGTATCACTTTGTCCGATTCCGCTGGTTTCTATCACAATTAAATCGTAGCCTGCAATTTTGAGAATATCCACAGCGTCATCTACATGCGAACTCAATGCAAGATTGGCTTGTCTTGTAGCCATAGAACGCATGTAAACTCGCTCGTGATTAATGCTATTCATGCGTATTCGATCACCAAGAAGAGCCCCACCTGTTTTTCTTTTTGAGGGATCTATAGAAATTATACCCAATTTCTTTGCAGGGAAATCAACCAAAAACCTTCGCACCAACTCGTCAACCAAACTACTCTTACCCGATCCACCGGTGCCAGTTATACCCAAAACGGGTGTTTTCAAAACTGATGCCTTGGTTCTAATCTCGGATAAGATAAGGGTGTGTTTTTCCGGAAAGTTTTCGGCAGCCGAGATCAAACGGGCAATCATTAATTTCGTTCCAATACCCAATGTGAGTTGTTTGAATTCATCGTTTAATGTTTTCCCGATTGCAAAATCAGACTGCATAACAAGATCATTGATCATGCCTTGCAAACCCATAGATCTGCCATCATCAGGGGAATAAATTTTAGCAATGCCATATTGAACAAGACTCTGTATTTCTGAGGGGAGAATGACACCCCCACCCCCACCGAAAATTTTTATGTGTTGGGCGCCGCGCTCTTTCAGTAAATCATACATATACTTAAAGTATTCGATGTGCCCACCTTGGTAGCTTGTCATTGCAATTGCATTGGCATCTTCCTGAATGGCGGTTTCGACAACTTCTTGTGCACTGCGATCATGGCCTAAGTGAATTACCTCACAGCCGGTTGATTGAATAATACGGCGCATCACGTTAATGGCAGCGTCGTGACCATCAAACAAACTAGCGGCGGTGACCACCCTAACTTTATTCTTTGGGATATACACTGTTGTTTCCATAGATGAATAATTATGCCACAAAGGTAATTGATGTTGTTCAAACACCTACTTCAAAGCAAAATCGACACCCAATTTGAGAAAATTTGGGATACTGCATCATAAAAATACTGTTTTGAAAAGAATCGAATCCCCCAATTTGTTTTAAACCAGCAGGATGGTATTCCTGCGAGGATATCATACAGAATCAAACTAAATAAATCAAACTAACTAATTAAACAGTCAAATACAGGCGCACAAGAAAAGGGTTTGAGAAGGATTATTTACCCCCTTTTGCATTGGGAGAAATTATAATTTTTGAGATGCTTTATTGCCGGCAACTCAGATTCACCCATTAATGAGATTAACGCCCGCGCAATCGTGGGGGTATTCAATACAAATGGTGTTAAATACCTAGCAATACGCATGAAAAACCGACGCTATATTCTTTCTTTGGCAATCATTTTTTTTTCAATGGTGGGCTGTGAGCGAGATAAAAATTTACCCTATAGCAGCGAAGAAAAAATAGATATTCTCCTGCATCAAGCTGAAACTGAAAGTATGGATATACTTCCCACAATCAACCTGAGCGTGCCTGGAATATCGGTAGAAAATTTGTCTTTAAGTGCTGACTATCTTGTGAAAGTAGAAAATTTTACGGGGCTTGTTTCTTACGATCTAAGCGATGAATGGGATGCTGAATGTGTAGATCAAATTATTGAAAATACAGGTTTTACTTGTTGCCTGAAAAAACAAGAAATCACGAAAAATCAATATGAAGAATTATGCGTAAGCATGAAATTGTATCATTCAAATCAAATTCCAATATTGAAAAATGAATTTGAATCACTGCGAACTTTGAATGATTCTACATCGTTGAAAATTCAGTCTGCCATTGATTCTATGCAATCAAAAGCATATACCAAAGACCAATTCCAAGATGCTATAAATCAACTGTGTGATACCTATAAAGAGCAGTTGGTCACACATAGAATTGCATCGAAAAATCTATCCCGATTGTCAATTCAGTATAGAGACATGCTAAATAATATCAGGCGTATCCTGGATGAAAAACAATTTTCATCATTTTACCGCTGTCACAAAAAGTAAAAGCACCGAAATATTGTATGGTCGACTTGCGTTTGTAATTCTGGAATGACAGTGCCAGTAACTTCAAACTCAAATCCATGGTCACAAGAATCAATGGCCTTAAACATATACAATGAATCCTCTCACGGGGCACCCAACCTCAGAATTCGTGAAACGGGTTATGCAATCTGTGGTGCCCATTCAAACATATACAATGAATCCTCTCACGGGGCACCCAACCCCATCAGAAATTATCGGCCACAGTATGCCTTGCTTACTATTGAACAACAATACGGGAAAGAACCTCCTTACCCGAACTCTGTATTTTGACCCAATAAATCCCAGCAGCCATATCACTCAGATTAAATTCTATGAGTCCATCCACTGCGCTCTGAGACAATTTGTCAGAACTCATAACCGATAAATCTGTTTTCTGAAAACTTGTAAAACTGGGCAATAAACCCAACTCTTTGCCCAATACATCGTAAATTTTTGCACTTGCATTTTGTAAATTTGGATTCAAAACGATGTGCAAAATACCATTCACAGGATTGGGGAAAACCCGAACACCACTATTTATTGTTGCATTCACTGAGGCCCTATCCATGATGAATTCCTTACTTACGAGGCATTCGCATTTTGAAATTCTCGAAACAGCCTTCATGGAAACCGTATATAAACCATCAATTTGTAGGTCATAATTAACCTCCGCATTGACATCTTTTGAATTTTTAATACCCAAACCCGATACAGTCCACGTATAATCTACACCCGCTTGACCACCCAAAATACTGTTTTCATCCGAAGGCGACAAACGCAGGCCATAAAAAGCAAATTGATAATCGGGTATTGCAGTAAAATTACACGTCTTGGGCAATTCCATTACAGTTACTGATTTTGTGAAAGAGTCTGAACATCCATCTTTCAAATTCGCATACAAAGTCACATTAAAATTGGTTGTTTTCTTTACCTTGTATGATTTTACTGGATTGGTAACTGTCGATTGAGAATTGTCGCTAAAGTCCCAACGATATGTCAAATTGATGCCTTCTGGAATGCTTTCATTTTTAAAAGATGCTAAATCTCCTGAACAAGGATTGTCAACCGAAAAAGCCGCTGTAGGTTGCAATAACACATTCAAATCTCTTTGGGTTTCAGAAAAACACCCATTGTCTAATTTCACCATGAGTACAACTTTCTTTTTTCCAATTGTTGTCCAATTGTGACTTGGAGACTTGGAAGATGCACTACCGCCATCTCCAAAATCCCAAGTGTAGGTTGGAATACTCCCATTCACATCGGGCGTAGCATTAGCAAACACTGTGGCCTTTCTTATGCATGGACTGCTATGCGAAAATTCTACTTTAGGAGATTCAAATACGGTGTATTTATTACTTACTGAGTCTTTACAGCCAAATTCTGATCGCACAACCAAGGTAACTGTTTTATTACCCGCTTTGCGAAATATGTAGCTGGGATTGACATCATTGCTGGTACTATCCCTGTTGTCGAAATACCAATTACTGCCCACACTACCCACTGAAATGGTACTTTTGTTTTGAAATTCAAAGGCCACATTGTCGCACCTGCCCGACAACTTGGTAAAAGCAGCGTAAGGTTTTTCAAAAACAATGGTTTTTTGCGATACCGTCGCATCACATCCCAAAATATCTGCTTTCAATACAATCAAATATGTGCCTTCCTTAGCGTATTTAACAGCAATCGTATTGGCGTTATTGAGATTAAATCCTTTGCCATCCCCAAAATCCCAATACATTTTAGCATTGCTTGGAGTAGTTTTATTGGTAAGTAAAACATCCGACCCAAAACAAACATTTTGACGGGTAAACGCAACTTTTGGAACTTCGCTTACTGTGATGCTGTATATCTTTGAAAATACAAATCCATAGGGATTGGTGGTATTTCTCAGTTTAACCTTACAAATTCCTGATTTTAGGTATACGAAGTTCGCATCAATTTGATTAGAGGTATCTTCCGTATTCAATGTACCAAAATCCCAAAAAGTTTCTACATATTGTAATTTGCTCTTGCTTTTATTGATGAATTGAATCGTATCTCCTACACATATTTTTAGTGGATAAGAAAAATCTGTTGTAACACTGGGATAAATCAAAACCCTTTGGTAGATCAATGTATCACAACCATTGCCAATGTCTGAAATCTTCAATACTAGGTTAATTACACTATCTTCATAATTATCATCGGCAGTTTTAAACTGCACTTCTAGATTGGTGTTGCCAGAAGGCGCTGTAATTGTAGCACCTGAAACCGTTTTTCCAGATGACAAATAGGCCTGTGCACTGGCATACCATTTACCCGGAGATGAAGTTCCATAATCACTGTTGGTATAAGCACGGGGAGGATTTATGTCATATATAACCGGCACATTTATAACGGTGATGTCTAAATTCTTACCTTTCTGGTAATAAGGATTATTTCCTGTAGACGTTTTACTTGAAATTGAAAAAACACTGCCCCCTGGAGATGGCTTAACAAAGGTTTTAAATATCACTGTGTCATTGGTATTGTTGTCATCTGGAATATCAATGAAAATCTTTACCACCGTATTGCCGACTTTGGAAAGCACTATGGGTTTACTAAAAATTATAATCGCAGTATCTCCAGGAAATATTTTAGTGGTTACGGTCTGTATTGTTTTAACCCCATTGATCGTAAAGGCCAAATCAAAATTTTGAGCAGTATCGATGAAATTATTTTTAACCGTGAGGCTTGCCTTGGAGGAAAAGCCAGAGCAAACCTGACTGGCCAATGAAAAATTTGCTCTGACAACAGACAAGTCCATCGAATTTTCAACAGCGCCCCTATCAGATTTTACAGGATTTCTTTTCTTCTTGAGAACATCGCTTGAAACAGATAAAACTGAGGGTACATTATTTTGTGTCTTGAAAGATTGGGAACAAAAATCATTTTTTGAGATATCCTTAAATCTTGGAATTAGAAAATTGTCGCCAGTACCCGGAATACCCGTAGCTTTATAATCGGCGTATGAAGAAAATGTAGTTTGTTCTAACCCCCATTGTTCTCCCCCTGCAAATCTGGCATAATAAGAATTGTTGTTCAGTTCTTTGATTTTAACATTGGTAAAAAGGCAAACAGGAAAACCAAATGACGGACCCTTAATATCTAAAATATTGCCTGTAAAAGTAAGTGTAGACTCATCATAAATAAAGTATCCAACTCCTGTATGTGAAGAATTTGAAGAGGCCCGTGCATAAATTGTATTTTGACGATATTCGCCTTCATATCCTATATTGTAATTGTAATTATACAATCCGAAGCTTTCGGCTTCGCCGAGATTCTTTACAATTAAATTAGAATTGCATTCAACATTTTCCAAAAGTTCTAAATGTATACCATACAAATAAGAACCTGAACCTAGAGATTCATTGAATATGATTTTGTTGCGATTGATTTTACAATTTCCTCCAGAGTTGATATAAATCATTCGACATCCCGTTCCAGATTGGGCTGTATTTGAATCCAAAACATTATCCTCACAAATATTCCAAGACCGAGAAGAATTTTTGGTTTCTAAAATCAAAAATCCCATGCCTCCCTGACCGAAAATACAAGAACGAAAAAGATTTTCTGTAACATCTAAATCGATGTTTTTATAGGCATACAATCCAAACGCATCGTTGGAATTTTCTACATTTAGTTTTAGCATTTTATTTTTAGACAAATCAACTACTTCATTCAATTGCAAATCAAAAGCAGAAAGACTCTTGTATGCTGCAATCTTTGAGACTGTATTTCCGTCTAATATAAACGGCATTTTGCTGGTACCCTTATTATTCAATGCGACGCAACCATAAAATTTGGAAATAAAGTTTGTTTTGCTACTAGATGCTGCAAGAGCATAGGGCAAATCATGAATAACATTTCCGCTAAAGATCGAAGACCTGTCTGTGCCGTATGAATAATTACAATATATACCCATCATAATTGAATCACAACTGGCACCACTACCAACAACAGAACGTGATACATCATTGTTGGTGTATTGATCGCCATTGGTATACATGGAATAAATACCGCACGAATAAAAGTTTTTAATTATATTTCCAGAGAAGGTATTGTCTGTTGCAGTATTTTTAAACGAGGCGCTTCCCTGGGTATTTATGATACCATATACGGGGCCAGGACTATTCTTGTAACTGGTAAGCATAACAATATTTTGTATAGTATTGCGTATGCCATTATTAGAAGTAGATACGGTATTGATGCTACTTTGGTTTGATGCAAACGCAATATAAGCGGCACCTGGAGATTTTAACCCGGAAAATTCTATCGTACAGTCTGAAATACTATTGTCATTTGCGCCATTAGAAAAACGAATCCCCATCACACCCGAACTAGCAGAAGAATTAATGAGGGTCAGGTTTTTTATCTCGAGGAAATCTATACCATCAAACCAAATGAGTTCATAAGACAAACTACCCGTCAATGTCTTTCCATTGCCATCAATGGTAATTTTTTTAGAAGAAGAGGTGGGATTACTAGAATTCTGTGAAAACTGAATCAATGCGGATATACTCAGGTTGGACATGGCCTTCACGGAAACATTGCCAGAAACCCCATTGTTGGCAACAGCAGATGCAAAATCAGACCAACTTGCATAATTTCCTGCTCCAGAGGTTCCACCAATCGTATAATTACCGCTTAGTTGTGCGAATGAAAACTGAGAACTACCTATAAAACCGATAAAAAATATTAATCTGAACATCATGGATATTTTTTTATTCGAACATACAATTTTTAAATGAATCTTCTGTGAAAAAAATAAATAGCTGTTTTTGCTGTTGGTTTGCAACTATGTCCGTCGAACAAACAAAAAATCAATTTTTACCTGCTTTTACAATAGAATCGCACCCTTTTTTAAGCCCTGAATGCAAATTATATTTTTTGGGATCTTGCTTTGGGGAAGAAATTAGCCGTCGATTTCATCGTCTACAGATTACAAGTAACAGCAACCCTTACGGTGTTTTATTTCACCCAATTACGCTTCTGCAGAACCTGCAACAAATTGCCTTCAACCAAGCTTGCCAAGTGAAAGATTTCTTTGAATACAATGGGATTTACCACAGTCTTTTGCATGCCAATCGCTTTCAGCACATGGAATCTAAAACACTGCAATCAATCATTGATGAATGTACAGCCAAAGCACATTTACAGTTTATTGCTGCTGACATGGTTTGCATCACCTTAGGAACTGCGTGGACTTACCACCATATACCCAGCAAAAAAAACATTGGAAATTGCCATAAACTGCCTCAAAAACAATTTCAAAAAAACCTCACACCCCACCAACATTTAATTGAGACAATCTTGTCAATGGCAGAGGCTATCTCTTCAGCAAATCCGAAGGCACAAATACTGTTTACCGTGAGTCCCGTTCGACATATTCGGGATGGCGTTATGCAAAACCTACAATCAAAATCAAAGCTGATTAGCGCATTGCATGAAGCAACTCTGCTAAACCACCGAATATTGTATTTCCCAGCATACGAAATAGCCCATGAAGAACTCAAAGACTGGCGTTTTTTTAGATACGATTTAATGCATCCAACTGAATGGACGATCAATCACATTTTTACACGCTTTTGCGAAACCTTTTGCCAAGAATCGATGCGAGATAAATTGAGAAAAAGAGCGCTTGTTACAAGTTAAAAATTTTGGACTTCCAATCGCGCCATCATGGCATCAATTTTTGGGGAAACCCTTAAGTAAACTGGTTCAACCGAAGTGAGTTGTTCATTTATAAATGCAGCATCTGTGAAGTTCTTCGTGAGTCGATTGTTTATTTCATCATATTCTTTTTTAAATTGAACCCGTTTTATATCGTCTACACCACTGTCATAGGCCCCTTTTTTTACCTGTTTTTCGAGCCCTCGAACCACATAAAATAAATCTTCTGCTTCCAATACGGTATTTGTATAGTTGTCCACAACATCTTTATACACCCTGTAAACGGCTTCATAATGAATTATTTCGGCTAGCTCTTCCGAAGAAATAAGACTGGAATCTATAAATTTTAGTTTCTGTAATACCTGCTTCATTTCTGCTTGCCTATCCTCGATTACATTGCGTTTGAAATGAAAAAGTGACCGTATTGATTTGTGTTTTTGCCAGAGTGAATCACTATACTCTAGCATTCGGACTTGGGATTTTCCTTTTTTCGAAGATGAAGAATTACAAGACACAATAAAAAAAAAGCTTGTAATGGTCCAAAAACCAAAAAAAAATAGAGATTTGTGGGATGTATAAAATCTTGTATGTCTCAACATGATGGAGCAAATATAAGAAAGGCAAGACATTATAAATTTTTGCGTCAAGTCTTTTGGTTGGGTATGACCGCCTTTGGTGGGCCTCAAATTCACATGAGCCTTTTCAAACGCAGATTGGTTGATAAGAGCTCCTTCTTTACCCTAGAAACATTGAAAGAGGTGAACGCTTTTTGCAGTGTATTGCCCGGACCGACCAGCACCCAAACAATTTCTGTACTCGGATGGAAAAAAGGGGGGCCTGGGCTTGCATTTCTTACTTTGCTGGCATGGGCTTTGCCAGGGGCAATTACAATATCAATTATAGCATTATCTCCAAAATTTTTGGAATTAAAAAACTTTAGATTTATTCAACCAATGGTAGCCGCATTTATTATATATGCTACAATTTCTATGTTGCCTTGGATTCGAAAATCATTTACAAATTACAGCATTTTTGTATTGGTGGGGCTGTTAGGATTTCTATTCAATTCTCCTTTCATTTTTCCCATTGCATTATTTTTGAGTGGGTGGGCTGGTTTTCTCTTTAACAAATACACGTTATTTGAAATGCAGGTTATTGAACCCCAAAAAATTCAATGGGCCAATTTGATTCTATTTGGCTTGATTTTTTTAATTATTGGTGGTGGTGGGTTATTTCTCGCAGAGAATTCATATTACCCTAAACTTGCAGAACCTTTTATTTATTTTGAAAACACCTACCGCATCGGGGCTCTCAGCTTTGGCGGGGGAAATACTTTGGCTGCAATGAGCTATGAACAATATGTATTGTTTACAAAAAGACTTACCCCGCAAGAATTTAATACAGGATTGGGCTTATTACAAGCCCTGCCTGGGCCGAACTTCAATTTCATGATTTACCTAAATTCCGTGTCAATAAAATCAGAAGGAGGATCGATTTTATACCAACTGCTTGGTTGTCTAATCGGATTTATTGCTGTGTTTTTGCCCGGTGTACTCATGGTGTTTTTTGCATATCCATTGTGGAATACAATTAAAAATAACCGCAATATTCGATTGGCTTTAGATGGTATTTTTGCAAGCACTGTCGGATTTGTATTTTCAACTGCCCTGAATATCAATAATACTTTTTGGCATACCACGACGGATTTTACACCCGAAAAATATATCGGGATATTGATATTTTTTACAACACTTGCCTTGTTGTTTGTAAAGCGAATATCCCCCCCTTTGATAGTATTATTTGTGATATTTACGGGCTACTTATTTTCAAATTAATCTGCCAAATAGTATTTTTATATATCTTTGAGAACATGAAATATTGCTTACTTGTGTGCTTTTTTATGCTGCTAGGTTGCAAGAATTCTGTTTTACAAGCACAAGTGAATAAATACAATTCTAACTATGTTCTTTTTACGGGATTGGTTCTTACATCCGATAGCCTAAAGCCCATCCAATATGTAAATATTCGAACACAATCAAGGTCTTTGATTGGCTATACCGATTATTTGGGTCATTTTGACGTAGTGGTTAAAAAGGGAGATACCATTTTTTTTTCACAGGTAGAACAATCTCCTTCTTGGCATATCGTCCCTGATTCACTCAAAGGTAACCGCTATAGCGTGATTAAGTTGATGGTTCAAGACACCATGGAAATTCCTGCAATTTATATCCGGGCATTGCCCTTGAAATCACTGTTTAACTATGAATTTGTAAACGATGATATACCCGATGACATGTATGAAAGAGCGCGCAAAAATTTAGAAAATGAAGCTTTAAAAGAAGAGTTGAGAATGCAGGCACCCGATGCACACAACAGTCAATTACTGCTCGAACAAACCCGTGCAAATCAATTGTATTACTATAAGCAGGCACCCCCACAAGGGTATTTAAATCCAACTGCATGGATACAGTTTATGGAAGCTTGGAAACGAGGGGATTTTAAAAAGAAAACACAGAAAAAAAGCACCTATATTTCGCCCTATTGAACTATAAATTATGTTCCGTGCCCTTGCCCATCCATGATATCAAAAACATGTAATACCGATGGGAACAATGCATCAAAGGATTGTTTTACACCTTTACTAGAGCCGGGGAATGTGATCACTAAGGTTCTGTCAATGCAACCAGCTATACCCCTCGACAACATGGCATAAGGCATGCGCTGCTGACCATAATTTCGGGCAATTTCCATAATGCCGTCAATTTCTCGGGTTAGCAAGGGACGTATGGTTTCGGGGGTAATATCTCGGGCAGATAGTCCGGTTCCCCCAACAAAAATAACCAAATCTTTGGGCCTGTTGTGGTCAACAATCATTTCCGGATTGCTGGCCAATACGGTATCTTCATCGGTGCCACTGAGTTTTTTGGCTAAATCGGTAATGGCTTCAGCCTCATCCGGAATACAAATTGGTTGGTCAATTTCAATGCCCAAACCCAATAACTGTGTAACGAGCCATTTCCCAGCTTTATCCTGTGCCACACCTTGGAAAATAGAATCCGAACACACCACTACTGAAGCCGTAATGCGTCCATTACTGGGTTGAAAATCTGATTTGCCTCCTTTTTTGGATACCAAATTAATGGTAGAAATAAATACCCCTTTGTCGATTGGCTTGAGCATATCGTATATCGTTAATGCAACCACAGAAGCTCCGTGCATGGCTTCAACTTCGATTCCAGTTTTGTAAATTGTGTGCACTTCAACAAGAATATGTATTTCCAACCCGATTATTTCATAGTGTATATGGGCATATTCAATCGGCAAGGGATGACAATCGGGAATAATATCAGCTGTTTTTTTAATCCCCAACAAGCCTGCCGCCCGTCCAAATTCAAAAATATCACCCTTGGGTACCTTTCGGTCTTGGATTGTGCGAATGGTATCGACAGAAGAAACACAAAGAATGGCTTTGGCGACTGCCTCGCGAAGGCTATAAGGCTTATGTGAAATATTGATCATGATTTCTTACTTTTTCCACTGATACTCATCATTGGTAAAAATCTCTTTCCCCCATATAGGAAGTGATGATTTAATATTATTTACAATCTCTTCAGTTGCCATAATAGCATCCTTGCGGTGAACAGACGAACTAAAAACAAATAAACAAATTTCACCCGATGCCACGATTCCCAAACTGTGGTATACATGCAAACACACAAGCGAATATTTTGAAAAAATGGCTTCGCGTATTTGATGCATTTTGTCTAATGCCATTGCTTCATAGGCGGTATATTCTATTGCCCTTACTGTTTGGCCTTGCATTTCATCCGCCCGAACTTGACCCAAAAAAATACTGTGCCCGCCAATCCGGGTTTTGCCCTGATGAGCTGCAATATCTTTGCCAATTTGAGAAGGCGATATTGCTCCTTGAATGAATATATTATTGGGGTTTCTGTGGGTCATTTGATTCTGGGAAATTACAACATTACAATGAATTATTGGGATAGTTTAACAGTAAACATAGTTTGTTTGAGTGCGTTATATGTAAGCAATTGATTGCGCAGTAAGTTACCAGCTTCTGTAAAATACTTAAGCGCTTCAGTGGCCTGCAATGCACCGACTACACCAACTACGGATCCCAAAACACCTGCCTCATCACAAGCAAGAACCTCCCCTTCCTTGGGCATTTCTGGAAACACATCGCGGTAATTCAGCGAGAATAATTTGTCATCCCCACGAATGTTGACATTGAATACCGCCACTTGACCTTCAAAACGCGAAACAGAGCCATACACCCATGATTTATTTAGCTGCGCACAAACATCGTTAATCAAATAACGGGCTGTAAAATTGTCTGTACAATCTATCACCAAATCAAAAAGCACAACAATATCCAAGGAATTTTCTGGAGTCAACGGGGTATCAAAGACCAATAACTCAAGGCTGGGATTTATTGATTGTAGTTGATTGAATGCTATCTGAACCTTCGATTTCCCGACATCATCATTTCGATACAGCGTTTGTCTTTGCAAATTTCCCAATGATACTGTATCACCATCTACCAATCCGATACAACCCACACCCGCCATGGCCAAATACTGGGATACTGGGCAACCCAAACCCCCGAGCCCAACAATCAAAATACGGGCCGACCGCAACTTTTGCTGACCCTGTAATCCTATCTCTGACAACTGAATTTGCCTTTGATACCGATCTAAAAAATCAGCTTCCATTTCCATGTGTTTTATTGCTTTAACCACCCGAGAATGGGGGTAATAAAGCCAGTGTGTCTCCTGGTTTTAAAATCTTTTTTTTGAGAACAAGCTCTTGGTTTACCGCCAATAAAAATGTTTTATCTCGCAAACCAGGGAAACTTTCATTCAGGGCTTTTCGAAACAACTCTGTATCCTGAACATACGAAAAATGAATTCTATCTTTACCTATACTATCGGTGAGCTGACCAAAAACCAAAACTTCCAACACTGACATCTTAGGTCAAAATTAACTTAATCGCAGCAATCAACAATACCAAACCCAAAATCGAACGAAGACGAAGCTCTTCGAAACGTCGTGCACCCATAAAAGATCCAGCCCAGCCTCCCAAAAAAACCCCAATACCAAAGGTAGAAACCCAATTCAAAGCCGCTTGGAATGCTTCCATTCCTCCTGAATCAGCCCTTACATTGTTCCATTGACCTGCCAAACCTGCCAAAGAATTTACCAAAATAAAGCCTGCACCCAGGGCTGCTGTTTGCTTTTGGTTGGTCCAACCAAAGAACAATAAAAGGGGCGACAATAAAACCCCACCACCGATGGCCAATACACCAGATATAAAACCAATCACCACACCAATACTAGCAATCTTCCAATGCGCGTAACGCCAGCCACCAGAAAAAATACCCTTAAACAAAAGAAGCAGTGGTTGCTTGGTTAAACAGTGCCTTCCTTCACGGTATTTGTCTAGCATTCGATTTGACTGTTCCCCCGGCAAGGGAATTGATGGATTTTTTTGATCGAGATTTATTGGCTTTTTTGCCATGAAACCAATGCTAGGTATCAATAAGAGTATGCCCAAAACCTTTTTGTATGTCGCTGGATCCAACTGAATTGTTCCACCCCAGTAGGCCATCGGTATGGATGTCGCAACCAAAGGCCAAAACATGGAAGCACGAAAAAATCCTGCCCGATAAAATTGACTACATGCCACAGCACTAACCACAATATTCAACATTAAGGCTGCTGGCTTTACGATATTTATATCCAAATCTGTCAATGCCATAATAGCCAAGTAAGCACTGGCCCCTCCGTGCCCCACAGCAGCATACAAAAAAGCCATAAGCGCCATAAAAATTCCGACACCCACTCCCATTCTTAGAGATTTAACACATGAACTTCTACCAAATCGCCTGTTTCAACCCATTCGGTGTCTGATGGAATTACAACCAAACAGTTGGCTACAGAGAAAGAACCCAAGCGAAACGATTCTTGCCCTCCCAATAATCGAACCCCCTGACCATCAAATTTCCCCTTTAAAAAATGGGTGAACGATCCTATTTTTTTATACTTGCCAATCAACGGCAGTTGTTTGCTTTCCAATTCAATTTTTCGACCTGTTAAACCCTGTAAAGCCAACAATACATACTCGTAAAAACATGTAAGTACCGAAGCGGGGTTCCCAGGTAAACCAAATACCAAACTATTTTTTGGGGTAATGCCAAAAAAAATGGGCTTGCCAGGTTTTTGCTGAATCGTATGAAATACAGTTGAAACACCGACAATATTGGCCGCCCTTATTACAAAATCATAGTCGCCAACACTTACACCACCGGTTAACAATACCAGATTGTTTTCACCAATGGCAATGTCCATAGCCTCGCTTAGAATGGCCAAATCATCTGTGGCGTAATACATTTTCACTTTAGAAAATCCTGCTTGTAATAAGGCTGCCTGCAAAAGCAATGTGTTTGATTCATAAACTTGCCCATGCATCAATGGTTTTCCGGCTTGAATAAGTTCATCACCTGTTATAATTATTCCGATATTGGGATTGGCCACCACCAACACGCTTGTCAATCCAAGACTTGCCAAAAAACCAATTCCTGCGGCCGTTACTGTTACGGATTTAGCCAGGGCCAAATCTCCTATTGCAATCTCGGATCCCACCAAACGAACATTTCGACCCGCGACCAAGCTTGTATCCTCCACAAATAAAAACCCATTTTCTATCCGCGCTTTTTCTTGCATAAGAACCGTATCTAATCCCTCAGGAACAGGAGCTCCAGTAAATATACGTACCGATTGGTATGGGGAGTTTTTCTGAAAAACATCCGTTGATCCAGCGGCCACTTCTCCAATCAATTCCAATTTACCGGCTTCACAATAAGAATCAAAATTAAAGGCATATCCATCCATTGCCGATTGGGCAAATCCAGGGATAGAGATGGGCGCAAATATATCTTCAGCCAATACCCTACCCAATGACTCTAATAAAGAAACTCGCTCCGTTCCCAACAATTCGGATCGCTCAGCAATCCAAATTTTCGCTTGATCAACTGAAATCATTTCCCTTTTAGCTGTCATTTTACATTGTATTATTCGTGTCTTTTTGTAGAATAAAAATTTTATCCTCCTATCGAAATCATACTGCGATTGACCACTTGATTGGCGTCCACAAGGATTTCATCAGGGGCAAACTGAGCACCCAAGGCCTCGGCTTTATCGACCACAGTTTGCAAGATTAAGGGTCGGATATCCTCACCCCTACGGTAGGCACCCAAAAGATCAGTTTCTCCTTTTGAAAATAAACAATTTTTCATTTTCCCGTCAGCTGTTAAACGCAAACGATTGCAATCGGAACAAAAGGGTGAACTCATTGTGCTGATAACAGCAAAGGTTCCCATAAAACCTTGAACCCGATATTTTTTGACAGTCTCGTGGGGAAATCGGGCCAAAGACTCTATTGTGTATTGTGAGCCGACCAATGCCAAGATCTCTTGCCAGGTAACAAGTTTCTCTCTTTTCCAATGATTGCCTTCAAATGGCATAAACTCTATGAAACGGACATGAATCGGCTTAAACGATGTCCAGCGAACAAAATCTAGAATCTCTTTATCATTCACTCCTCGCATCACGACAACGTTTATCTTTACCTTAAATCCCCGATTCAACAACAATTCAATATTTCGGTATACCTGGTCAAACAAATCGCGTTTCGTCAGTAAAAAAAATGTATCCTTAATCAGGGTATCCAAACTAACATTGATCGATTTGACTTCGAGTTCATCCAATAAGTCTATGAATTCATGAATACGCGAAGCATTCGTTGTCAAAGTTAAAAAAATGGGCAGGGCCGAGAGTCTCCTGATAATTTCACCCGCGTCTTTACGCACCAAGGGTTCACCACCAGTGAGACGAATTTTATCGACCCCAGCGGCAACAAACACTTTGGCGATAGCTTCAATTTCATCTACTTGCATTAAACGGTTTGCAGGTGTAAAATTATAATCCTCCTCGGGCATGCAATAATTACAGCGGAGATTACAATTGTCGGTAAGCGAAATACGCAAATAATTGTGCTTTCGATTGAATTTGTCTACCAACATAACTTAAATGAATACATATCCCAAAAAAAGAATTATTGGCTACGAAAATACTCCCTAGGAATCCAAATATTCTATGATTTATTTTGGTGCTAAACAAAGTTTTTGTTTAAGCTATGCTGATTCGTTCGATGTCAGAGATTACGCTGTGTGCGAAACCCGATCGATGAAGCCCAGAGGCTTCCTCTTTTCACTGCGCTTTGTCACTGCGCTTTGTCACTGAATCAGACACTAATGAATTGTTTTTATTGCGATTGAGACAATAATTCATTTGTTCCTCTGGCGATATAATACCTAAATTGAGCATTTCGATCATCACAATGGCCTGATTCCCTATTTCTGTATCCGAAAATTCACTGGCCAAGCGTTTATAATAGATCAAGGCATTCGCATAAGCCCCCCCTTGCTCGAAATTGTGCGCCGCAACCAACATCATTTCCATGAGAAGCTTTCCGGTGGGCTTATATTGTTGCAAATAAAATTCCGAATACTCGGCTGTTTTGAGGGCCAAGCCTTGCCTTTCGGCCAATTTTGTTGATACATACACAAAGTCGGAACTGTGTTTATACTTAGGGTAATCTTTGGCAAAGGCCATCAGTATACTGCAAGCCGAATCGGGAATTTTTTCAAACTGGATATGGGGGATAATAAGTGTTTCATAAGCCTCAACTTTTTGAAATGCCGTATCGAAATCAGACCGACAAGCAACACCCAGGCAAAGAATCCAAAACAATTGCGTTATTTTCATGGTGCGAAAATAACCTTCGGATGTTAAAAACTCGGCGATGCCCATTGAAATACAAATATTAATATTGCAAAGATGAGTAATGTGGGAAGATATACCGAAGATGAAATAAAAAGTCTTGATTGGAAAGAGCATATTCGATTGCGTCCAGGGATGTATATCGGGAAATTGGGTGATGGTACTGCCGCAGATGATGGAATTTATGTTTTGGTAAAAGAAATCATCGACAATAGTATTGACGAACATGTCATGGGATTTGGCAAAAGGATTGACATACAAATCGATGATAGTCGGGTTAGCGTGCGCGATTTTGGCAGAGGTATCCCTTTGGGAAAAGTCATTGACTGTGTTTCAAAAATTAATACGGGCGGAAAATATGATTCCAAAGCGTTTCAGAAATCTGTGGGATTAAACGGTGTGGGCACCAAAACTGTAAACGCATTGAGCAACCATTTTTCCGTTAAAAGTTTTCGGGATGGCAAAAGCAAACACGCACTATTTCAAAAAGGAGAACTGCTTGAGGATTTCCCATTGTCAGACTCCCAAGAAGCGAATGGAACTGAGATGGTTTTTGAACCTGATGTAAGCATATTTAAAAATTACCGGTACATCAGTGAATTTTTGCGTGAGCAAATAAAAAACTATACTTATCTCAATAGCAATCTTACCATAAAATACAATGGCGAAAATTATGCCTCTCGTCGTGGATTACTCGATCTGCTCGAACAAAAAGTAAGTTCCGAAGCTGCCCTTTACCCTGTTATTCATATTAAAAACCATGACATTGAATTGGCTTTTACCCATACAGAATCATACGGTGAAGAATATTATTCATTTGTGAATGGACAGTATACAACACAAGGTGGAACCCACTTAGTAGCATTCCGAGAAGCCATTGTTAAAACAATTCGTGATTTTTATAAAAAGGAGTTCGATGCATCTGACATCCGCGGATCCATAACGGCTGCGATTAGTATGCGCATCGTAGAGCCAGTATTTGAAAGCCAAACCAAAACCAAGTTGGGCAGTGCAGACATGGGACCAGAAGGACCCTCAATCAAGACCGCCTCGATGGACTTTGTGAAAAAGGGAGTTGATGATTACCTGCATAAAAATCCCGTTACTGCCGAAGCACTCCTCAAAAAAATTCTTCAAAACGAGCGGGAAAGAAAAGATATGGCCGGGGTGCAAAAATTGGCAAAAGAAAGAGCCAAACGTGCCAACTTGCACAACAAAAAATTGCGTGATTGCAAAACCCACCTTACAGACACCAAAGCAGACAATCGATTTGAAACAACCCTTTTTATAACCGAGGGGGATAGTGCAAGTGGCTCGATAACCAAGAGTCGAAATCCAAATTTACAAGCCGTGTTTAGTTTGCGTGGGAAGCCCTTAAATTGTTATGGGCTGAAGAAAAAAATTGTGTACGAAAACGAAGAATTTAATTTGCTCCAACACGCACTCAATATCGAAGATGGTCTCGAAAATTTGCGTTATAACCGCATCGTCATTGCCACAGATGCCGACGTGGATGGCATGCATATTCGATTGCTACTAATGACATTCTTTTTGCAGTTTTTTCATGATTTAGTGCGAAATGGCCACCTGTATATTTTACAAACCCCTTTGTTTCGTGTACGCAATAAAAAAGAAACCATTTATTGCTATTCGGAAGAAGCACGAAAAAACGCCATCGCCAAATTGGGCAACAAACCCGAAATAACACGCTTCAAAGGACTGGGAGAAATTAGTCCTGATGAATTTGGCGGTTTTATTGGTCCTGATATTCGAATAGAACCTGTCATCCTGAGCCAAGAAGCCAATATTGAAAAACTCCTAAATTATTATATGGGAAAAAACACCCCAGAACGACAAGAGTTTATCATCGACAATTTGATTGTGGAAAAGGAGAATGAACCGCTGGTCGAGAAACTGGATGCCGAGGAAGTGGAGGCAATCAAATAGAAGTAACTATGCCGGTTCTTTTTCAAAGCCACCGTACATTAACATGGATTGGTTCAAGCCGCGAAGGCTATCTCTGGCCTGTTTATCTTATATGTGTTTTTATCCTTGGCCCTGAGCGTTGGATGCATACTGACAGCGCTTACACCCTATTTCGAATTTTAAATCATCAAAGTCTTTTTTACGATCGATGGGCCTGTGAATTGCTGGTTTGGCCAGGACAAATACTCGCCTATTGGGGAGCACCAATTAATTGGGTAATGCAATCACTCAATTTATGCCTACCCCTGATGATGTGGGGAGCTTGGTTGCTATTTCCCAATTCAACCCACAGATGGCTATATTTTGCCATGGCATTTTTGGGTGGTTCAGAAGCTTTTTTTATTGGTTATAGCGAAATAGGTCTCAGTACATGGGCTTTCATTACCGCAATCCAGTGCTTATCAATGAATCTTAAAAAAAATTGGATCGCTTTGCCAACATTGCTTTTAATCATGCTAAATGCACATCCTGCAGCTTGGATTTATGTTCCGTTTTTAGCACTCTTTACAGCCATTTTGTTCCCCGGTAAGAAAGCCTTTATCACCCTGAGTGTATGCCTTGTCTTGGGATTGCTTAAATGGATATTTGTTGAGACCAATTCATACGATACAGGGTTAATCGCTCACTTTCGGGATAGCCTTGACATACATACTATTACAAATTCTTTCAGCTTTCATCACATTCAAAGTGCTGCCTATTTCTTTATTCCACATGCCACATTAATAGCCTGTTTTTGCGTTTCAATTTTCAAACCCTGGCGATGGCAATTCACAGCCTTCACACTGGCTTTTTATTCAGCCCTGATTGCAAGTGTAATCGTTTATTCCGATGGCGATGCTACAATTAATATGGAGAAATTCTTTTACCCTGTTTCAATTCTGGGAATCCTTTCTCTTGCATTCTATTCCAGTCTTTCTAATTCAGCCAAATATGGGACGACATTTTCAAAAGACAAGGCAATTCGTTTCAATTACACAAACAAAATAATCAACTTTATTCCATGGTTTATTGCATTGTGTTTTATGATTAACCTTCAATATCCGCTCGCTTTGTATCAAAATAGACTGCTGCAGCTAGAGAAAATAACCCGTCAAATGAAAAACAATAAAGAGATACAGGCCGACGAGTTCCTTCAAAAAAAACTAATTGGAAGTACCTGGGCCATTCCATATGAAACTGCATTGACTTCAACAAGAATGAATCTTTCCAGCACGCATACCATTAAAAACGAAAATTTTGCCACTATTTTAGATCCTGAAAAAATGAAGGAAATGCAAATACGCATTGGAGACTCCTTGTTTTTAGGGGCTGTTTTTGAGTTGCCCCAATCCATACAAGCTATCAATTCCCAATATTTTTATTTCCCAGCAAAATCTTGTTACCAAGTCATTTACCAAAATTTACCTCCATGAGAACCCATACAGACTCCATGAGAACCCATACAGACTCCATGAGAACCCATACAGACTTCATGAGTACCCATACAGACTCCCAAATCCACTCACACTAGATCAATTGAACCAGAGCCGGCATTAACCACCCCCAGCAATTGATTAGTAAATCGGAAATACAATCAATAACGGTAGGAATCCTTTTTAAAAGGACCATTCACGGATACTCCAATATAATCGGCTTGCTCTTGTGTAAGGGTAGTTAGTTCAGCACCAATATGCGCTAAATGCAAACTTGCTACCTTCTCGTCGAGGTGCTTTGGCAACACATATACTTCGTTTTTGTAGCTCGCATGATTATTCCACAATTCTAATTGCGCCAATGTTTGGTTGGTAAAACTGTTGCTCATCACAAAACTGGGATGCCCCATTGCACAACCCAAGTTTACCAAACGACCTTCAGCCAACACGATGATTTCGTTGCCTTTCATGTTGTAAACGTCCACTTGTGGTTTGATGGTGTATTTGGTATGACCATATTTTTCATTTAGCCAGGATATGTCAATCTCGTTATCAAAATGACCAATATTACACACAATGGTTTTGTCTTTCATTGATTCAAAATGCTTTGAAGTGATGATATTACAATTCCCTGTTGCAGTTACGACGATATTGGCCAAAGGAATGGCTTTGTCTATTTGAACAACATGATAGCCATCCATTGCAGCTTGTAAAGCACAAATGGGATCAATTTCTGTAACCATTACCCGCGCACCGGCACCACGCAGAGAATCGGCAGAACCCTTTCCTACGTCTCCGTACCCACATACCACAGCCACTTTACCAGCCATCATAATATCGGTTGCGCGTCGAATTGCATCTACCAGACTTTCTTTGCAACCATATTTATTGTCGAATTTGCTTTTTGTTACGCTGTCATTCACATTGATTGCAGGAATGTGCAAGGTTCCTTTTGCCATACGTTCGTATAAACGGTGAACGCCGGTCGTTGTTTCTTCGCTCAATCCTTTGATGCCTTCAATTAAGGCTGGATAATGGTCAAAAACCATGTTGGTTAGATCGCCACCATCGTCTAAGATCATATTCAGGGGTTTGCGGTCTTCTCCAAAGTATAAGGTTTGTTCGATACACCAATCAAATTCTTCGTTGGTTTGTCCTTTCCAAGCATAGACAGGTGTACCTGCAGCCGCTATTGCAGCTGCAGCATGGTCTTGTGTAGAAAAAATATTGCAAGAACTCCAGGTAACATCTGCTCCTAAATCAACCAAAGTTTCAATCAAAACAGCTGTTTGAATTGTCATGTGCAAACAACCGGCAATGCGGGCACCCGCCAGAGGATTTTTGCCCTTAAATTCTGCGCGAAGAGCCATCAAACCGGGCATCTCTGCTTCGGCCATTTTGATTTCTTTTCTACCCCATTCGGCAAGTGAAATATCTTTTACTTTATAAGGAATGTACATATTGAGGTTTGATTTTAATTATTGGGTGCAAATTTACGAAACTTTCACACGATTCCGATTACACTGAATATCATTGGCCTATGTTTTTTACTTGCTTTGGTGAATACTTTTTTTTGGACCCATGTTGGTAGTATGGATGGCGATGCACCCACCTGAATCTAATTTTATGCAACCCTTCCGCTTTCAGAAGGAATTTGTCTTTGGGATTCTGGGTGTAGCGCGCAGATCCGATTGGACTGAAGATGGAATCCATCCCCCCGATTCGAGCTTAAAATCCGCAATTGCAATCCGATTTTTTGTGCGGAGACCCTGTTTTATGACGGACAGCACACGACCCAGCCGACAAAACCGCGAAAATAATAAGAAACCATATTGCGTGTGTAAAGGGTTTAAAACCCAGTGGAATGGGTTGGTGTGGAGAGGTCTTCTGGATCAAAGGATTCACTAAACACAAATATACATAGCACAATAACAATTCCGTCGATGCGTTGTTGTAAAATTGCAAACTGTTTCATGGTACTATTAACCCTACTCGATTTTGCCAAAGATTGGCTTTTACACCTGGATGAAAAATTGGTGTTTTTGGTTGCGGAATATAAAAATTTCACATATATTATTTTATTTGCCATCATTTTTGTTGAAACAGGATTGGTGGTAATGCCCTTACTTCCGGGCGATTCATTGCTTTTCGCTGCTGGAAGTATCGCCGCCATGGACGGGAATCCACTAAATATAGCCATCCTTATTCCACTGTTGATTGTTGCCGCACTTCTCGGAGACAATACCAATTATTTTATCGGCTCTAAGATTGGCATAAAAATTTTCGACCTCAAATGGAAACTTCTGAAACGCGAATATCTCGAACGGACCGAAGCCTTTTTTATAAAACACGGAGGCTATACACTCATTATGGCTCGCTTTGTTCCTATTGTGCGCACTTTTGCTCCCTTTGCTGCAGGGTTAGGCAAAATGAGCTATGGGAGGTTTTTGGGATATTGTGTTGCAGGTGCTGTATTTTGGGTAAGTAGTATCACTGGCTTGGGATATGTATTGGGTTCACAACCCTGGGTAAAATCTCATTTTGAGACTGTTGTCTTTCTCATTATCGGGTTTTCACTATTGCCCATCGTTTTCAATGCAATCAAAACTAAATTTTTATCAAAATGACTGTGTTTGGTTTGATAGGACACCCCATTTCTCACTCAAAATCACCCCAGATTTATGAAAAAATTTTTTCATCCGAAAAAATAAATACCCTCGATTATCAACTTTTCGATCTGGCTGATTTGGCAGAATTACCTGCATTGCTCATTTCAAACCCAGCAATACAGGGCTTTAACGTAACACTCCCTTACAAAACTGAAATCATTAATTATTTAGATATTCTATCCCCTGAATCAAAATCAATCAACGCCGTAAATACGGTATTGGTCAAACGAAATCATTCCCCCATTGAATCAATTTCCCGAATACAAATACCCAAGAATGGCCGTAAACAAAATCCTTTCAAACTTCTATCTAACAAAAATATATCCCTCCATGGTTACAATACAGATTCTATTGGCTTCGATCAAACCCTTACATCACTGATTGAAAGTACGCAAATCACACCAAGACACTGTATTATTTTGGGCAACGGAGGAAGTGCAAATGCGGTAAAATGGGTAATGCAAAAAAAAAAAATTCCCTGGACTGTCTTCGCCCGAACAACAAAAAATGGCGATATTCACATCCAAAATATGACAGCATTAGCAGACCACCCATTGATGCCAAAAACACTAGTGGTTCAAACCACACCGCTTGGAATGTATCCCAACGAAATGGAATGTATTCCATTCCCTTTTCATAAAATCAATCCTAGCCATATTGGCATCGATTTGATTTACAATCCCAAAGAGACAGAATTTATGAAACAATTTCACCACGCTGGTGGATGTATTGTGGGCGGAAATCAAATGCTGGAAGTACAAGCCTTGGCTAGTTGGAAATTATTCAAAACCCAACTTTTGGCTTAAAACAAGTGCATTAGACAATGATCAATAGCGGGTTTGAACCTAATTTCGTAAGCAATTGATGCCTAAGTCCAGGAAATGATACATAAAAACTTTTCATTATACCCAACAATTAAGCCCCATAACACCATGTATTTAACTACTTATTATGCCATTGATGATTCGACGGAGCAGTTGCGTTCTTCCAAAAAATACCCCCTATTTCAGTTCATCTTACTACTAATACCCTTCCTGTTTTGTGCCTGTGGAATGCTAAAAAATTCTCAGGATTACATTGTCCCGCAAATAAATGAAGATTTTCCGGAAAATGATTTTCTGGACGCTCATTCCAATACTTTACAGTGGAGTAAAACCAAATACTGGGATCTCATCCATACCGAACTCGACTTGACTCCCAATTTTGATTCGCAAAGCCTGGATGGAACTGCCATTATTTCTCTAAAACCGCACTTTTACGGGCAAGACAGTGTCATCCTAGATGCCGTAAATATGGATATTTATTCTGTTCAGGAATTTAACAGTGGCAACACTTTGTCTAATTCTAGAACGCTTGATGGAACCATAATTTCACCACCTGGACCAGAATCCAGAAAATTTATTTACAGCAATTCCAAACAACTTATTGTTTATTTTCCTGTTGTCCAATTGCCTGAAAACCCCGTAAGGCTGAAAATACAATATACTGCGTTCCCAAACCGAAAAAATGTCCCAGAAATGAATGATAATGCCAATTCTGCCATTTCTAATGACAAAGGTTTGTACATAATAAATCATGATTTAACTGACCCTTGCAAACCCAGGCAGTTGTGGACCCAAGGTGAACCAAACAGCAACTCTCACTGGTTTCCCACACTGGATGCTCCCAACCAAAAACACACACAAAAAATTACTGTACGCTATCCAGATACCATGGTTAGCCTCAGCAATGGAACATTGATCAGCCGAACCTCCAACAGATTGACCCATCACACAGAAATAAATAAAGGACTTAAGCCCAATCAAAGTTCAAGTTCAAGTTCAAGTTCAAGTTCAACAACCGATAATCTTTCTGCAATAATTACGGATGTCTGGGAACAGAAGCAAGCCCATGCTCCTTATCTCACCATGTTGGCAATTGGAAATTGGTCGGTTGTGGAAGACTCGCTTGTCCTCCCAGATGAAACCACTCCACTGGTTTCAAATATACCCGATGCCACCCTATTATTTTCTGAAAAGAACAATGCTGAAAGCAAGTCTGGTGAATCTTCACCCCTGAAATTATCGGAAAAAAAGCCATATAAATTTAAGGAAAGTGTGGGTTTGGGGGCAAAAAAACAAGTCAGAAAAACACTGCCCATTCAATATTTCGTTGAACCCAAGTATGAGAAATTTGCAAAAATGATTTTTGGCAACACCCCTGAAATGATCAAATTTTTTAGTACCTATACTGGGGTTCCATTTCAATGGGATAAATATGCACAAGTTGTGGTTCGAGATTTTGTAAGTGGTGCTATGGAAAACACATCGGCTACTGTTCACATGGAACAAGTTCAGCATGATAGTTTGTCGCACCAAGACCAGTCCTATGAAGATTATATCTCCCACGAATTGTTTCACCAATGGTTTGGCGACTACGTGACAGCCGAAAATTGGAGTGATTTAACACTCAATGAAAGTTTTGCCACTTATGCAGAATACCTTTGGAGAGAGTACAAATACAGTCAAGACAATGCCAACTTTTGGCTAAAAGAGACCGTGAACAACTACAAATTTGCCAGTAAGTTTGGAAACAATACACCACTTTTAAACCACAAATACCAAACAGCCAATGAACAATTCGATGCAGTACGTTACCAAAAAGGAGCCGCTATACTGCATGTGCTGAGAAATTACATTGGTGATGACGCATTTAGGGCAAGCATGCACGATTATTTAGAAGCCCACAAATTTGGCAGCGCAGAAGTAGCCGATTGGCGAATGAGTATCGAAAAGGTTACGGGAAAGGATATGAAACCTTTTTTTAATCTCTGGTACGAGAACACCAACCTTCCACAATTCCAGATAATGATCGAGAAAGTACCCCTCAATGAGCTTGCTTTAGAAAGTCGAATATCTCCATCAAACAGTGATTCTTCAATCACATATTCGGAAAACGAAACAATTGAAATTTCAGCAGAACCTCAATATCAATACAAACTTATTATCGTTTCCAATGTAAAAGGTTACGCTTCAGAAAATAAGCAAGCAACAATGAAAACCCATATTGCTTACCAAATAGGTGAAAGACACTTCACCAAAGAAGTGGAAATAAATGAAAACGAGACATTGAGCCTTACTATCGGCAATACAAAACCCAGTCATATCGTCTTTGATCCCCTGCAGGTTATTCCCTCAGCAAGTGAAACAGACTATGTTTTTTGTCAGGATTCAATAGAGCAAATCATGCGCATGAGCGAATTACATTCAATGATAATGAAAGAATTATCTTCTCAGCCAAAGCTTCTCATAACAGAAAACTCCTACCCCAAAAATACACCCAAACCCCGATATGCCATTGTGTTTCAATTGGCAACCATAGCAAAGAATTTTATGGAAAGCAAACACTACCAAAATGTCAATTCGGAAAACTCAGACAATACTTTACATACAAATCATGATGATGCAGTCTATTACGGAAATTCTGACCCGCAAACATTCAGTTTTATTCCATCAAAAAAAGATTCGTTTTTATATGAAAGCATTATTCGTGTCTTGCTTAATTCAGACAATACCGAATGTGTTTTAATGGGTATTGTTTCAACAAATGAATATACACAAGGCCGATTTGACCTCGATTTTACCCCACTTGACACTAGAAATGAAGAAATAAATACATCTACCTTTTCAATAAACCAAGTACTGAAACGGCAACTCACAAATACTGAAATTTCAACCATCCTCAAATCAAATATTCTTGAAATTGTGATCGCCTTGTCAAACCCCAACACAGAAATAGAGTCCACTGCTACTTTCATTTGGAATCAAGTTCACAACCCTAGCAGAATCATTGCAAAATCAGCCATCGAATCATTGCAAATTAATACCGACTCCGTTCGCCTTATAGCACTCGGTGAAATGAAAAAAACACCGACCTCCTCACATCTGAGTTTTTGGGCATCTAAATTGATTGAAGACGGCCAATTGTTTGATTTAAACCACAATGCCAATACCATAGATCTTCTCAAATCACTGATGAATAATCCCAAATTTGAGTTGAATGAAGCAAAAAATCTTCTCAAAAATTCCATTATTCCGGAGGGATTTAACGACGCTTCGGCAAATATTTTTGATGTACTGTGGAGAGAATCTATATCCTTAAAAAATAGACCTTGGCAACAACTCCTTCGATTTGTAACCAAGGCCCAGTATGATGAAATGGTAACGATTGACAAAGTAGCTAATGATTTAGGCGCACAAAAAACTTTAGAAAATGACGTTAATGCCTCTTTTAGCGCAATTCAAAGGGCCGTATTGGTTACAATTCATTCAAAAAATATCGATTAGGTTTGGTTTTGTCTTGCAATAAATAAAAGAAAGAACTGCATGAAAATCGGCACAATAAAAAACCGTATTAGACGCCCTACCCAATGACCCAATGGTGATTTAAATTCACTATTTTCCGTTTTTATTGTTCAAAAAATCCTGGATGAGGAATTAGGCGTTAATGAATTAATTGAAGGTATTACTTGCGTTATTTTCAGAATTATAAGACCTTAAAAGGCAAATACTTGCTTCTTATTTAAAATCATTCTAAATTTGTTGGCGAATGGAAGCAACAGCAGATTTGCTCTTACAAGGGGAAAAAGCAAAAATTGCTGGGTTGGAAGACGGACAATTTTCTCAAAAACTTGCCGAAATGGGCTGTGTCCCCGGCACTGAAATCATTCGATTGTATCAATCTTCTCGGGGCTCTTGCATTGCATACCGCATTGATACCTATCTTTTGGGCCTCAGAAAAGAAGAAGCCCGCATGATTAAAGTAGTTCCTTTTGTTCCAGACCCTCTGCCCGAAAATACCGTATGAAAGCTACCAGAAGCTTTTCAATGGTCGGCAATCCCAATTGCGGAAAATCTAATCTTTTCAATCGCCTTACAGGGCTAACCCAGAAAATCAGTAATTTGCCGGGTACAACGGTTGAAGCCTGCTCGGGCAGCTTCAGTATCGATAAAGAAAAGTATTCCATTCAAGACCTCCCTGGTATTTACAGTTTATTTACAAAAACAGAAGATGAGCGTCTGGTAGTTGAGCACCTTATAGGAAAGGGAGCAAATAAGCCCGATGCGATCCTATTTGTCATTGATGCTTCCAATTTGCGTCGAAATCTATTGCTGTTTTCGCAAGTTGCTGAATTGGGTATCCCGACAGCCTGCGTGCTCACAATGGAAGATACGGCTATTCGTCGTGGGATTGAAATTACATTACCCGAACTAGAGATGGCATTGGGAGTACCCTGCGTGTTTTTCAATCCGCGAAAAGAAAAAAATACTGATACAGTTCGAGCAATACTGAAAAAACCGCGTACCCCTAAATTATTTGGAAGCACTACCGACCTTTTAAATCGGCTTTTACTGTATAGCAAAGGCAAAACAGTTGCTGGATTGTCTGAAGAAACATTGCGTCGATACATCGATATTGAAAAAATTATCAAACAAACCACCCTAAAACATCCCGTGGGTGTAAAAAGTTTAACCCTAAAAATTGATCGCTGGGTTACCCATAAAATTGGAGGATATGCAATTTTTGGAATGATAATGATGGCACTTTTCCAGGGAGTATTTAGTTTGGCAACCAAACCAATGGAATGGATTACGAATTGTTTTCATTGGATTTCTGGAGGAATTGAAGATATTTTACCTGCTGGAATGGTTTCCAACTTCATAACCCATGGTTTGCTTGGTGGATTAGAAGGTGTTTTGGTATTTGTCCCCCAAATTTTTATTTTGTTTTTCCTAATCGGCCTACTAGAAGATACAGGATATATGGTGCGTGCAAGCTTTATTACAGATAGATTAATGCAAAAAGTAGGTCTAAATGGCCGCAGCATTATTCCGATGGTTGGTGGATTTGCCTGTGCAATTCCCAGCATTATGGCTACCCGAAATATAAAAAGCAAAAGCGAACGCTTGGCGACCATGCTTATTATACCGCTGATGAGTTGCAGCGCACGCTTACCAGTATATGTATTATTGGTTTCTGTAGCCATTCCATTCAAACAATTTTGGGGACCCTTCCATGCCCAATCATTGGTTATTACGAGTGCCTATATGTCGGGTATCACCCTGGCGTTATTGCTGGCTCTTGCATTTCGATTGTTTAAAAGAAAACAAACCCAATCAGAGTTTATATTGGAACTTCCAACATACCAAAAACCCCGCCTTCAAACTGTATTTCATCAAGCATGGCTTAAATGTGTTTCTTTCATATCCGAGGCGGGAAAAGTAATTATTGTCATTTCTATGATTCTCTGGTTTCTGTCTAATTTTGGACCATCCGAATCGATGAAACGGGCCAAAGACGAGGGTTATATTTTATCACAATTAGATTCAAACCACGCATCGGAAATTTGCACAAATCTCAGATTAGAGGCAAGTTATGCTGGCCATCTTGGAAAGTTTATGGAACCGGCCATTGAGCCCCTCGGTTACGATTGGAAAACCGGTATTGCATTGATTACCTCCTTTGCTGCCCGTGAGGTATTTGTGGGAACAATGGCTACCCTATTTCAATCAGACAAAGACAAACCATCGGGAATAATAGAAAAAATGCAAGCGGAAAAAAATCCCAGTACTGGAAAACCAATCTATGGACTACCGTATGCCCTGAGTTTGATTATCTTCTATGCCTTTGCGCTGCAATGCATGAGTACAATGGCTGTTATTAAAAGAGAGACTGCCTCTTGGAAATGGCCTATCGTGTTATTTTTTGCTTATGGATTGATCGCATATCTCGGCGCTTATTTCGTATATCAACTGTCAACCCTAATTCCATAAAGACACCAAAAACTTTTCGATTTTATTCCGTATTTTTGCATGATTGTATATTAGGCTGTACAAACCCTTTTAAAAAAATCAATTTTACTACATGAGGCAACTAAAAATTTCAAAACAATTTACCAATCGCGAAAACAAATCATTAGACAAATACCTTAATGAAATTTCCAAAGTGCCAATGATTGTTGCACAAGAGGAAGTAGAATTGGCTCGTAGAATTAGAGAGGGTGATCAAGCAGCGTTGGAAAAATTGGTAAATTCCAACTTGAGATTTGTCGTTTCTGTATCAAAACAATATCAAAATCAAGGTCTAACATTGGGTGATTTGATTAATGAAGGCAATATGGGTTTAATCAAAGCCGCCAAACGTTTTGATGAAACACGCGGTTTTAAATTTATTTCCTATGCGGTTTGGTGGATTCGCCAAAGTATTCTTCAAGCCCTGGCTGATCAAAGTCGTATCGTTCGATTGCCCTTAAATAAAGTGGGTAGTCTTGGGAGAATCACCCAAGCCTCAGCCCGATTGGAGCAAAAATTTGAACGTGAACCCACTCCCCACGAAATTGCCGAGTCATTGGAAATTTCCATATCAGAAGTTGAAAATGCCCTTCGTTCTAGTGGAAGACATCTGAGTATCGATGCTCCATTGGCTGAAGGAGAAGACAATACATTGTTGGGTGTAATCAATCAAAACGATGAGCCCCATCCCGACGCCCCGCTGTTGAATGAGTCCTTGCAAAATGAAATAACCAGGGTAATTTCTACCTTAAGTGATAAAGAAAGGGATGTTTTGAAATACTATTTTGGGTTGGACGGAAATGCAGCGCATACACTCGAAGATATTTCTGAAAAAGTGGGATTAACCCGCGAACGTGTTCGCCAAATTAAGGAAAAAGCTTTACGCAGATTGCGCAAATCAAGCAAAAGCAAAATTCTTAAAACCTATTTGGGGTAATTCCAAGACTCCATTTGATGGGAGTTTTTGCCAGCCAGAGGCAGCGATATATTGGCATCGTGCATTGAACCTAGGCGTAAAATCCCAGCCATTTCAATAAGTTTACCAATAATTATTGCTTGTTTTTATGGAAACAAACCCATTTAAACAAAGAGAGGAAACTCTATTTGAGGGAATCGTACAACATTCTGTACTTAACGCAACACGGTTACAGTGCCCTTAAATACATTCATCTTTCCATCAATATAACGGAATGAAACTGCATAGGCATATGAACCTTCCAATACAGGTTTTCCGAGCTTGTCAAGGCCTTTCCAACCCATGGCTGGATCAGTAGTGGAAAACAATATTTCACCCCATCGATTGAGTATTGTCATCCGGTATTTGGATATTCCAAAGGATTGGTAGGGTTTGAATTCTTCGTTAAGGCCATCAATATTGGGAGAAAATGCATTGGGAAGCCACCACAATAATTCTGGCTTCAAGAAAATATTCTTTTCAATGGTATCACTACAACCTGAATTATTGGTTGCCTCAAGTCGAACTTTAAAATCACCAGTACCGGAAAAAGTCATAAAAAAGGGTAACCCAGAGGTAGATGTTTGGTTGTCTTGAAATAGCCAATTGTAAGCATCTGTATTTTTTCCTGTGAATGTAAATTTCCAATCCGTTTCTAATCCCCGTGATAACAAATACTCGAAATCAAAATCTGCAATGGGTTTGGGGGAAACCAGAATAGATAATTGGGGAGATTTGGTTCCACAGCCTTTATTTGAAATAGCCTGCAATACAACATTGTAATTTCCCTCTTTCGAATATGCATGCATTGGGTTGGCGGTATTTGCGGTAAATCCGTCACCAAAGTTCCAATCGTAGGAGACTATAGTACCTCTATTAATTTTGGCAATAGACGAGAATTGAATGGGTATTTCTGCACATGCATTTTTACCCGAAATACTCAAGCTAGGATGCTCATTTACACGCAATAATAGTGTTTTTTCAGTTCCGCATCCTTTGTCAGAAAGGGCTTTCAGTGTTATGGAATAATTGCCTGTATCTGGAAATGTTTGGGAAGGAATAGTCTTAATGCTAGACAAAATTGCTTTGTTAAGCAACCAAGCATACGCCACTCCAGAAGCGGAATTCTCGGAAGTGGTATTCGTGAATGTGAACGCATTTCCAATTAAACATTGCTCAGGATTGTTGACTGTAAAATTTGATTTGGGAAAGGGCCATACATTCACCGATTTAGTCAAAGAATCGCGACAACCTGAAGAAGAAGAAAGAACCAATTTTACATCGTATTTACCGGGGTTTAGATATTCTTTATTGGTGACATTTTTGGTTGTTTCAAAAGTCCCATCCGCCAGAGTCCACCTGCTTGTATAGCTAGATCCGAATACTGTATTGTCGGTAAAAGTAAATTTGTGGCCCGTCAAGCAAGCTGTATCCTTGCTGGTTGTAAACGAAGTTTTTGGGGTTTCAACAACAGAAACAACAACGGAAACCGAATCATAACAACCCGATTCTGTTTCAATCGAGTGAAATACCCGATACTTTCCGACTGCACCAAACGTATGAGAAAATGAATCCAATGTACTGGATTTGCCATCCGAAATTTTCCAACTATGGGTTACATTGCTTCCACCCGTCCATGGAAATTTTTGTTTAAATATAAATTTATTCCCGACCAAACACTGAGATGCCGAGCTTGAAATATCGGCTTTTGGCATAACGAATATTTCTATGTTTCGCTGGAATGAATCTTTACATCCATCCGTGGTAGTTGCTATAATTCTCACCCAATATTTCCCAACTGCAGGGAATGTTTTATTCGGGACAGATTTTGCAAAATTACTGGTTCCATCTTGATATTTCCAATCGGATCGTGGATTGAGTTTTGCATTCGTTGGCACTTTGCTTGCGTCTTCAAAGGAAAAGAAATGGTTAAAATAACAAGCATTAGAATCGGTCACAATAAAATTCGCTTTGGGTTCGGGTGCAACAAATACTTTGGCTGTGTCAATATCGGTGCAACCAAAATCTGATGTATTTTTTAAGATGACAAGGTACCAACCTGTATCGGTAAATTTCACTGATTTTAACATCGATGAGGTAGCGGTCGAATTGATGCCGTATCTCCATTCACTGGTATAAGAACCAGAAACGATGGTGCTTTTGTCGGTGAAATCAAATTCATTGGCTTTAAAACAAATATTCTTTTTATTTACATCAATCTTGTTGATGGGTGCCGGTCGAACAATAAAGGTAGAGTCGGCAGTGTCCCTACAACCAAAAGGGGTAATGGTTATCAGTCGAACCGTAAATGTATCAGCAATTTTATAAGTGTAAACAGCCTTATACGGCGCAACTGTATCGGTTACCCCATTTCCGTATAGCCAAATAGACTTGCCAACCCCTTCATTGCTTTGGGAGGAATCAAACAAGCTTATTTTTTGATTCTGGCAAAAATACGCACCTGAACTGGCAATTTTTGCCAAGGGATAAGGATAGACGACCAACATTGTATCTAAGGTATCGGCACAACCCTTTTTGGATTGAACAATGTAACGCAATTCATTTTTACTGATCGTATCAAATTTGTATCGGAAAGAAACAGAATCGCTATAAAAATAGGTGCCCAGGCCAAACAATCCTTTGTAATTGTCTTTTATGCGCCACAATGAAGTTTTTCGGGAATCTTTATTGTACTTGGTTCCATCCCGCATAACAAATTTATTGGTCTTATAACACATGTCGAGTGAATCGAACGAAATAGCAGCAATTATGGCATCTGCCCTGCGAACTATGGTCGAATCAATGCTAACACAATTGGTAGAAGTATCGGTGATCTTTAACCACACCTTTCCTTCCTTCACTGCGGTGAAAGTTTTAAGTTTAGTGGAATCATGCCATTTATAAATAAATTTATTCGTGTATGGAGCTGTTATGGTAAGGTTTATGGCAGACGCACATTGGGTTGTGGTATCGGTAAAATATAAGATAGGGCCTTGTTTTACGGTGATAATCTTACTCCTAATGATGGTATCAACTGAACCACATTGAATTTGAACAGGTATTTTTACAACCACATAAAAGGTGCCAATTCTTGAAAATTTATGTTTTACCGTTTTGCCTGTATCAATGGCTGAACCATCTCCAAAATTCCATATATACCCTTTGATTTTAGGATTCCCTGCCACCACAGCCTCCAACTTAACATCTTCTCCTGGACATTGCGTCTTGCGGGTTAATTTGATATCATAATTTACATTTTCAAACAGTGCGCCTGCCGAATAAGAATAACTCTCATATGGTCCTACACCATAAGCTACAGCCACAAAACCACTATCGCACTCTATTGCATTTGAACTGGGATTGGCAACAGACACCAAGGCATAAGAATATTTTCCATCACAAGTCACATCTGTAAAACTTGAAGCTGCCATAAATTTACCATTCAGTTTTACCGAATTTTTCGCGCCTTTATCAATGAGAATATTCACATAATGTTTATTCATATTGCTCGTCGTTGCCGTACCTACTAAGGTTTTAAGCAAGCGCTGATTTATGTCAGGCATGATTAAAATAGCGGGATCACCATTGGTACCTCCTAGGCCAGAACAAGCCCCATTTTTCATATATTGAACAACATAAGCTTGCTTGCTGGTTTTGATGCAAACCGCTTTGGCGGAACCAACATTTTGGTATATCCATTGACCTTTTTTAAGAATGGTGTAGGATAGTGTCCCATCTATATATACATCGGTAGAATCATAAGCTGCCACTACCTTATACACATATCCATTTACTTGACCAAAAAATGGCATTAATATATAATTCTTACCCAAAGCCAACGTAGGAATCACTTGCGTGTACAAGTGATCACGACCATTGAGACCCGATCCACAATTTCCTTTGGTAACGTGGGCTGAACGAGATCCTGAAAAAACATTAATCTTTCCACAACCTTCTATAACCCGCACACGAGTACCTGTTAAATCACCCTTTAAAGCTCCAGTTGTGCTCCAAGAAGTAGCAGCGGGATCTGTGTTGTTTGATCCATCAGATGATTTTGACTGTACTTGGTATACTTGGCCCTTGTTTAAGGTTACGGTATATGCAGTACCTGCCACATTGCCGCCTTTGGTTGTAGCAGTTGGTGTTATCTCGACTTTAACATTATTGTCCATGCCAATAACAACAAATTCACTTTCGGAATAATTGGAATTAATTGTTGCATTCGGAGGGAAACTACACACAAAAAATTCTGGCGATGGGGGAATGCTTTCATAAGGCATTACAAATGTTGCATCAGAACGATTATATTCCAAATTCATGCAATACACATTTATCAAATCTTTTGCGACTATGCGCAACCCTTTTTTACTATTGACGTCTGATGAACCGAACTCAGACCCCAATGGATAATAATAGGTTTTATCAACTTCAATACGATTAACCCTGCCAGCCGTAATTTTTACAGTTTGATTCGAGCCAGCAACTCGGGGATTGTCTAATACAAGGGAGGTATTCACTTCTGAGGTAACAAAAATGAGTAAGGTATCAGGCAAAGAGCCTGTTCGGACTTCCATCTGCATGAAACTCATATAAAAAGTTTTTCCAGAGGAAGAAATTTGAGCACCGACATGGGCCGGAAATAGAAAAAGGTATATTGTTAAACTTGCTACTATTCGGTAAAAAAATTTCATTCCAATTTTTTTTAGGCAAAACTGTTTTGGTTCACGAATTTTCATGTTAATTTTAAATCAATACAAATGTATAAATTACATACATAAAATTAGACATTGCTTAGACTCTTAAATTGCTTAAAACGTTGTATCAATTTTATTTTGTAATTCTGAACAAAACATCAAAAAGAAATAACGCCACTAAATACGATTTCCCCCTCAAGATATAGCGCTATAAACTGACCTGGGCTTACCGATTTTTGGGGTTCTTGAAAAAGAATATTATATCCATTTTGAGATTTCAATACCTGACAAAAAAATAACTCCTGGCGATACCGGAATCTCCCCTGGACATTATCTGAATCCAGTACTCTCTGGGTTACACTGGGTCTAAGCCAATGCGCCTCTTTATCATCGACAAACAAACCGGCAGAATACAAGCCAAGGTGATCTTCCCCTTGTCCGACAAAAATGAGATTTTTCTCTACATCTGTATGAATTATAAATAAAGGCTGGGGTTTTCCACCTATGTTAAGTCCTTTTCGCTGGCCGCGGGTAAAATAATATGCTCCCTGGTGGCGAGAAATACACTGCCCATCTGTTGCATCAAATTTTGCATGCCACAAGTCTTTATCTTTGAGTCCATTTCTTGATTTTACATTCTGCCAATGTGTTTTGACTGCCGAAGATTCATTATCAATTTCAATTACATCACCTTCTTTTACTTGCAATTGTTGTTGCAAAAATTCGGGAAGTCGAACATGTCCGATAAAACATAATCCCTGGCTATCCTTTTTTGAAGCTGTCGCCAATGCCGTTTTTTCGGCCAATTCCCTCACCGCAGATTTTTGCATTTCTCCGATGGGAAAAAGTGCTTTAGACAATTGAGATTGATTCAATTGACATAAAAAATAACTTTGGTCTTTGTTGAGGTCTTTGCCCATCAACAATCGAAATTCTTCATTTCCATTGACCCATACCGATTCTTTTCGCGCATAATGGCCTGTTGCTACAAAATCTGCTCCAAGCTTAAGGGCTTCTTCCAAAAAAATCGAAAATTTGATTTCTCTATTGCATAAAATATCTGGGTTGGGTGTTCTGCCTTTGCCGTATTCATCAAACATATAGTCAATGATACGCGTTTTATATACTTCACTTAAATCAAGAATCTGAAAGGGAATTCCAAGATGTTCAGCAACCAACATAGCGTCTCGACTGTCTTCAATCCATGGACATTCATCTTCCAAGGTGACGCTCGCATCATTCCAATTGCGCATAAATAAGCCAATCACATCATGTCCCTGTTGCAGTAAAACCAATGCAGCAACTGAGCTATCCACTCCGCCACTCATACCCACAACAATTTTTGCCATTGAGCAAAGTTCGGAATAGTTTTCCGATAATTACCATTTGCCCAAGTATCGTCGAATAAACCATTCTCCAGCCAACAACAAGGGTATTCCCAAAAACCAAATGATCGAATCATACCAATGTCTGGTTTGAATAGCCATGCGCATCAACGACTGGGTTTGCAATTTCTCTTTTAATAATGTATCAATCATCGCTTGGTTTTTGGCCAAAGAAAATCCGCCCTTCGATTTTTCGGAAATGGATTGTAAAGAAAGATGATTGGCCTGCAAATTCATCGTTTCTATCGGCTGATCAACAACCGCAAATTGTGCTTCCGATTGTAAATTCCCCAAAGCCGAAGCGGTGGCAATTAGATTGTATTCACCAGGTGCAATTTGCCCAATGCTTGCCTTCCATCCACCAAAACTGCGTTGCAAAGGAATCTCACGCATCCGGCCGTCGTTAGATCTCAACATTAAATTACGATTGATTTTATCGTCAACAATACCCGCCCTGTCTCGACAAATTACGCGGGCTGTAACAATTTCTCGCAAATCAAATTGGTCTTTCGGCAACTGAATTTCGATACCTTTTCTTGCGGTGTTACCGGCGGCAAGTATGGTCAGCATTCTTCTTATCCAGGGATCAAAAACAATCGATTGTTCATTGTTTTTTTTGTCCTGCATCCGCCATCGCCAAATTCCTTCCCCTAAAAACAAAGCCAAGGAAGCATCGTCGATATTCCAATGTAGCATCAAAGGAAATTGCGTTTCGATGCCGCTCCATTTTTGTTTGATTGGACACTCTGCAGCAACAGGCAATGAGATTTTAAGCACTGGAGACATTACCGGGGGAAATATTTGCCAAATTTTTTTCTCTTGGTCTGTCAATTCCCAACCCATATATTGGGTGTTCCAAGCGGGTTGCACTTCCTGATAATTAATCCTGCGATTCGATACACCCAAATTTACAATTGAAGAAAGAACTGTCCACTGGGTTTTTTGTGTAGCAAATATCCAAATGGCTTTTCCTTCATTAATCCATTGTTTCAATTTTTGCACCTCAGAAGATTCCGAAAATGACCATCCATGTAATATGTAAACATCAGCATCCAATATGGTAGCAGAATTGGGATTAATATCACAAATAAACTGACCATTTAACTCCAAGGCCCTGCGAATTGCAGCCACATCAGGATGTGGACTGCCATAAACTATTTGAACCCGCTTGCGTTGATCTGAAATTTTAATAAAGCGATGTAAGGTATTATTGGCAATATTCTTTTCCCCCTCCACCACCGCGATTTCTAAAGACAATTTCATCAAACCCGCCTTGGTGGGTTTGATGTCAAATTCAATGCGTTTCCAATCTTGGTCTCCTGACGAAACCCATTGTTTTGATGAAATCAAAACCGCATTCTGAAACAATCGCAATTGAAGGGTTTTTCCATTCACAAGGCGAGACTTTATGAGAGCCTCTGCAACAAACGTATTGCCAATATAGGCTTCAGTATTGCAAGAAAAAGAAGAAACCTGCACATCTATTTGGGGTGTGGGATCTCCCAAACCTATAGAAATAACCGGAATTCTAGGAGGCAAAAGGGCAAATTTTGGATCGGTTCCGCTGTTTACAATACCATCGCTGATGATTACGATACCAGACAAAGTTCCTTGGGTTGCGATGGACTCGGCATGTTTTATTACAGCGGAGATATTGGTATTCATCGTTGAAGAAGTAGGCATACTATCTGCTGTTGAAACCTCTTTTCCAAATAAATATGTGCGAAGATTCTTTTCACCGACAATGTCTTTTATGTGCTTTAAAACCGAACTAGATTGACGTTTATCATAATCCGAAATAGATGCACTTGCGTCGCTATAAACCAACAATACTGGCTTTTCAATTCTCTGTACCATTGATTTCCAGTAGGGGTTAAACAAAACCAATACAAGAAAAAAAACCGCTAAAAAACGAAATGTTGCTGCAAGAATCCAAAGCCGATTGGCGTTGGTCTTTAAAACAGGATAATACAGAAATCCGACATATAAAGATGAAATACCCAGAGAAAAAAACCAAGCCCAAACTGGAATCCCTATCATGGCTTATCCAGAGAATAACTGCTTGATTATTGTTTAATAAACAATGAACTACCATTGACCCCTTGGGCGGTAAAACGCAGGGTATACAATCCATTGTTTAGCTGAGAAACATCCACTTTTCCATTAACTGGAAAGGTTGAAAAGACCCTTTGGCCAGATGCAGTATAAATGAATACCTCACCCTGAACATGTGCAGAAATATTTAGATATTGACCCGTTGGATTGGGATACATCCGCATTAAATCGGAATGCAGGGATTGGAAATTGGCACCCCATCTTACGTGTATATTCCATGTGATGGTATCAATTTTTTTCGGATTATCATTGTCCCAAACTGCATATTTAACCTGCGCAGTATCGGCTTTTCCATTGGGAAAAATTGTAATTTTTATTGATGCTTTGTTGCCAGGTAAAACCTTAGAAAAGGTATCATTATCGTAAAATGCAGAATAACAATTTCTATTGTCACAAAAGGATACATCCCAAGATTTAGGAAAATCAACAGCAATTTTCTCATAGGCAAAAATTATCGGTGATAATTTCTTGTTTTTGAAATAAATAGCACAATCCATAGGGTCATTGGCGTTGGGGAAATACGTGTGCACCAAGCCTCCTTCTACCTCAAAACTTTGTGCTGAAAGAGAAGAATTAGCAATCCCAGAAAAAAAAGAGACCTCTATGGTTATCAAAAAAGCTACTACGCGAAATAATAAAATTTTCATGGATAACAAAGGTACAAATAAACCCAAAAAATAAAAACCGATACTTACAAACTCGAAAAAATTCGCAAATCTGCAACACTTCCCCCATATAAATTTAAATCCAAAATATCGTTCATTGGAGGTGGTTCAGATTGAATATCTAAGGTTTGATTTGAATACCAATAAGACATAATACCCGCACCAATTCCTCCCAAAACATCTGTATGCCAGGTATCTCCTAAATAAACGGCTTCTTTAGCACTGCACTGCGCTTTGGTCAAAGCCAATGCAAAAAAATCGCTTTGGGGCTTTGCAAAACCGACCCCTTCAGATGTAATCATAAAATCAATAAACGCTCCAATCCCCGAATGACGTAATTTGATGCGCTGTGTAGTTTCAAAACCATTGGTAAGTATGGCTATTTTATATTTTTTTTTCAATTTTTCCAATGCCATAAGGGCAAAGGGCATCAAGCGCGGCATTAGCGGACATATATCCAAATATTCTTGCCATATGTTTTTGGGTTGTTGCACAATCGGAATTCCCATCGCTGTAAAAGTTTCTGAAAACCGGATTGTTCTCAAAGTTTCTTTATCCAGTTCTCCGGATTCATAGCGTCTCCATAAACTGGCATTGATTGATTTGTATAGTCTTAAGAAATCGTTTACTGAGCTGGCGCAAAGTTGGTTTAATCTGTATTTTGTATACAAAATTTTTAATGCCTCCTCTGCATTTCCGTCGAAGTCCCACAGTGTATTGTCAAGATCAACAAAGACCCACTTTGTGGTGGTTAAAAAGGGTTTAATCATTTCCTTGCATTGTTGACACTTGCACACAGGGAGTGAAAAATGGTCGAAAGATCACCCGCACCTTGGATACTGTAATATTTTCCTTGATTTTGATAGAAGTCTTGCAAGGGCAATGTCTTGGTCTGATACTCTTTGAAACGGGTGCGAATGGTATTTTCATCTTGGTCATCTATCCTTCCACTTGATCGACCACGCAGTAAAAGACGAGATACCAATTCATGTTCCCCGACATCCAAACCCAAAACGCAGGTTATTTTTGTATTGTTTTCGTCTAACATCGAATCCAAGGCAATTGCTTGATTTACTGTACGGGGAAAACCGTCAAAAATAAAACCCTCTGAATCGCTGTGGTTGAGCATAAAATTGCGCACCATGCCAATCACAACTTCATCTGGAACCAGTTCTCCCTGGCTAATAAATTCATTGGCTTGTTTACCCAATTCTGTTTTAGCTGCACGTTCTGCGCGCAACAAATCGCCTGTTGAAATGTGTTTCAATTGAAATTTATCCAATAACTTTTGGCTTTGAGTTCCCTTTCCGGAGCCTGGAGGGCCAAAGATGACAATGTTTAAACTTTGCGTGTGAGCCATCTGAATCTTTACCTATCTGAGTCTAGGTTCGCTGCAAATGTATAGGAAATTCTTTTCTAATGTATGCTGCTCAATTTCCCATGAAGCGGTTTTTGATACGTTTTAAGGTTCTTTTTATGCCAGCGATACTGAGTGGAAATAGCCATCGAAAACGCTCATTCCACCGAAAATAATAGAGCACGGATTGGTATTCGTCGCGTTGAGAAAAAGAATCATTGCCTATACAAAATATCGATTTTACATACTCATTTCCTGCAATCATCGCAAATCCATGAAACTTCATAAGTGCCCTGATACTGTGTAAAGTAAAATGATACACATGGGCATTTTGGTAATAGGTCATCGCATCCATTCCATAATTTTTATGGATATTTTTAATCCCGGGTACCTCTATGTATAGCTTTGTTTGCACTGAACACAAACGTCGAATGGCGCTTATTTCTGCATGTAAATCTAAAATGTGTTCCATTACGTGAGAATACACTATCAAATCTATAGGATCTTCAGAGTGAAAATCTGCCAAAGTGCCAACGCGAAGATCTAAAGAATGGTTCTTACTGCCGTAATTTATATACTCTGAACCAAGATCAATACCCGTGACTTTGTGTCCTTTACTGCGAAAAAAATCCAAAATACCACCCGCCCCGCAACCCACTTCCAACACACGCATTGGCCGATCAGAAATTTGATTGGCCGAATCCAAAAATTCATAAATCTGCTTCCCTTGCTTTTGTTGCTCCCGAAAAAAAGCTTCCCCAGCAACTTCAAAACCAACATACAAAGGCCGGTATTCATGATCATAAAAACTAGAATACGCGGTTTGGGTCATTCTAGGATTGGTATACACAAACCCACATTGTTTACAAATACACACAGAAAAATACAATCCATAACGATCTCTTTCTGCAATGGGCTCAGGATTGTCTGCACTACACACCGCACAAAAAACCGATTCAAAATCGTATTCTCCGGTTTTTACCTTATTGGCCACTTCCTGTTTAACCCTAATTTGAATAGGATTTAACACAATAGAAGGTATGCCTTCACCCATCATTCTCGGGAATAACGCCATTGTTTTTTTGGGTTTACCCAAAACGATTTGGGCCATTTCGGGCAAATCTATACAATTTATACTATTGGAACAATCTGGCGATGCAATTGCCCACGGCAAAAAATCCTTGTGTAAGTCTTTAGATGCCTTGCAATGAATGGTCTGATTGAATTTTGATTCTACATAAAATTGGATGTCGATTTACGGATTTCGTTGGCTACAAGTCTAACGTATATTCATAGGTCATTGGAAAAGAATCTGGGATTAATCATATACACCAAAGACACAATGCGACTATTATCCCAAACTTCTTTTCAGCAATGTGAAGACGAATTGGGTTGTTCGACGAATGAATTTTCCTATTTTTGTTTACTTTTATTACATTTTTAATCGCTAAAAAAACCATGCTGTTCAAAACTCCCCAACTCATAGCCGAAATTGGATGCAACCACAAAGGCGATTTCTCCATTGCAAAGGAGTTGATTGTTATGGCCAAGCAAGCCGGGGCACATTTTGCCAAATTCCAAAAACGCAACAATATTGAATTGTTAACACCCGAACAATACCATGCACCCCACCCCAATCTGTCAAATGCTTACGGCAATACCTACGGTGAACACCGGGAATTTTTAGAATTTACCACAGATCAGCATGCCGAACTAAAAATCTTCGCTGAGTCTCAAGGCATTGGCTATTCAACCTCTGTTTGGGATGTGACATCTGCCAAAGAAATCATACAAATTACACCCGAATTTTTAAAAGTACCCTCAGCGTGTAATAACCACATAGAGCTCCTTCGGGTCTTGCGTGACGACTTCATTGGGGATGTTCATATTTCAATGGGAATGACAACCCAAGAAGAAGAAAAGGAAATTGTTTCATTTTTTTTAGAAACTGGCCAAGCCCATCGCTTGGTAATTTATTCATGTACATCAGGCTACCCTGTTCCCTTTGAAGACATTTGCTTATTGGAGATTTTACGAATTAAGGAACGCTTCCAAACCACAGTGAAAGATATTGGATTTTCAGGACACCATTTGGGTATTGCTGCAGATATTGCAGCGTATTCTCTGGGTGCTTCATGGATTGAACGACATTTTACAAAAGACAGAACATGGAAAGGTACCGACCACGCCGCATCTCTAGAATTTGCTGGTTTACAAAAACTCGCCCGCGATTTATCGGCTGTATACAAAGCCTTACGACCCAAAGCAACCGAAATACTAGACATCGAAAAAGTCCAACGAGATAAACTCAAATTCCGCGCTTAATCCAATGAAAACTATTGCCTTTATCCCTGTTCGTGGGGGCAGCAAATCGATACCCAAAAAAAATATTTTGGAGTTTAATGGGTATGCATTGGTTTATTGGGCATGTCTAGCAGCGCAAAATTGTAGGTCTATAGAGGCAATCATTGTGGCAACGGATTCTGCAGAAATTGCATCTACTGTCGATGCTTTTGGATTTAATAAAGTGCGTATTTACCATCGATCGTTAGAAAGTGCCCACGATACATCTCCAACAGAATCTGTACTTTTGGAATATATCGAAGCGGAAAACCCCGACCCAGAAACACATATTGCATTGATTCAAGCTACAAACCCTTTCATAACCGCTCATGAACTTCAAAAGGGTTGCGATTTGCTCCTAAAACAAGCTGAAGGATCTGTCATCTCCTGTGCCATTTTTAAACGATTTTTATGGGACAAGAATGGGAAATCTCTCAATTATGATTTCATGAAACGCCCACGCAGACAAGACTTTGCTGGGATATTTCTCGAAAATGGTTCATTTTATATCAATTCCGTAAAAAATATAGTAGCGACAGGAAATCGACTTACGGAGCCCATTGCTATCGCTGCAATGGCTGAGTATAGCGCCACAGAAATCGATGAATTCGAAGACTGGTTGATTGCAGAAAAAATACATAAAAAGTATATCTTAGACATAGAAAAAACATGAATCTACCCAAACTAATCATTACGGATATTGATGGTGTATGGACTGACGGAGGAATGTATTACGACAATACTGGCAACGAATGGAAGAAGTTTAATACCATTGACAGTGCCGGAATTATTTTTTGTCGTCAACTCGCTGTTCCAATTGCCATTATTACCGGAGAAAATACCAAAATAGTTGCCAATCGTGCCCAAAAGCTCAATATCGATTTATTGTTTCAGGGCATTACCGACAAACTGCAAGTTGCAAAAGATTTGTGTAAAAAAATGGATATAACGCTGGCTGAAGTTGCTTATATCGGTGATGATTTGGGCGATATAGATCTCTTAAAAGCAGTTGGATTTTCGGCTGCCCCTGCCAATGCCAGCGATTATATCAAAGCCTTGTGTAATTATACAACCAAAACCCGAGGCGGCGACGGCGCATTTCGTGAATTTGTTGAAGAGATTCTCTCGCGGTGTGGAATGATGACAAGCGTTCTAAAAGAATTTAATGTGTAAAATCGTGTTTTTCAATACCCTGCTCAGCATCGCCAAAATACTCGTCAAATCTCGTTGGATTTCGCTTGTAAAGGCAAAAAATGTTGAAGCACTGTATATTGTTGGCAACGGTCCATCGGCACTGCCTTTTTTGGCAATGGCCCAAACCAAAACCACTCCAATGCCTTTGTTTTGCGTGAATAAATTTGCAATTAGTCCAGAATTTCACACCTTAAAACCCCACTATTATTTGTTGCTCGATGCTGATTTTTTTCTATTTTCTGAAGCCGTATTTCAAGATCCATCCAAACACCCCCGCGTACAATTAAAACCTGAATTCGCGGTTTACCAAGACCAAATAAACCGTACATGGAATGCAATTTTGGGACATACTTGGGCAATGACATTGTTTATTCCCAGAACCTACAAAAATACTTATGTGGTTGCATTGGCTATCAAACAAAACATACACATTCAATTTTTCAATTACACTGTAACCCAAGGCTTCGATTGGTTTAAAAACAAGATATACGCTCTGGGTTTAGGAATGCCACAATCCCAAAATGTTATTCATGCCACCCTGTTTCTTGCAATTCAAATGGGTGTAAAAAATATCTATATCACTGGAATTGATCATGATTTTCACCGCAACCTAATATTGGATGATTCCAATACACTGTTTGAAGAGGTATCACATTTCTACCACAAAGAACCCTTCAAGCATAAATTAATTCACGCGCATGGCAATGGAGAGTCGGTTCGACTCAAAGACGTGTTCTACAATCTTCACAAGGTTCATGTAGGATACCAAGAACTACATCGTTTCGCCAAACATTGCAAGTGCCAAATTTTCAATATTACACCTGGCGGATTTGTAGATGAATTCCCTCGTGTGTCCACAAACACAATTGCATAGGTTGGTTTAGCTCCCTGTTTTTGGGGATTTCTGGGCCCTTAATCTCGCAATTTGATTCCCAATGGGGCCAAAATCTTCTTGGCCATACTGTGAATGTCTTCACTGAGCCTAAGGTATAGTATTACACCAACAGAACCACCCACCAAAACCAAGGTTTTGGCAATAGAAACTCCGATTATATTTCCAATACCCAAATAACCAAAATCTTGCAAGCTCAAAATAGAAGCCTGGGTATCCCACAAATAATTAAGTATAAAAAACACAGTGAACAAAGCCACGCTGGCGACAACTCGTTTGGACAATGGCTGCATTTTATATATATGCCAAACAAGAACTGCCATTGCAATACCCGTGGCCAACCAAACACAAGCTGTTGCAATGGCGGCCCCTTCTAAACCATAAATTGGTATCAGCCAAAGTCCCATTACTATACCCACAACAATAGCAACAACATGCAGAATTAAGGACAAATAATAGCGTTTAGAGAAGATTAACATGGCTGCAGAATTTCCTTGCAAAAGCACAAAAAGTTTCCCGATACCCAGGTAAAAAACAGCCCATTTCCCCGATTGATAACGATTTCCATTTGGCATGTAGTGGTATAACAAATCAATATTCACCCAAATGAATAACAAAGCAAGCGCCCCAAGCATAAACTGGTTAAGGCTGGTTTTATGATACAATCGTTGAATTTCTGGTTGATCACCCTGATGAATTGCTTCAGATAGTTTGGGATTGGCAATTTGTAAGATACTTCTTGTTGGAATTTCAATGAGCATAGCAATGTTTACCGCGATGGCGTAGATTCCGGTTTGGGCAATGCCTTTCATGGAACTCACCATTAAAAAATCCATTCGCTGCAAAACCAACATGGCCACGTACGTCAAAAACAAATACCCCGTGTATCGATAAAAATCGGGTTTCAATCCTGATTGATTATTTACAAATACCATATCTGGCTTGAATGACAATCGGGTGTTTTTCAATACAAACGAAACATTCAATACCATCACTACCGCATATACCGCTGCGATAGAGTGTATCGTTTGACCAAAATCAACCTTCCCTATAAAATACAACCAACCCAATAATCCCAGTAAAATTCTTACAATATTTTCTCGCAAAAATGAAGCAAATACAATCTTACCCAAGGACGCCGAAAAAATTTCAAATACCGTGTTGAATACAAAAAAGAAAACAAAAGGTATCAACCAATAGTAATAGGGTAAAAAATCTTTGGAATTCTTTGTCAGATAGGCAAAGACCCAGGGTTGTCCAAATACCAATAAAAATGCCACGAAAATAAATCCAATGCTTGGTATCAGCAATAACCAAAACCCCACACCATTGTGTCCGTTATCATTTTTAAACCTTGGAAAAAATTTCCAAATTGAATACCCTGTTCCCAATTGTGCAACTCCTGCAAGCAAGGCTCCCATTTCAATAAACAAACGAAAAACTCCGTTTTCACTCGGAGTAAACACCTTCGGAAATAGATAAAACGCGGTAAACAGACCAATAAGACTGCCGCTATAATTGACTATAGACGCCCAAAAACTATTTCTGGCGATAGCACCCGACATAATTCAAAGGTAAGACACATGCTAAAACATTTGAATCTCATGGATAAAGAAATAAAAATTACTTGGATAACTCTTGTAAAATGTCTAGATTGCAAGTTATTACATCACTTATATATAAATTCCGTTCTTCCAACCTACACCCATGAAAAAAATCTTATTGCTTTCCTGCATTACATTCAGTCTTTCTGGATTGTTTCAAAGTTGTAAAAAGGATCCTGCCCCTGGTGGTGGATCCTCTGCGACGCTCACCGTTAATAACAAACAGCGTTCATTTGTTGTTTACAATACTGCTACTTGGTGTGGTCCCTGTGGACTTAACGCAAAACCTGAGTTTGGCAAATTGGCTGATGGCAACGATAAAGACAATATCTTGCCTGTAAGCTTCCACAATAGCAATGCCTCTACCTTGGTGTCTATTTGGGCGAAACCCAATAATGATACTCTTTTTGTTGCTCCTTATCTTTCTGAATTGGGGCCTATTGTAACAAATATGCAATCCATACCCTGTTTCTGGTTAAATAATTCTTTGTTGGGTAACTCTGCGAAATACAATGACCTTGTAAACAGTGCTGCCAATGCCAATGGGTATCCAACTGAAGTAGGTGTTGCCGCAAGTGCAAGTGCAAACGGCATGACATTAAATATTAAATATAAATTGAAGGCTTTTGCTCCTGAAAAAGGTGACTATTATGTTTCTGCATTCGTCATTGAAAAGAAAGTGAATGCTTTGCAAAATATCACAAATTCGGGTTACGTAGCTTCTGACCACCATAACGTAATGCGCGCCTCTGCATTTACCAATGCCTCCGGTAAGCCTTCTGCCTTTTCACCAACTGCCATCATGAACAGTCCAATTGCAAATAATGAAGTTGAAAAAACAATCTCATGGACATACACCGATGTGTCCTCTACGATCAAAGCCAAATATCCAACTTTTTCTTTTTGGAACTGGAATCCTGCTAACACAGCTGTAGTGGTAGCTGTATGGAGAAAGCTACCCGATAACCCTTCTAAGCCCTGGTACTTTATCAATGCAGTTTGGGTCGATGTGAAATAATCTGTATTCCTTGTATTAGATCTGAAAAAGAGAGTGGGTGTTCACCCACTCTCTTTTTTTTACAAATCAGTTACCTAACCCTTCATAAAACGCGCCTGACCGAGCATCCATTTCACTTAAAAGTCTGATCAATAGTTTGCGAAATTCTTATTACGTCATTTTCCTTTAAAATTCGCTTTTCGCTTCTCAACAAAAGCCGCCATCCCTTCTTTTTGATCTTCAGTGGCAAACAACATGTAAAAATTCTTTCGTTCAAAATACAAGCCCTCTTGTAAATGAGAATCAAAGGCCTTTAACACGCTCTCTTTGGCCATCTGCACAGCAATCGGTGATTTGGTGGCAATTTCTCCAGCCAACTTAATTGCCTCTTCCAAATACAACTCCACGGGTACAATTTTATTGATTAATCCGGCCTCCATGGCTTCTTCTGCAGAAATAAATTTGCCTGTCAACACCATTTCCATCGCCCTTACCTTTCCCACTGCGCGGGTCAAACGCTGGGTTCCACCAGCACCAGGCATCACACCAATATTAATTTCAGGCTGTCCAAATTGGGCCGTTTCACTGGCAACAATCATATCGCATAACATACACAATTCACAACCACCGCCCAATGCAAAACCAGACACTGCAGCTATCAAAGGCTTTTTTGTTTTCCGAATGCTATCCCATGTGCTAAATTGATCAATTTTAAGCATATCAACCGAGGTTCGACCGGCCATTTGCTTGATATCTGCACCCGCAGCGAATGCGCGATCATTTCCGGTAATCACGATGGCTCTGACAGATTCGTTTGCATCTAAATCCAACAACGCATCACGAATTTCACCCATTAATTGCAAATTCAATGCATTCAATTCCGTGGGACGGTTCAATTGAATTATAGCTACGCAAGGCGCCACTTGGGCATCTACCAAAATAAATTCATAGGCCATGTTGCGAAGTTAAATGATTAATTTGGTTTGACGTCCACATTAAACGGCCTTCGCCGGTTTTGTCATGAAAATACATTTTTTGGCCCAAAATCAAATCGTTTCCAAATCGCAATTAAGAAGAAAAAAATTATAAGCCCCAGCAAAGCGCCAAACAATACATCCCCCAAGTAATGCACCCCCAAATAAACTCTGGAATAGGCAATAGCAGAAGCCAAATACATCAATATTACACGAATTCTTCTCGATAACCCCAATACAAATGAAGCTGTTAAAAATACAGCAAATACATTGGCGGAATGGCTGCTAACAAACCCAAAACGACTACCCGGAAGCTTGGTCTCTAAGCTGCGCTTTCCCCCTGCGTCTTTCTTCCATTCCTTTTCGGGTAATCTTGGCGACAGGGAGGTCTCAAAAGCAGGTCGAACCCGTTGAAAAAATGGCTTGCAAATCTTTGAACTAATGCTATCCGAAAGTCCAAAGGCAATTATAATAAATACAATAGGGAGGTAAAAGCGAGTTTTAAATTTTCTGAGCGCCATCCCCAAAAAAATTACATATAAGGGCACTAAAATATACGGATTACTCAATGCTATCATGGTAGAATCTACAGCAGGAGATGCGAGTCTTTGATTAATTAATACGAATGCATCTCGGTCAAAAAAATCAAGAATAAACAAAGTATTGATCATGCCCTGTAGAACTATTTTTTGTGCAAAGAACCACTTTTTTGTGAAACAATAATAATACGCGGTGAAGAGTTCGCATCAAATTTGCCCAACCCATAATCTCCAAAAACTGTGAGCACTTCCAACCCTGCCCCCCAATGTAATCTCATCAATTCTTCCTTTGTATACATCCTTACACGTTCCTGAAATTGATGTAGAACCCCTTTGTCATGGACCCGTATATCTTTCACAATGAAATTACCCTCTGGGTATTTATGGGTTTCAAATGCAAATTTGCCTACCTGCAAGGTAGTCTTATCCGAAAGACTTGGCACAAGAATACCCCTGTTAATGGTCTGATTAGCGGTATGTAATTCAGACAAAATTGATTGGGTATTTAAATAATCTTGAACCACAAATCCCCCGTTAATTAAAACTGATGACATATTGTTTAATACCAATTGATCCTCCATCTTGGTTTCAAAATACCCAAAGCTTGTAAATAAATTAACCACAACGTGACAGCCGAAAAAAGGAAATTTATCGCGCATATCGTGACAAAAAAACTGCGCATTCACTGCTCCTTGGGCATTGGCTTCTGCGATACTGTTCTGACTCAAATCTATTCCCAACACATGAAATCCCAGACTTGCCAAATGCGCTGCATGTCGGCCCTTTCCGCAAGCGACATCAACTACCTTTGAACCCGATTCCAATTGTAAATACCCCATGAGAACATCTATAAAAGAGATTGCTTCGGCATCGTCGCGATGCGCGTACAAGGCATGGTAATAAGCCGTATCAAACCAAGATTCAAACCATTTCATCCTAAATTGTAAATAATTTTCAAAGTTACAGTAAGTTATGTCAACCCTATCACCTCTGTTGGTTTGGTTCCAGATGGGAGTTGATCTGGGCAAGTTGATCGTCTTACTGATCGCAACAGAAATGAAAGGCTTAACATCGCTTATGTTCAACAATTGAAAAACGTGGCTTCACTTATTCCTATCTTTGCAACCACTACAACACCATGAGCACCCATTTATGGTCATCCATCAAAATCTATTCAGACATTCTGTTTGAACAACATGGCAACATCGCAAAAATCAGTATCAATCGCCCCAAGGTATTCAATGCATTTCGCCCGCAAACCATCGTGGACATGCTAGACGCTTTTGATATATGTAGGGAGAGGGCAGATATTGGTGTTGTGATTCTCACCGGTGTAGGAGACAAAGCCTTCTGCTCTGGTGGCGACCAAAACGTCAAAGGAATTGGAGGATATGTAGACGAAAATGGGGTACCGCGTCTGAATGTATTGGATTTACATAAAAAAATTCGATCGCTACCTAAACCCGTGGTAGCTATGGTAAATGGTTATGCCATCGGAGGTGGCCACGTCCTGCATGTAGTGTGTGACCTCACCATCGCTGCTGAACATGCCAAATTTGGACAAACTGGCCCCAAGGTGGGTAGCTTTGATGGTGGGTTCGGAAGCAGCTACTTGGCCAGACACGTGGGACAGAAAAAAGCCCGCGAGATCTGGTTCTTATGCCGTCAATACACGGCTGAGGAATCGGAAAAAATGGGAATGGTGAACAAAGTGGTTCCCTTGGAAAAGCTGGAAGACGAAACCATTGATTGGTGCAATACCATGCTAGAACGCTCACCCATGGCCCTGCGCATGCTCAAACGCGCCTTCAATGCCGAACTCGATGGCCAACACGGCCTTATGGAACTCGCCGGAGATGCGACACTATTGTTCTATCTAACCGAAGAAGCTCAGGAGGGGAAAAAGGCATTTCTAGAAAAACGCAACCCCGATTTCAAGCAGTTTCCAAAATTTCCCTGAAACCAATTTTCCTAAATTTTTTCAATGAATGTTCTGCCACTTCGACAATTACGATAGAGTGTTTACCCGTTCACTCGCCTTTTTATATTCCTCCCAAAAATCGTAACTTTACGCAGTTAAAATCAATGGTATTTCAAATGAAAATTAAAGTAGAAAACCCCGTAGTAGAATTGGATGGCGATGAAATGACGCGCATCATCTGGCGTTTTATTAAAGACAAACTGATCCTACCCTACCTCGATATAGACATTAAATACTTTGACTTGGGCATGGAATACCGCGATACAACCAACGATCAAGTAACCGTTGACGCCGCTCAAGCAATTAAACTTTACAATGTCGGAATTAAATGTGCTACGATTACCCCTGATGAAGAACGGGTTAAAGAATTTAACTTGAAACAAATGTGGCGAAGTCCAAACGGAACCGTGCGCAACATTCTCGATGGCACTGTTTTTCGTGAACCAATCGTTTGCAAAAATGTACCCCGTTTGGTTCCCAATTGGACCGCTCCTATTTGTATCGGCCGACATGCCTTTGGAGACCAATATCGTGCTACAGATTTTGTAACCAATGGCAAAGGGAAACTAACCATCAAATTCGAGGGCGAAAATGGACAAGTAATCGAACATGAAGTATACAATTTTGGGGGTGATGGCATTGCTTTGGCAATGTATAATACCGATGAAAGTATTCGAGGATTTGCACGCTCTTGCTTTAATATGGCTGTCAAGAAAATGTGGCCCTTGTATTTGAGCACCAAAAATACCATCCTCAAAAAATACGACGGTCGTTTCAAAGATATATTTGAGGAGATCTACCACACAGAATTCAAAGAGGTGATGGACTCCAAGGGTATATCCTACGAACACCGCCTTATTGACGACATGGTCGCGAGTGCGTTGAAATGGAATGGCAATTTTGTATGGGCTTGTAAAAACTACGACGGTGACGTTCAATCTGATACAGTAGCCCAAGGTTTTGGTTCTTTGGGATTGATGACCAGTGTATTAATCACCCCCGATGGTAAAACCATGGAGGCAGAAGCCGCACACGGAACTGTTACACGACACTACCGCATGCACCAAAAAGGTCAAAAAACCAGTACAAATCCCATTGCAAGTATTTTTGCTTGGACACGCGGATTGGAGCACCGAGGGAAATTGGATGGAAACACAGACTTGATTTCCTTTTGTCATACCCTGGAACAAGTGTGTATTGATGTGGTGGAAAGTGGAAGAATGACCAAAGACCTGGCAGTTTGTATTTATGGGAACAAGGTTTCAGAAAACCAATACTTGCATACTGAAGAATTTCTTGAGGTGCTCAATGTCGAATTGAAAATTCGATTGGACAGCATTTGAGGTTTTACAGATCGTTCAGGAAAGACTGACTTAAAACAGATTTTTGAGTTTGTCAAAAAAAGATTTCTCCTTTTGTGAAGGATTGAAATTGTGAAATTGTCTCATTTCTTGGAGCATCTCTTTTTCTTCAACACTGAGTTTAGTGGGAACATATACATTGACCACTATCAATTGATCCCCCGTTTTGTATCCATTAATTTCAGGAAATCCCTTGCCTTTTAAACGCAACATTTTGCCGGGCTGGGAACCTGCATCAATTTTAATACGTACCTTGCCCTCTAGAGTTTCCACCTCTATGCTATCGCCCAAAGCAGCCTGCGAAAAACTCACCCACAAATGAAGTATAACATTGTCTCCATCACGAACAAGGTGTTCGTGCTCGATGCCCTCAATTAAGACCATTAAATCACCTGCGGATCCTCCTCCAGGGCCATAATTTCCCTTTCCATTGATGCTCAGTTGCATGTTTTCAGCCACCCCTGCAGGAATTCGAACCACGGTTTCAATTTCTTGGGAAATCAAACCATATTCATTCGCTTCTTTGGGTTTGCTTTCAATCATCTTTCCGATACCCTGACAAACAGGACAGGCGCTATTGGTAGCCATTTGACCCAAAAATGTATTCTGTACCCTGCGCACAGCACCCGTTCCGTTACAATGTTTACAATTGCCGTATTGAACACCTTCGGCCTGAACCATGCGTCGATATTTGACTGTTTTTTCCACCCCAACCTTCATTTCTGACAAGGTTAGTTTAATTTTTATTCGAATATTAGAACCCGATGAACGCCGAGATCTTCCACCCCCTTGACCCCCAAAAAAAGAGCCGAAAACACTATCATCTCCGCCAAAAACATCTCCAAATTGCGAGAAAATATCGTCCATGCTAAAACCATGAGATCCACCACCTCCGCCACCACTGGCACCCATACCGGCATGTCCAAACTGGTCATACCGTTGTTTTTTTTCGGGATTACTCAATACATCATAGGCACTGGCAGCCTCTTTGAACATGTCTTCAGCCTGTTTATCTCCCTGATTTTTATCAGGGTGGTATTTGATAGCCAACTTTCGGTAGGCCTTTTTTATTTCTTCAGCACTAGAAGATTTTGAAACACCCAATACATCATAAAAATCTTTTTTGCTCATATCAATTTATGTAATACACTAGCTACCAATTACCACTTTTGCAAAACGAATCACCTTGTCGCTCAGAAAATAGCCCTTCTCTACTTCATCAATCACTTTGCCTTTCAAATCTGGTGAGGGTGCTGGAAATTGGGTAATGGCTTCGTGAACTTCAACATCAAAAACTTTTCCGATACTATCCATAGATTTCAATCCTGTTTTTTGAAGAATGCCCATGAATTTTTTGTTTATGAGATCAAATCCTTCTACTGCCTTTTTTTCAGTTTCTGACAAACTTTCCATAGACTTGATTGCCCTTTCTAGATCATCAACCACTGGAAGCAAATTTACGACTAGCTCTTTCGAGGCTGTTTGCATCCATTCTAAACGGTCTTTTGTTGTCCTGCGGCGAAAATTTTCAAACTCACTATAGAGACGAATGTATTTGTCACGTTCAATCTCCAACTGCGTCTCCGGGCTTGCAACTTCAACAGATGGCGTTTCCAATGCATCGGTAAGATCGGCATTTTCGATAGTACTTTGATTGCTTATTTCTTCTGAAGACAAACCAGTATCTTTTTTCTTTGGGTTAATATTGTTTTTTGCCATTGCGATGCTACCAAACAACTTTATTGCCAAAATGTATAAATTGCCATTCTGTCAGACCAACTTTTTTGCATAATTATTGTTTAAGAAAATGTAATTTAACCAATATGTTTACAGGAATTATAGAAAGTCAGGCGCAGGTTTTACTTGTCGTACCTCAATTGCAAAACGTAAACCTGAAATTTTCTAGCACGATTACCCCAGAACTTACGATTAATCAGAGCCTTTCTCACAATGGCGTTTGTTTGACAGTTACCCAAATTGAAGAAGATGGATATTGGGTTACCGCCATCAATGAAACTTTGGTTCATACTCAACTTGGTTCTCTTGAAGTAGGTGACCGTGTTAATATAGAGAGATGCCTCATACTCAATGGAAGATTTGATGGCCATGTCGTTCAAGGTCACATAGATTGCAAAGGACTGGTTGAAGAAATTTCCGAAGATGGTGGCAGTTGGATTCTCAAAATATTGCATTCAAGAGACGCTGGTATGACAGTCAAAAAAGGAAGTGTTTGCTTAAATGGTGTAAGCCTTACAGTAGTAGATAGCTTTCTGGATGCTTTCAGCGTGGCCATCATACCCTATACTTGGGAAAACACCAATATTTCATCACTTCGTAAAGGTGACCCCGTAAACATAGAATTTGATATTTACGGCAAATACCTCCAAAAAATGATAGGACATAAGTGAACCAAAATTTTTTAGACAAACAAAAAAATTATCTCTAAACCACCCATCACAATGGAAACTGAACCTCCCATAAATTGGCAAGTAAACAAAAAAAACTTCTTATTTTCGGTCCCATAAGGGCGACTAAAACATCCTCAAATGCCACCTAAAAATAGAAATGCAAAAACAAAGATTACATCAATTGGCGTATCTTTGTAGAAAGAAATTTACTGATACAATATATAGCGATTTATGAAACTTTTCTCCTTCCTTTTTACCTCTAGTATTGGTCGGAAAATACTAATGTCGGTCACTGGATTGTCTTTGGTGGCTTTTTTACTGGTGCACTGCAGTATCAATGCTTGTATTTTTTTTAACGACCACGGAAAAACCTTTAACGAAGCGGCTGCCTTTATGGGCAATAACTGGTTGATACGGAGCGCAGAAATAGGCTTATTTGTTGGCCTACTATTGCACAGCTTTCAAGGGCTCTATCTGTGGGCAAGCAATGACCAAAAACGAAAACAAAAATACCATACAACAGCCGGAAATTCGAACAGCAAATGGTATTCTCGCAGCATGGGTATTCTCGGCAGCTTGCTGTTGTTATTCTTGGTTTTACACCTCAGCCATTTTTGGGTAGTTAGCCGTTTTACGGATGAACTTTCCGAAACGGGTAGCAACACATTGTTTCATAAAATGTCTCTGATTTTCCAATCTCCAGTGATTGTTATTGTTTATGTAATAGGGTGCATAAGTTTGGCGTATCACCTATTGCATGGTTTCCAAAGCGGTTTCCAATCTCTGGGATTCAACCATCCTTTACTAAATCCCATCATCAAAAATTTTGGTATAGTATTTTCTCTTTTAGTCCCGCTCATTTTTGCATCAATGCCTATTGTCATGTATCTGGGTTGGATAAAATAAATTCATTAATTGTAAACACGATGAAACTCGATTCAAAAATTCCCAAGGGTTCTATTGCTGATAAATGGACCCAATATCGCAGTTCTGTATCCTTGGTTAATCCTTCCAATAAACGAAATCTCGAAATAATTGTAGTAGGTACAGGTCTAGCGGGTGCCAGTGCTGCTTCCTCTCTGGCCGAATTGGGATACAAAGTCAAAGCTTTTTGCTTTCAAGATAGTCCCAGACGCGCGCATTCAATTGCTGCCCAAGGGGGAATTAACGCGGCCAAAAACTACCAAAATGATGGTGATTCTGTGTATCGTTTATTTTATGATACCATAAAGGGTGGCGATTATCGTTCACGGGAAGCCAATGTTCATCGTTTGGCTGAGGTTTCAACCAGTATTATTGACCAATGTGTCGCTCAGGGCGTTCCCTTTGCCCGTGAATACGGCGGAACCCTCAGCAATCGTTCATTTGGAGGTACACAAGTTCAACGAACTTTTTATGCAGCTGGTCAAACAGGGCAGCAATTGTTACTCGGTGCATACAGCGGGCTAGAAAGACAAGTAGGTTTAGGAAATATAAAAATGTATGCCCGCCACGAAATGGTAGAAGTGGTAAAAATTGATGGCAAAGCACAAGGGATTATTGCACGAAACTTAATCACGGGCGAACTAGAGCGACATTTTGCCCATGCCGTTTTGCTGTGCACAGGTGGATACGGCAATGTATTCTATCTTTCCACAAATGCGATGGGCAGCAATGTTACCGCAGCCTGGAAAGCCCACAAAGCGGGAGCCTTTTTTGGCAATCCTTGCTTCACCCAAATACATCCTACCTGTATCCCAGTTTCGGGTCATTACCAATCAAAATTAACCCTTATGAGTGAATCTCTTCGAAATGATGGACGCATTTGGGTTCCCAAGATAAAAGACGATTCCCGTAACCCAAACAATATTCCAGAGGAAGATCGCGACTATTATTTGGAACGTCGATACCCCGCATTCGGCAATTTGGTTCCCAGAGATATCGCATCCCGCGCAGCCAAAGAGCGCTGCGATGCAGGGTTTGGAGTAGGGCCAAATAAAATGGCTGTTTACCTCGATTTTAAACACAATTTGATGTACAAATACGGTCAATCTGAGGCCAGTAAATTGGGTATCGTTAATCCTGATGACGACACACTTACCCGATTGGGAAAAGCTGTAGTGAAAGAAAAGTACGGCAATCTGTTTGATATGTATAAACAAATTACCGATGAAGATCCCTATGAAATACCGATGCGTATATATCCGGCTGTTCATTATACAATGGGAGGCTTGTGGGTTGATTACGATCTAATGACGACAATCCCAGGTATGTATGCATTGGGTGAAGCAAATTTTTCCGATCATGGTGCGAACCGATTGGGAGCTTCTGCTTTGATGCAAGGTTTGGCCGATGGGTATTTTGTAATACCCTATACAATTGGTTCTTATCTCAGTAAAGAAATACATACCAAGCCCATCTCGACAGACCATGAAGCATTTGTGGCTGCAGAAAAATTCGCCGCCGATCGGATTTCAATGTTGATGGAAATTCAAGGTACTCGGAGCGTAGAGAGCTACCACCGTGAATTGGGTTTAATTATGTGGAATAAGTGTGGCATGGCAAGAAATGAAAAAGGCTTGAAAGAAGCCATCGAAGAAATCAAAGAACTTCGTACAAATTTTTATAAAAATGTACGTATCCCCGGATCAATCAATGAATTTAATCCGGAACTGGACAAAGCTGGACGCGTAGCCGACTTTTTGGAATTGGGCGAATTGATGTGTGTAGATGCCCTCGAGCGAGAAGAAAGTTGTGGCGGTCATTTCCGTGAAGAGCACCAAACCGAAGATGGAGAAGCGCTGCGCAATGATGATACACACATGTATGTATCTGCATGGGAGCACAAAGCAAATTGCCAATGGGAATTAAACAAAGAAGCATTGAACTACGAGAATATCAAAATTCAACAACGCAGTTATAAATAACACTGAGCAAATTTATCATGATTAAATCGATGAAAATAAACCTAAAAGTATGGCGTCAACGCAATGCTGATTCCGTCGGAAATTTTGCGGACTATACAGTGGAAGCTAGCCCTGATATGAGCTTTCTGGAAATGTTTGATGTTTTGAATGAGCAACTTATCGAAAATGGTCGGGAGCCTGTGGCCTTTGACCACGACTGTAGAGAGGGCATTTGTGGAATGTGCAGTATGGTAATCAATGGTCGACCGCACGGCCCAAAACGAGGGGTAACGACTTGCCAACTTCACATGCGCAGTTTCAATGATGGCGACACAATTTCAGTAGAGCCCTGGAGAGCAAATGCATTTCCTGTTGTCAAAGACTTAAGTGTAAACCGAAGTGCCTTCGACAGAATTATTTCAGCAGGCGGTTTCATTTCTACAAATACAGGCAATGCCGTTGATGCCAATACCATTCTCATACAAAAAGAAATAGCCGATGAGGCTTTTAAAGCTGCTACTTGTATTGGATGTGGCGCTTGCGTAAGTGCTTGCAAAAATGCCAGTGCGATGTTATTTGTGGGGGCAAAGGTGACACAACTATCTCTGTTACCCCAAGGCAAACCCGAAAAGGAATCTCGTGTCGTGGCTATGGTCAACCAAATGGATGCAGAAGGTTTTGGTGCTTGTACCAATACCGGAGCTTGTTTCGCTGAATGTCCAAAGCAGATTCCATTGAGTGTGATTTCAACGCTGAATCGGGAGTATCTAAGTGCCAAATTAAGCGGGAAATAATTTTTAACATCATCTTAGAACATCTTTCTCAAAGATGTTATAAAAAAGGGATGCGTTGGCAAATCTCACTGAACATCGAATTTGAGATTGCGCTTTTAACATGCAACTATTTGGGGATTTGAGGATTGTTTTTGTAATCAAAAATGAGGCAATACCATCGGCATTGCGAAAGATGTATTGATAGCTTTCTGGGTTTGGTTTTAAGATCTCTGACCATGGCCCTGTTTATACCTTTAAAATTTTTCACAATATTCTTGCAGGGTTATGTTCCTTATTACGCAGTATTCTATGGGGAAGCCACGCCACAAAAAACAAACCCAGTACAATGATATCACCTTGAATAATATACCACGGCCAAGGGCCAAGAATGTCTAATATTGATTCAGTGAGGGGTTTGGTACGCAGGAAAAAATAATTTCCCTGAACGCCAATTACAGAATTTATTGTTATGCATAACAAGACAAAAATTTGTAAAATCCCATAGGTTTGAAACAAGTTTTTTATACTGATTCTCGGGGCTCCCAATAAAAGTAAATGAATCACAAACATAACCAGTCCAGTGTGAGAAATCCAAAATTTACAAAAATTGTAATGTGGAAAATTTTCTGTAAGTGCCGGGGTTATGATGGCATTGAATGTAAATACCCAAACAAAAAAATACAGGATATTCCAAAGCCATTTTTGGGGAGTAATGCTGTAATACAAGGCCAAAAAAGCCAACCAGTTACAAGGGTTTAGAGGCAGGTCTTCTCCCCAATTATATTTCACATATGCAATGTCTGTAGGAGGAAGAAAACTAACATACGATTTGATGAGTTGCCATACCAATACGTTAATGACCAATACCCATGCGAAGCCTCTGGTGATAGAATTCTGTTTTTTTGAATCTGATTTTTTAGCCCACCTAGTGGTTGCAAGGCACAGAATAACGACTACAACAACAGCTATCCAGTGTTCAAAAGAACCCACGCAGAAATTTTTATTGGGCTGGAGATAGGCATTCATTGGGTTGATTTGGTTATAGATTGTGTTTACAGATTCTTCTGGTGATTAACAAGATTTATATACCCTCCAAATATCAAGAATTTACATCGGTAATTATGCTGTTTATTTATTGTTAGAATTGAATAAAGTTAGGGTGTTTTATGAATTTGCAATCGTTTGAGACGCAAATGCATCAAATGGAATAGTTTTACACCCATCGTTTTTTAGTTGACAACGAGCCTATGGGTTGTGAAAATATATACAAGGTGGAAATAATTTAAGCACACGCATGCATTCCCGATGGCTCGAAAAATAGTCGACATGTACCATCCGAGAATTCTTTTTTTTATTGTAATTTTACCACAATGGAAGATACTTGTATTAAGAAACTTTATGAGATCAATAATCCTGATTTCGAAACTGTTGACGCTGATCAATTCACCCATCTTTTGACACGCATTCATTGTTTATATCGCACCTCAGACAGATATACTTCAAACTGGTGGATAAATATTGCGAAAACTACATTTCTGATTAATTCAACCACCGGAGATCGATTAGAATTGTTGGGTGTAAAAAATATTCCTTACTTCCCTGCAAGACATTTTCTAAAAAATTATGGTGATACAGTGAATTTTACCCTCGTTTTTCCACCTGTACCCAAAAATTGGGCATCTTTCCATTGTGTTGAAATTATCAAATCCAATAATTGTTTGTCTATACACAATATCAATAGAAATGATTCTGGGGTGTATTTTAAGAAAATCCAATAAACTTTTGATTGCTATTTCTTGGTGATCGAGTATGCGGAAAATAGCTTGTCAGATGACCTGAACAAACATAATCAGGCATCTAATATATTCGCATTGGGGTCATCCTAAACCGCAATTGGCGCCTTGATACCCGGCCATGGATCATAATTCTCGAGGGTAAAATCCTCGAAACTGAACGCAAATAAATCCTTCACTTGTGGATTGAGTGTAAGCATTGGATATGGCTTTGGTTCACGGGAAAGTTGCAGGTTTACTTGTTCTAAATGATTGGAATATATGTGGGCATCACCAAAAGTATGGATGAAATCTCCTGGCAACAAGCCGCATACCTGTGCCATCATTCGTGTCAATAACGCATAACTGGCGATATTGAATGGCACACCCAAAAACAAATCCGCACTGCGCTGGTATAGTTGGCAACTCAATGTACCAGCCGCTACATAAAACTGAAACATCGTATGGCATGGCATCAATGCCATTTGGTGAATTTCTCCGACATTCCAGGCATTTACAAGAATACGTCTGCTGTCTGGATTGTTTTTTATAAGTTCCACAGCCTCGACAATTTGGTCTATTATTCGACCATCCTTGGCTTCCCAAGCCCTCCATTGTTTCCCATAAACTGGGCCTAATTCACCATTTTCATCGGCCCATTCATCCCAAATTTTAACCCCGTTTTCGTTTAAGTACGAAATATTTGTATCGCCTTTTAAAAACCACAACAATTCGTAGACAATGCTTTTGAGGTGCACCTTTTTACTGGTAATCATTGGAAACCCTTTTTGTAAATCAAACCGCAATTGCCCCCCAAAAACACTAATGGTGCCCGTGCCAGTTCGATCTGATTTGTGATTGCCGTTGGCCAACACATACCGCAAAAATTCTTCGTATACAAAAGCTGAACCCATGGATAAAATATATTGCAATGATACCATTTACAGGGAATAAATTGCCCATTTTAGCTCGGTTCTTATGCAAATGTTTTCCACCAATATAGAGGATTTTTGAGAAAGGTATTGATTGTTACAATTGTCAATTTTCAAACTACATGACCCATTTTATCCAGTGCCATTTGTATACTATACCGCGATTTGAAGTTCTTAAAAAAATAGATGTTTAAGCCCATCGATGTCCTTGGCGTTTGCAATGCGCCAATGCCCAAAATACAAAGAGAAACCCAATTCAAAAACAATATATAATTTTGATTTTCGGTTATCGAAAAGCCCAAATACTATGAAATATCGCGTAAATTTGTAAATAATTGTATTATGGCAGAAGTAGTTAGATTACCCAAAATGAGTGACACCATGACTGAAGGTGTCATCGTTAAATGGAATTATAAAGTGGGTGACGCGATTAAAAGTGGCGATATCTTGGCCGAAGTAGAAACCGATAAGGCCACCATGGACATGGAAATTTACGCCAAAGGGATTCTTTTGCACTTGGCCCTAAAAGAAGGAGATGCCACTCCTGTTGATTCTATTATAGCGGTCGTTGGATCTGCAGGTGAATCCTTTGAAAATCTAATGATTTCATCTGCGGGCACACCCGTTTCAATGCCAATATCCACATCCGAATTGCCCATTGCTCCCCCCGTAATGCTTGTTCCGCCAATCGTTGTTGACATTCCTTCTGTGAATGCATCTTTGGAAAAAGAAACACTTATGCCAAGCGAAGAAGAATTTTCCACCTTGGCTATTTCGGGCAATGAGTCTGAGCGACTAAAAGCCAGTCCACTTGCCAAAAAATTGGCCGCTGAAAAAGACATTGATATTTATCAGATAAATGGTTCTGGAGAAAATGGAAGAATTGTGAAGAAGGACATCGAATCACATATACCCACCATCCCAAAAATTGCTACTTCCTCTTCAAATGCACCCATTGAAACCCGAATGTCTGGTAAAGAAAGTTTCCATGAAGTGGCCGTAACGCAAATGCGTAAAACCATTGCAGCCAGATTAGGAGAAAGTAAATTCAGTGCTCCCCATTTCTATTTGAGCCTGGAAATCAATATGGATAAGGCAACCATAGCCCGTGCGCAAATGAACGCAGTGAGTGCAGTGAAAATTTCCATGAATGATTTAATTATTAAAGCTGCTGCAGTTGCTTTGCGCAGCCATCCCAATATCAATTCAAGTTGGTTGCAAACGAAAATTAGGTATAACCACCATATTCACATTGGCGTTGCCTTGGCAGTAGAAGAAGGATTGCTGGTTCCAGTGGTTCGTTTTGCTGACTCAAAGTCTTTGGGACAAATTAGTGTGGAGGTAAAAGAATATGGCAAAAAGGCCAAAGAAAAAAAATTGCAGCCCCAAGATTGGTCTGGAAATACCTTTACCATTAGCAATTTGGGGATGTTTGGCATCGACGAATTTACGGCCATCATCAATCCTCCAGATGCCTGTATTCTGGCTGTAGGCGCTGTAAAAGACACGGTTGGAATTATAAACGGAGAAATAACACCCGTAAAAACAATGAAAGTCACACTTAGTTGTGATCACCGCGTTGTGGACGGAACGATGGGCGCCAAATTTCTACAAACCCTGAAAGACTATTTAGAAGAGCCTTACCGCTTACTGGTTTAGTCTGATTAAAGTGTTAACGAATCCAAAAATCCATTTTTTTATTGAACGGTTTTTCCGTTTGCTTAACTACAAATTGGGGATTTATAAACAACCAAAAATTCAGCTTTCTTGTTTTTTCAATCTGCGATGAAAATAAAATTTAACTCTATTCAAGACCTTTCTGATGCCCGTTATGCCTCAGCTGCAATGGCAGAATGGATGGGTTTTGCCGTTGGAGAATTGCCTGTAGACAAAGTGCAAGAAATTATAGGCTGGTGTTCAGGACCCAAACTGACTCTTGAATTACCTTCTGTAGATCAACTCGAAACAGCCATCAGTTGGTGTAATATACTCCCCATAGAGGCCATTGAATGCCCCATTGAAGAATATACATTTTGGCATCCATCACTCCATACTGAAAATATTGAATGGATTTTACTTTGTAGAGACAATCCCAGCCCGCCACCCACTATCAACACTGATAATCACCCAAATCGCCAAGATGTGCTTCCCACTGCGCATGAAACTTTCAACTGGCAACTATGGAAGGAAATATGTAAAGACGATTTGCCAACAAAACCCCACTGGTATCATTTCGAGAAATTTAACCCCAATCCGAGCCCAACAAACAATACGATATATCATATTAATCCCGATGAATCAAATGCAATTTGGGTAAAAAATCATCACTGCGAAGCCATTAGCCTACAATGTAAAAAAGAAACCGTGTTGGGAATGAAAAATTACGATCTTTGGAATGAATTACTTGAAAACCTTGGGGTCTGGTAATACAATAAATAATGATAGAGAGAATGAAAATACACACAAAAAAATTCAGCCTTGAATCTGGCATTCTGATTGCGTTGTTGGCAATGGCTTGCTCTTCCAGCACAGACAGTGCATTTAGCAAACAAGAAAAAATCAAACAAGACTCAATAGACAATGCAACAAACGAAGGTATGTTTGAGGAGCTAACGACACCCCCCAGCTCTGAAAAAACAGATAAAAATCAAGCGCACACCAACGACATCGAGTTGCAAGATGGAAGCACTACTGAAACCATAAACCAAACACCTTCAAACAATACCCCAATCCAAACTAGATAGTCATGAAAGTTGCAGTGATTGGTGCCACAGGGCTGGTAGGCAGTAAAATGTTAGAGGGTTTGGCCACACGGGCGTTTCCCCTTACTGAACTTATTGTAGCTGCTTCGTCGCGCAGTATCGGAAATCATATTCATTTCAAAGGCCATGATTATCCTGTGGTATCAATGCAAGAAGCCCTTGATTCGAAACCCCAACTGGCAATTTTTAGTGCAGGTGGATCGGTTAGCCTGGAATGGGCGCCCAAATTTGCTTCGACTGGCTCTTATGTAATTGACAATTCAAGCGCTTGGCGAATGGACAAAGGAGTTCCACTCATTGTACCAGAGGTTAACCCCAATTCCATGCAATCGACCCACAGTATCATCGCCAATCCCAATTGTTCTACCATTCAAATGGTTGTGGCGTTGCAACCACTTCATGCCCATTTTGGACTCGAACGCGTTGTGGTAAGTACCTATCAAAGTGTAACTGGGACAGGACAAAAAGCCGTTACCCAGCTGTTCAACGAACGCAAAGGCATTCAGGGAGAAATGGTTTACCCCTACCCTATAGATCTTAATGCTTTGCCTCATATCGATGTATTCATGGAAAATGATTACACAAAAGAAGAGTGGAAAATGATGGTGGAAACACGTAAAATAATGGGCCTCCCCGAACTGAAAATAACCGCTACAACTGTCAGGATTCCAACTCTCGGAGGACATTCTGAAAGTATTAACGCCAGTTTTACAAGACCCTTTTCTATAGCGGATGTCAAATCTATTTTGGCCAATTCACCGGGAATCGTTGTACACGACAATCCCAGTAACTTGGAATATCCGATGCCCATTTTCATTGAAAATAAAGACGATGTATTTGTTGGTAGAATTCGCCGGGACGACAGTGCGAATAATACCCTCAATATGTGGGTTGTTGCCGACAATCTCAGGAAAGGAGCCGCGACCAATGCAATACAAATTGCCGAAATTTTATTGGCAAAAGGATGGATTTCATAAATGCAGGAAATGAGATTTTTCAATACAAACAAATTGCCAAAACCAATTGTTATACAAAAATGACCGTCGAAAAAGACAATCGCCCATTGGTATTGAAGGATGCTGTTTTCCAAGGTGATCTTCACGACTCACCCTATGCATTGAGTGTCTCTTCACCAAAAATTGAGCCTATCGATAAACGCTTGCTCGTTGCAAATGCGCATGAAAGCATGCAACACCAAGCGGACCAGCAAATTATCATGCTGCGAAAACAAGCCGAACTGCTAATCAATCAGGCAAAAGCCATTGAAGAAAGATTGGTATTATCCCACAGCATTTACAAAGCTGATATTAATTTTGAACCTGTGATTCATGGAATTTACCACTTGTATCAAAAAGAAGATGGCTCGCAGGTATTGAGTATGGTAGCCCCTTATGAATGGGGAAAATCATGCCCATACGAATCTTTTCTCAACACAGTAAGGTTGTTGGCGGATAGAACTTGGGAGATTTTGGTTTAATCGAAAGCAATACTTCAATATTTCTTGTTCGCCCAAGCATCTATAGCCTTGCGAACCGACCCTTGTGAGAGCAATAATTTTTTTGCTGCCTCAGCGTCCAAATCTGTTTCATCCATCACCATAAACATACCCCTTTCGATTAATTTATGGTTAGTGAGTTGCATGTCAACCATTTTATTGTCTTTGACATGGCCCAATCGAATCATCACACTGGTGGAAAGCATGTTTAATACCATTTTGGTTACAGTTCCCGCTTTCATTCGGGTACTTCCTGTAATATATTCCGCACCTGTTTCTACCTCAATGCATACACTGCAAACAGCACTTAGTTCGCTTGCTTTGTTGCAAACAATTGCACCTGTTGCAATCCCGTGTTCTTGACAGGCTTTTAGCGCACCCATCACATAGGGAGTCCTGCCGGAAGCCGCTATACCCACCACTATGTCCAATGCCGAAATATGAAATGCCTGCAAATCTCGAAATCCTTGCTCAAAATCATCTTCTGCAAACTCAACTGCCCGTCGAATTGCAGAATCACCACCAGCAATGATACCGATGACTGTATCAAAGGAAACGCCAAATGTGGGAGGGCATTCACTGGCGTCTACAATACCCAAACGACCACTGGTACCCGCACCCATATAAAACAAGCGACCTCCCTTAGAAAGTCGAGAAAAAATCAATTCTGCCAAGGCTGCAATTTGTGGCAACTCTCTGTTTACCCGTTCATGACAAAACGCATCTTCCGCATTGATACCACTAATCAATGACAAAAAATCCAAATGCTCTAAATCGCGGTGCAGAGAATTTGATTCGGTGTGCATAAATTATGTAAAATTATCTAATTGGTGTCTTGCACCCAGAAATTTCACCCATTCTTGGTAAACAGTTTCTGCCATTACTCTGGGGAATTTGACTTGACCACCCAATTTACCTCTAATTTCCATAAAATCTATAAAATCAATTTCTGGGAGCAAGTATAATTCCATTTTTTTAAGAACATGTGCTCGTTCGGTGGCATAATCATCGTTCAACACACACAAATGCTTGTCCAAGGAATTTCGAATAATATCAATTGATGGCTTTTGTATTTCGGAAGAATATGCAATAAACCAGCAATGCCCCAAACTTCCGTCAGGATATTTCAAACCCCGAACCGAATATTCTGCAATACCAAAATTCAATTCTAGGGCTGTTCTTTCGATCCCTTGGTTCATGTTGTCTACTGTCAAATGCTCTCCACATAAACTCAAATATTGCTTCGTTCTTCCGGTGATTTTAATTTCAAAGGCGGCGAGATTCGTAAACTCTACGGTATCCCCGATTAAATAACGCCAAGCCCCTGCACAGGTGGTAATGACAATGGCATAATTAACCCCTTTTTCAACATCATTGATACCAATGGCTCTGGCATTGTTTTTCAATTCTCCATCTTGATCAAAATTGTCTTCATTAAATGCCAAGAATTCAAAAAACATATTGTTTCTCAAGACCAATGCCATCCCCGTAGAATTGACTTTCTTTTGAAAAGAAATGAATCCTTCGCTGGCAACATAGCTTTCGAAATAATAAATGGGCTTTCCCATCATGTCATCAATTTGTTTCTTGTAGGGACTTATTGAAGTAGCACCCCAAGAATAAACAGACAAATTGGGCCATAATTGGTGAATATTTGATAATTCGTAGCGTTGAATTATTTGTTCAAGAAGCATTTTAATCCATGCGGGGCCCCCTGACAAAAAAGCCACATCCCAATTCGGAGCTTCTGCAACCATTTTTTCAATCTTCTTATACCAATCTTTCTCAAAGCGAATTTCTTTTGAAGGTTGCGATAAGGGCTCAAACCAATAGGGAAAACGAGAGGAGAGAATTCCACTCAAATCTCCACTGTATTTTGAACCGTCAAAATTCAAATCGGTGCTTCCTCCCAATTGCAAATAGTGTTTCGCCAAAAAATCTTTGGGTATATCTGTTTTAAAAATGGAGAAAAGTTGCCTCTTTCCGCCGCGTATCATGGCCTTTAATTGATCATCGGTAACAGGAATGAATTTTGAACTTCCCTGGCTGGTACCAGAGCTCATAGCAAAATACTTGGGCATCCCCGGCCAGGAAACATTCCGTTCGCCAGCGAGTTCTCGACCCCACCATGAGTGCATCAATTCATAATTGTGAATCGGGACACGGGCCCTGAATTCAAATTGGACGTCTTTTTGAATTAATATTTGATCAAACCCAAAGTGTTTGCCGAATTGCGTATTTCGCGCCTTGTACAACATTTTTTTAAGTGTGATGTCTTGGGACTGAATATACCGTTCCTGTTTTGAAAAAACGTTTTTTACTATTTTTTTTGAACGTGTAAATAAAGATGAAGCCATAAATAGATTTTGAGCCATACCCTAATTCAAATCTATTGTATTTTTTCACAATCAACTAAAAAAATAATGCAGATACGCATACGTTTTCCAAAATTTAGACGTAAAAAAAATTAAAGGGGCGCTATTTTAAACTACAATCGCAGCAACATTTATATTTACCCTTAACCCTTTAGACTTTCGAGAGACAAAATTTTCACTATTTTTGTTCGCCGTATCGATAAATACGAATGTTTTGATTGCACAAAGGCATTCATTTTTGATACCGAACTCTCGTATGCGAATATTCTCCTCCACAACAAAAAATTTATTTCAATAGACTAACTTTGAAATTGAAAGGATGGCTGACGGACTAATTCAAGAAATACGTGACAAATGGTTAAAAGTGGTGGAATTTGTCGAGCAAAATTTCGAAAGAAAACCCGATCTAAATGCAATTTTGTTTTTGATTGGTATTCGGGAACTGGGTGAAATACGCGAAACTGCTTTTTCAAAAGAAGAAAAAGTACACCTCATGCATATTGCCACTTGTAAAATTTTGAGTTATTCGGGATATTATCAACATATCGGTTCTGATCAAAACGGTTGGCCCGCTTGGGAAAATATTCAAGCTCTGCCCAATCTAGGATACCTCGAACAAGAAAATTTAATCAGACAACACATCGTAGAATATTTTGAAAAAGAGGAAATTCTGTCTTTTAATTCTATTCAAACACCACTGTAATCCATGAAAAATTTCCTACCCTTGATTGCCCTGATTGCCCTGTTTTACCTAATTGGCTGCACAAGCAAACAGAACGATGAAAATTTAGATTCTGGAACTGACACGATTGGTATTGAAACTATCACCCCAGAAAATCCGGATTACAGTGACTCCACTGCACCTGTAAATTGGACGCGCATAGAGTTAAATACAACACTGGGCAAACTCATTTTGGCGCTCAATCCCGAACAAAAAATTCACAGTGAAAACTTTATAAAACTCACAAAATCAGGATTTTACAATGGGATATTATTTCACCGCATTGTTAAGGATTTTATGATTCAAGCAGGTGATCCTACATCTAAAACAGCCACATTATTCGATACATTGGGTGCCGGTGGACCAGGATATACCCTTGCATCAGAAATCAAAAATACCGTTTATCATTTTCGAGGAGCCTTGTCTGCTGCCCGCCAATCTGATGAAATTAATCCAAAGAGAAACAGCTCTGGATCACAATTTTTTATAGTTAGTGGGACAAAAATTGATGCGCCTTCTTACAAAAAGATACTCGAAGAAACTGCGTTCAATATATTCAAAAGAAACCCTGCAAATAGAGCAACAATTGAGAAGGGAAACATGCTATATAATTCTGGAGACAGTATTGCTTTCACTGCATTTGAACAAACGATCAAAGTGAAATTATTGTCTATAGTTGACCAGATTTTCGCCTCAATTCCCGAAGAAATTAAAGCCCGATACTACTATTGGGGAGGTGCACCCAATCTTGACAACGAATACACTGTATTTGGAAAACTGATTTCTGGTTATGGAGTTCTCGATCAAATTCAGGGTATTCCAACGAATAAAATAGACCGCCCAAATAAAGATGTTCGTATTATTTCGGCACGAGTGCTTCCATAAATAATAGAAAAATTGTTATACTCTTTCACCTTGCTTAATTTCTAAATAAATAGTATATTTGCAACACTTTCCGTTAAAATTTAGGAAGGGGACAAGCCACAAGCAGTCCCCTTTTTTGTTGACTTATGGCAAACCTGGCAAAAAAACTAAGTGCACTTGTCGAACAGGAATCTCCTTTGTTCGGTCTGTTTTTGGTTGCCAAAACAGATAGCCCGAGCAACCTTTATCGTTTTTTTCTCGATAGCGAAAGAGTGCTATCTATGAAATCAATCACTGATTTTACCAAACATATATCCGAAAAAATTGATGCTTCTGAATTGAGTTCGCAAGCATTCACATTTGAAATCTCTTCTCCAGGTGCCGATAGGCCCCTGATTCACCGCAAGCAATATTCAAAACATGTCGGCCGAAGTTTTGATTTTGAAACCCTTGCTGGTAAAATCAGTGGTGTATTGAAAGAAATTACAGCCGAAGAACTATTTATTATCGAACAAATTGTCAAAGAAAAAGGCAAAAAAGCGAATACTGTTTTGATTGAAATCCCTTATACATCAATTATATCTTCCACCATTGTAATCAAATTTAAATAACATGAAAATCAAGGCAAAAGATTTAGGCATCAACCTTGTAGATAGTTTCTCTGAATTTAAAGAATTCAAGAATATCGATCGCGCAACCATGATGCGCGTATTAGAAGATGTTTTCCGCAATATTTTAAAAAAGAAATTTGGCAACGACGCCAATTTCGATATTATCATCAATACCGAAACAGGGGATATAGAAATGTATCATCTGCGTTTGATTGTCGAAATTGGAGAGGTTGAAGACATTTCTCTCCATATTTCTATTTCTGATGCTCAACTACTCGAATCTGACTATGCTGTGGGTGAAGATTGCATTGAGCAAGTTTTTCTTGATGATTTTGGACGTCGCAGTATTTTAAATGCGCGTCAAACGCTCATGAGTCGAATAATAGAGCTTGAAAAAGATGAATTATTTAAAAAATACAAAGACAAACGGGGTGAAATCATTGCAGGTGAAGTATACAATGTTTGGAAGCGCGAAATTATGGTTCTTGACGATGAAGGAAATGAACTTTCATTGCCCAAAGACCACATGATATCCCGCGATTTGTATAAAAAAGGCGATACCCTTAGGGCCGTAATCCACGAGGTTGAAATGGATAAGGGTTCCCCAAAAATTATACTTTCCCGTACCTCTCCCGAATTTCTTGAACGCCTATTTGAATTGGAAGTTCCAGAAATATTGGATGGCCTGATTACGATAAAAAAAGTTGTGAGAGAACCCGGTGAGAGAGCAAAAGTAGCCGTTGAAAGCTACGATGACCGAATCGATCCTGTAGGGGCTTGTGTCGGGGTAAAAGGGGCTCGAATTCATGGAATTGTTCGTGAATTGCGCAACGAAAACATAGATGTAATAAACTACACAACCAATACCAATTTGTATATCCAACGATCGCTTCAACCCGCTGCAATTTCTCGGATTGAACTCAATGAAACTAAAAAAACAGCCGATGTTTATCTAGATGCAGATCAAGTATCCTTGGCCATAGGTCGGGGCGGACACAATATCAAATTAGCTGGAAAATTAAGTGGCTACCAAATTGAAGTATACCGTTTGGCAGCAGCCATAAACGATGTTGACGATGTTGATTTGGTCGAATTTTTGGATGAAATTGATTCTTGGATTATCGATGAATTCAAAAAAATTGGTTTGGACACAGCAAAAGCCGTTATCAATACTCCTGCCGAAGACCTGATGCGCAGGACCGAACTAGAAGAAGAAACGATTGTTGAAGTTCAAAAAATTCTCAGGGCGGAATTTGAAGACTAAGATGACCAAACATAGATACTGTATGACTCCCAAAAATGCAGGATTTGTTTTACCCGAAGTGTTATTTACCCAAGGTAAAATAAGGCTTCACTTGGGAATTGTATTGAATAGAACTAATTTTGTAAGAAAAGATGGCGGAATACCGTTTAGCGAAAGTAGCCAATGAATTGAACCGTAGTTTTCAAGCGCTTGCTGATTTATTAAACCAGCGAGGCTTTGATGTAGTACCAAAGCCAACCACCAAGATCAGTGAAGAAATGCACCAGGCATTGCTTCTAGAATTCTCGAAAGACAAGGCAGCAAAGGAAGAATCTAAACTGTTAAAAACATCCAAAGAATCAGAAATTCCGGCTCCAAAAATTACCCCTGCCCGAGAAATTCCGATTGCAAAACTAGAAGAAAAAGTTGTTTTACTGCCCAACGCTGAAACATCTTTGGCCCCCCCTTTAGAAAAAATTGTACTTAAAAAACAGGATTTAGCTGGACCCAAGATCATCGGAAAAATTCCCGTTGCCGCATACGAGAAAAAAACAGAACTAGAAGTTCCAAGCACTCCAAAAAAAGTTACATCATCCGAACAAAGAAAGACCACAGAACCTTCTGTTGAAACCCGTGTCCAACCCACTGTTGAAACCACTAAAATAATACCTGATCCTGTTGTTTCTCCTTCGGTTTCCGCTCCAACCTCAACGGAAGAAATTGTAGACGAAGAAGTTCAAAAAATCAATACAAAATTTGAGAGACTGTCTGGCACCACAGTGTTGGGTAGAATTGAATTGTCAAAGGCTGCACCCACTGGCGTGAAGTCCCTGGCGGGAGTAGCCAGAGATGAGCTACGGGAAAAGCGCAAACGCAAACGTTCTGGAACTGAAAAAGTAGCCGTTCAAGAACGGGTTAAAATTGAGCAACGATCTGAAATCAAAAGCCCCGATCCCAAAGCGGTAATCAGCAAAGAGGCCGTGCAACTAAAAGTTAAGAATACCATGGGGCAGATGGGTTCGGCGGGTAAAAACCGCGGTTCAAAAAGAAAAATTAAATTACAAGACAAGGAAACCCGCGCTACAGAAAAAAAAGAGGATAATTTACGCCGAGAAAAAGAAGACAAAATACTAAAAGTGAGTGAATTTCTTACTGCAAATGAATTGGCCACCATGATGAATATCGGTGTGACTCAGGTTATCTCTACCTGTTTTATGCTGGGTGTAGTAGTTTCCATTAACCAACGATTGGATGCAGAAACCATTCAAATTGTTTCCGATAATTTTGGATTTGAAGTCGAATTTGTGGATGCTGAGTCGCAAATTGAAGCGATTGATAACAGTTCAGAAGACCCAAAAGATTTGGTACACCGCGCTCCGATTGTTACGGTTATGGGACACGTAGACCATGGCAAAACTTCTCTGCTAGATTATGTCCGAAAGGCCAATGTTATCGCGGGAGAAGCGGGTGGTATTACCCAACATATTGGTGCCTACGAGGTAACAATCGCAGACGGCAAAAAAATAACCTTTCTAGATACACCCGGACACGAAGCATTTACTGCAATGAGGGCAAGGGGAGCCAAGGTTACCGATTTGGTTATTATTGTAATTGCAGCAGATGATTCTGTGATGCCTCAAACCCGAGAAGCCATTTCTCACGCACAAGCAGCAGGCGTTCCGATGGTATTTGCCTTCAATAAAATTGACAAAGAAGGAGCCAATGTAGAAAAAATTCGTGAGCAATTATCGGGTATGAATATCCTTGTCGAAGACTGGGGTGGAAAATTTCAGTGTCAAGAGATTTCTGCGAAGAAAGGATTAAATATTGATAAACTGCTCGACAAGGTTTTGTTGGAAGCGGAAATGATGGATTTAAAAGCCAATCCAAACCGCCGTGCCAAAGGAACTGTCATCGAAGCCACACAGGAAAAAGGCCGCGGAATTGTTTGTAGCATGCTGGTACAAAATGGTACACTGCGCGTGGGAGATCACGTCGTTGTAGGTCCCTACTATGCCAAAGTACGTGCATTGTACAATGAACGTGATGGCAAAATAGAGAGCGCTCCTCCAAGTACACCGGTTAAAATGTTGGGCTTTACCAATGCCCCAACCGCGGGTGATGCATATATTGTTTTTGAAGATGAGAGCGAAGCGAAAACCCTCGCAAACAAAAGACTTCAATTGGTTCGAGAACAGGGAATTCGCACAAAACGCCATATTACACTGGAAGAAATTGGCCGTCGCTTAGCCATTGGAAACTTCAAAGAATTGAAATTGATTGTAAAGGGCGACGTGGATGGTTCGGTCGAAGCACTTTCTGATTCATTGTTAAAATTAAGTACCGAAGAAATTGCTGTCAATGTGATTCACAGCGGTGTGGGTCAGATTACAGAAAGTGATATTTTACTGGCTTCCGCCTCGGATGCAATCATTGTTGGTTTTCAGGTTAGGCCATCCGCCAAAGCCAAGCAAATTGCTGAAAATGAAGAAATTGATATCCGCACATATTCTGTTATTTACCAAGCGATTGATGAAATCAAAGCGGCAATGGAAGGTATGTTAAGCCCTGAAGTGATAGAGAAAATTATTGGAAATGTTGAAGTCCGTGAAGTATTTAAGATTTCCAGGGTTGGTACAATTGCGGGTTGTTATGTTACCTCTGGAGTCATTGAACGGAAATCAAAACTCCGTGTAATTCGAGATGGCGTGGTGGTTTTTGCGGGAGAATTGTCTTCGTTAAAACGCTTCAAAGATGATGTGAAAGAAATCGCGAAAGGCTTCGAATGTGGCTTACAAATCGATCGTTACAATGACGTTCAAGCCGGTGATTATCTCGAAATTTTCAAAGAGGAAGAAGTTAAACGAAAACTCTAAACGCGCAATTTATAGAGTTTAACTATCCATTAAATTTTCAAACACCCCCTTGGGATTTGATTTTGGTACGGACTTTGTTAGTATCAACCAAAAAACAATACCATGAAAAAAATCCTTACATCACTTACTTGCGTTTTAACTTTGTTTGCAAGCAGTTTTGCACAGACTGAAGATGCTATCAAATGGGAAAAAAAGTCTTTCGATTTTGGTTCAATAAAAATGGGTCCAAAAGCCGATGTCACTTTCAAATTTACCAATACCTCAAAAGCTCCATTAATTATCACTGCTGCAAATCCCTCATGTGGTTGCACGGCATCTGATTATACCAAAACGCCAATCATGCCCGGTAAAAATGGTGAGGTTACTGCCAGCTATGGCACAGATGGTCGTCCCGGATTCTTTCAAAAATCAATTAAAGTGACTTTCGATAACGGAACCATTACCGATTTGATTATTAGTGGTACAGTAACTACAGATACCGCTCCTGCCGGAAAAAGTAACGAATTAAAATAATGAGACTTTCACACACCATAGCCTTGGGCTTGGCAATATGCTTTTTCTCCAACGCTTCAGCCCAAGTGATAACCGAAAATAATACGGCATCCATTAAAGGAAGCAATGCAAGCATTAAATTTGAAAATACATCGCATAGCTTTGGAAATATTATTGAAGGTCAGATTGCGCGTTACGATTTTAAATTTGTCAATTCAGGTACAGAATCATTGGTGCTTTCAAATGTTTCTGCGAGCTGCGGTTGCACAACACCCAAATGGCCCAGAGAAGCTATTGATCCCAGTAAATCAAATATCATTACCGCCGAATACAATAGCCAAGGTAGGCCAGGCACATTCACAAAGAGCATATTTGTGAAAAGCAATGGTGGTGAGGTGACGCTGACTATTTCTGGGAATGTAATTAAGGAACCAGAAGCGCCCCGTTCTCCGATTATAATTCGATAATTGCATACCAATCCTCACTTTTTGCACAATCAATATTTCAATGGTTTTAGACCTTGAATTCAATATTTGTTACAGTATAATGGGTTTTGGAAACAGTTCAACATCAAAATACCCTGTTAAAACTCTGTGTTTAATAGCGGGATTATTTTTGTCACTTTTTTATTGTCCGATTGCACTCGCCCAAGATGGCCCTCACCTAGGCAATGCCCAAATTCCAGGCATTGAAATTTTGGGAACCCGAATTATAGAAGTTGATGCGAAAGTGGGAGATATGATCGAAGCCGTTTTCTTGGTTCGCAACAATACCCTTGACGATTTTATCATAAAAAATATACCCACCGACTGTCAATGTACAGCCCCTGTTTTTCCAAAATTAATACCCAGAAACTCTACAGATTCAATCAGAATTGTATTCAATACATCCAATACACCCCCCGGATCTTTTGTAAAAAAAGCCTATTTAGAGATTCCCGGTGACAACGTAATTGACCTTGTTATTCAAGGCAATTTACAGGTCATCAAAGCCATCGCAAAAGTCGGATCTAAGCCCATCCTCTATAAACCAATTCACATTCAATTGAACAGTAATACAGTAAAATTCGTGCCGGTTGAATGGCTTAAAACCCAGCATGATTTTGGGTATATCAAAGCACCCAATCCTGCGATTACCGAATTTAGATTAGCCAATAGGGGAAGTGGCTCTATTGTGATAAAAATGGTGGAGCCAGGATGCAGTTGTACAATTTCTAACTACACCCATGGCAATATTGGTCCAGATGAAATGGGCATTGTTACGGCCTCCTATACCACAAAAGGCGCTTTTGGATATTTCAAAAAATTTATTAAAGTAGAATTGGAAGATGGCCGAATCTATAATTTGTCTATCACCGGGAATGTGGAGCCAGAGTGAGAAGGAATCATCAATCCCGACACTTATTATGTAAACAGTTAATTTTGTGGTACTTCTAGGAATCGAACCTATATTTCAACTATTGAGGTTCAAAACACCTCCTGTATGCAAAAAAACAATGTCTTTTTCATGATTATCCAAAGACAATAAACCATCATTAAGTGCAAATAAGGCCTTGGCAGTATATACTGGATCGAGTCTTATTCCATTCATTTTTTCAACCGTTTTCATAAACGCTACTAACATTGGCGTTGTTTTGGCATACCCACCAAATTCGTATCCCTCAATCCAGTTTATCTTTGATTCTACCGAAAATTCCTTTGCCATGGCGCGCTGCTCATTGATATTTTTGAGTACCAATACTGCCTCTATTCTTGATTGCATTTGATATTGATGCAATGCCTTTGCCAAACCCACCGCTGTTGTGGCAGTTGCACTGGCGTGGTAAATTGCTGTAGGACTTATTCCCTTGTTTTCCCAATCTGCTATCAAATCAATAAAACCCAGCAACCCATCTTGTCCTTTTCCACCCTCATCAATTACCAATACTTTGTCCCACCGCATATTCTTGAACACTGGCAATGCTTTGACTGTTGAAAGTGCTTCCACTTTATTGCGGTAGGATGCCCTGCTTATTCCTATCAATTGCATATTATACTGCAAACATATTTTTGTATAATCATTGCTCACTTGCTCTTCCCCACGAAGAATTCCGATGGATTTTAATCCAGAATTTTTAGCTGCACACGCAGTCGCCAATAAATGATTGCTGAAAGCACCTCCAAAAGTGAGCACTGTAGTCTTGCCTTCACTGATTGCTCTGCCGAGCCAGCCTTGTAATTTGCGCCATTTATTGCCAGAAATAATCGGATGAATCAAATCATCCCTTTGGATGCGAACGCACCCATTTGGAAGTAGAAATGACTCTAAGGGAGGATTTGTGTTCAAAATGTCTTTGAGTGACATGAAATTTATTGTAAGCGTTTCTCCTTGGCAAAGATGGACAATGGATTGTTTGGAGTGGTATTCAATAAATGACTCAACAAAAGATTCGACTCCATAGCCAACAAAAATCGGAATTCATTGTATAGGAAAAACCCTTTCCAAGAATTGGGAAAAAAAATAGTATCATGTTTTACAAAAATAGGGAGCAATGACATATTATTGCAGCGTCATTCGGGGTGCCTCCAGGAGCGCTGAGATTATACCCGCCAACTTGATCAGGATAATGCCTGCGCAGGAAAATGCTTCAGCCATTGCTGGAAACATCTCGGATGAAATATTTCGATATGTTATGAAAAAATACCACTTCCCATTACTGTTTCTGGTTTGTTTTCTGGTCGAAGTAATTTTTATTCCCCTTGATGCCCAAATTGTGAAACAATCCAAGCTTTCCGATAGTATCGAATCGATTGAATCGGTAATGGTTCGTGTTGCCGACGGCAATAATGGGAATTATATGAGTTCGGAATTACTTCAAATGACCTGTCAGAAAGACATTTTAAAAATCAACAATACGGGCAGAGATATTCCACTTATGCTGCAAAATCAAATTTCGACCCTCTCCACTTCCGACGCCGGGAATGGCATTGGGTATTCAGGAATTCGCGTGCGTGGTTCTGATGCAACCCGCACAAATATTACACTCAATGGGGTACCCATTAATGATGCTGAAAGCCAAGCGACTTATTGGGTGAACATGCCCGATTTGGCAAGCTCCTTGAGCCGAATTAGGCTTACACGGGGAGTGGGAAGCTCCGCAAATGGAGCCGGAGCATTTGGTGCTACTGTGGCGATGGAAACCGAAAGAAATTCCAAACCCCAAATAATAGCCAATATTAGGGGGGGGTCTTACGGAACAAGCCTTGTGAATATAGTTATGGGATCGGGCGATATGCCTTTTGGTAAAAATCCCTCCCAACGTTTAAACCTTGAAACACGTTTTAGTTCAAGCCACTCTGATGGATACATTAACCAATCTTCCAGTGACTTAAAAAGTCATTGGGCTTCAATTGGGTATAAAAATTCGTCCTGTGAAATTACATTTTTGTCTTTTGGAGGTCATGAAAAAACGCATCAAGCTTGGTGGGGAATTCCAATCGAAAAATACAATATTGGAAATGGGGCAGACAAAAGCAACACCCGAAAAGAAGCACTGTTAAATCATTATAATAGAAATATTGGTTCTATTTATCGCAATGTAAACGACAGTCTTACCCTGTTCAATAGCAATCCAAATACCTATAATTATTATACCTACAAAAACGAAATTGACGATTACCAACAGCAACACCAACATTTGTATTTCTTCGCCAAAACAGGCAATAAAGGAAATTTGAGTACCACACTTTTTCACACACTTGGCAAGGGTTTTTTTGAGCAATATCGGATTAATGATTCATTCAATCGTTACGGAATCCATCCAATACGAACTGCAAAAGACAGCAATAGCACCCAACTAATCAGCGCATCAGATTTGATTCGCCGCCGCTGCCTTCACAATAATCTATTTGGAATTATCGCAAATTGGCAATATCAAACTATTAAAAATATTTGGATTATTGGGGGAGGCGTCAACCAATACTTGGGCAATCACTTTGGTATTGTTACACAAATTTTTGCCACAGGAAACCAAATTTTAAACCCCAAACAAGAATACTACCGCGCAAATGGAAATAAGTTTGATGCCAATCTTTACATTAAATTAGACCATACATTCCACAATAAATTGATGGGTTTTATTGACCTGCAAATTCGCAAGGTCAAGCACAAAGGACTGGGCAAAGACAACGACCAAAGACCGATTAGTTTTGTAGGGGATTTTGTTTTCTTCAACCCAAAATTTGGAATCTATTCACGCCTCAATCGCTACAATAGTATAAGCGCAAGTGCAAGTGTGGCCAACCACGAGCCCGCCCGCACCGACTTTACAGATAATCCCACACTGCTTGCGCCAAAACCTGAATCCATGCTTGATATAGAACTAAATCATAAATTTGCCCGCATATCTTCTTCTAATAAAAATACAGAAATCAGCACAACACTGTATTACATGAAATACAAAAATCAATTGTTGGTAAATGGCGACCTGAATGATGTCGGCGCTGCTTTGCGTGTCAATGTTCCCAATAGCTATCGATCTGGTATAGAAATAAATGCTGCGCAACAGATTTTTTCGATCACCAATGCCAATAAATCCAGCAATACTAAAAATGAACACCTATTGACTGTAGTTTCTGCACTTTCTATTAGTCAAAATATCATTGCCTTATCTCCAGTTTCATGGATGAATTATGCAAATAATTTACGCTTTGACACCATTTATAAAAATGTGCCTATCGGCTATTCTCCCAATCTAATTGCAAGTGCAGGTATCGACTATCACTACAATGCATTTTCTGTCTTTTGGAGAACAAAATATGCGGGTAGACAATACCTCGACAATACAGGCAATCAATCGCGCAGCATTGAAGCGTTTACCCATTCCGAGCTAAGCATTGCCTGTTCACGAAAAACCCGCAATGGACTGCGAATCGAAATAAATCTTCAACTCATCAATATCTTTAACAAACGGTATGTAAGCAACGCGTATACCTATGGTTACTTTTATGGAAATGATCCCCAAAAAACCCCCACTACAGACCAGTTAATCCAAGAAGTATTTGTTTTTCCGCAAGCACCCAGAAATATTTTAATGGGTTTGCGAATCGGATTTTGATTTATTGTCTCCAGTCAAATTCACTTCGGTTGAATCAAAAAATGTTGGTTATACCATTGTGTCTTTTGCCAAGCCTCTAAGAGCGTATCCGACAAAGGCATTTTAATATTCCAATTGGGAAGATTGTTGGATTTGGGGGTGATCATTTTCTTGAATTTAATCGTTTGATTGCCACTGATTGACAATGGCAATTGACTTGACTGATTTTCGGATGTTTCAGGGAGTGGATAATCTGTAGGGGTTTTGGAAGGCGAATGGATATTTTTTTTGGCAAATTCTGAGGCGATTTGTTCTGCAATAAACTGTCTCATGTGTCCGTCTACATGTTCGGTTGGATACCATTGGTCTGTATAGTGGTGTCCGCTTGGATAGTCTCCATATTTCTCACGGTATAATGTGGGTATATCGATGTAGGAACTACCCCATTGGGTCATCCGATCGCGCAAAAAATTGAGATTGAAATCGATATACGAAACGAGTGCGTTTCCAAATAATAATTTTGCGTGGTCGCGATTGGGCATCAATAAAACAAATACCAAATTCAGATCTTTTTGCTTGCATATCTCGGCAATGCGTTTCAAGGAATGAATTCGAGGATTTTCATCGTTTAATACAAAGGCAAATTCTTTTACATAGGCATCTGCCATGTTTCGAATTTTTTCTGGCTGATTTGGATTTGATTGAGCAAGGTCTTTGAGCCAAGACTTTGCTGTGGGATAAAACGAATTCGCAGCACTAAAACTCTGTGGCAATGACTCATTAACAAAACAGTCTTGGGCTATCGCTAAGTTATGTGTCCTGAACCACCGAACTTTTTCGCCTTCCATCTCCCTCGCATTGCGGTTGTCATAGTGGTGCAAACTAACAAACATTCTGTTTAAAAGTGGCATACGGCGAGCATAAAAAACAGCTTCTTGTTGGTTGCTTGCCTCGTTGTCGCTAAACATTGCCGATGGCCCACAGGTTCGCATATTGAGGGTTACAAGCAATGTAAATGGTTTGCCGCTTCTTTCTTGCTTGGGGGGTATTAATGCCAACATCTTTTCGAAAAGCCCAGGGTGATACCCATCATGTGAAACTGAAGCTATCTTGTTGTTGGGAAGGTACATTTGCACAAATTGGCTAATACTGTAGCCAAATGTGTCTGTCCACGGGTTGAAGCTGGTATTGGAACTTTCGCCCAAATAAACTAGGTCGAATTGAGAAAAAGCGCTGTCGAGTTCACTGGCCACAGGACTAAATTTACTGCGTTCATCAGAATATAAACAATGCTCGTAATAGGCGTTTGCAGCAAAGAAAATAAGCAGGGCAATTGCCATCCGAAGAAAAATTTTAGGTGCAATATCGAGTATCCAATGTTTCATTAGAATTGAAAATAGACAAATGGATGATTAATGGCTCCGCCCCAAATCCATATACTAATGGCCATCATACAATACAAAATCCAACGCAATGGCAAGGCAAACCTACCCATCCAAACATCAGCACGTTCTTTCATAACAAATAGATCTAAGAGTAAAAAAATACTCAGAAAAATGGGAATTTGCATCCCAATTGTGAGTTCTGCTGAACTTTCTTGCACAACGGAGGCAGTCGACGTTGATCCTATATTGTTAGAACCACCAAACCACAACTGATTCCAAATTTTGGAGGCTTGATGCATGCTAGAACTTCGGAAATATATCAGTGTCAACATAAAAAAGAAACCCGTTTTACACTGTTTAAACCCATCCCAAATCTTGAGCCGCAAAGAACCCCACCGTGTTGTTTCTAATTGGCTCTTTCCAATCCATTCGAGGCGTTTAAATACAAATCGATCAAACAAATAAAGTATCCCCTGAGAAAGCCCAAATGCAATCATTGTTGCGCTAGCTCCATGCCATAAACCACTCGCAAAAAATACCAATAATACCGCAACTGAAAGCACCAAGGGTCCCCTTTTATTGCCGCCCACCGGAATAAAAATATAATCACGAAACCATGTACTCAGGGAAATATGCCAGCGATGCCAAAATTCAGGAATACTTTTAGCCAAAAAAGGTTTGTTAAAATTATCCATCAAATGAATACCAAACAACAACGCGCTGCCCTGTGCCAAAAGAGAATATCCGAAAAAATCGGTATAGACTTGGAAAGCAAAAAAGAAACTTGCTACCCAGGCGTCAAAACAAGAATATACCGGGCTATTGGCAATCCCAGAAGTGCTACCAGCATAATATGTGTCAACTACAGATGCCAAATTGTCGGCCACGGCCACTTTTAGAAATAACCCGTACATCAGCAAACGAGCGGCATTGCGCAAATCCTGCCATTGGGGCAAATACGGCCGGAATAGTTGGGCATGGAGTTTTCCAAATCGCTCAATTGGACCTGCAACCAATTGGGGAAAAAACGATACATATAACATAAATTTAGGCAAACTTTGCTCTGCTTTCTCCTGTCCTCTGTATACATCTACCACATAACTGATACTTTGAAACGTATAAAATGAAATCCCTGCGGGTATGGTATATTTTCCCAATTCAATAATCCAAGCGGTAGCATTGTGGTCTGCCATCCACCGGGCTACTGATGTTGAACCCATGCTAAAATCGAGGTATTTAAACATAAAAAGCATGAGCATATTGCTGCCTATACTAAACCACAGCCAAAACCGTTTCCAGCCAATTCTCGGATTTGATTCGATATATTTTCCACAATACCAATCAATGGCAGAGGTCAATAACATCAAACCTGCAAATTCAAGTTTCCAGAATCCATAAAAAAAATAACTTGCAAGAAGTAACCAAATCCAACGAAATCGGACGGGTAACATAAAATAAGATACCCAAACTGCCGGCAAAAACAACCAATATACAATTGAGTTAAAAAGCATGAATCCCTGCGAATATACACCATTGGTCATTTTATTTCGGACAAATTATTCAACGTGCGAATACCTATATATTTTAACGATATTTGTGGAACAATTGCATGGGGTTGACCGGATTCGACGGGATGATTGATTGCAGTGTAAGCATGTGGTGCCTTGGAGGCCGGCACCTTAAACTCAACCTTCAAAACCACAAGAGGCGAATCTAACTTTGCCTTGGCTGCTTAATCGGAATGATTGAGTAATTGCCAACTATCTCGAATGACTCTATCTGAGCCGTTGTTCACCAGAGATAGTCGACCCGCTCAGGTATAACCCCCAAGTGCCAATGCAAGGGTTTATTACAAAGTTGGATAAGGACCGACGTTGGCCAGGGTAGAGCCGGCCCGATCCCGAAAATCAATTTAACCCTAAACATGTAGAAAGCGCTGGTAATTGCATGACCGGACGGGGGTTCGATTCCCCCCAATTCCACC
>SYIL01000007.1 GCA_005798825.1 Bacteroidota bacterium
TACATTGGGACTTTTCATTACAGATTGCAAATTTACAAGGAAGTCGCTATTATTGCAGCCCTTTATGGCGAGGTAGCTCAGGTGGTTAGAGCGCAGGATTCATAACCCTGAGGTCGGGGGTTCAATTCCCCCCTTCGCTACTCCAACAAAAAAGTCACCAGCCATGGTGACTTTTTTCTATTTACTCTATCTCAAAAGTTATAAATTTGTTGGGATGCGAACTGCACTAAGCATTTTCTTTAATCATCAACTCACGAAAATCATTCAGTCGATTTTTGCGCAAAAACACACATCACTGTTCATACTCTTCAGTTGTTTCTCACTGTCAATCGCATCGCCTAGGCTATTCAAAGACAGCTTGTCATTTGATTGGAAATCGCCCAGCAACACCGGCTTTCAAAAGTCTCTCAACAAACCGCATTCGTTGACTGTATGGTCTGCGATTGAAAACAAACGGTTGGCTACTCCTTTGTGCATGGCCCTCAATCAAAGACCACACATCCACCTGAACGACACCAATAAAAAAAAGAGCCTCCACCTGCCCGTTTGGATTATGAACATGATTCGTGACACCATGAGTTCCAAGAAACCTCGATTTCTGATCTATCCCACCATAGGATACTCCCCAGAAACCAAATGGGAATTTGGGGTCAGTGCGATCACCGTCTTCCACTACAACAACGACACCAACCTTCGCCTAAGCGAAATCAGCGCATTCACCTTTTATACCCAAGAAAAGCAATTGGGGCTATGGATGGATCATGCAATCTACGGAAAGAATAATAACATATTCGCTCTAGGCAAAATGCGATTCCAAAACTATCCATTATCATTCTACGGCATAGGATCCGACATCCCCAAAAAACCAGTGGCATTAATTGACGCCACCTACTACAATGTGAGAGAACGTCTCATTTACAAATTGTCAAACAACTTGTATGCAGGATTCGAATTTGACTACCAGCAAATGATCAACACCAAATTCAATCCGAAAGGCATGAATCAATATCCTCTTCCGCCGGGCTCCGGTGGATCACAAAATCTCGGAATTGGATTTGGACTCATCCTAGACTCGCGCCACAATATGTTGAATGTTCGGGATGGCTATTTGGCAGAAGTTGCTTATATCAATTATTCACCCCTATTCGAAACTTCCTTTCCCATGAATACGCTTTTTTTCGACGGCAGATATTTTATTCCCACATCCAAAAACCAGGTATTGGCGATGCAGGTCGTGGGACAGTTTTCATCGGGCGACGTTCCATTTAACCAGTTGAGCCTGATGGGAGGAGAAACAATGATGAGGGGTTATTACTTGGGGCGGTATCGCGATAAAAACTACCTGGCTGCCCAAATTGAATACCGATTTTTACCCTTCAATTTCCAAAAACGGCTGGGCGGTGCTGTTTTTGGTTCCTTGGGCTCCGTCTCCAACACTATCCCCGTAAACAACTACAAATGGTCTACCGGTGTGGGCTTAAGATACTTATTATTCCCGAAAAAAGACATCTTCTCACGCGTTGATGTTGGTTTCAATCCCGATGGATATGGAATCTACTTTTATGTTGGAGAAGCATTTTAATCTGCTTATGTTACAATATCCATCCTACAACCCTGTCAATCGCATGCATTTGCCCAGCATCATCCTTTCGGCCAACGGGATAGTATGTTTTGAAATCAAATTGCACAAAATCGGCTTTGCCGATGAAGAGCCGCTATCGTCTATTATGTGCTGCTTTCAGCGGCCCGCAAAAATGTGCATTTTTGCACATCTTGATTAAACACATGATGAAATTGAAATTGATCGCGGGAGTTGTTGGGTTTTTCCTCTGTATGGGAAGCCTAATTGCGCAAACCCCTGAAACCCAAAAGTGGATTGGCTATTGGAAAGGAACGGTAAATGCGGGACCGATACAAATTGGGCTCACGTTTCATGTAAAATGGGTCGATGGCAAGTTGTCGTCCACTTTAGATGTCCCCCTGCAAGGACTCAAAGAATATGCGATTGAGTCAACCCTGGCAAAGGGCGAGACCTTGACTTGGACAATGGGATTCGGGGCAACGTTCATGGGCACCCTGAAAGATCCCAATCAACTTGAGGGGACTTGGGGTCAAAATGGACAGCAAATCCAGTGTGTTTTTTACAAGAACATCATTGACCGCAAGCCGCAAACCCCGGTATCTCCCTTCCCATACGAATCAAAATTGGTTGATTTTTCGCACCCTTCTGGGAAATTGAAATTTTCGGGCACTCTCACCTACCCCAAATCGCCTGAGAACCTTGCGGATTGGACAGGAGAAAAACTAAACGAGGCGGCGGCGGCCAGCAGAATGGCCTTGCCCCAAAAACCCATTGTCAGTGAAACCCTTACTCCTCCATTCCCAATCTTTCCGGCCGCTCCTGCCTTGGTGAAAGTCAATATTGACACTGCGGGTATTCACCATCAATTCCCCATTGTTTTATTGCTATCAGGCAGCGGTCCGCAGGACCGCGATGAAACCCTGGGCGCTCATAAACCCTTTGCTGTTTGGGCGGATGCCCTCACCAAATCTGGATTCGCTGTGTTACGTGTGGATGATCGGGGCGTAGGAAAATCCATAGGCGACCCCAAATTCCTCGCAAACACCACAACTGAATCGTATGTGAGTGATGCATTAGCAGCCATCAACTTCATGGAGAGTTTGCCCATGATTGATACAACAAGAATTTTTGTGATCGGACATAGCGAAGGGGTAGCAGTTGCGCTGATGTTGTCAAAAAAACGCAGACTATCAGGTATCGTAAGTCTTGCTGGCGCCACAAGCACAGGCATTGAAACCAGCGTTTATCAAATACAAAACATGTGGAAAAACAATGGTTACGACTCCTTTACTCGCCACCATTTGGGCAATGCGCAGCGAAAATTGATTTCTCTGTCCATTGAGATAAACCAAACAAAATCGGTGGACGAAAGTGAATCAAGCTCAACCAACGATGAACAAAAACAGCAATTTGCACAGGACTTTTCGAAATGGGTAAAATCTGGCGGAAAAGACCTTCAGAAAGCCTACAAGGTATGGCGATCAGACAATGTCAAAATTGCCAAAGTCTATCAAGAAAAATCGGTAGAGACATTTTTTGCCAAGAGTTATCTTCCATTGGGCTCCAATGCATGGTCGCGATATTTCTTTCAATACGATCCAGTTCCAGACTTCCTTCAGCAAAAGAATTGCGACATTTTGATGATTCAAGGCGGTTTAGACAAACAAGTAAACCCCGCTCCAACGCGACAATTGGCTGAGGCCATGAATCAAGCCGAGGTAGGTGTTACCTATGCCGAATTTCCGAACGTGAACCACATGATGCAACCAGCAACTACGGGCAATGTCTCGGAGTATTTTGAATTGGAAGAGACCCTAGCGGCCGGGGTTTTCATTAAAACTTGCAGCTGGCTGTTGGATCACGCGCGGTTGCGTTGATTAAAAATCAATACGGAATCGCTCCCTTCGCAGTTCTGAATACGCAAGGGGATTTTCAAAATCGGCTACAAACTGCTTTCTGTTTCTGACCAAATGTATGGCATCATACACTGCAGCGCGCATGCTACTTGGGTCTGCAATCATCTTACCAGCAATGTCATAGGCAGTCCCGTGATCGGGGCTCGTACGAACGACGGATAAGCCTGCCGTAACATTCACCCCATCCATGAAAGACATTGTTTTGAAGGGAATAAGTCCTTGGTCGTGATACATAGCGATCACTGCATCAAAATTTTTGTGATTGGCACTGCCAAAAAACCCATCTGCTGAATATGGACCATACACCAATCTGCCTTTTTTAACATGGGTTTCAATGGCCGGTTTGATCATGGTCTGCTCTTCTTGACCCAGTAATCCCTGGTCTCCAGCATGGGGATTTAGACCTAAAACTGCAATTCGTGGTTTTATCACATTGAAATCATTCCGAAGCGCATTGTAAACAACATCAATTTTTTCTTCAATTTTTGATTGGTTTAAAAATTTTCCCAACTGTGTGATGGGGACGTGTTCGGTTACCAGTGCCACCCGAAGACCTTCACAAACGAGCATCATGGCATGGGAGGGTGCACCCAAAAAATTGGCCAAATACGCTGTATGACCCGTAAAATTGGGTGCATGCGGAGCAATAGTAGACTTGTCGATCGGTGCAGTAACAAGGGCAGAAAGATGTTCGATATCGGCAAGGGCTTTGTCAATGGCCTTTAGGGCTTGCCATCCAGCTTGATCAGAAGCTTTGCCAATTTCACACTGAATATCATCCTGATCAGAAACCACAAGATTTAATTTCCCCGGTATGGCTTGGGCAGCAGATTCAACCCTATGAAACATTGGCATCTGCATTTCAAGATGTTTCTTCCAGGCATTCAATGTATTTGGATTGCCGTATAATACAGGAATGCAATATTTATACACATTTGTATCAGCAAAAACTTGCAACAACAATTCTATACCAACACCCGATGGGTCTCCCTGGGTAATTCCGAGAACAATTTTCTGACTATCCATTCACTTTTGTATAAAACTCCCCAAAGTTACGCCAAGATACTTGACCAATGGTATTTCTACAATGATGATGCAAATTAACGCAATCACAATGGGAAAGAGTATTTTTTTTGTATCAGTGGCCATACAAAAAAACAGTATAGTGTTTTGTGGGAAAAACAATACTAAGCTTCGCCAACTGCTATTAAATTTGTGTCAGTTGCACGATGCAAAAAATTAGAATTGGTATTTTATTTGGAGGACAATCCAGAGAACGCGAGGTCTCCTTCGCGGGAGGTAGGACCGTCTATGACAACCTCGACAAAAGACTGTTTGAAGCCGTCCCCATTTTTGTTGACTCATTCGGAAATTTTTGCGAATTACAATGGGAGTTTGTTTACAAAGGCAGTATTCGTGATTTTTATCCGCCCGCCCAGATCAAATTCCATCCGGAACTACAACATCAGCATACTGCTCATTTCGCTCATTTACCTGCATTGCCAACATTACAATTCGGTTTTCAGGTCTATGCAGAAAGTATAGAGTCTCTCAGCAATGACCGTATCGCACAACAGACTCTATTGCAAGAAATTGGTATTCCTTTGAGCATTGAAATGCTCAGGGATCGAATAGACTTTGCCTTTTTAGCCCTCCATGGAACCCATGGAGAAGACGGTAGTATTCAAGGACTTTTGGAATGGTGTGGGATACCCTACTCTGGTTCTGGAATCATGGCATCGGCACTAGGTGTTAACAAAGCCATTCAAAAAGATTTTCAAACTAGCGCCGGATTGTATGTAAACACATACCGAACACTGACCAAAAACACTTGGTTCCAAGCCGATGAATTACAAAAAAAAGATTGGTTTCTGGTTTACTCTGCTGAATTTAAGAATCAATTTGTCGTAAAACCTGCACATCAAGGTTCGTCTTTGGGGGTAAGCATATTAACGCATCCCGATTTTAACTCCTTTTGTGAGGCCGTTGACTTGGCATTTTTCCGCATGCGTATCCATGCAAAAGATTGGTTATCGCTGGGCAATGAAGAAAAAATTCGGTTTGTCAAACAACTATGTGATTTGCGAAGCGGCTTGGGCTTGCCCGTGATTGCCAATGAAAGGATCCTCTATCTTCCCGAGGCGCTCCTATCCATGATTGATGCCCATCTTAAGGATCACCCATGGATCAACCTTGAATCACCAGACAGCGAATCGACGGTTTTAATTGAATCCATGATCCATGGAAAAGAGTTTAGTTGCATTGTTGTGGATGATGAACAAGGCCACCCCTTTGCATTGCCTCCGACTGAAATTCGAAAAAATGGAGACCTCTTTGACTACCGAAGTAAATACCTCCCAGGTTTGAGTAAAAAAGTAACACCCATTGATGTTTTGCCCTCAGTATTGTTGCTCATTCGCCAAGCTTGTTGTTCGCTATATACCCATTTTGGATTTGAAGTATACGCCCGAATTGATGGCTTTGTAAGCGAGGACGGTAGCGTTTTCTTAAACGACCCCAATACAACCAGCGGGATGATGCCCTCCTCGTTCTTTTTTCACCAAGCAGCAGAAATAGGTCTGAACCCCAGCGCTTTTCTTGCATTGATTTACTTTAACTCCTTGCGTGCGCGAATTCGGAATCATCCAAAAGGAAATCACCACATCGAATTACTCAAGCGCAGCGAAACCATTCAAAAAATGGCTTCAACCCATTCATCTGCCAAAAAAAAGATCGCCATAATTATGGGTGGCTATAGTTTTGAAAGACATATTTCGATGGAAAGTGGACGAAATATCTATGAAAAACTAAGCAGTAGTATTGAATTTGAGCCCATTCCAATTTTCTTGACAGGCAATAGCCAAGGGTATCGTTTGTTTCGACTTCCACTCAATATGATGCTCAAAGACAATGCTGATGATATACGAGATAAAATACTACACCCACAAGAAAATCTCAGTTTGGTTGACATAAGAAAAGAAAGCGAATCCTTCACAGGTAATTTTGTGCAAGGAGAAATTGTATACAATCCAGAAGAGATTTATATCGAATCATTGCCCAATTTATGTGAGGGTGTTTTCATTGCGCTTCACGGAAGGCCTGGCGAAGACGGAACACTTCAAAAAGACCTGGCACGATTAAACCTTTACTTCAACGGAAGCCTGAGTCATTCATCAGCGATAACCATCAATAAATTTGAAACCAATAAGATATTGCACAAACTGGGTTTTATGGTGGCAAAACATGCAATGGTCTATAAAACTGACTGGCTTGAGGATGGAGAATCACTTGCAGAATCAATTTGCCAACAATTTGGTCTTCCCTTGATTGCCAAACCTGCAGATGACGGGTGCAGTGCGGCAGTGCGGAAAATCTCCTCTGCTTCAGAACTTAATTGGTTTATGAAGGCCTTGTTTAGAGAAAGTGACAAACCCACTGAATTGGACTGTGAAGCATTGAATATTCGCATCGAAGACGAATTACCCCAGAAATCAGAATTGCTTATCGAGGAGTTTATTCAGAAATCTGGTGGCGCGCATTTTTTAGAGGTAACCTGTGGCATGCTCACCCATACAAATCCTCAAGGCGAAATTTATTATGAAATTTTTGAACCCTCAGAATCCTTGGCAGAAAGTGCAATATTGTCATTAGAAGAAAAATTCTTGGCAGGACAAGGCCAAAATTTAACCCCTTCTCGGTTTTCCCAAAATCCCAAAGAACAAATGCGCATCAGTGGAGAAGTCCGAAAAACGCTAGAATCCGTCGCCAAAGCATTGGACGTAACCGGTTACTGCCGAATTGATGCCTTTGTAAGAATATTTGAAAATGGCAAGGTCGAAACTGTGATTATTGAAGTCAATTCATTGCCTGGAATGACTCCTGCCACTTGTATCTATCACCAAGCAGCAATCTTTGGATATAAGCCTTTTGAATTTATCCGCGAAATACTGAAATTTGGAGAAAATAGGAATTTGTGAAAAATTGGCTCTACAATATTGGTTTGGGGGGATTGCTTATTGCACTCGTAACTGCTTTAATATTTTATAGCCTTGGTTTCTATACACATCATGGCGAGACCATTCAGGTTCCAAACCTCGTCTCACTGAAACCTTTTGAAGCTGAAGCCAAAGTGGCCGAACTTAATCTTCGAATGAAAATCATTGACACGGTTTATCTTCCAAATACCAAACCTGGTTGCATTGTTAAACAATTTCCCGAAGCTTTTGAATTCGTTAAAACAAACCGATCGATTTATCTAACCGTAAATGCACTCTCAAGCCCCCGAGTTCCTATGCCTAAACTTACGGATTGCAGCTTTAATTTGGCAAAAGCCCTTATTAAAAATGCGGGTTTGGTATTGGGTGAAGTGGTTTATCAATTTTCAGAAGAGGAGAATAATTTGGTAGTCGCGCAACGAATACGGGGGCAAATCATTGAGCCCGGTCAGAAAATTTCAAAAGGAAGTCTAATTGACATTACTGTCTTGACTACAAAAAAAGAATTTCAGGAAGATACTGACATAGAAGAAATTGATAACAGTGAAATTGACACAGAAGAAATTGACACAGAAGAAATTGACAACAGTGAAATTGACAACAACTAAGACCACTGCGTAGGTTCTATGTGCAAATTCGTTTTTTGTAAATACCACCCCGTAAAACCCCAGTATTGCAAAATAAAATCTTGCGCTTTTCGTTAGTAGTATTTAGGTCTAATTTGAGCAATTAATAGTCCCCTTTGTCCAAAATACACATCCATATTCAAATGCAGGCGAAATCCATTGTTTTCACTTTGGTATTCTGTGTGTTATACCCAATGTTTGCTCAGCCATTAGTTCGGCTTCAGCCATTTGCAATAAGGCAAATTAAACCCCTTCAGGGAAATTCAGAAAATGAAATATCATTTAAAATAACAGACACGCTAAGTCTTCCTTTTTTTGAGGATTTCTCCAATACTTCTGGTTACCCTGATGCCAAAAGATGGGTGGATAAACTTGTTTGGGTAAACAACACTTTTCCAAAAAAAGCCCCAAACTTTGGAGTTGCTACCTTTGACCACCTAAATGCTCATGGAAATCCCTACCAAACATTGGATAAACGGGAAATGGTATATGCTGATAGCCTGAGCTCTCAGCCCATCAACCTGCAATACCGAAATGTGGGAATTTCAACCGTCAATTACAAACCCGAAGATTCAATCTATCTCAGTTTTTTTTTACAGCGACAAGGCATTGGCGATGCCCCAGAATCGGAAGATTCACTGCTTGTTTTTTTCAAAACAAACTCAGGAAATTGGATTCGAAATTGGGCGGTAGGTGGGGGTTTTGTAGGCAATTTCGTAGAATATTTTATCCCTATTGCAGATTACCGTTATCTGATACCCGACTTTCAGTTTCGCATAGTCAATTATACCAAAGCAACCGGAAATCTAAACCATTGGAATATCGATTATTTGCGCATCGATAAAAATCGAAAAGCCGGTGAAATTAATATTGAAGACGTAGGAATTGCCTCGGTAGAGTGCGGATTATTCAAGGATTTTAACAACATTCCATTTGGTCATTATAAATTTGCAAAAGCAGAAATTTTGGGCAATGGACCTGCAATTTTAGTGCGCAATTTGAATGCAAAAACAGCGGTACAAACAAGATTTCAACTTTCTATATTCAACCAGTTTAATAAAAAAATATACTCGAAACTCTTCAATACCAGTAGTCGAAACCTAAATGCAAAAGGCGATACCACGGAGAGATACCCCTCCTTGTTGTTTGACACGCTGAGCACATCCACTCCAAATATCAATTATATTTTCAGTGTAGACCCACAAAGCAATGACAATACCCCCGATGCCTACCAATCAAGTAGTAACAACAATTCTGTTTCTAAATCCCACAAAATCATGCCCTGGTATGCCTATGACGATGGAAGTGCCGAAGGAGGCATCGGACTAGACTATGCCTATCTCGGGAATCTGAAAGGGCAATTTGCCATGGAATTTAAAACCCTCAAAGACGATTCGTTGCGCGGCCTTTCTATCTATTTCAACCAAAGTCTGGTAGATGTAAGTGGTCGAAGTTTTAAACTTCGAATTTGGAAATCACTCAGCCCATTGGGACGTCCTGATGATCAAGACAAATTACTCTATGAGTTTCCCATATCCAAGCCCCTTTATATGGATAGTGTCAACGGTTTCTCTTACATATTTTTTGATTCAACCTTGTTTTTGAGCAAAGGGAACTATTATGTGGGATGGATTCAACAAATGCCTTTTGTATTAAACATTGGGTATGACAACAATTACCGCTTTCAGAATTCAGAACAAGGAAATCCCCATCTTTTTTCTAACCTATTGGGAAGCTGGGAGAAAGCAGGAATGGATGCCAAAGGAACTCCCATGATTCGTATGCTATTTGGAGATCGCAAAGAATATGCTTTCGCTACCGGTACCATAGACAAGTTTACGGTTGGCATCTTTCCAAACCCATGTCAAGACATAGTCTTTATACAAACAAATTCTGGATCCATCTTGCAACATGAAATTTGGGATTTTAGTGGCAAGTTGATCATGAAATGCCCCTCCGGGAGTTCTATATTTGTAGGAGACTTGAAACCCGGCCATTATATCATTCGTTCATTGAATGAACAAAAAAAACAACGCTTTACTCACTTTATTAAATTATGAACCCAGATATTTCAGTTATAGAATTACAAAAACGCATACAGAACAAAGAAAATATTAACCTTATTGATGTTCGAGAACTGCATGAGTATACAGAATTTAATTTGGGTGGACGTTTGATTTCTTTGGGGGAATTGCCTTCCAGGATAGGGGAATTGGAAGAATTAAAAAATGCGGAAATTATTGTTCACTGCCGCTCAGGGGCCCGAAGTGGAACTGCCAAAATGTTTATGGTTCAACAAGGTTTTACCAATGTTCGCAACCTCATTGGTGGAGTTTTGGATTGGAAGTCTCAATTTGGAGATTAAAAAAATGTTTTTCATTCTCCCATAAAATTATTCTCACTCGTTTAGGTCCTTTACCGGCAAAAACCGTTGAAGAATCTATAAAATATAGCGTAATTTGTCGGAGATGAAATTGGGGTTGCGTATAGGGATTTCTCGCGCTGCTTGTATGGCAGTAACTGTATTGTGCGGATTTGGTTTTATGGTTTTCTTTCTCAGCGAATGTGCAAAAAATACTGAGGCAGACAAAGTATCTACATTTTTAAATCTGAATGATTCTGTCCGATATGTTGGTATAGATGCATGCAAGGGTTGCCATGCCGACAAACACCAAACATTTATTCATACGGGTATGGGGCAAAGTTTTCATTTGGCTGAGAAAAAATATAGCAAGGCAAATTTTGTGAATGTGAAGCCTGTTTATGATGCAAAAAACAACCTTTACTACTACCCTTTTTTACAAAAAAATAAACTCTATATCCAAGAATTTCGTTTGACAAATACCCGAAATTCCCTAAAAATTGCCGATACCATCCACAACCGAATAGAACAGATTACCCATATCATTGGCAGTGGTCACCATACAAATAGCCATTTCTGGACCGATGGCAGCCACCTGTTTCAGGCCCCCTTAACTTTTTATACCCAAAAAGGAATTTGGGATTTGCCACCGGGCTACGAGCTAACAAATACACGATTTAATCGGAAAATCGATATTGAATGTATGGGTTGCCATACCGGAATGTCTCAGGTAAAAGAAGGTTCTGTCAATATATTTACGCGATTGCCATTGGGTATTGATTGTGAACGTTGCCATGGACCCGGATCATTGCATGTTGCCGAAAAACAAGCAGGTATTGTAGTTGATACCCGTACAAAAACCGATTGGACCATTGTAAATCCCAAACGATTGCCTTGGAAGCTTCAAGTCGACATTTGTCAGCGCTGCCATTTACAGGGAAATAATATTTTAAAAGAAGGGAAAAAGTTTACCGACTTCAAACCCGGTATGCACCTAGATTCGATTTTTGAAATATACATGCCCACATTACAAGGTGATGCGCCATTTGTGATGGCGGGACACGCAGAACGATTTCAAATGAGTGCTTGTTTCAAAGGCTCTAATACGGGAGATTTAAACCAATACAACCCCAATATTAATTTCACGTGCATCAACTGCCACAATCCCCACCTGAGTGTAACCCAGACAAATCAAGACAAGTTTAATGGGAGTTGCACAGGTTGTCATCACACAAAAAGCAAGCAAAGTCATTTTGAGAATTGCTTACTATCTGCCAAACAAAGGCTGGGGAAAACCTGTGTTCAATGCCATATGCCTGCCAGCGACACCAGAGATATACCGCACGTAACAGTGCATGACCACTATATCCGAAGACCATGGATAGGCGTATTAAAATCAAAAGAAAATTTGCAAGCCAAGCCAAAACGTATTGCAAAAAATGCCCCTATATCTTCGGGCTTGTATTGTGTAAATAGTAAAAATCCCAGTCCTGTTCAATTGTTCAAGGCCTATGTTACTTGGTTCGAAAAATTTGAATCCTTGCCCATTTATAAAGACAAAGCCGATGAATTATTTTCGCAAGCAAATGAAATCCCATTGGTTCAACTGCAACATTTATACAACCAACAAAATTATCAAGCTGTAAAATCCTTGTTACAAGGCATTGATCTATCAAGGCAATCGCTAGATGCATGGAGCGCCTATCGAATTGGAAAATCAGAAGACAAAATGGGAAATCTTTCATCGGCTTTGCCATGGTATACCAGGGCAAATGATGCAATGCCATTCAACAGCGATTTTGCGATAGAAAAAGCCAACGCCCAAATTCGCAACAAAGACATAGATGCGGCTTATTCTTGTTTAACCCAATTGCTCGCTCATCAACCCAAACATGAACTAGCGAATCTTAATTTGGGGGTATGCCATTACTTAAAAGGAAATTTTGCATTGTCCAAAAAACAATTCGAAAAAACCCTATTGCTCAATCCCGATTCTGAAAATGCCTGTTTATACCTTGCCGAATTATACCTAAAACTTTCCAATACTTTGGGAGCAAAACAATATTTAAAACGAGCAATCGCGATTAATCCCAAAAACCTGGATGCCCAAACATTATTGAAAGGATTATCGTTGCCAATGGGGCAAAAAATGTAATTTTGTACTGTATGTTAGACAAGTTTGGAATCGCCAAAAGGATTGCTCAAGAATTACGCGACGGCTACTATGTAAATTTAGGCATTGGTATTCCAACATTGGTAGCAAACTATATTCCTGAGGGTATGGAGGTCATTTTACAATCAGAAAATGGATTGTTGGGCATGGGGCCCTTCCCATTCGAAGGAGACGAAGATCCAGATTTAATTAATGCCGGAAAACAAACAGTAACCATGGTGAAAGGTGCCAGTATTTTTGATGGTGCGATGAGTTTTGGAATGATTCGTTCGGGCAAAATAGACATGACCGTTCTGGGGGCCATGGAAGTAAGTGACAATGGCGATATCGCCAATTGGAAAATTCCCGGCAAAATGGTGAAAGGTATGGGTGGAGCCATGGATTTGGTTGCCTCAGCCAAAAATATTATCGTTGCAATGCAACACACCAATAAGGCTGGTGAAAGTAAACTGCTTAGCCGTTGCACACTTCCAATCACCGGTTTGGCCTGCATAAAGAAAGTAGTCACAGAGCTGGGGGTATTTGATATTACCGACAGGGGGTTTGAATTGCGCGAATTGGCTCCAGGGGTAACTATCGAAGATGTGAAAGCCAAAACCTTGGGTCGATTGGTTATCGAAGGACCCATCAAAATGGTCTCCGTTTAAAGAATATTTACCTGCTTTTGCCTGGTCTTATGGTTGCAAAACTTGCCTAACATTGTCCATCAAAACTTTGCGCAATGGCCACAAATAGGAGGATTTGGGGGAAACACGGGAAACCGACTGGCTGGATACTCGTTTGCGCTAAACGTTTGCGCTA
>SYIL01000045.1 GCA_005798825.1 Bacteroidota bacterium
CAACCCAGAGGAGGGAGTGGAAGAAAATCTTGGTGACAATTCTATCGCTCGGATGGGCTTGGATACCCAATATGATCCCACTGCCGAATTGAGTAAATATGTTTTTCCAACCCTTGATTTGCTTCAAGAATACGATACAAAGAAGCAAGAAGTAGACATGGATGAGATTACGGCCAGCAAGGATTTAATTCTGGAAACACTGATTAACTACAAGATTGGTATCGCGCACATAAAGGCAAGTGTTGGTCCAACCATTACTTTGTATGAGATTGTGCCAGCCCCTGGGGTAAAGATATCAAGGATTAAAAATTTAGAAGATGATATCGCGCTGAGTTTGGCGGCCTTGGGCATTCGTATTATTGCACCAATACCTGGTAAGGGAACCATTGGTATTGAGGTTCCCAATAAAAATCCAGAGATGGTTCCCATCCGCAGTTTGTTGTCTAGCAAGCAATTTCAGGATTGTGACTTTCAACTGCCTGTGGTTTTGGGGAAAACGATTTCCAATGATATTTACATAGCCGATTTGGCAAAAATGCCCCATTTGCTCATGGCAGGTGCAACGGGTCAGGGCAAGTCTGTCGGTCTCAATGCAATCTTAATCTCCCTGTTATACAAGAAGCATCCGGCGTATATTAAATTTGTGTTGGTGGATCCCAAAAAAGTCGAACTCACTTTGTTCAACAAGATCGAGCGACATTATCTTGCAAAGTTGCCTGGAGACGGAGAAGCCATTATTACCGACAATCATAAAGTGGTGAATACATTAAACAGTTTGTGTTTAGAGATGGACAACCGTTATAAATTATTGCAGGATGCCTTGGTTCGAAATATTCTTGAATACAATACAAAATTTTTAGCACGCAAATTGAATCCCAATGAAGGGCATAGATTTTTGCCCTATATCGTAGTTGTGATGGACGAGGTAGCCGATTTGATTATGACTGCTGGCAAGGAGATAGAAATACCGATTGCCCGTTTGGCACAATTGGCAAGGGCTATTGGGATTCATTTAATTTTGGCTACCCAACGGCCGTCGGTGAATGTTATTACAGGGATGATCAAGGCAAATTTTCCTGCACGGATTGCATTTAGGGTATCGTCTAAGATTGATAGTAGAACAATATTGGATAGCAACGGTGCCGACCAATTGATTGGCAGAGGAGACATGTTGTATAGTGGCGGTAGCGAGGTTATCCGATTGCAATGTCCTTTTGTAGACACACCAGAAGTAGAAAGAATCGTAGACTTTATCGGAGAACAAAGGGGGTTCTCTTCAGCGTATTTATTGCCTGAGTTAAAAGAAGAAGGCGGTTTTTTATCGGGAGATGGTTTTGATTCTGACCAGCGCGATCCTATATTTGAAGATGCTGCAAGGGTAGTGGTACTCAACCAGGTTGGGAGTACAAGTATGATTCAGCGAAAATTAAAGATTGGATATAACAGGGCAGGCCGCTTGATGGATCAGCTAGAAGATGCGGGTGTTGTAGGACCCAATAACGGAAGTAAAGCCAGACAAGTATTGATTCCCGATGAATTTAGTTTGGAGCAATTTTTAAATAATTTATAATAAAAAAGAATCACAATGAAACAAACCCGATGGTTAAATTTGCTTTTGTCCTTTTTAAGTTGTGTCTTTCTGGTGGGTCTTTCAGCCCAGAACAAAGGCGATGCGAAGTCGCAGGCAATCTTGAATAAAGTTACATCTTTGTATCAATCGTATTCCACTATTAAGTCATCATTTTTAATTACCACAACTTCCAGAAATGGCAAACCATTGGTTGAGAATGGAACCATTTGGATCAAAGCCAAAAAATTCAAATTGGATTATGCTTCGCAGGAAATTTTTTGCAATGGTATGTATACTTGGACCTATAGCAAAGAAGATATGGAGGTAACCAAGGAAGATGTTAAGATTCGAAACAATAGCATAAGCCCAGCCGAAATTTTTAGTTTGTACAAGAAAGATTTTAAGAGCAAGTACGACGGCCCGATTGTCCGTAACAATAAAAATTACGATGTGATTTTATTGGCACCTTTCAAAAAGGTAAATTATGCCTATGTCAAATTAGAAATTGACAAGTCTTCTAAAAAAATACAACGCGTAATTCAGCACTTCAAAAATGGAACTGAGATCGTCATTGAAATTCAAAATTTTATTCCAAACGTGGCGATTGAAGACACTTTTTTTTCCTGGAATCAATCAGTCCACAAGGACGTTGCGTTGATCGATTTAACGAAGAAAAAGTAAGAAAAAAGCATTTGTTGAAATTCTTGCAAGTACTCTCGGGGTAGGAGCATTTTCGGTGTAAATGATTTCTAGCCCAAATGTTGTGGGTGAAAGGATCTCATTACCGCTTGTTAAGAACAGCCAATAGGGTTTTTCCAATTTCTGCAGGACTATCCACTACGTGGATTCCACACTCAGCCATGATGGCCATCTTTGCGGCGGCTGTATCATCTTTTCCCCCAACAATTGCTCCGGCATGCCCCATTCTTCGGCCTGCAGGGGCTGTTTGTCCGGCAATAAATCCTACAACGGGCTTGGTGCCAAATTCTTTAATCCAACGGGCTGCTTCTGCTTCCATTCCTCCGCCAATTTCTCCAATCATAACAATGCCTTCTGTTTCGGGGTCATTCATAAATAATTCAACCGCTTCTTTGGTTGTGGTTCCTATAATTGGGTCACCACCAATGCCTATAGCGGTGCTCTGCCCCAATCCCAATTTTGTAAGTTGGTCAACCGCTTCATAGGTAAGGGTACCAGATTTAGAAATTACGCCGATGCTGCCTTTTTTAAAAATAAATCCTGGCATAATCCCAATTTTGGTTTCGCCAGGAGTAATGATTCCTGGGCAATTTGGACCAATTAACCGACAATCATAAGATTTTATAAATTCACGAACCTTGATCATGTCTTTGATCGGAATTCCTTCGGTAATGCACACAATAACTTTAATGGCTGCTTCTGCTGCTTCCATAATGGCATCTGCAGCGAATGCGGGTGGAACAAAGATGATACTTACGTTGGCTTGGGCTTCGCGAACGGCATCTTGTACGGTATTGAAAACGGGTTTGTCTAGGTGAATAGTTCCACCCTTTCCCGGAGTCACGCCCCCGACAACAGTGCTTCCATATTCAATCATTTGTTGGGCGTGAAAGCTGCCTTCGGTGCCGGTAAAACCCTGAACGACGATACGAGAATTCTTGTTAACGAGTATGCTCATAGTAAAAAAATTCTGCGCAAAAATAGGGGAGGATTGTGCTTATTTCAAGCAGAAAAAGGTTTATTTATTGATTGCAGCAATCATTTCTTCGGACATTGGTTTTGTACCAGAGGGAAAATATCCAACGAGATAACCGTCTTCATTCACCAAAAATTTGTTGAAATTCCAACTTACTGAAGCATCCATTGAACCATTTTGGGAACGGTTACACAACCAGGTAAAAAGTGGATGTTGTTTCGAACCCTTAACATCAAGTTTTTCGCTGATTTGGAAGGTAACGCCATAATTGATTGTGCAAAATTCAATAATTTCATTTTTATCACCCGGTTCTTGATCCATAAACTGGTTGCAGGGACAACAAATTATAACCACTTTGTCGCCCATTTTTTCGTGAAGTTCTTGCAATTCTTTGTATTGAGGCGTGTACCCGCATTTGCTGGCAGAATTCACAAACAATATTTTTTTGCCCTTGAAAGAAGCAAGTTTTATTGGGGTGATTCCATCAATGGAGATCAGGGGTATGCTATACAAGGAGGTGGGAGCATTGTTTATAGTCAAGGGGTCTATGGTTTTGGATTTCCCAAATATACAGGCACTCAATAGTGTACCCATTGCACTTAATACAGATAGTATACGGATTGATTTCATATTATTCAAACAAATATAATATTATTTAGTTTTGTGTATTTTTGAACTGTGAGAGTAATTCTGTTTTTTGCCAGTGTTTTATTGCTTGTGATTTCTTGTAAAGAAGAACTTCCTGGAATCATTATGGTAGACGAAGCGAAGCCCCTGTTGGATACTTCCTATCTTGTGGCCGTCCCATCAGCATCGGCCAAGAAAGTATTGTTGTTTGATATAACAGGAGTGCGTTGTAATAATTGTCCTAAAGCGGCTATTGTGGCCAAAAAACTGTTGGCACTTAACCCAAATTCTCTGGTAGTGGTTGCCTTATACCCTAAAACGCCAAACTCTTTAACCTTCCCCTGGGCAGGTTTTGACACGATGAGTACCATAGAGTCCGAGCAAATTGCAAGTGCTTTGGGGGGTATTGGTTCTTTGCCATTGGGTTCTGTTGATCAGTTTTCTTTTAATGGCAGTAAATTAATTGACCCCAGTAATTGGGCCTCAGCCATTGCCCAGCAGATGGTCAAAGTGAGTCCTTTCAACCTTCAAATTAAAAGCACCTGGAATACCTCCGATGCAAGGGCCCGTATCGAAGTCAAGGCGATCACCAATAGCGCTGCCACAGGAAACTATAAATGGGTAATGGGCATTATAGAAAACAGTGTTATTAGCAAACAATCTGATGCAGATACTTCCAGTGGTTTTAGAGACAATTACATGCACGAACACGTGCTCAGGGCTTGTGTAGGATCTTCTCTTGGTATGGAAATTGGCAATAATATGCCCGCAGGGTGGGTTCGCGAGAAACATTTTTACATTCTTCCAAAAGCCAAGTGGAAATCCGAAAATTTAGATCTGGTGATTTGGATTTACGATGCCAATACCAAGGAAGTTTTGCAGGTCGAAAAAGCCAAAATAAAATAATGACTAAGGTCTGGGATGAGTCGATCTTGGGATTTAAACAGTACTTGCAATTAGAGAGATCGTTGTCGCCAAATAGTGTGGAGGCATATATTTCTGATATCGAAAAATTTCGTGTATGGTCCGAATCGTTGGGATGTAATGGTCCTTTTGATTCAGACAAACAACGCATACAAAAGTTTCCCGAATGGATTTCTGACATGGGATTTCAAGCCACTTCACAATCCAGAATCATCTCGGGAGTAAGGTCATTTTATAAGTTTTTGGTGCTGGAAGACGCCCTTGCTGAGAGTCCAGCCGATTTTTTAGAATTGCCAAAAACAGGCCGTAAATTACCCGTCGTCTTGAGTTTCGAGGAGATTGATGCAATGATTTTGGCAGTAGACCGTTCCCTTCCCGAAGGAGAGCGCAATGTGGCCATATTGGAAACCCTCTACAGTTGTGGATTGCGTGTGAGTGAATTGGTTGGATTGGGCATTACCCAAGTCCATGCTGATGAACAATATATCCAGGTGCTTGGCAAAGGCAATAAAGAGCGTTTGGTACCCATTGGCACAAGGGCATTAAAGCATATTAAATTATACATGAAGGAGTGTCGGATTCATATTGATGTAAAGCCCAGTAGCCGTGATATTATTTTTTTAAGCAAACGCGGTGTCCAAATGAGTCGGCAATCTGTATTTCTATTTATCAAGTCATTGGCAATCAAAGCGGGGATTAAGAAAAATATATCGCCGCATACATTCAGGCACAGTTTTGCAACGCATCTGGTAGAGGCAGGGGCCGATTTACGTGCAGTGCAAGAAATGCTCGGCCATGAAAGTATCACTACTACAGAAATTTATACACACCTCGATCGCCATTATTTGGCTGATACGGTACTTAAATTTCACCCCAGATCAATTTAAGAAAACCAGCGACTCCAGGTTTTTTTTCCTCGCGTGAAATAGCCCAAAACAATAGAATCGTTGAGGGTGCCCGTTAATTCGGACAAAGGTTTCGAATGCGCATTGGGCAACAATTGGTTTTTTATTTTTTCAAATTCGCGGTGCGCCTTTACAATCTCTAGAATATGGACAAACTTGCCTTGTAGAAGAAAAAATAGGCCAGCCAAGGCATCGAACAATTTGCGTTTTTTTATGATTGCTTCGCGTTCACTTGGGACAAGATTTTTTTGCAACATCAATAAGTTATTGCGAAAATTTAAAAATGTTTTTTTGGGATTTTTATTGGAAAGTGTAGCCCCACCAATGTGAAATACTTGGCTATCGCCACAGCTCCAAATACTATACCCAAGGAGTTTTAAGCGCCAACATAAGTCAATCTCTTCCATGTGGGCAAAAAATATAGTATCTAGACCTCCGGCTTTTTCCCATGCTTCACGTTTGATAAATAGTGCCGCACCTGTTGCCCAAAATACTTGTGTGTTACCCGTGTATTGGCCAGAATTTTTTTCGACATTTCCGAAAATTCTTCCCCGACAAAATGGGTATCCAAGACGGTCGATGAATCCGCCCGCTGCGCCGGCGTATTCAAATTGGTCTCGCATATAATAATTTATGATATGGGGTTGTGCGGCTCCGAAATCGGGATTTTCCTCGGCCAATAAAAGCAATGGTTCTAACCATCCTTCTCCAGGAGCGGCATCACTATTTAACAGTACAAAATACGCATCATTCAATTGGGAGAGGGCTGTATTGTATCCACCGGCATATCCAGAATTGTTCTGCAGGCGAATGAGGCCAAGTGTAGGGTAATTTGCAGCCACCCAATCGGCACTACCGTCGCTGGAGCCGTTGTCTACAACGCTTATGCTTACTCCTTCGACCAAGCTATTGCGAATCAGTTCTGGCAAACACAGTGCAAGCATAGCCTGTGTATTGTAATTCAATACAACAATATGGACAGAGGGTTTTGATATTCGATTGTGGGTGGCTAGCATTGCTGACTGGGGACCTGAGTTACGGCAATCACATACCATAGGGTGGGGGTTTTAAGGCTATGGATTGCGTACTTTCTTAAAAGCATAAAATACAAATTGGGGTTCTGGCATTGCCATTAAAAAGACACAGCATTTTTGCTTGGGATTGCCATAGGTCTTCAAAAATCCTCCCAAACGTTCTTTTTGTATGATTCCAAGTTCTAAAAAACGTTCGACTGTAGTCGCATTAATTGAAAAAGGAAATCCAAACTCGGTGCGATCCACAATCATTTCTCCAATTTTTGCTTCTTCCTGGTGTGCAAGATACATGGGGTATGGAGTGTATTTTCCGTCTATCATTTCGGTGCTAAGCTCCTGAAGCATGTCATTTAGTGCCACAAGTTGTTTTTCAAGGGCTTTGAGTTGGGATTCTGCCTCAAGAGTCATTTATTTCTCGTTTTTGAGAATTTTGGTTGTGTACACTTGATTTTTTGTTTTGACTTGAATAAAATAGCTTCCATTTGGTTGTTCTTCAAACGGTATGGTTTGCCCCGCAGACAATCGTCCCTGAAGCACGACCTGTCCATTCGTATTGATTACTGTATATTCTGCATTCAACAAAGAAATAGTTGCTTGTAACACTACATTGTTATTTGTTGGGTTGGGGTAGCTTTTTAATTTCTCAGTTTGTATGCGAAGTTTAGAAGTTACGTTAACATATTTTAATGGTAAAGCAAACATGCCCCGTCCATGGGTGAATAAGAATAGGGTGCGGTCATCACGCATCTTAATTTCATGGAGGGCAACATTGGGAACCCGGTAATCTTTGTTCCATGTTTTTCCACTATCAATCGAGTAATACAAACCAAAATCTGTACCAGCAAAAAATACGCGGTCTGGGAATAGGGGGTCTACAGCAAGCATATTGACTGGTAAGCCAATGGGCAAATTACCAGAAATATTTTTCCAGGTAGGAATTTTGCTTAGGCTATCAAGTCCGGTTACCCTCCAAGCCCTGGGTTGATTGCTTATGTTAGAAAGTGCAACATAAACAGTGTAGGGGTCTTTCGGGTGGACGTGCAATCCTTTGATATTGTCATTGGTAACAATTGTAGGTGCGCTGCTGTTAAAATTAACTTCTTTGCCAGCCGGGGCAAGTCCTGCATTTTCAATTTTGTATAGTTGGGCAGATATTCCACCAAAATACACCACGGGATTTTCTTGGTGACTGATGCCGATGGCTTTAATTCCGGCGCGAACACTTTTATTCATAGCAGTCCAAACCTCACCCATATTGGTTGTGCGGTAAAGGAATCTGTTGGTTCGGTAAAAAACCATATTTTGGTCCTTCGGATTTAATTCATATAAGTTGATAAAATCTACACCATCGGATACAAATGCGGGGTCAGTTATATTTTTCGCAGAGGATGGAATCAAAGGATTAAAATTTGTCATTCTATGAATCGCAGCGTTTTGATAGCTCATATAGGCTACGGAGCCATCTTGTAATCCAATATGGCAATAAGCGCCGTCCCCACCGAAAAATGATTGGCTTTCGAGGGGTTTGCTTGCAACATGTGTCCCATTGTCTTGCGATCCGGCAATGCCTACCATCCCATTGGGTCCGAAACTACCACAATAGAACTGGGTTACTTTATAACCATTATTTAGATTGGCCAAAATTTCAGTGCTCGTCCATCGGTATTTATGCATTCCGCCGTCACTTCCAATGATAAATTCATTGGTTGATTTTGGAAGGTATGCAAAACAGTGGTGGTCTGCATGTCCGTTGGCTATTATATCCCAACTTACTCCTCCATTGCTGCTTGTTACAATCTTGGTTCCCCCAAAAACCAGTTTTGTAGAGTCAGTGGGGTGAGCGCCTAACATTATGCAGTATCCTTGGTAACTGGCTCCGCCGTTTGTAGGAGCTGTTTTTTCGGTCCAACGAATACCCCCATCACTGCTTTTGTAAAATCGAATTGCAATATCGCTAAATTCATATCCTTCAAATACAGCAAAAACCACCTTGGGGAATTTGGAGCAATAAGCCAATTGGATTCGTCGGTATTTTCCGGAACCGGGTGAATTTGGGAAATTTACAGCAGTAAATGTGCCAGGATTTCCGTTCGAGTCGCTGGCGATCACAAAACTCGACTGCATCGTAGCAATAATTCTTCCGCTAGGCAAACATACAATATCGTTGATTTGACTGTTGCCTCCTTTATAGACATTAACCCATGTTTTTCCGCCATCTTGTGAGCGAAACAAACCATTGGAATGGGTGCCGACAAACAAAGTTTGGCTGTCAATTTTTGAATGTTCAATATCCCAAATGGCATTGAATCCAGTCAATTTAGTCGTCGATGGAATTTGTGTAAACGTTTTACCACCATCGATTGATTTGAATACCCCTTCACCATCTACATCGGCGGAGTTTGCACGGCTTTCACCAGTACCATAATACACTTCGTCTGGATTATAGGGATTTGAAGTGATGCAACTGGGCATCATTGAAATTTGTTGTTCGTTGCTTGGTTTCCAGCTTAGACCTCCATTTTCGCTTCGCCACATACCACCAGAAATGGCTGCAGCCAGAATGATTTTTTCATTACGTGGATCTATCCAAATACTTCGGGTTCGTCCGGCTACGTTTTTTGGTCCGAGCTCGATGATTGAATCAATCGGGTTTTCATCGGCACGGCGAATGATTTGTTGCGCATCCCATTTTGCCCATTGGGTTCTTAAAAAAGGAGGGATTTTACCATTGGCATCCTTTTTTTCTTCAAACCATTGTTTGTAATAGCCGGGATGTAGCCCATTTTCGGCATTGGTTGGGTTAAAATTTTGTGAATCAATTATGCATGAAATTCCCATTATCAACAAGCAAGGGAAACACACAAAAATTATTTTTTTGGATTGATTTTTATTCATCGAGTACTACAAATATAAAACTTTCGTTGATTAAAGAAATGAAAGGGTGAGGCATTCCCCTGATTTTTCAGTAAGAAAGATAGTTTATTTACTGTATTTTTGGGTGCCATGAAATTACTCCAGCGATTAGGCTTGGGACTTGTCTTTTTGGGACTGATTGTTTGTCTTATTTGGGTATCACCCTATTCTTTTATTTTAAAGGGTATTCGTCTTACGTATTTGATGGGGGAGAAGACGGCCAATTACCTTGATTGGAAGCATTTTGATACCCGGAATATACCCAATAGCCCCAGTACTATTTCCCAATGGCCAATGGATTCCAATCGGTTAAATGTTCGTTTGAGCAATACGCTTATGGCCAAGCTTGAAAAAACCCATAGTGGCTCTTTTTTGGTATACCACAATGATACATTGGTCTGCGAAAAATACTTTGCGCCATTGTTTGCAGAAGAGCGAACGAATTCTTTCTCCATTTCAAAAACAATTGTTACGATCATGGTTCAACAAGCGATACAGCGCGGAGAACTAAGTTCATGGGATCAAAAAGTAAAAAATATTTTGCCATGGTTAAAAGGGCCTTATTCCAATAAACTTACACTCAGGCATTTGAGCACAATGTCGGCCGGACTGGATTGGAAAGAAGATTATTACTTGCCAATAGGAGTCACTGCCAAAACCTATTATGGTTCTGATGTGGGCGGTGTTTTGCGAACTATTCCCATTGTCACAGAGCCGGGTAAACAATTTGTTTATCAAAGCGGAGCCACCCAATTATTGGCCATGGTTTTAATGAAAGTAAGTGGAAGAAACATGTCAGAATTGGCTTCAAAATATTTATGGATTCCTTTGGGAGCGGAGGCTTCTGCTTCTTGGCAGCTCGACAAAAAAGAAGGTCAGGAATTGGGTTTTTGTTGTTTCGATGCGCGCGCGCGCGATTTTGGTCGTTTGGGCCTTTTGGTATTGCATCAGGGGATGGGCTTGGTAGACAGTTCATTTTTGGTAAAAGCACAACAGCCTTTTTTATCGCCCAATTACGGCCATTCATTTTGGATTGGCAAAACCGATGGTGGAATCAAATTTTCCTATTTCCAGGGATTAAACGGACAGTTTATCTGTATAGTGCCGAAATACAATATGGTGGTGGTTCGAACCGGTCACGGGATTGACAGGGGGAGCGGAGGCTCTTTGGTATTTGATTGCGTAAAAACCTATATCCATGAAGCAGTAAAGCAATTTGCTTTTCCATAATACAGTGCGCCAACCAATACCCAATATTCATTGGGTGTTTTAATGATAAGTATATTGTCCCCTATTTAAATGGCGGGAAATCGAACGCATTCTTCAACCCTTTCTCCAAAGCACGGCTCAACTGGCGATTGATCGCCAGTATAAAACTAGTGGTTCAAATTTTCTAGGTTTAATTTTTGTATAACCTGCCAAAGATCATCGTTTCCAGTTTCAAAAATATAGGCATTTCCACGAATATCCACTTGCTTGAAGGGGTATTTTTGTTTGGCCCATTTTTGGGGTAACTGAAGTTCCATGATGAGTACTTTTCTGGGTTTGAGGGCGACGCCACTTGCGGATTTTTGTTTGAGGGTCGGAAGTATCCAATGCCTTCGCTCGTAGTTACACCGAATAATTGGCGTGGGTAATTCTTTGGCAAACTGCGGGAATCCCATGCTACCTGCCTCAATTACATAATGATTTCCGATAAGAATGGCACCAACTTTTTCTTTTTTGCAAATGGCTTGCAATTGAATAGCATCTTGTTTCAGCTGGTTCAAGGGATACACCATTATAGGAATATAAGTTTTGCCGAAATATCGAATACTGCTAAAATGCCAAAATGCAAACCCTTGACAAGCAAACAACAATACCATTACAGGGTATTTAATGCGCGGAGCGATGCGATTTATCCCACACATAATTGATGACTTTAGGGGAGTAAGTGCCCAAAACCAAGCCCAAGAAAATGGCAGTGAAAGAAAGAATCTGCCATAACCAAAGTAAACATTTTCGGTGCCATCCTGAATTTTTTCTATGCCGAATAAGAAGAATGGGACAAGCACTAATAGCAATAGTATCCAAGGTAAGTGATGCAAATTCTTTTTTTGATTGGTTGTGGCTTGCGTTTTTCGAGCCGCTACATTTTCCTTGTCTATTGGTTCTTTGCTTGTGTCTGCTATGCCGCGCCAATTAAAACAGAGCAGGGTAATCAATAGTAATACAATCATACCCAGAATAGGAATTGGCAAAAAGGTGTGTTGGAATAAGTCATTGGTGTGCGTGAAATTTGATTGTAGTGCCTTGAGACTAAAATTTGCCTGAACAGTTTTGTGAATCATCCATTCGGGATGGTTCGATTTTACGAGGTATAAAATAAAGAATAGCACTATCCCAAGGGCAATTCCTATCGCGGAATGAGACCTAGATTTTGGCAAGCAATTTTTATCTTGGAGTAGATATGGGTTGAAAAATAAAAGCAAAATAGGAACAAAAATAAAAATTGCATTCGGATTCTGTAGTATGCCCCATATACCCAAAACAATAGAAATATTGCAAAGAATAGGCCGAAGTAGACGATTCGGGATCAGTCTGTAATACCCGTATCCACTCCAGGTGGTATGGTTCATTTTAGGTTGAATAATGCGATTGAAATCCATCGCAATTCGATTTTTCAATAACCACCCTCTTTTTCCAGTGGTCCTGGTGTCTGGCAATGGATGAAGGCCATCCCCGACGGTATCAACGGTTCCTTCGATACTGCCTATCCAAGATTTTACGCTATTGAGCGCATTGATTTTTGGCTTATCATGTGTTTTTTGGGCATCTTGTTTAAGATGATTTGCCCTATGCCACAGGTAGGCGCCGAGAGATACCAAAAAGATGCCTTGCATAAATCCGCGGCTGATATATGTAGTCTGAAGCCAGGTGATGGGAAATAATAGACTTCCCAATAAAACCAAAGCTCCCTGAGTATAGCCATGATTTTTTATTGCACAGCGTGAGATCCACCACCAGGGAAGTGCAGACATCAAAAAAGTTATTATGGGCACTGCGCGATAGACCGGAATACCAACCCAAATGAAAGGAGCCGCCAACCAGGCTTCTAAACCGCTCGAATAAAGCTGTCCATAAAAAAATGGAGTATGCCATTCACCACGGGCAAAATCTGCGGCCATTTGCCACATAACACATTGGTCTGAATCGGTGTAATTGCCAGAGAAACAAATAAAAGCGAAGCAGCGAAAAGCGATGAAAGCGACAAGTACCCCTGTATAGAAGGACTTTTCGCCACCCATTATAAAATGTTTTTACGAATAATATTCAGGGCGGCCCCGGCTTTAAACCATTCTATTTGTTGCTCATTATAACTGTGATTCACATCAATGATTTCAGAAATGCCATGGGTGTGGTGCAAACGCAATTGCAGCGGTTTATTGGGCGAAAATGAGCAGAGCCCCAGAATATCAATGGTATCGTCCTCGAGAATTTTGTTGTAATCTGATTTGGCAGTAAATGTCAAAGCCAACATTCCTTGTTTTTTAAGGTTTGTTTCATGAATCCGAGCGAAACTATTTACCAAAACTGCCCGAACACCCAAATGGCGGGGTTCCATGGCAGCATGTTCGCGGCTTGACCCCTCACCGTAATTTTCATCCCCTACAACCAACGTACCGATCCCAGCAAATTTGTATGCGCGTTGGGTCTCAGGTACACCCCCGTATTCCCCATTGAGTTGGCTTTTTACTGCATTGGCTTTGTCATTGAAAAAGTTTATTGCGCCAATGAGAAGATTATTGGAGATATTGTCGAGGTGTCCGCGAAATTTTAACCATGGGCCTGCCATGGAAATATGGTCTGTAGTACATTTGCCTTTGGCTTTGATAAGCAATTTAAGTCCAAGAAGGTCTGTTTCTTCCCATGCGGGGAAAGGGTCAAGCAATTGCAATCGGCTACTATTTTTGGCAACTTGCAGTAGTATACTACTGCCATCAACTGCAGGAGATTGGTATCCGGTATTTTCGACGGCAAAGCCGCGTAAGGGCAATTCGAAACCTTGGGGGGGATCTAAAAAAACATCTTCTCCCTCTTCATTGGTGAGGGTGTCAGTGAGGGGATTAAAAGTAATATCCCCTGCAATGGCTAAGGCTGTAACCAATTCGGGGCTTCCAACAAAGGCAAATGTATTTGGATTGCCGTCGGCGCGTTTTGCAAAATTGCGGTTAAACGAATGCACGATGGTGTTTTTTTCTTGTTTTTCAGCACCCATTCGATCCCACATTCCGATACAGGGTCCGCAAGCATTGGCAAATACGGTTGCCCCAATTTGATTGAAAATACCCAGAAATCCGTCGCGGTCTATGGTATATCGAACCTGTTCGCTGCCGGGAGTGATTGTAAATTCGGCTTTTAATGTGAGTTTTTTATCAATTACCTGTTGGGCCAAACTCACTGCCCGACTAATGTCTTCATATGACGAATTGGTGCAACTGCCAATCAAACCCACTTCAATTTTTGTGGGCCATGCGTTGGCGGCCGCCAACGTTTTCATTTTTGATATTGGGGTAGCCAAATCGGGGGTATAGGGTCCGTTGAGGTGGGGTTCTAATTCATTGAGGTTGATTTCGTATACTTCGTCAAAATACTGGCTAGGATCGGCATATACTGCTGGATCGGCAGTAAGGTGTTCACGAACGGAATTTGCCATATCGGCAATTGCTTCACGACCAGTGGCACGGAGGTAACGCTCCATGCTGTCATCATATCCAAAAGTTGATGTTGTGGCACCAATTTCAGCACCCATATTGCAAATGGTCCCTTTTCCCGTACAACTCATTGCAATGGCACCTTCGCCAAAGTATTCCACAATGGCACCCGTCCCGCCTTTTACAGTCAAGATTCCGGCAACTTTTAAAATTATATCTTTTGGTGCGGCCCATCCGCTCAATTTTCCAGTAAGGTGAATTCCTATAAGTTTAGGCCATTTCAGCTCCCATGGCAAGCCAGCCATCACATCGCATGCATCCGCACCACCCACCCCAATGGCAATCATCCCCAATCCTCCAGCATTGACCGTGTGACTGTCAGTACCAATCATCATTCCGCCCGGAAATGCGTAGTTTTCAAGAATAACTTGGTGAATAATTCCCGCCCCAGGCTTCCAAAATCCCAGACCGTATTTATTTGAAACGGAGGCCAGAAAATCGAAAACTTCTGCACTCTCTGTATTGGCTTTAACCAAGTCTTCACCTGCACCCGTTTTGGCAATTATGAGGTGGTCGCAATGCACGGTGGAGGGAACGGCTACTTTTGGCCGGCCTGCTTGCATGAATTGAAGCAAAGCCATTTGGGCGGTTGCGTCTTGCATGGCCACCCGATCAGGGGCGAAATCAACATAATCTATACCCCGACCAAAGGGTTGCGGAGCGGCATCTGCCCAAAGGTGTGAGAAAAGAATTTTCTCTGAAAGGCTCAAGGGTTTTCCCAATAATAATCGAGCAGCAGCAATGCGCGCTGGCATTTTTTGGTAAACGGATTGGATGAGGTTTAGGTCGAAAGCCATGTTTGTTGAATGGGATTGGGTATTTCAACAAATTTCGGAATTTTTCTCCAATTTTTTTTTGGAAATCGGCATCTTTGTAAAGTGGATAAACCAAGGGTTATTTTGGGAATCGATCCCGGAACAAATTTGCTGGGTTATGGTTTGATTTCTATTGATGAAAAAACCCCTATTTTATTGGGATTGGGTGTAGTTCGTTTGTCTAAGGTAGGTGATGCGGGTGAGAAATTACACCATATATATGAACGCATTACGGCTCTGATTGAGGGATTTGATGTGACGGAAGTAGCAATAGAAGCTCCATTTTTTGGAAAGAATGTGCAATCCATGTTGAAACTTGGTCGGGCCCAAGGGGTGGCAATTGCGGCAGCAATTGGCAAAAAATTACCGGTGTTTGAGTACGTACCCCGAAAAATCAAACAGTCTATAGCTGGCAATGGAAATGCAAGCAAGGAACAGGTTTTTGCAATGTTACACGCACAATTTAAGTTTGAAGAAAAGCCTGAAACGATGGATGCCACCGATGGATTGGCTGCTGCAGTATGCCATTTTTATCAATTCGCACCCCGCGCTTTTGGAAGTACAAAAGGGGGTAAGGGAGGCATGGGAAAGGCTGGGGGATGGTCACAATTTTTGAAAGAAAATCCCGATCGGGAGATTTGACAAAGAACCCGGAAGAGAGAGATTTTAAGGTAATTCTGTCTCCGAAAAATGAAATTGCGAAAACACTTGGGCTATGCCATTACATTCTTTCTACTGCCTGTATACCCAAAATAGTTAAGGCATGTTTGAGTGTATGAGCGGTGAGATAAGCCATTTTTAATCGGGTGTTTTTAGCAATGATATTGGTTTCACGCAAGATGTGGCATCCATTGTAGAATCGGTTAAATGTTCTGGACAAATCGATGCAGTATTGGCAAATAATGGCCGGTGAAAATTGTATGGCAGCTGTGTTTATTTCGTTTGGATAACGGTATAGTGTCTGAATAATTTCCACTTCTAGGGGATGTAAATCCTGCCCAATTTCTCCTGTTTCCCAGCCCTTTCCCGCACCACGCAAAATACTTTGAATACGCGCATAGGTATATTGAACAAAAGGTCCAGTATCGCCCTGAAAGTCGATACTTTCTTGGGGATTAAATAGCATTCGTTTGCGAGGATCCACTTTTAAAATAAAAAATTTTAGGGCAGACAATCCGAGTGATTCATATATGTTTTCGAGTTCTGCTGAATTTATGCCATCGGTTTTGCCCAATTCCAAGGTTTTGGCTTTGGCTTCATCAACCATCTCTTGCACCAAGTCGTCGGCATCTACAACGGTTCCTTCCCTACTTTTCATTTTTCCACTGGGTAGGTCCACCATGCCGTAGCTCAGATGAAACAGGCCTTGAGCATAGGGTCTACCCAATTTTTTTAGTATCAGAAACAAGACTTTAAAATGGTATTCCTGCTCGTTTCCTACCACATAAATACTTCTATCTACAAGGTGTTGTTTAAATTTGAGTTCTGCAGTTCCAATGTCTTGGGTAATGTAGACACTGGTTCCATCAGCACGAAGAACAATTTTTTCGTCAAGCCCCTCTTCTCGTAAATCAATCCAAACACTGTTGTCTTGTTTGCGGTAAAACACCCCATCAGCCAGACCCACATCGATGACATCTTTACCCAATTTATAAGTATCAGATTCATAATAATATTGATCAAAGGAGACACCTAATCGTGTATATGTTTTTTCAAAACCACTGTAAACCCAAGCATTCATGGTTTTCCATAGTGAAATCACCTGGGGTTCACTGGCTTCCCAATCGCGGAGCATTTGCTGACAAGCACGCATCAATTCCGAGTGGTTGCGCACCAGTTCTTTGATATCGTCTTTTAATTTCCCGATTTGTTTTTCTTCGGATGCTTTCTTGAGTTGATCCAATAGCAAAGCGTACTGCTCAGCAATGGGTTTTGGCGCAGCCCATTTGCCATTGATTGCCATTTCTATAATGGGAAGGGTTTCTTCACGAAGGGCATTTTCAAACAGTACATAATATTTACCAACCAAATGGTCTCCTTTTGTTTGGCTCGATTCGGGGGTTTCTCCGTTTCCAAACCGTTGCCAGGCGACCATGGATTTACAAATATGGATGCCCCTATCGTTGACTAAATTGGCCATTACAACATCATATCCGGAGGCCTTAAAAATCCTTGAAAGGCTGAGCCCGAGAAGATTATTGCGAACGTGTCCTAAGTGGAGGGGCTTATTTGTATTGGGTGAAGAGTATTCAACCATTACTTTTTCCCCAGCCCCCATTTGCGTATTGCCAAAGCTGGGATTGTTCCAATTTAATTGCAAAAAATCGGCATAAATACGGGTACTGAGACTGATGTTTAAGAACCCTTTTACCACATTGAATGCACTTACCATATTCCCATGGCTTAACAAGATCTCCCCAATTGATTTGGCAGTATTTTCGGGGGTAGAACGCGAAATGCGTAATAGAGGGAAAACCACAAAGGTATAATCTCCCACAAAATCGGGATGGGTACGCTCGATTTTGATAGGCTGAGGAATACTGCCATAGAGACTGTTCACGGCATTTGCGATTTGGTCCGATAGCGCCTGTTCAAGATTCATTCTGAGGCAAAAATAGGTTTTTTGGCTTGGCTCGGGTGGAAAAACTGATTTCTGAAAGATTTTGCCTGATGGGGCAAACTTTTGATTTGGCTTGAGACAAGTTGTTTAATCGTGGTGGTACCCTGTGCCTCTCAGAATAGTCAAAGCACGATAAATTTGTTCAGTCATTACTACCCGAGCCAAGTGATGCGGAAAAATCCAATCGCTGAGACGTATACTGGCATATTCATTTCGCAATGTTTCGGTAAACCCATAGGCCCCTCCAATGGCAAAAATAATTTTTCCACGCGATTGAGCCAGTGTTTTGTCTAAATAGTTCGCAAATCCTTTGCTGGTAAAAGATTTCCCCCTTTCATCACACAAAATGAGGGTATCACCGACGTTCACAAATTTACGCAGTGTGTCGCTTTCTTTGATTTTCTGGATTTCCGGATCGGGGTTTCGGGCAGCAGGTAAGAGTGCAATTTTTACGGAGTGCATGGGAGCACAGCGCTTTAGATAATCGGAACAAAGAAAATCAATTTCTGGATTTTTGTGGTTTTCAATAGCGGCAACGACGATCACAATCGGGATTTTTGCAAAAACGAGACTGTTGTCAGTGGCTGAAAAAATTGAAAGTGTCCTCTCAATTAGTTGTTGAGAATTTCAAGTATTTTATCCAATTGAGGCGTGAGAATAATTTCTGTACGGCGGTTTTTTGCGCGTCCTTCGGGAGTTTCGTTGCTGGCAATGGGTTGTGTTTCTCCCCGGCCAACTGCTTGAATACGTTTGGGGTTCATCTCCGCATCTACGATCAGTATTCGGGCGATACTTGTCGCACGAAGTACACTCAAATCCCAGTTGTCTTTGATAGATTCACTGCCCTTCATTGGAATATCATCGGTATGACCCTCGATGGCCATTTGAACACTTTCATTTTTGTTTAGCACTTTTCCAATCTCAATTAAAGGGTCTCTGCCTTTGGCATCTACAACAATGCTTCCGCTTGCAAATAGAAGTTTTTCAGGTAAAATAACATACACTTTTCCATTGCGGTATTCGACTTTAATATCCAGTTTTTCGAATCCTGCAAGGGCTTTTGCGATGGCTTCTTTGAGTTCGAGTACCGCCTTTTCTTTGCGGGTAAGTTCCGCTTCAAGATCTTTCACACGCTGACTGGTTTTTTCCAATTCTTTGCGAAGTTGTTCGAGTCGGGCGCGTTCTTCTTCCGCTTTGGCCAATGCAGCGTTTAGTTCAAGTTCTTTTGTTTGAAGGATTTTATTTTTGATATTAATTTCTGTCGCGAGATTTTGTCTTTGCCCATCCAGTGTTGAGCCTAGATTTCGGATATATTGAAGATTTTCCTCAAGTTGTAATTGGCAGGTTTCCACCGTGTCTTTGAGTTCACTGAGGTGTTTTTCTGTGGCCGATTTTTCCGCTTGAATTTCAGCGAGACCCGATACCAATGACGTATTTTTTTCGAGGCAATCAGCATTTTTTCTTTCAAGGATTTTTTCCATCTCTACTTTTGACGCTTCGAGGGCTTGAAATTGTTTTTTGCTTACGCAAGAGCTTGTCGCCACAGCCAAAGCAAATAAAATCCATCCATATTTCATACACTGCGAATTTAAACACCGGGCGAAGTGCGAGCTCTATCCTTTATTCACATGTTGCCGGAAGTGGACACATACCTATGGTCAATTTGCCCTTTGGGTGGCTCCGTTTTTTTTGATCAGCCCCATGTAATCGCCGATTAAAAATTTAACTTATAGTAAAATAGTGGAAGAAAACCCAGTTGATAGGTTTCTCTGAAAAAGGGTTTTGTGTCTACATAGCTGTATTTCAAGACATTTTTCACATTCGTCACGTTCACAAAATCAAAAGCGATTTCGTGGGATATCCGTTTCGCGTTGATTCTATAAGCAATACGTATATCGAATCGGCGGTAGGGCGAGCCAAATCGCTTTGTATTCTTTAAAGAGCCAATTTCAATATATTCACGTTCATTTTTTGTAGCCAATGAATCGATAGGTGAAAATCTTCGCGCTCCGGCGAAGGTCATTTTGCCACCAATATTCAATGAGTTTTTGTTTTTAAATACAAATTCTCTTGCTATTAAACCATTGGCAGCATAATTGGTATTAAAGTCACTGCTTCTCCATATGTTATCGCTTCCTTGGTATTGTGCATCAAAAACGCTAAGCGAGGCCAAATAATAAAATCCTCTGCTGAAAAATTTCTCAATGGTAAACTCCATCCCATAATTGTACCCTTTGCCTGCATTTTGCAAACTATCGGGGAAGAATCTGCTGAATCCACTCCCAGTATTTGCCAGTGAAAAGGACGAACTTTTTAGTTCAATAGGCAGGTTAGACAGAGATTGGTAATAGGTTTCTATTTTAATTCTACTGGATTTCCCCATTTGGTGGTCCCAGCCCAAAACCGCGTGATTGCTTCTCGACAAGCCCATTTTCATGTTATGGGGGGTATTGTTCCCAGGTTGTTGGAAGTAGTATACATAGGCACTTTGATTCTGAGAGTGCATGCCTAATCCCAGATTCAATGCATCGCGTTTGGTGAGTTGATAACGGGCCCCCAAACGCAACAGTGGACCACTGTTACTGGTATTACTAATCGTTTTATGAGTTGCCAAATTTTTTCTTTCCAAAGGGGTATTGGATGGATCGAATGTGATGGTATAGGTTTGCATTTGAATTCCAGCACTGAGTGTTATTGCCGGGGTAAATTTATATTTCCATTGAATATAGGGAATGAGCATGAAAGCATTTCCATTGGCATTCCAACGGGTACTAAATTTCCAAAATAAGGGCTTATCGGGATTAAAATTTAGGCCACTATCCAAGAATGTATAGCGGTATTCTGTTGCTTGAATTCCTGCCCGCAAGGAACTTTTTGCAGAGAATTTTTTGTTGTAAAACGCATGAACACCGTATGTCTTTGTATCGAAAGTATATCCCAAATTGGGCACCAGAGAATCTTGTTTGTATTGAAGAAAAGATTTTCCGTTCCGTATAATTGTATCTGTAACATGTCTAAAAACGAGTTCGTGGTGAGCATTTACACTTTGCCATGTCATCGCAGCGCTCAGCTTTACATAACTACTTTTAGTTAAGTTGTACTGAAAGCTGCTTCCCCAAACGTGCATTTTTGAAGTAAAATACTGGTCGCGGTCATTGTCGCCATATAACTCGCTACTGCTTTCTTTCTGGTTGCTGATATTGATATCAATCGCACTGCTTCCACCTATTCCAAAGAAACTTAGGTTTCCTTTATTGTTTTTTAAGGGGAAATTTAGTTTGCACGAATAATCCTGGTAATTGGGCACTGCATTAGTTCCAATGGGAATCTTCAATGCGCTAAACATAGACAAAGTGCTATATCTGTATGTTGCCAGATAACTGGCACTGCTTTTTTTATTGAAATACCCTTCGGCCAAAATATCAGCCCCTAACAAGCCAATTTGAGAGCTATACTCTCGTTTTTTATTATTTCCATTACGCAATTTTAAATCAAATGCGCCAGCATTTGCATTGCCATATTCGGCTGGGAATGCCCCAGTAAAAAAATCTGAGTTTCCCAAGATTTTATTGTTGATAATCGAAACAGAACCACCGGTAGTTCCCGGAATTGCAAAGTGATTGGGGTTGGGAATATCAATTCCCTCCAGTCGCCACAAAATCCCCTGGGGCGAATTTCCCCTCACTACGATGTCATTGCGGGAGTCATCGGCACCCTGAACCCCGGCAAAATTAGATGCCATTCTGGCCGGATCTCCCCTGCTTCCTGCAAAACGATCTGTTTCATCCACCGTAAATAATCTTGCAGAGATCAGGGCAGCATCGTTGTTGGGCTTGTCTCCTTTAGATTTTCCTTTGATGCTAACTTCACCCACTTTTTCTATAATTTGTTCTAGCTCGTAATTGAGGATAACCTCTTTTCCGGTTGTTACAACAATATTGTTTGTGCTAAAAACCTGGTAATCGGCTGCTTCAATTGCAATTGCATATCGTCCAACTGGGACATTGTTAAGGGTAAATTCACCCATTTCATTTGCTTGTGTTTCAAATGTTGCCGGAGGGTTTGTTACGGGACCATCGAAATAAATCTTTGCATTTTTAATCACACTTTGTGATTCTTTGTCGCGTAGGGTTCCACGCACTATTTGGTTTTGGGCAAGCAACTGTTTTCCCAATACCATGAGCGTAAATATCAACAATACTTTTTTCATGTTCGAATGTAAGAATTTGTTTAGTGTAATCAATTACGGAAAATCACAAGTGTTTCTGAAATTATTACGATAAATCGCATACGGAAGGAGTTTCAACAAGAATTGGTTCGAATTGCTCGAAGTGATCATAGCAAAAAATAGGGGCTATAAGAATAAAATAAGGGAAATAAGAATGAAATAAGAGGAATCGAATGAATTTACTCTTCTTGATTTACAACCTGCTTTGATTCGTTCTCAAGTTGATAGGCAGTAAGGGATAGGGATGGGTCGGCTTGGAGTTTTAACCAATGCTTGTGTTTTAACCACCATCTCATACGAAGAGAGGGGATTCCATGACGGAAATAATTTGTAATAAGTGGATTCGCCCGAAGGGTAACATGTTTTTGGTTCATATTTTCCCACAAATAATTGATTTCATTTTCGATTTTGTCAATCAACTGAATGCTGGAATCCATCTTCCCTGTTCCGTTGCAGCTAATGCATACTTCTTGTGTAGCAATTTCGGTGGCAGGGCGAACCCGTTCACGGGTAATCTGGACCAAACCAAATTTGCTCATCGGCAAAATATTGTGTCTCGCCCTATCGGTTTTCATAGCTATTTTCAGCGTCTGAAATAATTCATTTTTCTTTTTTGGATCGCGCATATCGATAAAATCGATCACGATAATGCCACCCATGTCTCTCAATCGAACTTGTCGGGCAATTTCTTCTACAGCTTCAAGATTTATTTTAAGAACATTGGCTTCTCTATTTTGCTGGTCGTAGGAAGTGCTTCCGCTATTTACATCAACAACATGCAGTGCCTCGGTATGCTCAATGACAAGGTATGCACCACCACTGAATGGAACATTTCGACCAAATGAACTTTGAATTTGTCGGTTTATGTTGAATTGATCGAATAAGCCAATCTTACCTTGGTGTAATTTTACAATTTTATCGCTGTCGGCATTGTACTTGGTCAGCGTCTCTTTTACAGAAGCATAAATTTCGGGATCGTTGCTAACGATTTGGGTGAATGAATCATTTAAAATATCCCGTAGTAATGTTTGTAAGCGGTTTCCCTCACCCAGTACTTTTGAAGAAGTTGGGGCATTTTTGAGGGCTTGAATTAATGTATTCCATTTTTTTACCAGCTCGCGCATGTCTTTGTCTAACTCTTCGAGGGCAACACCCTCGCTTACTGTGCGAATGATTACACCAAAATTGTGGGGTCTTATACTGTCGGCAAGATCTTTTAAACGACTTTTTTCTTTTGGGTTGCCAATTTTACGACTTATCGATACGGTATTGTTAAATGGAACCAAGATAAAGTAGCGACCTGGAATGCTAATATCACACGATATTTTTGGTCCTTTGTTGGCGATAGGCTCTTTGATTACCTGAACCAAAAGGGGTTCACCCACCTTTAATACATTGCCAATTTTTCCTGTTTTTACAATGGGTTCTTCGACAGTAAACTGGTCTAGATCGCCCGATCGTGGATTTCCAGCAATGGCAGATTTTACCACCTTACGGAGTGATTTGAGGTTTGGCCCTAGGTCGAAATAAGTCAAGAAACCGTCTTTCTCTCCGCCAACGTGAATGAAGGCAGCATTGAGAGACGGGGAGATTTTTTTGACTTTACCCAAATAAAAATCACCTACTTGAAAACCATCGGATGGGTTTTCTCTGTGAAATTCTATGAGCTTCCGGTTTGAAAGAAGTGCAATTTCTACCCCAGCCGAACTTTTTTGTATGATTAATTCGTTGGACAAAATGCGGAATTAGGATGGCGAACCAATTTATTTCTTTTTGTGACGGTTCTTGCGCAAACGCTTTTTTCTTTTGTGCGTTGCAATTTTATGACGTTTTCTTTTTTTACCGCTTGGCATATCTAATTTTTTCTTTTTTTATTGACTTTTATTTTGTGTTTTTACTGCCAAGTTAAGGTAAACCTTTGCGTTAACAGAATCTCCAACTATACCAAATATATCGCTCATTTCGAACAACCATCTAGAATTTTCGGGTTGCAAAGATATCAATTTCTCGCATTTTTTAAGTGCTTTTGGCCACTGTTGTGATTTTTTTAACAGATTTAGATGAATAAAATGGGTTTCAATATTGCTGCTGTCCGATGCGAGTGCTTGTCTGAGTGTACCCAAAAATTGCATTGGCGCTTGTAAATATTCACTTTGGTACACAATCAAAGCATTCATAATTTGGGTATTGGATGGTTGTTTTTTTAACCCAATATCAATGTATTTTTTTCCCAATTGAAATAAATATGCCGAAATGACCGGTGTTTCCATCACGCTTGCTCCAGCAAATACTAAACTTCGGGCAATTTCTGTTTCATTGCGAATGCCAAATTGCTCGGCTAGGTCGGTTTGAAGTAGGGCAACCAAGGCCGTATTTTCGGTTTCCTCTGCCCAACGTAGAGCAAGTTCCAGGCTGTCTTTTGAATAACTTCCTGGTTTACTGGTTAATATGCGAGATACGAATGGACTGGGCTTGGATTTTTCAAATATGGTATTGAGGAACTCAATGCGGGTGATTTCTCGCTGTGGTAGTTCATCTCCAACCAGTATTTGCTTTTCACTTTTTGCAGCACTGTTTGTTTCCTTTGGATGAAATTGGGACGACTTCCACCTATTGGCAATCAGTATGATTCCAACAAACCCAAACAGTATTACTGTAAACCAAACGCGCGAATGATTAACCACGCGACAAAGTTACACAATCTGTGTTAGAGGAGTGAGCTAAGAGATTTACTTTCCTTAACTTGAATAGCAAATTCTTTGGCCGGTTTAAAGCGGGCTACAAAGTGGGCCGGAACAATCAGGCTTGTATTTCGCTTGATATTTCGAGCCACCTTGGTTTTCCGTTTTTTCAATTCAAAGGTTCCAAATCCCCTTAAATAAATGTTGTTACCTGCAACCATGGAAGATTTGGCAACCAAGAAGAAGTTGTCTATAGTGTCGGCAATAATGGTCTTCTCCAAACCAGTCCGCAATGCAATTTCGTTAACGATTTCTGACTTTGTCATAATATTTGACTGCAAAAAAACTACAAAAGTTGTTCTTTTGCTACTGTTTATGGAAAGAGTTATCCAAACTTTGTTAAGATGGTATAAAATTACCGCGAGAAACCTTCCTTGGAGAGAGACCAACGATCCTTATAAAATCTGGATTTCTGAGATCATTCTACAACAAACAAGGGTAGTGCAGGGGCTTGGGTATTACAAGCGATTTTTACTGGCATTTCCGGATATAGATGCGCTTGCCAATGCCAGTGAACAGGAAATATTGAAATCTTGGCAGGGCTTGGGATACTATGCGCGTGCACGAAATATGCACAAGGCGGCCAAGGTTATTCTTTCCGAGCACAAGGGGGTTTTCCCCAACAATATGAAGATGCTGTTGGCCTTACCTGGTATTGGTAATTATACAGCTTCTGCCATTGCATCTTTCGCATTTGGATTGCCGGAGCCAGCCATCGATGGCAATGTCAAACGCGTGGGGGCAAGATTCTTTGGGTTGCATGAGCCAATTCAAACAAGCCAATTTTATACCCAGCTACACGCATTGTTAGGGCCAGTAATTGTCCAAACCAATGCCAATATCTTTAACCAAGCAATGATTGAAGTAGGGGCTTTATTGTGTTTGCCCAAGCAGCCAAAATGCGAAGAATGCCCATTAAATCTTCATTGTGTTGCTTTTTTGAATAAATTACAAAATCAAATTCCTGTTACGCTACAAAAGCAAAAACCCAGGGCGAAATACCGACAGTATCTTTGCTTACACCGGGGCGATACGGTGGCCATTCGGATTGTAAAGGAGTCGGGTATTTACCAGCATTTATATGAGTTTCCCGCAGTCTCTCTCGATGGCAAATCGGATCACTTAGATGCCATTTTAGCCCTTTTTGGAATTGTGGATAATATTTCAATAATCTCGAAGAAAACCTTCAAACATCAACTCACGCACCAAACAATTTATGCGACGTGCTGGTATTTGCGAATATATGATGATAAGTTTGTTTCGCCAAGTGATTGGGAATGGCATACCAAAGAACGCATTGCCAATTTACCCATTCATCGATTGATGGAAAAAATGATTAAATTTACATAGCAGAACAGAGACAGTAAAAAATCAAAACACAATTATGATTAATAAAGTAATTTTAATGGGCCGATTGGGAAAAGATCCTGTGGTTCGTAGGTTGGAAAATGGAAGGGTGGTTGCAAATGTGTCTATGGCCACCAATGATTACTACACAAAAGATGGCCAACGCCTTGAAAGCACCGAATGGCATGCTTTGGAAATGTGGGACAAGTTGGCCGATACGGCGGAAAAGTATTTAAAGAAGGGCAACTTATTATATGTAGAGGGAAAGATAAAAACAGACCGTTATACCGATGCCGATGGCCAGGATCGACAGGTTCGGAAAATTCGTGTTAGCAATTTCCAAATGATGGGTTCTATTTTGGGTTTGCGCAATGACGAAGCAGTAACCCGCCTCGATCAATTGGGCGTATTGAGCGATGACGCTTCCAAGCACAGTGAAATAGCAGAAAAACTTTTGGGCGACGTACATTCAGAATTTACCGAAGAAGATTTGGCAAAAATTGATCACGAAGAGGGATTTGAAGATAGCGGAGGATTGTCATCTTAATGGATGATTGTATGTTTATGGATGCTTCTGGTTCGGCAAGTTCGATATTTTTACTGGGTGTAATCAAGCAGGTTGACCCATCTATGGTACCCGAAATCGTATTGTATGGGTCTTTGATGTTGGTATGCCTCACAATTTCAGCAATTTGTGCAGCTTCAGAGAATGCTTTTTTTTCTCACAGGGAAAGTGATATAGAGGAACTTCGCTCCAGTATATCGCCCATTTCTAAAATTATTATACAATTGCTTGATCGCCCAAAGCATTTACTAGCCACTATTTTACTGCTCAATAGTTTGGTGAACGTTGCCTTTGTATTGATGTCTATTGTGATATCGGAAAAGTTTTTCGACTTAGAGGCTTTTCCCTGGTTTAAATTTTTTATTGAGGCCATTGTCGTGACCATTATTATTTTGGTATTTGGTGAAGTTATGCCGAAGGTATTTGCAACCCAACACTACAAATCATCTGCCCGTTTCTTGGTGTATCCGATGCGTGTTTTTGTATCCATTTTATGGCCATTGACTCATTTGTTGGTGAAGTTTGGTTCTGTATTAGAGCGGAAGAATAAACCCTATGCCAATGAACTCACCCCGGAAGAACTGAGCCGAGCCATTGATATGGCAAGTGATGAAGAGGATGCCCAACAGGAAAAAGAAATTCTGAAAGGAATTGTGAATATGGGAAGTATTCAAGTAAAGCAAATAATGAGGTCAAGGGTCGATATGGTCGCCATCTCAGAGGATGTTCAATATCATGCAGTACTCCAATTAATTCGCGACAAAGGATTTTCCAGAATGCCAGTATATTCCCATACGCTGGATAAAATTAAAGGCGTTCTCAATATTAAAAATTTGATTCCGCATCTTGACCAGACCAATGATTTTAGATGGCAGCAATTTGTTTCAGCACCGTATTTTATTCCTGAAAACAAGGCCATTGATGACACCCTTCAAGAAATGCGCAATAACCGCATTCACATCGCTATTGTGGTTGATGAATTTGGAGGTACCAGTGGAATTATTACCATGGAGGATATTTTAGATGAGGTTTTCGGTGACATGCAAGATGAGTTCGACGAGCTAGAAAAGAAATTTGAAGAAATTAACCAGGGGGTTTATATGTTTGAGGGAAAGAAATTGTTGGTTGATTTTGTTCGCGAGGTGGGCTTACCCATCGATGTATTTGACGATTTAGAATTGGAGAGTGATAGTTTGGGTGGGATGATAACGGAGCGTTTGGGCAGAATGCCCAAACGGGGCGATGCAATTGTTCATGCGGGTATTGGTTTTACAGTTGAATTGGCAGATCAACGCCGCGTTAAAAAGGTAAAAATTGACATTCATTCAGATGCCAAAATATCTCGCTAAGTACAGCTATATTTTTTGTTTTTTGTTGGTATTGTCTTGTGGCGGTGGCGGAACAGATTCATATGTCCCTAAACCCAAATCGTATCCAAAAATAGAGTTGCCTTCTAAGCAATACAATACGGTTGAGAAATCGGATTTACCCCTTGTTTTTGAGATACCACAATACGCATTTCTGGCTGCAGACAGCAACAATGGGGTTCATACCCCAGGTTGGTATAATGTTAACTTCCCGCAATTTGATGCAACCCTGTTTTTAACCTATTACCCTTTCAATGAGTGGGATTTATTTGATAGCTTACTCTATGATACTCGAAAACTGGTCAATAAGCACATCCAGAAAGCGGATGATATTTTGGAACGCCCAACCCAATCCATAAACCCCTTGGCCAAGGGGCTCATTTATGACATACAGGGAAATACGGCTACCAATGTAAATTTTTATGTTACAGACAGTGTGGGGCATTTTTTGCGGGGAGCACTCTACTTTAACAACCATACTGAATCAGACAGTGTAGCACCTGTATTAAAATTCATAGAACAAGATGTTTACCATCTGATTAAAACAATTCGTTGGAAATAAAAATCTAATGCCAACATTCATCAGTTGGTTTTCCCTGCTTGGCTGTCTTGAGAAATAGGTTTTAATTTGCAGCCAAGAAATCACAGAAACAATTGCCTTGGCATGGGGTTACGAAACCGTTACGCCATAAATGGCATTGTATTTGACTCAAAAAAGCATGTATTTTAAGAATAGACTTTTCAACAACCGATTCGTGCAGGGTTTAAAATATTCTGTTTGGGTGTATATTCTTTTTTTACTCATTGTATCGCCTTTGGATGCACAAAATACAAAAGCAAAAAAGCATTTGCAAACTGCAAATGTCCAATTTCAAGCAGCGGAGTTTTCTAAGGCTGTTATAAGTGTAAAAAAGGCTTTACAGGCTGATCCCACATTTGCCGATGCATATTCATTGCAAGCTTCGATTTATGAGGCACTTCATGACACTTTCAATGCCAGTAAGTCTTATAAAAATTGTTTGCGAGTAGCCCCTGAATACCAACCCATGTATTTTTACTATGGTGAGTATTTGTACCGCAACAAACACTTTAAAGAAGCGCTTTATATTTTACAATCTTTTGACAGCGTTCCCCATTTAAAGTCCTTTATTGCATCCAAACACAAAGCCTCTCTCCGTTTGGTAGACAAAGCCCATCGCTTGTTGGCAAGCATTGTGTTAGCCATGGAAGATGTTTCAATATCCGAAAATCTCCAGATTCAAAATATGGGATCAAGTATCAATACCAACCAGAATGAATATTGGCCTGGTATGCCATTTAGTGGAGATCGATTTGTATTTACACGATTGGTGGATGGGCAAGAAGATTTTTATATCAGTGAGCGCGTGAATGGTGATTGGAGCAAAGCTTTTGCCGCTTCTGGAACCATCAATACAGCTGAAAATGAAGGGACACTCAGCGTAAAGGCAGACGGATCGGCTTTGTATTATTCTCGTTGCAATCAACCTGGAGGATTGGGTAGTTGTGATTTGTATGTTAGTTACCTCGATGGTTCTGGCTGGAAAAAGGGTAATAATTTGGGAACCCCTGTGAATGGAAGTTCATGGGACTGTCAGCCCGCAATTAGTGGCGATGGCCATACACTTATATTTGCAAGCGCAAGAAAAGGAGGATTCGGAGGCAAAGATTTATGGATGAGTAAATTAACCAATGGGACATGGAGTAATCCAGAAAATTTAGGTTCTACCATCAATACCAAAGATGACGATGATGCACCTTTTCTGCACTATGATGGCAGAACACTTTATTTCTCAAGCCTTGGACATCCTGGGTTTGGAGGCGCTGATTTGCAAATGTCGCGTTTGGGAATGGATAATAAATGGTCAATACCGGAGAATTTGGGGTCTGTCATAAATACGACAGCCGAAGAATTTGGATTGTATATCGATGCTGTTGGAAAGACGGGCTATTTTGCCAGTGATCGATTGGGTGGTAAAGGCGGTTTGGATATTTATCGTTTTTTGGTTCCAGATAAATTCAAGCCCAAACCAGTTACCTATGTGTCTGGATTGTTGTTGAATGCCAAAACACAAGAACCAATCATTGCCCTGGTTCGTTTGATTGATTTAAAGACCGGAGAAGTTGTCTTTAAAGACAGCGTTCAAGATTTTTTTATTCCATTGTTTCCCAATGTCAACTATGCTTTGTACGCTTCAGCGGTGGGTTTTCTAACCCAAAGTTTAAATTTCCAACCCATTGAATCAAGTTTGGAGAAACCCTTCAAGGTTTTGGCGAAACTCAGTCCGATTGAGCCTAAACAAGTTGTAACGCTGAACAATATATTTTTTGACACAGACAAATTTGACATTAAATCTGAAAGTTTTATAGAATTAAAAATGGTCGAAACCTTGATGCGAGACAATCCGATGATGGTCATCGAGGTTCTCGGGCATACAGACAATCAGGGGTCTGCCGAGTACAACATGCATTTGTCGGGCCTGCGGGCTTCAGCGGTGATACAGTATCTTAACGCCCAGGGAATTGATCAAAAAAGACTTACTTCAAAAGGGTATGGGGCCACACAGCCCGTTGCAAGCAATGATTCAGTCCTGGGTCGAGGACAAAACCGACGCATTGAGATGCGTGTAGTCAAGATTCAATAATTCAATTTTCTGGCCGACCAATCATCAAGAGATCAATGGGTTCTTGGATAGGGTTTACTGATTTTTTTGTGGCTATTAAATTTGGCTGTCCGCCCAAAATCCAAGCGGTATACCAAAAACAGGCTACCAAATGGATCGATTGAAACATACGTTGTTCAACCATACTGTTTAGTTGCATTTCATAGTTGAGGGCATATTCTTTTTTTACTTGTTTTATTGTTTTCCCTTTGCTATTTCCATCCAATTCCCATTTATTGGATTCACCCCACAGTGTATTAAGATTTTGTTCTGTGACAAGAACACTATTGAGGCATTCATGACTTTTTTCAATAACCGACCAAATTGTATCGGCAGGATAGGCGAGATAATGGGCAATCGGGACAATCAAATTGTATTTGGAGAGGCTTATTTGCGGAATTCTGGTTTCCCACAGCGCATGGATTCCTTGTTGGTGGGTCATTTGTCCATCATAATTGATACTTGTATGAAGGGGAACGTGTGCATCGGCTATATAGTGGCCTATGTCTGCCGACAAATACAGGATTTGGTCTATATCCTTATTTCTAAAAGCTTCGCTAAGTCGATACAGCATAGATTGAACATGCCAAGGAAGAATGCCATAGGCAAGAAGCGTATCGGATGGATATTGTGTTAGCGCGATTTTCCAAAATTTGGACAATGTATCGAGAGGCATCACAGTTTCATATCGTTCGATATCTAAATAATGTTTACAAGCTTCAGTGCTATCGCTATACCTTCTTTGGTCTGGATCAACAGCATGTTCAGTTATAAATTCTATATGTGTCTTGTAAAATTGAAATAGGGGTTGGGGCAAGGCAAACACTGCTTGCTTATTGATTGTTTTGTGGCCGAGAAAACCCCAAGCAAAAAGGTGTTCATGGGGCAAAATAAATAACAGTAAAAAAGAAGCTACCTTGTGCATTGGGGGTATGGTTGGATGGGGTTTTTAGGATTGCATGGATGGTATAGGTGTTGTTTGTGATTGCACAATTTTGGCTAGTCAAAAGACAATAAACGTATATTTTATGCTAAAATTTAAGCCCAAACGCATGAGCATTGGCGAACTCAATATGGATGGATCTTCATTGTTGATTTTGCCTATCGTTTGAGCTGTTTTAAGTACATCTGAATGGTGTTCTGAAGTCCGAAATACAAGGCATCACAAATTAATGCATGACCTATCGATACTTCTTGTAAGCCATTCAGATTTTTTGATAGATAATTGAGATTTTCCAAATTCAAATCATGACCCGCATTGATCCCCAATCCAGCCTGCAAAGCCATATTGGCTGTTTCGATATAGGGTTTTAGGGCAACTATGGGGTCAGAATAAAACCCTTTGGCATATGCTTCCGTATACAATTCGATGCGGGATGCACCCGATAATGCCGCTGCCTCAACCATTCGAGGATCTGGGTTTAAAAACAGCGAAACCCTGGCATTAGATGCTTTTATACGTGTGATAACATCACATAAAAAATTTTTTTCTTGGAGAGTATTCCAACCCGCATCCGAGGTTAATGCCTCCGGGGGATCTGGAACAAGGGTTACCTGAGCGGGATTTATTTTTTCAATTAATTGGAGAAACTCCTCAGTGGGGTAGCCTTCAATATTAAATTCGACACCAATGATTTTAGATAAATCGACCACATCGTCATAGCGAATGTGGCGTCCATCTGGACGCGGGTGAACCGTTATGCCTTGCGCACCAAATCGCTCACAATCACGGGCAACTTGAAGAATATCTGGATTGTTGCCACCCCGTGCATTTCTTAGCGTGGCAATTTTGTTTAGGTTAACAGAAAGTTTAGGCGCCAACGCGATTCCATGTTTGTCAAACCCTTTATTTACAGCTATTATTTCCAGCATAGTGATACAAAAATACGGGGTTGAACCGAATTTCTACGCTCTGCTTTATGAACGATTTCAGTGCGAAGTGATAGGTATATTTTTTGTGAATTTTGTTTTATTCTGAGGGTTTCGGGGGTTTTGTTTGTTGGTTTCCCAGAAATTTTATGTGTTCTAAGAGTATATTCAATTTGAAGATTGGCAGCTGAGCCTTTTCCTGTTAATACCCAAGACGTAAAATTATTTTCGGTACTCATGGGTTGGTAGTATAAGGCAATTGGGGTTGTGAATTGCAGTATTTCTGCGCCAATTTTTAGGGGAGTAAAGGGCTTTCGATGGGTGCAATTCAATGCAAAAAGACAAGAGGTTTGACCTATGAATCGTTGGGGAATGATGGAGATTTTATGGTTAAAATTCCATCCAACAGGTCCTTGTTGCTGTATCTGAAATGTAATTCGTTGTGCGTTGTTTCCCAGTATTGTTCGATTTTGTTGGATTCCAATTCTGCTGTAATTTATGGTCTCATCGACATGGTTTGCCCCCACAAAATCATCCCAATTTCCTTCGTTCTTATTATTGCTGAATTGCCAAAAAAATCGAATCATGAAATTATGCCCAAGGGGTTCATTCCACTGGATTTGGTGTTTTATAATTATTGGCCGAATGCCCGAAGAAGTATATTCAATCTCTTTTCCAATAGTAAGTCCATATTTGAATTGTCGCTTCCCCTGGTTGCCTTGGCTAATCATTGTTGCTGTTGAGAATAGATTTTTTGTATATTGGTTAAACAACCCTTGAATTGGTTGAAAACCGTCTTCAATGCGGTAGCAACGAACCGAAATATCTGTTTCTTTCCCCAGTGCCATGGCATATCCTACTATTCCCGCAACCGAGGTGGCAGGATTCCGTTGTTTTGTAGGATTGGGGTTAGACGAGGTTTGTGTTGCCAAGGCTTGGTTGAATAAAAATTGCAATGCGTAATGACCAAACAACATTCCGCCATGGTGATTATAGTGTGTAAACCAGACTTCACTGTAAACAAATTGAGAACCAATCGCTTGAAATGAAAAATTCCCACCTTGTAATGGGGTTTTATGGGGCCATTTAAGATTGGAAGCCCATGTTCGATTGTATGTGTTTGCAGAGAGTCCCATGCCTATTGAATACCTTTTAATAGTATTTTCATATTGGCTTGCGAGGGTAAAATGCTTCAATTGGGTATTATTTTTGCGTTCTTTATTCAATAAGGTCGTGAATCTGCCATCGGTAATTAGAGATGTAATTGCACCCGTTTCGTTAATGCGACATGATATTTTTTGTGATGAGATTGCGGCCATTATTTTTATCGCACCTATTTTGAGTGCCATAGCAGAGCCAGTATATCCACGAAATTCATCAAAACCTCTTTTTTCTGCCAATAGCCAATCGGGTGTTTTTCTGGCCCAGACAATCGGTGCATTCCAGAATCCAGAAAGGCCCCCTTGCACCAATCCTTGTCCGAGTTGCATTGTATACCTTCCCAAAATCCATGATTCGATTATTTTCCATTGGGATAATCTCAAATGAAAACTTGTAAAATCGGGTTTCAATACAATTTCTCCTGGGTCGCTTTGTAGGGTAATGCCAGTGGATAAAGTATGGCTATTGCTATACCGCCATTGAATGGAATTGCCTATGGGACTGCCCAAGATGCTTGAGTCATATTTAAGATTTGGTTGATATTGAATTCCGGATAAAATAGTATGTTTAGACGCACTAATTTGATGAAACCACTGTTTTTTTTGCCAACGAATTGGCAGGTCAAATCGAAAAAATGGCTTGAGGTTTATTAATTTGTATATTGCAATATTACAATGTATTAATTCACTCATATTGAGTAGCGGTCCAAACTGTTTTTTGTGATTAACGATAGAAATTCCGTCTTCAAAATTTAGCATTGGGTGGTGCAGTATTTCGTCATCGCTCATTTGATTAATGAAAATCAGGGGGGTATCTATTTGCTGCCGATTCGGTGTTTCAAACCAACGATATGGCAGCATCCCAATGGGCAACTTTTTTTCTGCTTTATTTGAATCCACCCATTGAGAAGGTCGTTCACCACCAAAAATTTTGGGCTTAATTCCCGCATCTTTTCGCCGCTGCCATAAGTTTTTTTCCAATTTACAATCTTTGATAGTGTGTTTTTCGAGATTTCTGCATGGAAAGAGAAGAGAGGAATTACGTTCAACCTCTTTCCTATTGTTAGTGCGTAGAATACGTTTACACCAATGGTTGGAATCCCATTGGATGGCATTTTCGATAGGCATCGCAAAATGAATATTGCCCTGTTGGGCAGAACTTTTAGACAGGCATCCAATCATGGATATTACTGCCATAAATAGTTTGCCTGTAATCCGCCAATCCAGCCCAATCGCTGGTGCCATTGAAAACTTAATCCTGCTGTCCATCGTATATCCTCTTTCACAATTGTCAATGTTATGGGACTTTCGTTGCTGCGGGCCGCAACTATCGCGCGCCACCGATTTTCACCCAACCAAACTATTCCTCCTTCAGCATACGCTGTTTCAGCATTTCGGATTATCGAAGCCCAGGGCTGTATTTGATGGACACCATTACCCAACCAAATTATTCTATCCTCTTGCCACAGTTTGCTTTTCCATAGTTCCGGTTCTTGGGTTTCATTTAGCGTTTTCGAACCCCTAGTATAAAGGCCTAAAAATCGATTTGTTTGGTAAATCCATACGCCACCCTGTTTGGAATCATAGGTAAACCCTATGCGCATCATCGGATGAATGCCCATTTGTTTGTCAAATTGACCCAATATTTTTTTATATGCAATGCCGAAACCACTCTGAAGCCAAAGCGTTTTGCCAATTTTTAATTCTTTGGAAATCATCAGGGATTGATCATATAAGTCCTTGCTGCCGATATGGCCCGACTCTATTATCCATTGTTTATATTGGAATCCGACACGAATTGCAGCCAAATCTGTCACCCCGGAGGCGCAGTTGTAATAATTGCAAAAAACTTTGTTAGCAATGCCTTTCTGTTCGCCATAAAAAAGGCTTGGATAGAGTATTTGTATCGTTTTTCTTGGAAAAGCAGGCTGAATAGTCGGATGAATAATACCCCCAAAAGAATCCAATTGCGCTTGTAAAAAGGGTGTCAGAATGAGGTTTAATACACAGATTCCGATATTCCTTTTTAGGCGTGTCATTCTAGTTGTTCTTTGATTCTAATGAGTTTTTCTCTGAATTCTCTGAGTTCTTGGATCAATTTGGCTTGGGGATTTACCCATTCTTCATTTCGCTTAACTTTCTTCGAAGCTTGTGCCAAACGAACACCCTTTTCATGAGAAAGATAATAAATTTCTTTCAGTACCACGATGTCTTTGGCTGTGTAAAACCGATCTCCCTTTTTGTTTTTCATCGGCTTAATTTGGGGAAAAGTTTTCTCCCAAAACCGCAACGTACTGGCTGGAACGCCAATAATTGTGCTTACAGCACCAATTTTTAAATATTTCTTTGCGGGAATCTCAGTATTTTCCATAAGCTTAGAATTTTACCATTCATCAAGTATTGCGAAGGTATGGTGCACCCTTGAATTGTAAAAGGGGTATTTAATCGAAACGGGCTATTTCTTGTTGGCTCAATTCAATCATTTTTTGGTATTGCTCATCGGTTAAGTCATTGCGGTAAAAGAATGCGGGATTGAGCGGATTGTTAAATTTTCGCACTTCATAGTGCAAATGACTTCCAGTTGAGCGACCAGTATTTCCCACAAAACCAATCAGTTGTCCTCGAATTATTTGCTGTCCAATTCGGATAGAATATCGACTTAGGTGTCCATAAAGAGTAATATAACCGTTGCCATGATTTATGATTATGTGGTTTCCATAACCCCAAGGATCTGATTTTACATGTGATACTATTCCGTTTGCAGTGGCATATACCTTTGTTCCTGTGGCCGCGGTAAAATCCATTCCCGGATGAAACGATGGGGTGTGGTAGAAAGGATCTCTTCGGTATCCAAATCCACCTGCCAAATGCCGTAAATCTTTATTTGGAATAGGCATAATCGCGGGTATTGATTCGATGGCTTTGATTCTGTCCTTCGATAAGCGTTGCAGTGTAGCATAAGATTTTTCTTGGCGTAAAGCAAGGGCTTCAAGGTGGTCTACTTTTTCTTTGATTTTCACCAGCATTTTCCCGTTTGATAGTTTGAGTAAGTCTGTATAATCCGTAGGTTGAAAATTTTCGGATTTAGTAGGGGGTGGAACATCAAAAATTGAACGGTAAATACCAATATCTTTCTCTTCTAGGGATGTCATTTTTTTTTCAAATTCATCCAATTGACGATTTGTTTGTGCTATCTCAGACAATACTAAATAATTATTTTGTTGGTTGGGCATTAAGTTAAATCGTATATAAAAAGAAGCAATCAGAAAGCTAAGAACAAGGATCAACACGACAATCAACGAACCTGCTCCGATTCTGCGCCAAACCAAATACCGAAATTGTTCTGAAATCTTTTCAAAACTTAAGGTTTTTGGATTGTAAAAATATTTTGTTCGGCGGGCCATTTATAATTCAGATATGGAGAAAACAAATATCATTCCTTAAATTTCGCAACAGAAAAATATCTGAGGTAGGTCTGTGCACGAAGCACATATTCATCCACATTACTTTGTATTAGAATTTCCTCGCTTTTTTCTAGTTGTTTAACTATTTTTCCAGGAACCCCCAAAACCATAGAATAAGCGGGTACAATCATTCCTTGCGGAATTAGGGCATTGGCGCCGATAATACTGTATTCACCTACGATGGCATTGTTGAGAATTGTGGCGTTCATTCCTACAACAACATGATGATTTAGTATTGCACCATGAACGATTGCAGAATGTCCAATAACGCAGTTTTCACCTATAATACAGGGAAATCCTGGATCGGCATGGATGACTGCATTGTCTTGTATATTGGTGTTTGACCCTACGCGGATAGAATCACTATCACCACGCAGAACCGCACCAAACCATACGCTACTGTTTGAATCTAGGGTTACATCCCCAATGATAGTTGCGTTGGGTGCTACAAATACACTGGAGGATATTTTGGGTGCTGTTTGTAATTTGTGCAACAATTCATCGGGTGTCATTGTTTCAAAAATGCGTTATTTGTAATTGATGCGCAAGTTATTTGTTGGTATTTCAAAAATGTGGGGCGTGTCAGGTGTCCCTGGGGAGTTTAAAATGGGCGCTGCAATGCAAAGTGTAAATTCATTTTCAAATGCCTGGTTATGTGTTGAAGAGGGGGTAATAGCGGGCTTGGGAGGGGAGGAAGGGTTTTTTGGGCCCGAATCATTAGCCTTAGAAGTAAATCAATTTATGGAGAGTCTTTATGTTGGTCGTACAATTGAAACCCCAAACCCAATTCATGCTGAGAGTGATATGCAATTTGAAATTGTCGATTTGGGCGGTGTCGAATTACTGCCTGGATTTGTAGATTCTCATACCCATTTGGTTTTCGCTGCGCCACGCTGGAAAGAGTTTGTAATGCGTATTGGTGGAGAAAGCTATGAGACAATTGCCGCAGCGGGCGGGGGTATTCTGAATTCTGCCAATGCCCTACAGGCAATGGATGAGGATGCACTGTTTGGTCAGGCAGCCACGAGATTACAATTGATGATTGCCCATGGTACTACAACAGTAGAGATTAAAAGTGGTTATGGTCTTACAATGGAGGCTGAACTTAAAATGTTGCGGGTTATTAGGCGACTAAAATTGGCGTTTCCAATAATAATTCAATCAACATTTTTAGGGGCCCATGCCATCCCGTTGGAGTATAAAGAACAATCAGATTTATATGTTGATTTGGTGATAAATGAGATGTTACCCCAGGTAGTTGCTGAAGGCTTAGCTGATTACATTGACGTATTTTGTGATCGGGGATTTTTTAGTCCAGCCCAAACCGATCGGATATTGAAAGCCGCTAAAGCAGTGGGTTTGCCTTCTAAAATTCATGCAAATGAATTGGGATTAACTGGAGGAGTTGAGGTTGCTGTGGCCAATGGGAGTTTGAGTGCGGATCATTTGGAATATTGTGGCAGTCATGAAATGGATATACTGCGCAATTCTTTTGGGAGTGAGGGGGGTGGAACGATGCCCGTCGCTTTACCAGGGACAAGCTATTTTTTGGGTATTCCCTATGCACCAGGCCGGGCGATGATTGACGCTGGATTGCCTTTAGCTTTGGCTTCAGATTTCAATCCTGGTAGCAGTCCGATCCTCAGTTTGCAAACAATATGGGCATTGGCCTGTACACAGATGAAATTATTGCCTGGAGAAGCGTTGAATGCAATTACGTGTAATGCGGCCAGGGCATTAAGACTTGAAAATAATGTCGGAATGCTTGCCCTTGGCATGCGAGCTGATTTTTTTACAACAGATTCGCCCAATGCCATAAATACAATTCCCTATTTTCTTGGATACAATCATTGTAAGCAAGTATTTGTATTGGGCAATCTGCAATAGCGCGAATGAAAAGGATTAGTCACAGCGTTTTGTAAATAGTTTGATTTAAGGGGTATTACAAGGCCAATTCATATCCATTTTCAATAAGTTTTTGATAGCGTTTGGCGTTGTATTTAAACAATTTGGCAGGTCGATGGGCAACGCAGTTTTCTTTTTTGCCTGTATCAGTAATAAAATCAAGAAAAAGAATTTTTTTGCGAAAATTTCGCACATCAAATTGTGTTTCCAATACTGATTCATACATATTTTGAAGTTCGGTTAACGTAAAAAGTTTGGGCAATAATTCAAATCCGATGGGCTGCCTTCTTATTCTTAATTTAAGTTGAGATTTGGCAAATTCCAAAATTTCGTTGTGATCAAATGGCAAATTTGGAATTTCATTGATGGGAAACCATGCCGCTTCTTCCGCCCAAGAGGAAGGGTTTAAATGAGCATCTTCAATTTTTATGAGGGCAAAATACGACACGGTAAAAACCCTGCCGTAAGGGTGTCTATTGACTTTGCCAAAGGTTTGTAATTGCTCCATGTATATTTTTTCTAAACCTGTCAGTTTTTGGAGCACTTTTTCGGCGGAAGAAACCAAATCAATATCTACACTGATTAAATCTCCTGGCAATGCCCATTGATCGCGGAATGGCTCTGCGCCTCGGTAAATTAATAGTATCTTAAGACCAGTTTTTTCGAATCCAAATACGACATTGTCCACAGATACGGCGGCTTTAAAATAATCACTTAGTGCATTTTTCATTGTTCAATTTATGAAAGGTATAATCACAAATATATTGTAAAAAGTACAATAATAGTTATACCATGGAATAGGTATTCAAAAAATTGACAGACTTAGTCTAATACATGAACCCATTTCCCGGTTTTTATCACCTGATTTTTTCCATTTTGGGCATGTAATCGATAGACATATACCCCACAAGGAATCACATTAATGGGAACTCCTTGGTTGGTTGTGCTGGAAAAAACCCATTTGCCTTGGAGGTCGAAAACTTCCAATTTTTCCAATGTCCAATACGAAGAAACCAATAGTAAATTATTGGCAATTTTGGCATTTAAATCAAAATGTTGAAGGGCAGTAACCGGTAAAACAAATACTTTTATTTGGCTTTCCCCATAGCATGAATTGGTATTGAAACTACGAACTTTTACCCGGTAGTTCGCAGGTTTATTTTCGAACGACCAGGTGATGGGGTTTAAGGTGGAGGTATCTGCTTTGAGTCCTGAACCAAAATTCCACCAAACCCGACTTGAGGTTGTATTTGCAGTGAAAGTGAAGGATGTTTTTGGAAGATGAATGATGGAGTCGGGTGTAACTGAAATTTTAATGGCAAGTGTATCTTGAATTCTAAGCGAAACCAGTCCATCTGCGTAGCAATATTTCTTTGGAGAAAACGCAATACGCAATTTTCCAGTGGCAATCCGTGGAAAAAGTATTGCAGTTTTAGAATCCACGAGCTGGGATGGATTGAAGTTGGGTTTGGTTTCACCATTGATATCATAAAAGGTAGTGGAGTATATACTGTCCGAGGATTCGCCTGATGAGACCGTATTAAATTTGTGTAAATTTAAGGGAGGATCGTTGGGACACAGAATGGAATCGCCAAGGTATGTAAACGTAAATTTAGATCTTGAAATGATGGTGGTTGTATCACAGGATCTACAACCCAAAATGGAGTCGATGGCACACGCTGAAATGACATATTTACCCACTGCTAAAGAATCAAAATGGGTTATTAAATGAGTTCCTTTACAATTATTGATGGTTGTGGAAAGCAATTTAGCGACAGATTTGGATGGCTTTGAAAGGATAGACCATTCATAGGGCTTTGCTTTGTTCGCGGGCTTGTTTACAGCGTTATTTAAACAAAAACTGGAATCACTGGTACATATTTTTAGTTCCTTATTCAGATTAAATACCGGAGTGAAAAAAACATCAATTGTATTGGTATCACGACTGACGCAGCCCAGTGTATCAAATGAAGCAACAAGGAATAGTGTAATTTTTTCGCCAGTAATGGGTTTTGAAGGCGCTTTTACCTTGTAATAATTGGGTCCGATACTGTCGAGATAGTCGCCATTCAAACAACGAATATTCGTATAAAAATCGCCCGTGTTCATGTCTTTATTTAAAGGGTCAAGTAGTTTGAAAGGTGGATTGCTTGCGCAAATAGGGTCAAGGGGTTTCTTCTTCCATGACAAGGCTTTGGAAAAAACCTGTTTGATGCGCAGTTCTCTCGATTCAATGCATCCTTTATTGTCTGTTATGGACAATAAAAAAGCGGTATCAGAACGGGGTAAAATGGATAGATTTTTCGAAGTGGAAATCTTTTTTAGGGCTTTGGTTGGAATCTTTCGGGGGTCTTTAAAGGCAAAGGCAAGGGTTTGATCCAAGGCATACCATTGGTAGGAGAGGGAAGTGATGTTGCCAACAAGGTCGAATGGCCCTGCTAAATAAGTGGCATTTGGACAATTGATGGTGTCTGTAATGGGGGTTTTGCCACCAAGATGGAAAGACGTTAAGGTGTCGATGATGTTAAAAGAAGTATCCCAGGTTTTAAAACATGATCCGCTGTTCGAAAACAAAGTCTGAACCTTGTATTTGCCCGGCCCGTTTAAATAGAGCGTGTCTTTCTGTAATTTGCTGGTTGCCATAAGTTTGCCATTTGCATCGTTCAATTGCCACGTACATTTAACATTTGGATTACCCCGCAGATTTTTTACTTCTAGGGCCAATTGATTGCAACCCAAGTAAGAAACCGAAGGCTCGCCATCGGGTTTTGGATAAATCGTAAATTGGTGGGTTATGCTCATTTCCAATGGAGGATCGCAATGTTGGTCGATAATTTTGATTGGAAACAAGTAGGGAATATAAGCCGTGTCAGCGAGGCTGGGATTCCAGTTAAGTTCAATAGCACATTGGTTTATGGATGAGGAATATACCTTCAATATACCCCCTTTGATATTTTTTGGAACAATTACCAAGAGGCTGTCAACTTTGGTTTGACCTAGAACGGGGATGTCGGCAACATCGAAAATTTTTGATTTTACATTTGTCCCAACACAGGTTTTGGAAATTCCACTACCAGAGAGAATGCTTGGGGCTTCATTTGTACCTTTGGCATCAAAGGTGATGGCACCAATTTCACGGGTATGTTTGGCAATGAGGGTCCATTTACCAGTCGAATCCCTCCTGTATTCCATAATTCTGTATGAAATAATACTTTTTTCATCGGCTACGGTGGGGTAAAAGGATAGGTCGCCGCTTATTGTGTCAAAAAGGGTTCCCTGGATGGGATTGGAAGTTTTATTGGGGGTACACTGAATGGCGGCAGGATTACAATACGGGGTGAACGGATTTAAATAGTTGCTATTGGGGGTAGCACTGCAGGTTTTGTTGTTAAAGGGTACTTGATACATGCTTGGGGCCAATTGAAAATGAAGCCAATCGTATTCAGAAGTATCAACCATCCCTTGTGCGATGGTTATTTTTTGATTAATTCGAATGTTTCGAATGGGGTCGAAGAAGATCGCTGGCGCGATATTGGTTTTGGATTTACACCGATTGAGATTGCCAATATACAATGTTGTTGCTACGATAGATTCTGTTCCACCAGCACTAGAGCAGTTGCCAAATGGCATTAACCAACCCGTGGCAAAAAAAGTTATTTCCTGACAACTACCCGATAAAAGAGATGTGTAAACTTTACTGTTTAAATCTACAGTGCATTGGTATATAACTTCAGAAATAGGGGCACCGAATTTACAGCTCGTGCCAGTAGAGCATTTGTATGTCAGGTCGCGAACGCTGATTTTATTTGCTTTTATAGTCACAGTTCCACAACTGTAGGATGAGCCTGCATAGCATTTAATGTTTGTGGTATCCGGTAATTTGTTTCCTGAACCACAATTTTGGTAAGCTTTGTAGGTAATCAGATACTTGTTTTTACCAATGTGACTGGCATACATTTCACCGCCCCATGTATTTGCTGCATGCAATAGTCCACTCACCAGAGCAAAGACGCTGAGTGCAATACTGTGTTTGATGGAAGAAATAAACATGGATTTTTGGCCTATATGAATGGTATATTCTTCTTTCTTTTTATGCGCTTTGGTTTCTTAAGGAAAGACACACTTGGGAAGAAAATACAATCAAATACAAATATAAAAAAAAATCGTATTCGGGGGTATTGTATCTTCGTGTATATAAAAATTTACTATTATGCCTTACCCTGAAATGCTTGTAGCCCCGATGCGTGCCGAATTAACCCAAGGTGGGTTTACTGAATTAAAAACTGCTGAAGAAGTAGTAGCTCATATTGAGGGCAATATGGGTACAACCCTTGTGATGGTCAATTCTGTTTGCGGATGTGCCGCGGGGTCGGCCCGTCCGGGTGTCTTGAAATCATTGACAGGGACTAAAAAACCCAATAAAATGTTTACGGTTTTTGCAGGTCAAGATTTGGATGCTGTCGCGAAAATCCGAGAATATATGTCTCCCTATCCACCCTCCTCTCCGGCTGTAGCGCTGTTTAAAGGGGGTGAAGTCGTTCACATGGTTGAGCGTCATATGATTGAGGGAAGAACGGCCGAGATGTTGGCCGACAATCTTCGATTTGCCTACGAAGAATTCTGTTAATCATGGCCAATGCCATATTGCTTTCAAAAGTGGAAAATATTTGCCGTGAGGTGGGGAAATTCCAACTGCAACATTGGCAAAAAATTGGACAATCTCAAATTGTAGACAAAGGGTTAAACCAGTTGGTGAGTTTTGTGGATCGGGAATCCGAATTAAAGCTAATGGACCAATTGCAATTGTTGTTGCCAGAATCTGTTTTTATTGGTGAAGAATTTAATCCTGAAAGTATTTTAGGATCTAAACCAACGTGGATTATTGATCCCTTGGATGGCACAACAAATTTTTTGCATGGGTTGCCAATATTTAGTATCAGTGTGGCTTTGTGGCGAGATGGAGCCCTTCAACTGGGTGTTGTTTGCTGTCCAGCCTTGGAAGAGTCATTTACGGCTTCTTTGGGTGAAGGCGCATATTTGAATGGGGTGCGCCTTGAATTGAACAAAGTCATCGCCATGGAACATTCGCTTATTGCCACCGGATTTCCGTATTGCGAATTCGAAAAAATGGATGCCTATTTGGCGTTGCTCGAAGCGTTAATGCGCAGCACCCATGGATTGCGGAGAATGGGTTCAGCAGCCATCGATTTGGCCTATACTGCTGCGGGAAGGTTTGATGGATTTTTTGAAATGGGTTTGGCACCATGGGATATTGCTGCAGGGGTCTTACTTGTTCAAGAAGCAGGTGGTAAAGTAGCCAATTTCAATGGAGAAAATGGGGTTTTGTTTGCCAAAGAAATTGTAGCCTCGAATCAAAGTATTTTCGACCATTTTTTGGCGATAGTTCGGGATAAGTTATCTTAACCACTGTGTATGTTTGGTAGCCTCGGATTTGAGATGTACTTTGCAAAAAACCTCAACCAATGGGATTAGTTTTGATCGATATTAACATTGTTCTGAATCTGGTTTTAGCCATGATTATGTTTGGCTTGGGATTATCGCTTAGAAAAGAAGATTTTCAGCAACTTTTTATTCAGCCAAAATCTCTTGCAATTGGCCTGTTTGCCCAAATGGTCATTTTGCCTTTAGTTGCCGCAGCCATTGCTATTTATGCCCCCATTGCCAATGAATTAAAAGTGGGAATTTTAATTTTGAGTGTGTGTCCGGGGGGAATCACCTCCAATTTAATCAGTTACTTAATCAAGGGAAACGTTGCTTTGGCAGTTTCTTTGACGGTTTGTAATGCTTTGCTATCGCTGATTTCCATTCCAATCATGGTTAATTTTTTTCTTCATTATTTCATGAAAGAGTCTGCACTGGCCAACGAGTTCATTCAATTGCCTTTTTGGAATACCCTGTTTGATATTTTTATTGTAACGATTATTCCTGCGGCTTTTGGAATGCTTGTTCGTTCACGCACCGGAGATCGGACGCTATTTTTGGGCAAGTGGCTCAATATTATTTTGCCTTGTATACTGTTGTTGGTATTTGCCTATAAATTTTTTGCCAGTCCTTCTCAGGGGGGCACAGCAATGGATATTGCGGATGTTCAACTGCTCACACCCTATGTCATCACGTTAAATATTGGCAGTATGCTCATCGGATTCTTGGTAGGTGTTCCTTTGAAATTGAGCTACCGAAATCGGGTTACCATTGCAATCGAAGTTGGCTTACACAATACCGCATTGGCATTGCTTATTGCGGGGGATAAATTGGGAAACCCTGTTATGGAAAAACCTATTTTGGTGTATGCGGCCTATTCGTTCTTTGTAACTTTTGCGATTGCTTTTTTATTGGTTACTTTCCGCAATAAAGTTCTGAAAAAAAGTCTCGACGTCGAGTAAAATTGAGGCGGGTATTAACCCTCCAATGTCTTTTTTTTCAAATAATAAATTTCGAATCTGTGTTGCCGAAATATCCAATAATGGTGAGTCATACCACTTTGCATTAAATGGAATTTCTCCTGAAGGTTTTAAAAATCCCGGCCTTGCATACACGTGCAGGGGGCAAATTTGAGCCAATTTTTGTGCGTCGTTCCAAGAGTGAAAATCTATTAGATTGTCGGCTCCCATCAGAAGGGAAAATATATGGCCTGAATACATTGAATAGAGATGTTTCACAGTACGGTATGTATAGCTTGGCATTCCCAATCCAAATTCTACATCGCAAATTTTGAAATCGGGATCTTCGGCGATGGCTTTTTTTACCCAATTCAAACGCAGATTTGCGGGCAATAGCATTTCTTCTGACTTCTGAGGATTTAATGGAGAAGGCACAAACCAGATTGAATCAAATTTTCCATATTTTTTTAGGTACTTGGCCACTTTTATATGCCCAATATGTATCGGGTTAAATGAGCCAAAATACAGGCCAATATGGGGGTTTGCAATACCCATCAGGTTTTTTTGATAAAATCCGAAACCAAAGTCAGGCATTCGGCAAAAGTATTTTCGAGCGAATCATTAATTACGACCCTATCATACTGACTTTCAAAATCTAATTCATAATGTGCTTTGGCAATGCGTTCTTTTAATTGGTGCTCAACTTCAGTACTTCTTTTGGAAAGTCTTTCCATAAGAATCTCAATACTTGGGGGTCTCAAAAATATCGCCAAAGCGTTATCGCCAAATTTGTGTTTAAGGTTCAAACCTCCTTTTACATCTACGTCAAAAATAACAGTTTTGTTTGCGGCCCAAATTCGTTTCACTTCACTCCATAAAGTCCCATACAATATTCCCGAATAGACTTCTTCATACTCTAGAAATTTATTGTCTATGATCTGTTGTCGAAAATCAGCCTCTTTCAAAAAAAGGTACTCGCGGCCATCAAGTTCACCAGGACGCGGATTGCGAGTGGTCGCGCTAATCGAAAAGTCTAATGTCAAGTTGAGTACCCCAAGCAAATGTTTCACTACGGTTGTTTTTCCCGACCCTGAGGGTGCTGAAAAGATGATGAGTTTTTTCAATTTAGCAGTGCAAATATTACAGGCTGCAAAGTTCGGTATTTTGCGCCACATTTACCCAATTTACAAGCAGTTTTACCCTTTCTCATTCTAAACCATTCAGATTTTATTTGAGATCATACGAATGAACTTTTATATTTAACAAATTATATTGCATTCAAAAATTACACTTATATTACACTAATTATTGTTTAGATAAAACGTTTTGTGCAATTTTGACGTCTTGTGAACGTGAATATCAAATTTAATCCGTATTTGAACAGTAATAAAAAATCTTTTTTACTCTGTTTTGTAATATTATATCTACTCGAAACTAGTATTTGTAGTGCGCAAACAATTTGCTATCCCTTTATTAAAAGACAATATTTTACCAATACAGAGCGGGTTGTAGCACCTGCCCAACGTATTTTTTCTTCGTGGAACACCAGCGGTATTTCTTCTCGAAATAGGGGTTTTTGGATGGCTGGATATGGTGTTGTAAGCGGGGCGAATCACTCCGATGCTTGGTTAATGCAGTTTAATGATTCAGGAAAGTTTGTCAAATCGATTCGGTTTGGTGTCAAATCTACGGGTGCAAATGAGGTGGTTTATGATGTTGTGTCTTCTCCTTCAGGGGGAGCATTGGTGGTTGGTTCTTCAGTTGTTTCCTCCATAAGTGCTAGTTTGGGCACAATTTCATATTTTTCTGCGGATGGGAAATTACGATGGACGCGTCAAACCCCATCGTCTGCCAGAAATAGTCAAAGTGATATCATAACCAAAGCCTTGGTGTATGATGCCAATACCTTTGTGGTTGTGGGTGAGGGGAGCCAGCAAACCGCAAAACGTAATTTGATTGCTGCACAATTGGATTCGAGTGGTATTACGAAATGGGGGATAAATATTGATATGGGTAACAACGAACACCATGCCCAAGGGGTCGCTAGGGTTGGCAATGAGTGGGTTGTTACGGGCTGGGCGCGATCAACCCAAACCTATCCTTTTGCAGTTTTCATTGGTCTTGACGGAAAGGTTCGAAAGATATTCAAAGGAAAAACCAATGGAATCAACCAATTTGGATCAGTGGTTGTAGCCAAAGGAGGAACCATGTTTGCAGTTGGTACAACAGGATCAAACCTTACCGCCAACGTTTTGTTAACAGCCTTTACAGCCAATGGAACCATTAAGTGGACAAAATCTATAGGGACGAACAATATTTCTGAAAATGGTCAACATATTGTATTGGAGGGTTCTTCACTTTGGGTCAGTTCTACCTATCAATCTATTACGGTAACTCGCCAATTGATGTTTCAAGTGGATACTGCAACGGGAGCGACCATTGCAACCCAGAAAATCTTGTCGAACGGAAACAACAACTATGTTTCTAATGGATTTGCGCGCAATTTTGATTACATGCAAAAAGGGGGTATGGTTTCATTTGGGGTAGACAATTCGGCTGGTTCCCACCATAATTTTATGATAAACAGTCCTTGTAACACAAGTTGCGGAACGGCTGTGAATAACGGATCTAGCGCAAACGTAACCTGGACTTGGGATACATCTTCGTATACCCCCCGCAGTTTTGGAGATTTGTCGACACTGGTTTTTGACACCGTTTCATTTAATGTAAGTCAGGCAGTGAATTGCACGCAAGCGTGTCCAATTCCAATCAAAACCATAATTTCTCCCATGGTTCTTTGTCCGGGTATACCCAGTGTTACCGTTGATGCATCTCAATTATTGGCAGAATCGTACAGTTGGAATGATGGCAATACATCGGCCAAACGAACATTTACCTCTGAGGGGACTTATTATGTAAATTCAACCAATGCCTGTGGCACCCGTAAAGATACCCTTATTGTAGGAAAAACAGTTCCACCATCCAAGTCGAAATTAAAAGATACCCTGTTTTGTAAAAGTCCGTTTTCCCATGTTGTCGACATAGCGCAGCCTTTTTGTAAATATGTGTGGGACAATGGCAGTACCCTGTCTACCCGGACCTTTACGAAGCCAGGAGTATATTGGTTAGATACTCGAAATGCCTGTGGAAGTAAGGTTGATTCTGTGCGTTTGAAATTATTATTGCCCCCCGTAAGTCCGAAAATAAAAGATACTGCCTTGTGTGTGGGAAGATCAGTAATGGTAGATTTTAACAAAGTAAATGCCAGTTTATACACCTGGCCAGATGCTGATACTGTTGTTCCAAAGCTTTTTTACACGACCGAGAAAGTCATTCTTAAAATCAATAACTTATGCGGGTTGGCCTATGATACATTTGATATAAAAATCAAGTTCTCGCCGACCAAATCTAGAGTCAAAGACACCACATTTTGTTCCTCGCAGTTTGCATGGGATTTGAATATGACCCAGTCTAATGTAATCAAATATGAGTGGGATGATTTAACCAATGGACCCCTTCGTTTGATTACTGGCAGTGGAAAATTTTGGTTAACACTTTCAAATGTATGTGGTGTTAGGACCGATACATTTAATATTTATTTTGATACATTTCCAGAGAAGCGATTGAAACCGAACGAATATTTTTGTGCAGGTACTCCATACACTCTCAAGGGACTCCAATTTTCTGGATACAGTAAATACAGCTGGAATACAGGTGCCAAAACTGGAGATATAAAGGTTTCACAGTCTGGTGTATATGTATTGACTACAAAGAATGATTGCGGAATTCGTTTCGATACGGTAACTGTTTTCGCGCTGAGATGTGATTGCAAAATGTGGATGCCCACTGCGTTTACGCCATTTGGAAGTAGAGGTTTGAATGATGAATTACGACCCAGATTTGTCGATGATTGGGGTAAGGATTGCGCAATAAAAACAGGTTACTGGAGTGTGTATAATCGTTGGGGTGAATGTATATTTGACAAAAGGCCCTTAAGTGAGGCTTGGAATGGAATATACATGGATGAACCAGTTCAAACGGGAATGTACGTTTACATCATTCATGCAATTTTTGATGAAACAGTTTCTGGATTTAGAAATTTTGATAGGCAGGGAACAGTCTTAGTTTTTGATAGTAATAAATAAAAGAAATATGAAAAAAATACTAATCTATTCGTTTTTAATTTTCTCGATATTTCCAATTGGGAAAATCGAAGCCCAGGTGACAGCTGGAGAGGGATTTGAGGCTACTGCATTTCCGCCTGCGGGTTGGCAGGCCATTGGTGGTGGTGGATTTGGAGCACCTACTTGGTCGCGCAGAACAACAGCCAATGCAGGTACTACCCCTGCCTGCACCCCATTTGGGGGTTCAGCCATGGCACGGTTTTCGGCGAGGGGTGCTACGGCCGGTGCTACGCAAACGTTGGTGTCGCCAGTAATTGATTTAAGCAAACGTGGAACAGCCAACAGTTACATCTCACTTTACGTGTTTCGTGACACAAATTACAATACGGGTGATTCAGTTTCAGTTTGGTTCAACACGGCAAGAAATTTGACAGGCGCCAAGCGTTTGGGTGGAATTATGCGATTTGCCAAGAAAACATATCCAGATTCGGTAACCCACGGGTGGTACAAATATTCGTTTGCCATACCAGCCTCTTTCACGGGTACCACCAATTATTTTGCGATTCAGGCAACTGCGCGCGGGGGTGCAAGTGGGGGTAATATTTTCATCGACAGTGTTTCCTGGGATGCTTATCCCACTTATTGTGAAGGCAAGCCTGATGCGGGTAAATTGACTGCATCGACATACTATATCTGTGGAGCAATAGGCCCATCAACGATTACCTTGTCCAATAATACAGCATCTACGGGGATTTCATTAAAGTATCAGCTGTCAACAGATTCTTCCACCTTTACTACGAATGCTTGGACAGCGAATGTAAACAATGCGAATTTTTCTGCAGCGATTGGTAAATATCGTTATATCAGAGCAATTGTATCTTGTTCAAGAAGCAGTGAATCGGATACATCCAATTGCATTCGCATATGGATTGACAATACGGCAACGGCTCCTGTCATTACCGTTACTCCAGCGAACGCGGTATTGTGTGCAGGTGCTACTACCGGTGTTCAATTGGTTGCCAGTGGTGCTACGACCTATACATGGACACCTACCACTGGATTGAGTTCAAATACGGGTGATACCATTTACGCTTTGCCTTCAGCATCTACTTTTTATACTGTATCAGGAATCGATGATAAAGGTTGTACGGGTCAAAGAAACGTGGGAGTACAGATTCAAAATGGACCAAATGTGAACTTAACGGCCACAGATACTATGGTTTGCGATGGAGATTCAGTGCAGTTGACAGCTTCGGTGGTTGCGGGTGGAGGTCCGCCACAGACCTACACGTATCTTTGGAGCAATGGGTCTACTAAAAACACCACTTTTGCCTCAGTAAGCGGAGCTTCTACAAGTTTTCAGATATCTGTAAAGAATACGGCGGGCTGTGAAACAATAAGAACCAAAACAATATACGGCGCACTCAAGCCCAAGTCAGCTGGATCTTTTTCTGTAGTATCCGGAAGAAAAGTGAACTTTAAATTTACGGGTAATAATGCTGCCAATGTGTATTGGAATTTTAGCGATGGGAATGAAAGTTTTCAGCAAACCACCACCTATACATTCAGTGCAGATGGAACATTTAAGGTGATGCTGGTTGCCAACAATCCTCCGTGTAAGTCTGATACCATGTATTTTGACGTAAAGGTAACATCCGTTCCTAGCGGCATTCGCACACAAGTTTTAGAAGGCATAAAAATGATGCCAAATCCAGCTTCGGAGCAGTTGACCATAACATTCAAGGGCATTGAGAAAGCCCTGGAAGTTTCTGTTTTTGATGCTATGGGACGCGAAGTATATACCGTAAATTATGGAACAGTAATCGGCAGCCAAGGCATTGTAATTCCTGTTGCCAATTTGACCACTGGATTATACCAAATCAAGCTCAGAACTCAGGGTGGATTAACCGCAATGGGAATGCAGGTTCTACATTAATACCTGAAAGCTTTTTCCCAAATTTGTGTGGGCGGGCCACGCCTCTGCATTTCATCTATAAAGTCAAAATTTGGCTTTGATTATTTCTCCCTGGTTATAGACCCCGGACAGCTGAATTTGGGTTAATCATGAGATTTTATTTTCAGGCGATTCTCGAATCGCAATGAAAATGATGGTTCCAGATAATTCATTTCTTGGGAATAATCAAGAGTTGACCGGGTGTAATAGCCTTGGGATTATTGAGGTGATTTTTTTTGGCAATGGATTCATGACTCACATGGTATAATTTCCCGATACGGTACAAATTTTCCCCTTTTCTTACGGTGTGTATTTTTTCTCCAGAAGAAGTTACCTTTTTTTTGTTGGATGCTAATTTCTTGTTTTTCTGAGTTGTTATTTTGCCGTGGGATTCCAAATTTGGGTGGGTTTTTGGATCTGAAGTATTTTGTATAGAATCGGGTGAGACTCTTTTTACTGGGATCGGAATTGGCTGTAAAGTTTGGTTTGGTTCGCTTGAATCGCCAAGGGGGTGGACCCAATCATCAAGCCATAATTTTTTCATAGATTGGCAAACTGCATTTCTCAGGGTATCGATGGACAAGGTGTCTTTTTTGTTTATTTTATTATAAGATTGCAGGAATGAAAGGCTAAAGAGTTTGCCTTGTAAGGCATAACCGGAGGCGGTAAAATGGAGTTTGTCTGCGAGGGTTAATTTATTTTTATACCATAAGTTCATTGAGCCCCATCCGCCCATCGTGGCATTCAAATCATACAAGGTGAGGTGGCTATTCTTCGCCAGGGTTTTGAGTTGATTGTTTACCGATATTTGATTTGGAGGTATCAAATTCCGGCTCCGTGTATCGGGGGCTGTTGTAATGATAATTGCAGTTTGGGGTGAGGCAAGAACCAGTTCTGAGAGGAATTTTTGAACCGATTTAGAATAGGCGGCGCTATCGTATTTTTCATTATAGGATTCATTTGTGCCAAATGAGAAAATCACAATATCGGGTTTAAGGTGGGCAATTTGTTCGATTGCCCACGGGGCTTTTTCGATGAGGTGAGTGAATTGCGCACCGACAACGCCGCAATGGTGGTATGCGATTCCTCTTCGTGGGGTTGGGAGCAATTCAAATCCGTAGAATCCATAATGGTTTTGCACAGGGTGGGTCGAGAGGGTGGTGAGGGTGAATGATTTGACAAATGTTTGGCTTGTGTATGAACTGACTCCCCAACCAGAAGTATACAATTGGCTACCTGCCCAAGAAAACGCATCGTTCAATTGGGTAATATATGATTTTGGATCTGCGGTATGCCAAATATTGATACGTTGGAATACACTATCATTGAATTTTTCATTGAATGCAATTGTGATTTGTGCATTTGCATTGTGGGTTACTGCCCCATATCCAATCAATCCAAGCGGCTCAAGAAGGTTTGGTGTTAAAGTTTTGATTCCTGTCCAAACCCCCTTTTGGCTCAGCAATGCTCCCCGTGGGCCATAACTTTTAGCCAAAGCATAGGGGAATAGCAATCCTTGTCCGGCATTGCCAAAGAAGCCCTGCAATTGCCGCCGAATTTCACCGCTAAAATAGTCACCTTGGATATGACTGTCTCCAATATGAATGATTGTAAACATCGTATCGATACTTTTTTTACTTTGGTTCTTAATTACAGCATGTAATTTTTCCATGGCTTTTTCCAGTTTTTGCGAATCCTCTAAGGGATTAAAGTCATTGAAAATCAGTTGGCTATCTGTTGATTCAGACTGGGAATGGAGATTATTTGCAATTAAAAATAGGGCAATAACAAGAGAAACAATTTGCTTGAATGCCATTAGAATTGGAAGTAAATGAAGGGTTGAACAATATCGTCTTTGAATTGAACCACAATCTGAAGGGCAATGGCAATCCAGATTATCCATGTTATAGCGGGGAGACGAAGCAGCAGTTTGAAACATTTTTCTTTGATTCTCTGCGGGAAAAATACGATGAAAGCTGCAATCAATAAGAGATAGGCAACTGAAGATCGCGATATCCAAAATCCCGTAAAATTTAACCATTCTGTATTATAGACCATTTGCCCAATACTAACAAAGGCCGATTCAAATGAACTGGCACGGAATAAAATCCAACACAGACCGACAAAATGGAACGTTAACACTGTGCCGAACAGGGATGAATACCAAGTTTCCTTGGAAGAAGGGAAAATCTGTTTCCATAATTTATGCAAAGCCAAAGCCAATCCATGGGCTAAACCCCAGAATACGAAACGCCAATTTGCCCCGTGCCAAAGACCGCCAATAAACATGGTTGTCATAAGGAATAAGTATGTTTTAACCTCCCCTTTGCGGTTTCCACCCAATGGGATATAAACATAGTCGCGCAGCCAATTACTGAGAGATATATGCCATTTTCTCCAAAATTCAGTAATGTTTTTTGCCAAATAGGGATTGTCGAAGTTTTCCTTAAGTCGGTAACCTAGCATGAGTGCAATGCCAATGGCGATGTCTGAATAACCAGAAAAATCAAAATAAATTTGAAAACTATAAGCGTACATAGCCAGCAAATTCTCACCACCAGAAAATCCAGAGGGTGTTTGGTGAACGAGGTCTACATATTTTCCCAAATAGTCAGCAATGAACAATTTTTTTAATAATCCAGTAATAATTCTCAACAAGCTTTCCTTGTATAAGGAGAGGTTGATTATTTGTGGTGCAATAATCTGCGGGAGAAAATCTTTGGCTCTTACAATTGGACCAGCAACCAAATGCGGAAAAAATGTCATGTAAAAAGCATAATCACCTATATTTTTGCTTGCGGGTATTTCATTTCGGTATACATCGACTAGATAGCTTATGGATTGAAAAGTGTAAAACGAGATTCCAATTGGCAAAAACAAATCCTGGTTTATAAAGGATGTTCCCAAAAGTTCGTTGCAATTTTGAATAAAGAAATTGGCATATTTGAAATACAGGAGAAAAGAAAGACTGTAAGACAGTGAGATCCAAAGCAGGATTTTTTTCACAATCCCATTTTTTTTCTGAATCAGGAGTGCAAATAAATAATCACTCAAGATCATCAGTGCAAAAAGGCCAAGAAAAGGGCCGCTCGATTTGTAGTAGAAAAATAGGCTAAATGCGATGATATATACTTTTCGCCAAGTATTTTTTTGAATGAAAATTGCATAGAAAATTAAAAAGATACCAAAAATTGCTAAAAAACTAAATTCGGTAAAGAACCATGGATCTGAAGTGGAATAAGCCAGAACTTTGTGCAAGAAGTCGGGCTTCGTCAATGGGGAAAGAACACCCTGTAACCAGTTAGTATCCACGGAATTTCACAGCATTTAAAGTGATAATCGATGAACGGAAGGGGCGTCCTCTTTTGGTGGGTACTTTCATGGATATCTTATATTTGGCTTCCGTTTCTAGCCAAACAGCAATGCTGTCCATCCACATTCTGTATCCCTTGCTGCTTGGATGTCTTCCGTCCTCTGCTCGGGGCAATACCAATTTTTTTGTCAGAAAGTAAGTCCCCGTATCGGCAGAACTTTTAAATACTTTGTTGATACCGAAATCTTCTTGCCAATTGGCAGGTCCAATCCATGCATAGGGAATTCCTTTGAGTTTTTCGGCGAGTAAATCTGCTGCATTTTTTCTGATTTTCAGGTCTTTGGCATATAATTCATTGAGCCCAAATACCAAAAAAATATACGTGGGTTTGTAACGTGCAATAATACGTTCAATTGTATCTGAACGGCCAAAATTGAGTATTGTAGCCGAGTACCACTCCATCGATAAAACAAGGCGGTGACCGTTTTCAAAACAATAATCATTTAAGGGATACCGCAAGCCCCCACTTTCAGAATCGCCAATTAATATAATTCTATATTTGGTGCTGTCTGTGGTTTGTGGGAATTCATATTTCGGGATGATGAATGATTTATGGGAACCAATAAAGGACATATCAACCCTTGCATTGCTCGGCATCGAATCGGTGTTTATAGAGTCAGTTTTTTGGATTACAGATTTTGCAAGTGGATTGTGATTCGAGTCAATAGCGATCAACATCGTATCATTATCTTGAATTTCTTGTAGCTTTTTTAGTTCAAAAGTTCCAATTTTTATTGATTTCGGATAGGCACTGTATGCGTAAATGAGTAAAACAGGAATAAGAATACTGAGGCCTGCCCAAACAATCAACCACCTAGACGGGGGTTTTGAAGAAGATACACAGGGTGATGTTTTTTTGGATGATTTTGTTAAAGCCAAAGCAAAACAAAAATAAATGAATCGCTTGTAATTACGCCAAAAGTTGCAATTTTTTTAGGTGGTAATCTACTAAATTCACAATGGGTTCGCTCGTAACGATTCCTACTTTTATGCGGTGAATTGTACAAGCTTCTTTTAATAAATCACTAAAATGAAAGGCCACGGACCCTACAAAATGTACGGGCACATCTTTGTGGTTTTGGTATTTCCAGATATGAATGTTTATAAATTTACTGAAGCCGTTGTAAATAAAATCTCGTACCCATTTCTCGTCGCGGTTATCACTGAGAAAGGGCATGAACGAAGCCAAATACACATTTGGATTGGGTTTGTTATAAATAGAATCAAATATGTTTTCTTTTGTCAGATTGTATCTCTCTTTAAGACCATTGTTGATTTTTTCGGGTAGTTCGTGATACAGAAACATGCGAAGTAGGTCTTTGCCATAATAGGTTCCACTTGCTTCATCACCCAGGACATATCCCAGGGCGGGCACTTCCTCGAATATCGTGGTTCCGTCAAAATAACAGCTATTAGAGCCTGTGCCCAAAATACAAGAAATGCCTGGATTATCACCACAGGTAGCATAAACGGCACCATGTAAATCGTGGTCTACCACCACTTTGGCCTTATTAAAAACAGAATTTAGGGCCTTGTCAACAACCGCATTTCGTTTTGGATCGCTGGCACCTGCCCCATAAAAAAAGACTTGTTCAACCTGCTGGGCGATCGCAAGGAGTGAAGTATTTTTTTTAAGTTCCGTTTCGATTAGCTCACTGGTATGAAAAAATGGGTTGAATCCCATTGTGTTAAATGATAGACGCGTGGAACCGCCGTCAGTAAAAATCCAATCACATTTTGTGCTTCCACTGTCAGCAATGAGAATCATAGTTTAAAAAATTTCTGCAATTTACTTATATTTCGCTTAGTGTCAACCAAACACTTTAAAAAAATTTTTGTGTTTGGTAAAATAATTTTGGGTTATATTGCTAGTATAAATTGCTGTTAATCTATGTCTTTGAGCACATCTTTGAATCCCCATGTTTCTGTAGATTGTTCAATCTTTGGATTCAGTGACAACAGCTTGTGTTTGTTGTTGATCAATAGAAATGGTGCAAAAAGTACCTTCAAAAATGATGATAATCGTTTTGCTCTACCAGGAGATTTGGTTCGGGACAATGAAAATCTAGATGAGGCTGCCGACCGTATATTAAAAGAACTCACCGGATTATCTGGGATTTTTCTGCATCAATTTAAAGCATTTGGAGACCCATTGCGCATTGCAAAAGCCAAAGATCGCGACTGGTTAAAAGGGGTTCGTCAAGAGCCCGATGCGCGTGTAATAACCGTAGCCTATTTGGCGTTGATTGATAGAACTAAAGTTGAGATTAAGCCTGGCTCATTTACCAACGAGGCAAAGTGGGTTCCAATTTCTGAAATTAAGGATTTGGTCTTTGATCACAACGAGATTTTTGGGGGGGCATTGTTGGCTTTACGTGAAATGATTCAGATTTACCCGATTGCTTTTAAATTACTACCCGTTAAATTTACAATGGGGGATTTGCAGTCACTGTACGAAACAATTTTAGAACGGGAAGTTGATAAACGCAATTTCAGAAGGAAAATGGTACATTCTGGACTTGTTCGGGCCTTGCCAGAAAAACAATATGGCGTGAGCAATAAGCCAGCTCGTTTTTATGTTTTTAATGGAAGTACTTCCGAGGGATTATATTCTAGCATAGTAAATCTTAAAATGGAGGGTTCTATTACTGTGTTTAATTGATAAGTCTTAACTTTGCCCTTTCATTTTTCATTAAACAATGCTTTCCGTTTCTAATGTATCCCTGCGTTTTGGTAAACGCGTTCTGTTTGAAGAGGTGAATCTCAAATATTCCAATGGAAACTGTTATGGTATTATTGGTGCCAATGGTGCTGGGAAATCCACATTTTTAAAAATTCTATCCGGTGAAATTGATCCAAATACAGGGTCTGTTGATTTAGAACCTGGAAAGCGAATGGCTGTATTGTCACAAAACCACTTTGCATTTGACGAAATGCCCGTATTGCAAACCGTAATTCGCGGTCACCAAAAACTCTGGGCAATCATGGAAGAGAAAGATATGCTCTATGCCAAAGAAGATTTTTCTGAAGATGATGGAATGCGTGCGAGTACTTTGGAAGGCGAATTTGCTGAGATGGATGGTTGGAATGCCGAAAGCGATGCGGCAACCTTATTGGGTAGTTTGGGCATCCTCGAGCAATTTCACGGCTATTTGGTAAAGGACTTAAGTGGAAATCAGAAGGTTAGGGTTCTTTTGGCGCAGGCGCTATTTGGCAATCCAGATGTTTTGTTGATGGATGAACCCACAAACGATTTGGACGTAGACACAATTCGTTGGCTCGAAGATTTTCTTGCCAATTTTGAGAATACGGTATTGGTTGTGAGTCATGACCGACATTTTTTAGACAATGTATGCACCCATGTATGCGATATTGATTTTAGAAAAATTCAGATTTTCAGTGGAAATTATACTTTTTGGTACCAGAGTTCTCAATTGGCATTGCGTCAGCGGTCTGATCAAAACAAGAAATCAGAAGACAAGAAAAAGGAATTATTGGAGTTTATTGCTCGTTTTAGTGCCAACGTAGCCAAAAGTAGACAAGCAACGGCGCGCAAGAAAATGTTAGAGAAATTGAATATCGAAGATATTCAACCAAGTACCCGGAAATATCCCGGTATCATTATCAAGCAAAATAGAGAGGTTGGAGATCAGATTCTAACCTTAGAAAATCTTAGCCTAAAGGCCGAATCGGGTGAATATTTATTTAGTAAAGTGAGTTTTACCATCCGAAAGGGTGATAAAATTGCATTTGTTTCGAGAAATACCTTGGCCTTGAATATGCTGTTTAAGGTTTTATGGGCAGAGGCCAAACCCAGTGGGGGTAAATTTCAGTGGGGGCTTACTGTGACGATGGGACATTTGCCCAACGAAAACGAAAAATATTTTACAGATAAGATTAATCTTGTTGATTGGCTTCGTCAATATTCAGTCGAAAAAGATGAAACATATATCAGGGGATTTTTGGGAAGGATGCTCTTTAGCGGTGAAGAAACCCAAAAGTTGTGCACGGTATTGAGTGGAGGAGAGAAAGTACGTTGTATGCTCAGCAAATTGATGATGGAAAATCCCAATGTGCTTTTGCTGGACGAACCCACCAACCACCTTGATCTTGAAAGTATTCAAGCATTGAACAATGGCTTGTTGGATTATGCTGGGGTAATTTTACTCCATTCGCATGATCAAGAATTTATCAATACGATTGCGAACCGCATTATTGAAATCACCCCAAATGGCATTGTAGACAAATATATGTCTTATGAAGAATTTGCCGAAGACCAACAAATTAAGGATCGAAAAACAGAATTATATCAACCATGAATATGAAAAAGAAAGAATTATATATGTCGGCTTTGGCCTTAGGAATTTTGGCTGGCTGTGGTGAAATCGACACCAACAAAAGTTTGAAAACGTCGGAAGACTCATTTAGTTATGTTTCAGGCTATGAAACATCCCAACGCATGAAGCAGAATGGCATTGATGCCATAGAATTTGGTAGTTTTATAAAGGGATTAAAAGATGGATTTACCAAGGACAGTGGTTTTGATATTAATCAAGAGACGATGGGAAAAGTGTATCAAGGATATGTGGAGGGTGTTCAATCCAAAAAAATCAAAATATTACAAAAAGAAACCAATGATTTTTTGGCTAAGTTGAGTAAGAATCCAGGAGTGAGTCCGCTCGCATCCAAAGGTTTTTACAAAGAAGTGAAAAAGGGAAGTGGCTCAGTTCCCACGGCCTACGATACTATAACTTGTTTCTTTGTGATCAAAAATAGCAAGGGTAAGGTATTCCAAAATAATCGGAAAGAAAACAAGCCATTTGTAGGCAACATAGCAAGTCTGAATTTGGCACCATTGGAGGAGTCGTTCCAAAAGACTGCTTCGGGTGGAACATTTGAGGTTTATATTTCCAATACAGAATTCCCAAGTCTGGCAAAAATGGCGGGCACCTTCGACGATATGTATGGTATAACTGTATTGGAGGTAGATTTAATCAATGTTAAGCCAGGCAAAAAGGCTAGCGGAGAACAATTACAATCCATTTCGCCCCCACAGCCTTAAAATTAAAGACCTATCTGGGGGTAGTCTAAAATTGCATCATTATGGGGAGAGACCTGTGATTTTATTTTCTGAGTTGTTTAATCCCCAAAACAGCCCAGCCGAATATCATCATGGCACCACCAATGGGTGTAATGGCACCGAGTTTTTTTAAACCAGGTACAATGAGTTCGTTCAAGGCCAATAACCACAGTGTGCAGCTGAAGATAAAGCTGCCTGCAATGATCAAATTCAATGGAAGTCTATTTTTACTGCTTGTAAACGGACTAGAGGCCATCAGCGCGATGGCATTTAGTGCGAAATACAGGGAAGCAGTATGCCAAATAGTTACATATTTTTGAGATATAGTTTCTTGCAAACCATGGGCTCCCATGGCCCCCAGGGCAATCGACACCGAGAGCATAATACAGCCAATACCAAAGATTTTATTGGATTGCATCACATTAATTATTCTGTGCTTTTTCGATGGATTTCAGTAACAAAGTGCGGTGAGATTTTGTTTCAGAAACACCTGGGTTTCCTTTTAACACTTCTTGAATCCGAACAATTTCACCATACATGGCAGCCTTTGAAACGGCATCATAAGGATTTTTTGAAACGGATAAGGCACCCGAGAGCAGTGTCTCTGTATACATTTCTTGCAAAACCATACGGTGATTTGTTACATTGCCTTTGAGGTCATCGTTGAAAATGGCATTGGTGAGTGCACCCATCATTTCGTTCAAGCCATATCGGTTGCCATATTCTTTCGTGTCAGAAATGCGCATCAAGGTTTTGGGATTGAGCAAATGTGCCAAAACCTCAGCTTGCATGCGTGAAACTCTATTCAATAATTTTGGGTCTTCTTCTTTTGCAAAAAATCCAAATCCTCGACGTTGTTGTTGTAGAAAAGGAATAATTTCAGCTGGTATTTCCATTGCATTGGGCGCAAACGCGTATTTGGCCAAACTTTCCATGGCTCTTTTTTGTTGAAAATAGGGGACAGGCTCGTAGGGTTGGGAAGCATTCACTTGATTGGGGAAGGCTCTGTTTACATATAACCCTCCAATATAGCGGCTCATAATTCCCACCATTGAGGAATAAGCACTGCTGAGAGAAGTGAAAGCTCCAAGCATTGCCTGGTAGCTAATTTCTCCTTCGGTATGGGTATTGCGCAAATTCTTCATCAAGTCTTGGGTCATTTCAATGCGTTCAATTCCGTAACCGATGGCGTCGTTCGAAAGATCATTGATCATAACACGGGGATCAATACCCTTACCAGCAGACCGCATGTCGTCGGCATCATTGCCAAAAGTAAGTTTAGGGTCGAGACTTTTTTCGAGAATTTCCCTGATTCTCTTGCTTTCGTCTGTTGGGTTGCCCAAAGCTTGGCTATAACCAAATTCAATGGCCCAGAGATCGTAGGGCCCGGGTTCGGTTTGGCAGTATTGTACATTGTTTTTTGTTTTATTGAGATTGATTGCGGGGTAATCCATTACTGAGCCAATCAATCCGGTTTTATAGGTTAGAGAAGGATCGGTCAGTTCGGCAGGGGTATGGAGCTGAGAAGCTTTCATATTGTGCATGAGACCCAGCGTATGACCCATTTCGTGCAGGACCAGGTAATAGATCGATTCGTTGATCAAGCGACTTTTTTCAGCCTCGCTGGCGTTTTGTGAGGCCAAGAGAGCATTGGCAAATAGGTGCTCATTGTGAAGACAATCGGCGGCGTAGCAACCCTGAAAAGATTGGGAGTTGAGACTACTTTCGTTGATTTCTTTTTGGTTATTCTCAATGATTACAGAGGGTGTAAGTGCTTGTTCACCATCGGTATTAAATAATTTTTGGGTGCGGTATCGGTTGGTAAGGTAAATAAACTCAAACATTATGTCAGCCCCTAATATTTCACCTGTACGGGGGTTGTTAAAGCTAGGCCCATACCCGCCGAAAGGAGGGTTTGGGGAAGATGTCCATCGCAATACATTGTAACGGATATCTCCGGCATCCCATTTGGCAGTATCGGGCTGTTCAAAAATTTGAATGGCATTTAAGAATCCTATGGGTTCGAACGCTTTATTCCATTGAAGGGCAGCTTTTTTGATGGTTTGGCGGTATTCTATTGGTGTGGTGTTTTCAATCCACCAAACGATTGGCTTAATCGGCTCTGACAACAGGGCTGTGGTATCCTTTTTTTGTAAGTCCCAGCGGTGAATCACGTCCCGATAATTCGTAGCATTGACGGATGTCATATCATTTATTTGGTCTGAGAAATACCCTACTCTCGGATCATCATAACGGGGTTTAAAATTATTTTTTGGAGCTGATAGGATGCTGTGTTGCAATTCAATAGATACGGATCGTGGATCGGCGATGTCTTCTCCACCTCCAGAAGGAGCTGGATTGTCATATACGTATCGAACCACCAAGTCGCTGTTTTCCGGGTAGTTTTTTATTTTGATATATTGCGTTTTGCCTTTGGCTAGGTTGCCTAATTTAAATCCCTCGCTGCCGGGCCTGCCTCCTTCTTTAATTTGGTGAAGTTTTTCGCTAAGGAAAAGTTCATCGGCATCGACAAGGTAGTCGCCGGTTTTTTTATTTTCGGCAATAATTTTTTCAAAGGCTAAGGGGGCATTGGAAATATTTGCTTCCTGACTTTTGACCAGAGGGCTATTGGGGTCGAAATAATAATGGGTATTGAGTTGGCCGAATTCTAGGTTGCCATAGAATTTGGTGATGGTGAAAATACGGGAATCGCGGTATTGACCTCTGTGAAGGCCTGCAGCAATTACCCCATTTTCGGTGTAAGCAAAGTGGATAAACTCGGTATTGAGTTGTTTGGCATTCACCATAAGGTATAATTTACCATCAGTACTGTCTTGAAATAGGGTAAAAAGTCCATCCAGACGTTTGCAATTTTTTGTTTTACTCTCAATTGAGGGTATGGATTCCTTTGGCTTTTCATTGGCTTTTGTTTCCGTTGAGACAGTCCCTTTTTTCTTTTTTGGGGGTTTATTGGCGAATGCTGGAGCACTTAATACAGCAATAATGAGCAACGATAAAAAAGTTTTTTTCATAGAATTGTTCTGCAATTTAAGACATTTTTTTTCGATTTTTGGAACAGTATTTACCATATATTTAGATTCTTCATACAGAAATTTTTACACGAGACCAGACATCTAATAAAACAATTTTTTCTATATTTGCAACCCATACTTTAAGTTGTAAAGATTGCATTTGTAGCTCAATTGGATAGAGCATCTGACTACG
>SYIL01000008.1 GCA_005798825.1 Bacteroidota bacterium
AGAGCATTGTATCCATCATTTATAATTTTTACCACATCCAAATTGATTCAGTCTAAGTGGAAAATTCTACACGGTGATATCCCATTATTACCACTATCCCAAAATACGGATATGTCTCATTATTACATAGATGTATCACACAATAAAGAGACACCAACCACCAAACAATGCCTCACTTGTGGGAGAGACATTTCAAACCAAAAATCAACGAGCAAGTATTGTAGTGAGAAGTTATTTGGAAGAGAGGTGAAGAGATGTCGCAATGTTATCAGCAACCTGAGGCGTGATGAGTTAAAAAGATACCCGAGTCAGACATTATTTGATGTGGATCAGTATTTGAGTGATGAATACAGACGATGGAAGGGTGTTGCATTGAAAACAATCATATAACAGTCATACACAATGAACTTGAATCCAAAAACCGATCATCTGACTCCGTGGCAGTCGGGTCAGCCTTCACCCAATCCAATGGGACGTAGACCAAAGTTTGTGACCACCCTCAAGCAGATGGGATATGCTAAATCGGAGATTAATGATGTCATTCTTGTGATGTTGGCGATGACAGAAAACGAGTTGATTGAAATCATCTCTCGAGACGACACAAATATCCTTGAACTAACAATCTGCAAGGCATTGCTGTTAAATGCCAAGAGAGGCTCGCTAAATGCGTTAGAGGTACTGCTTAATCGCAGTATTGGATTACCAGTAAGGCAGAGTGAAGTTCAATTGAAACAGGAAGAGTATGTGGTGACTTTGAATTTATGAGTTATTTGTTTATCCTTGTAGTATGAAAAAAGTAATGTTTAATTTTGCGGTAATTATTTCATTAATTTTTGTTTCGTGTACAACCCCAACAAAACAAGGTGGAATCATTGTCTACGAAAAAGACGGTCACGGTTTGGTAGCAGCCCCAAAAGATTTGGGGAGAATGACTTGGGATGATGCTATGTCCGCCTGTAATAATTTGGAACTGAATGGCTACAGCGATTGGCATTTACCCACAAAAGAAGAATTAAATATACTTTATTATTACAAGGATCGAGTTGGCGGTTTTGCAAATAACTACTATTGGAGTTCCACCGAGAGCAGTGATGGCTTCGCGTGGGGGCAGGACTTCGGTGATGGCAGACAGGACGGCAACTTCAAGAGCAGCAGGTACACTGTTCGGGCTGTGAGGGCTTTTTAACCATTTAACCATTTAACTATTTAATAATCCGCCGAAGGCGGATTAAATTTTAGAGAATATCGACGTCTTACGGTGGACAATAGTTCTTCGATTGAAATAATACAAAACCGACAACAATACCGACAACACAGAAATAAAAAACCCTCGCAGAGTCTTATTCTGCAAGGGTTTTGTGTTGTGGGTTGCAGAGAGGAAGGGAGTACTCGCTTCGCTCGTGATCCCGGGGGGAGGTGTTAACCCAATGCCCGCTCCTTCGTCGCACTGTTCATTTTTCTGTTTCACTCGCTTGTACGCTGCGCGAACAGATTCGTTAAACAAAAAATGCCCCGATTCGGGGCATTGGGTTGCAGAGAGGAAGGGATTCGAACCCTCGATACACTTTTGGCATATACACGCTTTCCAAGCGGGCTCCTTCAACCACTCGGACACCTCTCTGTTATTAAGATTACAAAGATAGGATTTTGACAGTATCGCATGAAGAATATTTGAATGTTCCATCACTTCTCCGAAATAGACTCCAATGCCTTACCCAGGGAAACCCAGGAGAATTGTTGTTTGAGAGTGGCCAATTGGGTGCGGATATGGGTTAATAATCCGGGTTTGTAAATTTCAGTGAGCGCCAGTGATAATGCTTCTGCATTCGCTTCGCAAACCAAACCGGCTTGGCCATGGGGAACAAGTTCAGACAATCCACCAACATTTGTAATAATCATCGGAAGTTCAAAATGATAGGCAATTTGTGATACGCCACTTTGAGTTGCATTGCGGTAGGGTTGTGCCACCAAGTCTGCAACAGAGAAATAAAGATTTACCTCTGAATTGGGAATAAAATGCGTTCGAAGTTCAACACGAGACTCCAATTTTTTTTCTGAAATGATGGAGAGGTAGGGTTTACTGTCTTCGTAAAATTCTCCGGCTACAATTAATACCACATCATCCAGATATTTGGGCAATAAGGCCATCGCATGCAACATCAAATCCAATCCCTTATAATGTCTGATAAAGCCAAAAAATAACACATATCGCTTATTTGCGTCCAATTGTAATCTAGAACAAGCTTCAATTCTGTTCACACCACTGCCAAAGTTATCGTATAATGGGTGCGCATGGTAAATCATTTTTGGCAAGGGTTTTCTGAGGGGAAAATTGTGCAGGTCGTCCAATACTTTTTTGCTCATGGCAAGGGCGCCGTCCAAAATAGACAAGAAATACCGCGAAAATAGTTTGTCAAAAAATCGGGGTTCGTGTGGAATAATATTATCTGTGATGGCAATGATGTGTGTTTGTTTATTGCGCTTTATTATGCGGGCAAGTGTACCAAAGCACGGGCCAAAAAAAGGCATCCAGTACCTAAAAATGATCAAATCGGGTTTCAAACGTTTGTATTTTAATCCAGTAGAGATCCAATTGAGGGGATTGATGGAATTCAGGGCTATGTCAATGGTTAAATTTTCGGGTTTTGCATCAGCACTCAACTGCGATTCTCCGGGAAAGAGAAATTGTGGATATTGCAAGGAGAAAGTGAGTAAAGTAATCCGGTTATTTTGCATTAATTCTAAGGCCAGCCGTTCGTTATAGCTTGCCAATCCGCCTCGAAGAGGATAGGCAGGGCCAACGATCACGATGTGTTTGCCCTGAAATTGCATTAATCGGTCTTTTCCTTAATATTGTAGTTGTTTCGTTCGGGGTTAGATCGACTTACCAATTCACCGATAAAACCCGCAAGGAAAAGTTGTGTTCCAATGACCATCGCAACCAAACCAATATAAAAAATTGGGGAATCTGTAACCAGGGGTGCCTTAATATTTTTTACAACACAGATGAGTTTTTCCCCAATAATCCAGCATGCCATTATTGCACCGATTAAAAAATTGAGTGACCCCATCAATCCAAAAAAATGCATGGGTTTTTTGCCAAATTTTGACATGAAATAAAGGCTCAGCAAATCCAAAAATCCATTTATAAATCGGTTCATTCCAAATTTGGTAGTACCGTATTTTCGGGCACTGTGTGTAACCACTTTTTCACCAATTCGGGTAAACCCTGCCCAGTTGGCAATAACAGGGATATAGCGGTGCATTTCACCATAGACTTCAATATTTTTCACAACTTGGCAATGGTAGGCTTTGAGTCCACAATTAAAATCGTGGAGCGACAGATGGCTTATTTTTCGTGTAGCCCAGTTAAACACTTTGGTGGGGATTGTTTTGGTTAATGGATCGTAGCGCTTTTTTTTCCAACCACTCACGACCTGATAATCCCCTTCCAATATCATGCTGCGAAGCGAAGGTATTTCGTCGGGTGAATCTTGTAAATCTGCATCCATTGTAATAACAACTTCGCCACGAGATTCGGCAAAGCCAACATTTAACGCTGCGCTTTTTCCATAATTGCTGCGAAATCGAAAACCCCTGACCGCGCTGTCTTGTTTTTTAAGAGATTGTATTACATCCCAAGAGCCATCGGTACTTCCATCGTCAAGCAATAAAATTTCGTAAGAAATACGGGATTCTTTGCAAACTCTGACAATCCATGCATGTAATTCGGGCAGAGATTCTGCCTCATTGAAGAGCGGTATTACCAAGGAAACATCGAGCATGGGTGCAATTTATCTTTAATTTGAACGAAAACCAATTATTTCACGAACCTCTCTCAAGGTTTTTTTGGCACTATTGCGTGCTTTTTCGGCGCCGTATTTTGCAATTTCGTTCAAGTGTTTTTCATTGGCAAGAGTAGCTTGAATTTTGTCTCGCAAGGGAGCAACGAAATTTTCCATGTCGGCTGCCAATTGTTTTTTTAGTTCGCCGTATCGAATGGTTCCCGACTTGTGGTCATTTTCGAATTGAAGAATCACACCTGGATCACTCACCAATGCCATCAAATCAAATAGGTTTTGCACTGCCTGGCTTTTTGGGGCATTTATACCCATTGCGCCGCTATCACTTACTGCACGCATGATTTTTTTCTCCAAATGTGTAGCTTCATCATCCAAATAAATGGCGTCTGCATCTCCTAAACTTTTGCTCATTTTGCCCGATCCAGAAAGTCCGGGTACTTTGATGAGTGTGCCATCGAATGAGAATGCCTGGGGTTCTGGGAAATAGTTACAATTGTATAAGCGATTGAAACGGTTAGCAAATGTACGGGCCATCTCTAAATGTTGGGATTGGTCTTTGCCAACAGGAACTTTAACCCCCTTGTGTAGCAAAATATCAGCAGTCATTAAGATAGGATAATTTAACAATCCGGCATTGATATTATTGGGTTGGGTTCTTGCTTTTTCTTTAAATGAACTCACCCGTTCTAGTTCTCCCAAATAGGCATTCATGGTTAAAAAAAGGTAAAGTTCTGCAGTTTCGGGTACATCACTTTGGAAATAAATACTGCATTTTTCTGGGTCTAATCCCAAGGCAATGTATTCGGCCAAAACACGTTTGCCACTGCCAATTAAGTCGCTTGGGGTGGGGTGGGTAGTGAGAGAATGGTAGTCGGCAATGAAGAAATAGGAGTCAAAATCTTCTTGCAATTGCAAGAAATTCTTAACTGCTCCAAAATAGTTGCCCAAATGTAATTTTCCAGTAGGGCGAATACCGCTTACAACCACTTCTTTCATACTGCGAAAATACACATGCAAAAGTAAAATCACTAACAGCAGTTAAACTTGGTGTATTAAAATTACCACCGTCAGAAGAAGTTACTGTAATTTTGTACGATGCCCAAGCAAATCCAGTTGAAATTTTCGCCAGAAGAGGCCGCAGATGGAAACTGGGTCAACCAAAAATTCTTAGCTGAAGCAGGTTTTTCTGTTGGGTTATCATCTTATGCAATGGGAGGGCCGAGATTTTCATCAAAGATTTCGGGCATGGTATCTTCCCAAACCACAGAAGAAACTGTATTCGACAATTTCGATACTTTTAGGAGTGCATCCCAAAATCCGTTGGTAGACGCTTCTTTAAATAGCAATCTGCCGCAGGTGGTATGGCTCAAAAAATCGCTTGACGCAAGGGGAAAATCACCTTTTTTTATGATTACGGCAAATGTGTATGATTTTGGAGAAATTCCAATGTTTCAAAAAGGATTTCTTTTACAGTCTGTTTCACATGCACAATCAGTTCATATTATCGGCGCTGGCCCTGCAGGTTTATTCTGTGCGCTAGCGCTCATAGAACTGGGTTACAAACCTATTATACTTGAACGTGGGAAGTCTGTTCAGGATCGTCGCAGAGATTTGGCAATTATGATCAAAGAAAAAATCGTTCACCCCGAATCGAATTATTGTTTCGGAGAGGGAGGTGCAGGTACATACTCCGATGGCAAACTTTATACACGCAGCAAGAAGCGTGGTCCGGTGCAAAAGGTATTGCAGTGTTTGGTCGAACATGGGGCACCTCAATCTATATTATACGAAGCTCATCCCCATATTGGGACCAATAAATTACCCCAGTTGGTAGCGGGTTTGAGAGAAACCATTCTACAATGTGGGGGAGAGATACGATTCAGTACCCGTGTGGATGGGTTTGTCAAACAGGGAAGCACCATCGAAGCCCTCCAGCTGAATACAGGAGACAAAGAAAAGGTCGCGCGGGTAGTTTTAGCAACAGGCCATTCTGCCAGAGATATTTTTGAATTATTACAGCAAGAGCAGATTGCAATTGAAGCCAAACCCTTTGCTTTTGGCTTGCGTGTGGAACATCCACAAGCTTGCATTGATAAGATACAATACAAGTCTGATTCAAGGGGCACATTTTTACCACCTAGTTCTTATTCCTTGGTTGAACAAATTTCGGGAAAAGGCGTTTTTACTTTTTGCATGTGCCCTGGAGGCATCATTGCACCTGCAGCTACAGCCCATGGAGAAATTGTTGTCAATGGCTGGAGTCCGTCAAAACGAAATGGTAAGTTTGCAAATAGTGGTTTTGTGGTGGGCGTTGACGATATAGATTTTCAACCATTTATTGCATCCAAGGCACTGCGTGGATTGCGATTTCAGCAATTTTGGGAACAAAAGGCATTTGCTGTTTCTGGAAGTCTTAGTGCACCGGCCCAGCGTCTTGAAGATTTTATTCAAGGCAAAATGAGTACTGACTTACCCTCCAATTCATATCCTGTCGGGCTTGTAAGCAGTTCAATTTTAGAAGTGCTACCGAGTGAAGTTCACAAACGCATTCGTGAAGCATTGATTGTTCTTGGAAAAAAAATGCCAGCTTTTCGAACCAATGATGCCGTATTGGTTGGTGTTGAAAGTCGCACCAGTAGCCCTGTGCGCATACCCCGAAATTCAGATACCTTTCAACACCCCGAAATTCGAAATTTATATCCATGCGGAGAGGGTGCTGGCTTTGCCGGAGGAATTATGAGTGCCGCACTCGATGGGATGAGAATTGGCTTAAAGGTCTCAAATTCATTGAGATAGGCCATCTGTGGGCATACTATATTTTTGGTTTCGCTTTCTGAAATGATGGTTGGTCAAAACAACTTTAAGCCAATCCGAAGCAAAACAATCATTTTTTTATAAATATTTCCAAAACATTGTAATTTTAAGAAAGTTATGTATATTGCGAGGCGTATAAGCAATAAAAAATAAAAACCATATGAATACACATTACAAAATCAAACATTCAGTTCGCTTCTTCAAACAGACAGCATTACTGATTTTATTGGGTTTGGCTGGGGTAGCCAATGCTCAATTGAGTGGGTCGTACACCCTTAATTCGGCCTCGGCCACAAGTGGTACAAACTTTGCGGATTGGGCCGATTTGGCTTCTGCATTGTCTAAATCAGGTGTCAGCGGTGCAGTAAGTGTTGCTGTTCAAACAGATATCACCACTTCCACTGGAACTAACTTTGCAGCTATTTCTGGTTCTTCATCCACCAATACCATCACAATTGATGGTAAAAATTCACGTGGGGGGGCAAATGCAATTTTATCTTATAGTGGTTCAAACGCAGCCCTGGGTTTTACCGGTGCTGACTATGTAACAATTAAAAATGTAACAATTAGAAATTCTGCTACTGGAACATATTCTGGTTGTGTCAAAATTTCTGGTGGTTCTGACTATAATACCATAGACAATTGTGTATTGGAGTTCTCGGCTTTGACTTCTTTGACCAGTGAAACATACTATGTAGCGATTTCAGGAGGAGGAGGAGGTTCTTCTCTTCGGACTGCTACCTCATCTACACCAGGGTCATACAATACCATTTCAAACAATACAATGAGAACAACGGCAACAAATTCTGCTGGTCCTCAATTTGGTATGATTGCCATAGGCAATTCTTCTTCTTATTCTTCAACTGAAGAAAATAATACATTTAGTAAAAATACAGTGCAGAATTTTTACCAATATGGTATTTATAATTATTACTCCAATGGCAATCAATTTATAAGTAATGATTTATCTCGCTCCAATGCAAACTCGAATTCACCAATTTCAACATTATTTTATGGGAGCTATAGCACTTATACCTATGGAAAATCGCGTTCTACTTCACTCAAAGACAATAATTTTCATGATTTGCCTTATTCAGGTGCTGGGAGTAGTTCAACTACCAATTATATAAATCAATTTTATGGTGCACTCTTCAATTACAATTATGGGACAACCACACTTCCAGTAATTGTCCAAGGTAATATTTATAAAAATATTATGTCGTACACTACAAGTTATTGTTTCTACGCTATGTACAACGACGTTATAGATATGAATAAAAATACTATAGACAATTTCCGCTCCAATGGCGGTAATGTATACATGTTTTATGTACAGCGAGGTAATGATGCAGATTTAATTGGCAATACAGTTAAAAATTGTAGGATTGGAGAAGGTACTACTGCATTTTTATATCACATGTATCTTTTCAACATAGCATCCAGAAGCCGCTCAAGAAATTCAGTTAATGACAATGTTTTCGTAGACAATTATTTTAGCTATTACATGTACGGGATGCAAGTTTGGTACGGTAATTATAACTTTGAGCGCAATAGAATGTTGCGTAACAATTCATCAACAAGCCAAGGATACTTATATGGGCTTATGTTTTACTATTTGGGAAACTATAGTGTTAAATCAAATATCGTAGCCGATAATTTGGCCTGGTATGGCAATTACAATGTTTATACCTACAGCTACCAATCTGGCTATCAAGTAGAGTGGCTTCAAAACACGATTCATTATAAAGTTCCATCCAATGGGTACAATTATCATTTTGCATACGGAATGGTGGTTCAAGATTATGCATCACTCTCTCGGTTAAACGGCAATATTTGTGACTTTACTACACCCTATTATGTGTATGGTTGTTATTACTATTCTTCCCCAGCATCGAATATAAAATCATGCAAAAACAATACTTTTTGGGTGTCATCTCCCAATCAATATTGGTGTTATGGAACAACTGGTTACAATACATACGGCGATTGGAGGGGTGCTAATAACAATGGACCAGGTAATAATTATGTAAATCCCAATTGGAAAGATATTACTGCTGGCACGGACGATTGGAGATCTGATTGTTTTGAAACACAAAACAATGTTGACCCCAAGGATAGTGCTACTAGATTAGATCAACTCTCTGGAGTTAGAAATGTAACTAAATCTGATCGTGGTTCAAGAGAAAATATGTTGGATGCCGAAGCCGTTAAATCTGACTTTTCTATAGCAAAATCTGTTTGCGCTGGTCATGAAGCAGCTTCTTCAAATATCTATATCAAAAATAATTTTGTAGATACTATTTACGACTTTTATGTAGCGTATTCTATAAATGGAAAAGTTACCCGTCAATTGGTTAAAGACAAAATTTTGTCTGGTTCAACAGTTAAAGTTGATTTTACAACACCGATTGTATTGTCTATTTCCGGTAAAACTGATATCAAAATTTACATAGATATTCCAGATGATAAAACCTCAAATGATACATTATCCTACACTACGACTGTGGAACCAGCACCCGGAGGAGGTTTTTATGAGTTTTCAACCAAAACCAGTACTCCAAACACGGCTATTTATCAAACAAGTCGTCCCTATGACATTACAGTACTAGATATACCCGTTATTTATGATGTGCGTGCTCCCCGCGTATACAGTAACAGTTCTTACGGTTCTGCCTCTCCTAACAATTGGTATGCAACAGTTCAGGCATACACAGCTTCTGGTAAAACGGTTTCTGGAGCAACACTGACAGCACCTTCTGGAACCACCAATTTAGAAGTACAATTCAAAACTTCTGATCAAACAATGGAGGATAGTATGTTGACGCTGGTTTTAAAAGTAACCGATAACAATAATGGTTGTGATACTTTCATCAAGCGTAAAGTGTTGATTAACCCATCCATTAAAACTGATTTCACTTACCCATCGAAAATTTGTAATGGAGATGATGTTCTCTTTGCGAATACCTCTAAGGTTCAATCTGGTTCTATGGATTTTTTCTGGGATTTTGGAACAGGAAGCAAAGCCGATACATCCAATGCTCCAGAGCCTATCTTTAGATTCCCAAAGGCAGGTAAATACAAAGTTTTATTGACTTCCAAAACACTTCCCAACAATTTTATTTTTTCTAAATCCTATGATGTAGAAGTGTTTGCTATCCCTACAGTTGCATTTGATAAAGTCAATGCATGTTTAGGTAATAATTTGGTATTTACAAACAAAACTGATCCAATGAATGCCAAGTTTAAATGGGACTTTGGAAATGGAACAACTGCTACTACCACTGATGCAAAAGTTAAATATCCAAAAGCAGGAACTTATTTCGTTTCTTTAAGTGCCGATCTTAATGGTTGTATCTCCAAGTATACTACAAAGGTGTATCAGTTTGAAAAACCTGTTGCCATGTATTCGTTGAAGAGTGGAGTATGTGACAATAACATATTTTCGTTCGCTAATACTTCTTCAATTGGTGCAGGATTGATTGGAAATTTATGGAATTTTGATGATAATGGAAGCGTTAGTACCGATGAGAGTCCAATCTACAAATTCTCTAAACATGGTAAAAAACAGGTTAAATTGGTTGTTACTTCCGAATTTGGTTGTACAGATTCAATAACTAAACAAATTGAGGTTCGTGAATCACCTAAAGTTGCGTTCACAAATTCGCCTGCCTGTTCTTTGACACCAACTGTTTTCACAAACACCACTCCTGATGTTTCTGGTGCAGTTGCGAACTATTTGTGGAATTTTGGTGATGGTACTTCCAGTAAAACAAAATCCCCCACTCACTCATGGACAAGCTTAGGGCCCAAAAAAATCACTCTGAAAATCACCTTAGACAATGGTTGTATGGATGAAATTGCCAAGGACATATCAGTGGCAACCCAACCGAAGACAAATTTCTCAGCCAAGGATGTTTGTGCGGGTGACCAAGTTGTATTTGAAAATGCTACATCATGGCCACAAGGTGAAATTTCTTACAAGTGGGATTTCGGAGACAACACCTATTCAACCAATAGTGACCCCTCTAAGTTGTACAACATTATCCAAACTACAAGTTATAATGTAACCTTGTATGCTTACATCGTGGATGGTTGTTCTGACTCAATTACGCAAAGGGTAACAGTAAACGAATCACCCCGTACTTGTGATTTCAAAGCAACTCCCGATTATGGATATAGTTTCTTCGGTGTTAAGGTTGAGCCTGTGAACTCAAGTGGTGTTGCTGGTGGTCAAAACAACGTTGATTATACTTGGGTTTTTGCTGGTGGCGGAACGCTTAAGAGCAAGGATTTAACAGCTGCAGTTAATTACGATTTGCAAAGTGACGGTGAGTACACTGTAACCATGAAGGCAATAGTTCGTCAAACAGGTTGCGAATGTACCAAAATGAAGAAAATTGTAATGAACCGTGCTGCTACAAAAGATTTGTTAGAAGTTGGCGTTGCGGTTTATCCAAACCCAACTGCTGGTGAGATTAAAGTAGCTACAAGTGAAACTTTCGGTGCAAACATTACAGTCAATGTGATGAGTATAACCGGTAAAGTTGTTTATTCTACCACTTCTGCCAATCAAGGCGTTATGATTTTAAATGCTGGTGAATTGAGTAACGGAATTTACTTGGTTCAAGTAACTTCTGGAAACAATCAAGTTACCCGCAAAATCACTGTGCAGAAATAATAGGTGATCTGATAACCACGAGATATTTATATTAAGGGTTAAGGTTCATTTCAAAAAAAGACCGCTCATTTGGGCGGTCTTTTTTTGTACTTGCATTTATGGATGCAATTTTATTCGTAGGTTCAAGCCAAAAAAATGCGGGAGACTGTTTAACCAAGAAAAACAATGTAATAAGTATACATTGAATTTATTATAATTATTATTGTTTGAATGAGATGGGACAGCCATTCCAATCACAAGCGTTCAAACAGCAATTTGATTATTGGACCAAATCGGTGTGTCGGATAGTTATGTATGGTATTTCAGGTATTCTTGCTTTAACAGTGGGCAAATTTTATATCGACTGTCGTGGGTATCCTGATACAGAGATTCCAGTACTTCATAAACTTCTTTTATGCCAATCTGATTGCACCATTCGAAAGGACCTTTTGGATAATTTGTCCCTAATATCATGGCTTGGTCTATATCAGATTTATGGGCTGTCTGTTCTTGAACAGTATAATAAGCTTCATTGATAATCATACAGATAATGCGTGGACTAACCATTCCTACTCTGCTATTTACAAGCGTAATGGTTTCATAACCCAGCGCCAAGGCAATTGTTTCTACGATTTCTGGGCTGAGATTGAATGGATTGCTATACTCCATTACATTCCGCTCTAAAAGGGTAGGGAGTGCATTGATTCCGAGGGCCCGAAAGTGTATTATATTCTTAAGATGAAGTGCATTTAAGGCGCCTTCAATGCTATATTTTACTGCACTAAGAATAAAAATTGTATGGGTATTCTGAGTGTATGTGTTTAACCGATGGATGTGGTCGTCTGAATCCAGGTCTACAAATACGTCATATTCGTCGTGGACTTCACTATCTTGCACCCATGAATATGAAGTGGCGTGTTTTTTTTTGTTTTCCCAGGCGATTCGTTTGGTGGGGCTTGCCAATATTCCTATTTTCATGCAGTCACAAAATTACATCAAACCACAACAACATGCGAGAAATCATTTACACCGAAAATGCTCCTAACCCGATCGGCCCCTATAGTCAAGCTATACGTGTGGGGGATACCTATTATTTTTCTGGTCAAGTTGGGCTGAATCCCGCTACCGGAAATTTTGACAGTGAAACGGATATTGATATCCAATCCCAACGCGTGATGCAAAACATTCAGGCATTATTAGTAGCTTCTGGGCTGTCATGGGACAATGTGGTAAAATCGACTATTTTTCTCAAAGACATGAACGACTTCCCCAAGGTCAATGCAATCTATGGTGGATTTTTTTCCGAAGGTAAATACCCTGCCCGAGAAACGGTTCAAGTGAGTCGACTTCCGAAAGATGCTTTGCTTGAGATCTCAGTGATTTGTGTGAAATAAATACCGATTGTTGATTCCTACAATCTCAAAATAGTAGTCACATACAAAAATCCCCGGGGTATTATGGCATTTGAACGGCATATTTCAATTGTTGCCGCATTTATTAATGAAATTAAAATTTACAGCCCAATTCCAATACGGAAACCTCAAACGTTCTTAAGCCTATTCACGATTGTTCGTTTATTTACTGATTTGTAATCTGACTGGTCGTATTTGTGGTTAAAATGATATAGCTTGCATTTTGCCAATAAATCAAGTGGCTACAAGCAAAATCAGTTTCTTTTTTACAGTATAGGATGCTAATTTAGGGTTAAATAGCTCAATGTTGTTAGAAACTGCCTCTTCGCTATTAATTTTGTAGATGACTATGGAAGACAATCAAGAACAATCACCCGCTTTAGATATCGAATTATCTGAGGAAATTGCCGAGGGGATTTATAGCAATTTCGCCATTATTACCCATTCGCAAACAGAATTTGTTATCGATTTCGTGCGAATGATGCCAGGAATTCCAAAAGGAAAAGTGAAAAGTCGCATCATCTTAGCGCCCCAACATGCCAAGCGTTTGATTATGGCATTGGGAGACAATTTGAGTAGATATGAAGATAATTTTGGTGAAATTCCCATTGAAGAGGGTATAATGCCCCACAATATGCTGCCTCTTGGTTTTGGAGGTCCCACAGGGCAGGCATAAAGAATAATTTTACCAACACGCATCCCTTTTGATATCACTTATAGAGAATATACGATGAATCCTACAATAAAAGAAAGATTACAACTTGCTTATGCAGCCCAAGAAAGCAGATTGTTTTATTCGGCTTGGCCAGAATCTCCCAGGGCGTATGCCGAAGATGGAATGCAATCTGGACTACTGGCTTTTCAGTCATTGTTAACACAAAATTTTGTCGGCCTTCAGACCCATGGCAGTGAAGGATGGATTGGAGAGGAAATCAGCCCCTATTTTATGACAGGATTGGGAATTAAATACCCTGCTTTTTCCCCTAATACCCTTATTCAGAATGCTGAATTGGCACAAAAAATTTGGTCTTCAACCTCGATAGATTTGCGTGCTACAATTTTGATAAATGCACTTGATAGCGTGGCAAATCGTTTTTTTGAAATTGCGTATGCTACCATGCATACCACTGGCCAAGGTTTTATGATGGGATTTCAAGCCAGTGGTCCCCATGCCAATGACCGTGCTTTGGAAGTGTTGGCGATGGCGTATAAAGAATTAACTCGCTTTCCTTCTGATATCAATTGGGTTAAGAATATGGGTAAGTTTGATCTTGCATTGCAGAAAAATTACAAGGCGATTCCAAAGGGTGTGGCGTTGGTGATTGGTTGTTCAACTTTCCCAACTTGGAATACGCTACCAGGCTTGTTTGGAAGTTTGATGACGGGTAATGTGGGTATCGTTAAACCCCATCCAAAGAGTGTATTGCCCATTGCCATTGTTGTTGCTGAGATGCAAAAGGCCCTTGTGGCAGCTGGTTTACCTGCTTCAGTGGTTCAACTGGGTGTTGATACGCTGGCAAATCCCATTGCTAAAGAATTGGCGGAACACAATGCTGTTAAACTAATCGATTATACCGGGGGTTCTGCATTTGGTGAGTATATTGAATCTCTCCCGGGCAAAACAGTATTTACCGAAAAAGCAGGTGTTAATTCCGTGATTATTGAAAGTATTTCTGATGCTGCTGCTGTATTTTCAAATATTGCTTTTTCTGCATCTCTTTATAGTGGGCAGTTGTGTACAGCCCCACAAAATATTTTTGTTCCTGCAACGGGCATTCAGACTCCTGACGGTAATATGTCTTATGACACAGTAGTTTCAGGCATTGCAAATGCCATTCAAAATTTGGTTGAAAACCCCAAAATGGGTTCTGGTGTTTTGGGTGCAATTCAAAATGATGCAACCGATAAACGCATTAAAGATGTTTCCTTGGGCAGGCGTTTAGCATTGCAGTCGATGCCTGTACCCAATCTAGAATTTGCGGATGCGCGGACGGCTTCACCGGTCGTTATTGCGGTTGAAGCAGACGATGTCACAACCTGGAGACACGAGCATTTTGGTCCAATTTTATTTGTAATCAAAACACTTGATGCATCGCATAGCTTGTCTTTAGCCTCTGAATCTGCCCAAAGTTTGGGTGCCATTACATGCTTGTGTTATAGCAATGATGTGGCTTATATGAACCAAGTAGAATCTACCATGAACAAGGTGTTTACGCCAGTGAGTTTTAATTTTACAGGTGCAGCTTTTGTAACCCAACATGCAGCGTTCAGTGATTTTCACGTTACAGGGGGAAATCCCAGTGGAAATGCAACTTTTACTGATGCACAATTCATAAACAGAAGGTTTGTGTGGGTGGGAAATCGTAAAATGTGATTATACGGGTTTTTCAGGTTTCCAGATAATTTCAATACCCCCATTTTTGTGGTCTAAAAATCGAGCCAGTGTAAACAGGTAATCGCTTAAGCGGTTTAAGTATTTTACGACAAATTTAGGAACAATTTCAATTTCAGAAAGAGAAACAACCAGTCTTTCGGCGCGTCTGCATACGCAACGAGCAATATGAGCCTGGGACCCCTGCAAGGAAGCGCCCGGCAATATGAAATGCTTTAATTCGGGTAATTCTAGGGTAAGTCTGTCTATTTCAGATTCTAATTTCAGTATTTTTTCTTCACCCAATTCTGGCAAAGTGAAGTTTGTCCCTGGGCTTGAAGCCAAGAACGAACCCACGGTAAACAAATCATTTTGAACCTCTGACAAGAGTATTTCTTCTTTCTCGCCTTTGACAAAACAACGAATCATTCCAATATGGCTGTTTAATTCGTCTACTGTACCATAACTTTCAACCCGAACATGATTTTTGAACACCCTTTCGCCCCCAATTAATCCCGTTTTACCTTCATCACCTGCCCTTGTATAAATTTTGAATCCCATCTTTAGTATCTATTATATTTTTTGTTGTTATTCCTTAAGGATATTTTAATTTCATTTTATCAATGAAGTTGCGTATTACTCAATTCTTGAAAGGTTTTTTTGGCACTGGCTTTTTCATAAATAATTTTATATATCGCGCTGGCAATGGGCATTGTTACATTGAGTACTGTAAATTTTTTGTGGACCAAATTGGCTGCATAATAGCCCTCGGCTACCATGTTCATTTCGAGTTGGGCAGCGCTTACACTGTAACCTTTCCCAAGCATATTCCCAAACATTCGGTTTCTACTATATTGAGAATAGCAAGTTACCAGTAAATCGCCCAAATAAGCCGCCTCGTTTATTTCGCGTTCTGCAGGTTCGACAGCATGCAAGAAAACATTCATTTCACGAATTGCACTGGAAGTGTAAAGCGCCAAAAAATTGTCGCCATAACCCAATCCGTGGGAAATGCCTGCTCCAATGGCATAAATATTTTTCATCACCGCAGCGTATTCCACACCGATAGGGTCATTGCTGCAGCTAACTTTAATAAATGGTCCTTGCAGAATTTTTTTCAGCGTTTCCGCAAGGGATAAAGGGGTTGAAGCAATTGTCAGATAACTTAATTTTTCGGCCGCAACTTCTTCTGCATGACACGGACCCGATACAATGGCGATTTGTTCGGTACTAATTCCGTGCTGGCTTTCTAAATAGCGGGCAATAACTTTATTGCTAAAGGGTTCAATGCCTTTGATGGCCGAAACATAGATGCGGTCTTTTGGAAGTACCACCTCCGAAAGACATTGGTGGAGAAAAGCCGATGGAATTGCAAGAAAAATAATGTCTGACGTATCAAGGATTTCCTGTAAATCTGTGAGTATACCCACTTTTTCCGGATGAATTTCTACCCCCGAAAGATAATCTGGATTGTGGTGATGCGATGCAATATATGCTGCTTTTTCAGGATTCCGGATCCACCAATTTACGGGTTCCTGGGTATCAGAAATCATCTTAACCAAAGCAGTGGCCCAACTGCCACTTCCAATAATGCCAATAGATTTCTTGGAATCACTCATGTTGCAAAGGTAATCCTAAAATTTGCAAGGCATGATTTTTGGTGTTCACCTTCGTAAATATATCGAGTAATAGGCCATTTTCATCAATGATAAATGTCGTACGCGCAATACCCATATAGGTTTTACCGTACATACTTTTCTCAACCCAAACACCATATGCCAATGCGATGGAATTGTTGGTATCTGCCAATAAATCGAATGGTAAATTGTATTTGGCAATGAATTTTTGGTGTTTTGCTTCGGTATCCGGGCTTACGCCAAGCACAGCATATCCTTTGGCAATCATGGTTGTATAATGATCACGAATACTACAAGCCTCTGCCGTGCAACCGGGGGTATCATCTTTCGGATAAAAATATAGCACCAATTTTTTGCCTTTGAAATGATCCAATGAAATGGGTTTCCCGTTTTGATTGTTTGCGCAAAATGTGGGAGCGGTATTTTTGATATTGAGTTTCATTTGGTGTAAGTAATTATATTGTATCTTGAATGTGGGGCAGGTGGTAAAGATTATTGTTAAAGTTTTTCTATGATAAAGCGTGTCATTCTTTTGTACAGATGGATACTAGCAGCCCTGTCGCCAATGCCATGGTTGCGATTGGGGTAAACTTCGCTATCATAAGAAACCCCCGATTTTATCATTGCATTTATCATTGCTGCTGAATTTTGCCAATGAACATTGTCATCGGCTGTGCCATGAATAAGCAGATAGTTTCCTTTTATCCCGTTTGTAAAATTTAGGGGGGAATTAGATTCGTAGCCACTGGGGTTTTCTGAGGGTTTGCGCAAGAAACGTTCGGTATAAATATTGTCGTAAAATTTCCAGTGGGTAACCGGAGCAACAGCGATGGCGGTAGAAAACACATTGCTACTTTTGGCAATGGCCAAACTGCTCATATATCCTCCAAAACTCCATCCCCAAATTCCAATTCTGTTTGCATCAACCCAGGGACGCATACCCAATTGTTTTGCAACCGAAGTATGGTCAAGGGTTTCTAATTTACCCAGCTGTAAATAGGTTGATTTCTTAAATGCAGAACCCCTTCGTCCAGTGCCACGATTGTCTACGCTTACCACAATATATCCCTTAGAGGCCAGATACTGGTGCCATAAAAAATTGCGGCCTCCATATTGGTTCCGGACGGTATTGATTCCGGGACCACCATAAACATACAATAGAACCGGGTATTTTTCACTGGGATTAAAATGGGGGGGATTCATAATCCATGCATTGAGGGGAACAACTTTTTTGGGGTTGTCCTTATCTATTAATGATGTTGAAATGCTATCGCTATTAATTGATTGAAATTCTACGACACCCAAATTGAAGGCAGCCATTTTTTGACTCCAAATGGCATTCAATTCAAGGTCCCGAACCCAATTGCAACCCAACTTTTTGATACGGTGTTGCATTTGCGGTTGATTGCTCAAGGTGCTTCTACTCTCAGAATAGTAAAGTCCTTCTGGTGCCAAGCTGACAGAATAATTAAATCCTTGGGTGCTGATTTGGGTTTTTTCTTTTCCATCTGGACGAACAGTATATATATGGTCTTCGACGGTAGACTGTTCCGTTCCAGAATAAACTAAGAGGTTGTCGCCTGAGGCATATCCCAGCAGTGCAATCACCTCCCAATTTCCTTTGGTGATGGCCCACTCTTTTTTCTTTTTATAGTCGAATAAGTATAAATGATTGTACCCCGATTTTTCGCTTGTATACACAAATGAGGTGCTATTTTTTAGAAATAATAGGTTGTCGGTGATCTCTACATAGGCAGAGTCTTTTTCCTCGATTATCAACGCACATTTTCCTGTACTTGGTTCGCAAAACAGCAATTCCCAATGATTTTGCCAACGGTTTAATCGTTGGATAGACAAGGATTCGTCCGTTTGGCTCCACTTGATTCTGGGTAAATATTGGTCTTTCTCACTATTGGTATTTGCCGTGATGGTTTTTCCGGTGGCGGTATTGTATATGAGAACATCTACCCTTGCATTGTCTTCCCCGGCTTTTGGATATTTCCATTGTTCTTGTTTGGGGTATAATTCACCACTGGGAAACAAGTCCATAGAGAATTTTTTTACTTTACTTTCATCAAAATGGTAAAATGCCAAAAAATTTCCAGAGGGGCTCCAATCCAATCCATTGCTCATCGAGAACTCTTCTTCATAGACCCAATCTACAGCTCCGTTGATGGTTTGGTTTATAATTCCATCCGTGGTAATTTGAATCTCCTTTTCGGTCGATAAATCTAGAATGAAAACATTATTTTCTTTTACATAAGCCAATCTTGAATTGTTTTTGGAGAGGCTAGGGTAGCGGATACGTCCGGGGATGTATGTAATTTTTTTTCTGTTAAGGTCTACTACATAACAGCGAGAGGTAAAGCTATGCCTAAACACCTTTTCCATTTCATATTGTCCGATCAGAAATCGTCCATCGCTACTGAGTTCATATTGTCCTAAAATGGGTATCGTATCGAACCAACGCGAATCAAATACCAAAGCAACAGAGTCTAAAGTTTCGATATGTTGAGAAAATAGGTACCAATTTTCTCCAATGTGATTTAGTTTAATAAAATGCTTGCCATCGGGAGAAAATTGTTCAAATTTTGGTGGAAGTGGATACAGCGTGGGGTCGTTAAATATTTGGTCGAGAGAATAGAAGGGAGTTGATTTTGTGGTATCGAGGCGATCAGAATGGCCAGGTAACAACAAATCCGTTTCTGATACTTTTATAGGGATTGGGGTGATGGCTTGATTATTTTGTGCAAAAGAATGTAACAGAAGGCAACAAGACAATCCGATAATCATTGACCTCATCGGATGCGTTTTATTTCATAGGTATTTTTGGAAGATACCAAAATGGGAATCATTTCTTTGTTCACAGATGAGCCATCAAGGCCAAACCATTTTTCGGGTCTGCCTGCGAAAATTCGAAGGACATTGTATATTTTCATTACAGCAAACTGCAGTATGGATAAATTATTTTCATTGCTCATTTCTTCATCTACCAATACAAAACGGAAGTCACCAATCGATTTTTTATCAATAAAAGCATGGTAGTGTTGGTCTAAATCAATTTCTTTTGCTTCGACCATTTCTTTGATTACATTGCGGAGATAAACGCTTATTTTTTGTTCAACGCGAAATCCTAATCGGAATTGAATTTTGTAAATATCATTTTTTTCGATGGTATTGATTCGGTACTCCAGTGTATGGGGTTCATCAGTTATTTCAATATTAATAAACCAATAAAAGTCGGCACGTTTGGGTCTTTTGTGGAGAATGCTATATATAATTGGTGATTCGACCTCGTGAATCGATTTTGCTTTGTCTAAATAAATCAAATGGGTGGCATACTTGGACAGGGTTGTGTCGCGACTCAAAGACCGAAGTTTGTCTCGGTATAATGTCAATTTTTCACTTCTAATGGCAGAACCTTTAATTTCCCCTCCCTTCAGTGTTGAATACATCACAATAACATAAATTGCACCAATTAGAAGGGTGAACCAACCCCCTTCACCAAATTTAGACAAATTGGCAATTAAGAAGGTTCCTTCTATAGAAATGAAAATGAGTATAACGGATGACAAAAAAAACAGATTGTATTTTCTGATTTTTAGGAAATAATACAACAAGATACTTGTCATAATCATGTCCAATGTAATTGCCAGGCCATAGGCTGCTTGCATTTTATCTGATTCTCTGAAAATAAGGACCACACTGATACAACCTATCAGCAATACGGTATTGATAAAGGGAATGTAAATTTGTCCCTTTACATCGCTGGGGTATTTGACTGTAAATTTAGGGAAAAGATGCAGGCGAATTGCCTCTGAAACCAATGTGAAGGCACCGGTAATCAAGGCCTGACTCGCTATAATTGTTGCAATTGAGGCAATCACTATACCCACCGGTAAAAACCAATCGGGCATCAATGCATAAAAGGGCCTTTGTTCTTTTAAAGGTTGTCCCTCCAGAGACAATAGCCACGCTCCCTGACCATAGTAATTTACCAGCAATGCAACTTTTACAAAGGCCCAAGAGATTCGAATATTTTTTCTACCACAATGTCCCATATCGCTGTATAGCGCTTCTGCTCCTGTGGTGCACAAAAAAACTGCCCCTAAAATGATGAAAAAGTCGTGTTCGTCGTTTAGCAATAAATTAATTGCGTGGTGGGGAGATATCGCTTGCAATACTTCTGGATGTTGGATAATTGCTGATCCACCCAAAACCGTCAACAGAATAAACCAAACAAGCATAATGGGGCCAAATGATTTTCCTACAAAGCTTGTACCCGCCCTTTGCATGAGGAATAATGCAACCAATATTGTGATAACGATGGGCGTGGTGTCAATGTGTTTCCAATCAACGCCAAATGTATTGTATTCCAGCAATCTTAATCCTTCTACCGCAGAAGAAACAGACAGTGGAGGGGTAATAATTCCGTCGGCCATGAGCATCGCTCCCCCAATTACCGCTCCAATAATTAAATTCGGATAGCGTCGTTTTAACAGATTATAGAGCGAAAATATACCGCCCTCGCCCTTGTTGTCTGCGCGAAGAACCAACAATATGTATTTAATTGTGGTTACGATTGTCAGGGTCCAAAATACAGCACTTAATCCACCCAAAACAAGCTCTCGGCTAATTGTTTCTTTGCCAATGAGTGTGCTCATCACGTATAGCGGGGAAGTACCGATATCACCAAAAATTACGCCGAGTGTGATCAATAGACCTGCGCCAGAAATCTTGCTTATATTGGGTTGACTCATGGTGTGAATTATGCATCAAAATTAATTAGAAAATTGATGCTTTCGGTACCAGAATTCAATATTGTGTTCAGATTGTTAATAAAAGGGGAAGTTCGGTAGGTTAAAGGATTCAGATGTTGGCAAATGGGTGAAATTAAGATTTTGTTTCACAGAGATTACAATTTTAAAAGCATGACATTTGTATCGCAATTGCACAATACCCTATCAGACCATTCAGAACAATGACCCAAAAAACCAAAACAGCAGTTTTATCCGACGATTCTATCGGGTATAATGCAATCAGTTCTTATTTCGCAGACAGGGTGTTTGGCCCCAAGGCACAAGCTAAATATTTGAACAAAACATGTCAAAATGCAATCACAAATGCGGTAGGTCATGGACAACTTATAGACAAGGACACTGCCAACGAGGTAGCCAAAGGCATGCAAGAATGGGCTTTGGGGTTGGGAGCTACACACTATACCCACTGGTTTCAGCCCTTACGTGGAACCACTGCCGAAAAACACGATTCATTTTTTGAACCAACAGGCATTGATACGGGAATTGAAAAATTCAATGGAAAATCCTTGGCCCAACAAGAACCTGACGCAAGTTCATTTCCAAGTGGAGGCATACGCAATACGTTTGAAGCCCGGGGTTATACGGCGTGGGATCCCAGTTCACCCGCTTTTATTATGTCAAAATCTGGTGCCAAAACATTGTGTATTCCAACAATTTTTATTTCATACACTGGCGAAGCCTTAGATTACAAAGCGCCCTTGTTAAAATCCGTGGCTTTTTTAAAGCAAACCACCCTAGATATTTGTCATTATTTTGATAAAAAGGTTCAGGCTTGTAGTATTTCATTGGGCATAGAACAAGAATATTTTTTGGTGGATGCACAACAATTCAAGGGTCGACCTGACTTAATGTTTGCCGGTAGAACGCTTATTGGAAATAGTCCGGCAAAAGGGCAGCAATTGGAAGACCATTATTTTGGTAGCATACCAATCCGTGTATTGGGATTTATGGCCGACTTCGAAGAGCGTGCCCATCTTTTGGGAATACCCTTAAGAACACGCCACAATGAAGTGGCTCCAGGACAGTTTGAGTGCGCTCCTCAATTTGAGGATATGAATTTGGCCGTAGACCATAATTCTTTGCTTATGGATTTGATGGAGAGCGTGGCACATGACCATGATCTCAAGGTTCTTCTTCATGAAAAGCCTTTCAAGGGGATCAATGGCAGTGGAAAACACAACAATTGGAGTATCATTACCGATACGGGCATTAATTTACTATCTCCGGGAAACAATCCTGAAAAAAATCTTCAATTCCTCGCATTTTTTATCAATATCATCAAAGCAGTGCACGATCACCGCGATTTGCTCAGGGCCAGTATTGCAACTGCTGGCAACGATCACCGTTTGGGCGCCAACGAGGCTCCCCCAGCAATTATGAGTGTTTTTGTTGGACAGGCGCTCGAAAAAGTATTGAATGATTTTGAAATCAATGCCAAAGCAGGTAAAAAGACGGATGCTTCCTCGCCGATTAACGTGCCCAATATTGCGGCCATTTTATTTGACAATACCGATCGAAACCGAACATCGCCTTTTGCATTTACTGGCAATAAATTCGAATTCAGGGCTGTGGGTAGCTCTGATAATTGCTCAAGTTCAATGGTCGTTCTCAATACAATCGTTGCCAATCAATTGAAGAATTTCAAAATAGAGATTGAAAAAGCCTTGAAAGCTACTCCTTCGATCAATGCCCAGGAGGCAATGAAAAGTATTCTAAGACAATATATATTCGATAGCAAGCGAATTCTATTTGGTGGCAATGGATATGGTGAGGAATGGAAAAAAGAAGCCAAAAAGCGGGGTCTAAGCAATATCACTACAACCCCAGAAGCCTTGAAAGCCTATCTCAGCAAACCATCGATAGAATTATTTGTAAAAAACAGTATTTTTTCGCACCGTGAATTGGAAGCACGTACGGAGATTCGTTTTGAAACCTATGTTTTGCGTTTGCAAATTGAAGGACGTGTATTGAACGATTTGGTAAGCAGTTATGTCATCCCTTCTGCCGTAAATTATCAAAAAACTTTATCAGACAATGTGCAGGCAATGTTGTCGATAGGAATTAAGAAGGCCTTGTGTAAGTCACAAATCGAAATCATTGAATTTTTGGCTACCCAGATCAACACGGTATTTGAATTAGATAAAAAAATGACTGCCGAACGTGCAGCAGCCAATAATATTGAAAACGCCGAGAAAAAGGCGCTGGCATATTGTAATACAGTAAAAGTACTTTTTGATCAAATTCGGGAGTGTTGTGATGAAATAGAAAGGGTTTGTGATGATGCCAAATGGGGGTTGCCCAAATACCGTGAATTGTTGGCCTTGAATTAGAGAATAGCGGATTTAAATCCAATTTCTTTGTTTTGCAACCCAGCATATTAAATATCATTTGATACACGGCTATTTCTTTCTGTGTGAACAAAAAAATAAAAACTCCCGCTTGGGATTTTTTATTTTTGCAGTGTATGATTGAAAAAGTTGAGTGCTTAATTATTGGCAGTGGACCCGCTGGTTATACTGCAGCCATTTATGCTGCACGTGCAGACATGAGGCCTGTTATGTATGAAGGATTACAACCTGGAGGGCAGTTAACCATTACAACCGATGTTGAAAATTATCCAGGATTTCCCGAAGGTGTTATGGGTCCTGAAATGATGATGTTGTTCAAAAAACAAGCCGTTCGATTGGGAACAGATGTTCGGTATGGAATGGCAACGGCTGTGACCTTTACAAATGGAGGACCACAAAAAGTGATCATTGATGGAACCCATGAAATTTCTGCAGAGGTTGTTATTATTTCAACTGGAGCAAGTGCCAAATGGTTGGGAATCCCTTCAGAACAAAGATTGAATGGCAGCGGTGTAAGTGCTTGCGCTGTCTGCGATGGGTTTTTTTACCGTGGTCAAGATGTAGCCATCGTTGGTGCTGGAGATACTGCTTGTGAAGAAGCTACCTATTTGGCAAAAATTTGTAGTAAGGTGTATATGTTTGTTCGAAAAGAGGGGTTTCGTGCCTCAAAAGCGATGCAACACAGGGTGCTCAATACCCCCAACATAGAGGTTTTTTTTCATACTGAAACCGATGAAATTCTGGGTGAATCGGGAGTGGAAGCAGTCCGGGTAAAGAATAATAAAACAGGTGAGTTTCGCGAATTTGCAATCAAAGGGTTTTTTGTAGCCATTGGACACCATCCCAATACAGATATTTTCAAACCCTATCTCAGTATGGACGACCAAGGCTATATCCTAACCAAGCCAGGCTCATCGTATACAAACATAGAGGGGGTATTTTGTTCCGGAGATGCCCAAGACAAAGTATATCGGCAAGCGGTGACCGCGGCTGGAACTGGATGTATGGCGGCATTGGATGCAGAGCGGTGGTTGGGCACAAAACACGCTTTGCCACAATAATAGAAATTTGAATCGGTACAACCACATATGGGTAGTTGCTGTTTTTTTTTACCAGGGATTGCTGGGGCAAATTAGCCATTCGGTTTTGGGAACACCTCCGGTAGACGGCAATGAACCCTCCATTTCATTCGATCCCAACAATTCTAAATATGGCATTGTTGGATTCAATACCAACCAACTTTATATTACCCTTGATGGTGGAAAAGCGTGGTCTCCAATTTTATTGGATCCGCCCCAAGGGTTTTATGGAGATCCAGTCATCAAAACAGCCAAAAACGGATCGATTTTCTTGGCTCATTTGGCGCACAATAAAACGGCAAATTGGCCCGACTTTTTTGACCGGATTGTTTTTGAACGGAGTGACGACCATGGGAAAACTTTCTCGTCTTCTGATGTGGGTTTTCGGCAAGGGAAAATGCAAGACAAACCCTGGTTTGAAATCGATGAATGGCCCAAAAGCAAAGGGAATGGAAATATTTACTTAAGTTGGACAGAATTTGATAAATATGGAAGTGTTGCATCAAGTGATTCAAGCAGGATATGGTTTGCCAAAAGTTCTGACGAAGGTCGAACTTTTGAAAAACCCGTGATTGTAAGTGATGTTTCTGGTGACTCAAAAGATGGAGACGCTACTGCTGAAGGAGCAAATATTTCGGTTAGTCAAGATGGAGTATTGCATGCGGTTTGGTCCAGGAATGACACTATTTGGTACGATCGCAGCCTTGATTTTGGATTGACATGGGGAAGTGATCGTTGTATTGCTGTTCAACATGGTGGTTGGAGCCATGAGGATTTATTGGGCACCATGAGGTCCAATGGAATGCCTTTTATTATGGCCGACCGCTTCGACAATCTTCGCGTTGTATATTCAAGCGGTGCCTGTGCCAAACAGCTGTCAACAGATTGTCAGGAGCGAAATATTTATGCAATCAAGGGCAATGCCCGAACGGGCATATTTGAAGAACCACAAAAAATCAACAACGACGTAGGTTTAACAGAACAATATTCGCCGATGATTGCTGCAAACCCCAATAAATCAAGAATTTTTGTAGTTTGGTATGATCGTAGAAGAAGTGCAACAGGATATTTCTACGATTTGTATGGCGCAGAATTGGGAAACAGTGGAAGGTATTCTTTGCAAAATACAGCCCACGATACACGCAATATTCGGCTTACAGCAACAAGTAGTTTGGCACCTGGGAATGCCATTTTTATGGGAGACTATATAGGACTTGATTGGAAAAAAAATATACATATTGCTTACACGGGATTCGATGTATTGGAGCAGCATCCAACCATTCAATTTGTTTGTATTGATCTTAAAAAAAAGCCCCGTAAAATTTTGGGACATCTTGGTATTGAGCATCCTGATTTAATTGTAAATACAATTGAAAATACAGCCATTAAATCCAGTACAATAGACCCCGATTCAAGCAATTCAAGCCTAAAAGAAATCGCCATTTGGGCCGCTTGGCCAGGCGCTACAAGTTTTACCCTGGAATTTAAATTGGGTAAGCAGATTGTGTTTGAACACGTATTTGAAAATTTGAAGGACTCGAAAGTTGATTTTTGCCTTCCTGCAAGTCGATTTAGCCCCGGTGTTTATGAAATTATTTTGAGAATGAAGGGTAAAAAGGTAAAACAAGGTTTTTATTTGCATTAAATAGAGAAAGAGTATCGGAAATAGGTCTTTGGATTTGCATAAATACAATTGAAAATCTTACTTTTGCATTCTTTTTAATCAAAGCTATGGCAGTTATACAAAAGTTAAGAAATTCGGGATTGGTTGTAATTGTGGTTGTGGCCGCCTTAATAATATTTGTAATTGGAGATATTCTGAGTCCCAAAAATGGTTCGGGAAACAATTCTGGTGATGAGGATGTTATCGCAAACTTCTTAGACAAAAATTATAAGGAGAAAGACTTAGAGCCCATTGTTGACAAACTATACAAGCAAAAATTGGCATCCGACTCAAAATTGGATGCTAAAATGCGGCAAGATGAAAAATTTCGGATTGCAACGGTTAAAGAAATCTACCAGAGTGCGTGGGAGCAATTGGTGAAACAAGAAATCCTAATGAAGGAGATTGCCAAATCGGGTATTACCCTTTCTGATGCAGATGTAAATGAATTGTTGTTCGGGAAAAATCCGAGTGAGTCGATGATGCAAATCCCTGATTTTCAAACCAATAACGCATATGATCTGGAGAAGGTAAAAATGATTTTTAAACAAGGTAAAACCAATTCTATTTTGAAAAACCAATTGTTGGGTTTGGTGGAAAGTGTTAAATCATACGAACATTTGTATCGTTATGCCACATACATTGCCAAGGCTACTATAAAAACAAAATCCGAAAAAGAATATGAATATATAGTGTCTAATCAATCTGTAAATGGCAGCATCGTTTATTTGGCCCATTCTTCTATTCCAGACAAAGATGTGAAGCCAACAGATGCAGATTTGAAGGAGTATCTTGATAAGCACAAAGAAAAGTACAAGTATACCACCGAAATGCGTACCCTTAAATATGTTTTGTGGGATGTGATTCCGACTGCGGAAGACTCAGCAGATTGTAAAGAACAAGCCATTCGCTTGGCCGAAGGATTGCGTGCCCAATCGTCACCTGATACGATGGGCGCATTGGGGTTTTTTAATAAATCAACCTTGCCCGAAGACGCCCCTTCGGCTGTATCGAATTTGCTGTGGTTTGCCGGTATAAACCAAGTGGTAGGGCCTGTTTACGAGAATGGAAAATATCATGTATTCCAGAAAGTTGAAGAATCCAAAGATTCTGTTCCAGTAGTAAAAGTTTCACATATTTTGATTCCATTGTCAGGTCCATTGCCAGATGGTACCATCGTAGTTGATTCAGTAATGGCGGAACAGATAGCCAGAGATTTGCAAATTAAAGTTATGTCTGGTGCCGAAATATCACTGTTTGCAAGCAAGATGTCTGGTGACCAAGGTTCTGCCAGCAAAGGGGGTGATTTGGGTTGGGGCTCAGCCAATAATTATGTTCCGCAATTTGCAGCATTTTGTTCTTCTGCCCAAAAAGGGCAGGTGGGACTGGTAAAGACACAATTTGGATTTCATGTAATTAAAATGATGGAAGAACCAGAATTTAAAAAGATTAAATACACTCAAACTTCTTTAGATATTTCGGCAAGTGCCAAAACTGTTGGTGTAGTAGATAAGAAAAGCCGCACTTTCAAAAACAGTATCAAACCACAGGTCGGATCTTTCGAAAAGGTTATTGAAAAAATGGCCATGATTCCCCGCATTATGAAAGACCTCAAGACAGATGTAAAAATGATCGCAGGTATCGATGATGCGGCTGATGTAAAAACGATTATGTATTGGCTGTTTGGTCAAAAACGGTTAAAAGGAGAGATTTCCGATGTTTTCGCATTCGCCACCAAGCATGTAATCATTCAATTAGATGAGATTAAGCACGTGGGTTATGCCACGATTGATGATTCGCGAGGCATCATCGAGCCTTTGGTTCGTGAAGAATTGAAAGGAAAAAAAATTGGTGATAAATTACAAAAATTTTCTAAGTCTGTGAAATCTCCAAGAGAATTGGCAACAAAATCTGGTGCCTTATTGATTCCGATTGAAGGGTTGAAAATGTCCCAGAATTTTATTCCCCAACTTGCTGCTGAAATGAGTATTTTGGGTTCGTTATTTGGGGTTCAATCCAAGAAATTTTCGCTTCCCATAGTCGGTACTGGGTATACTGGTGTTGTGTGGATTACCAAACGTGAGGCTGTAATTGTGCCCAAATCGGTGGCAAATTCTCCAGACATGATGGAGGCCTACAGTGGTGCTCAATATATCATGCAGCCCCTCCAAGAGGCCATCAATAAAAAAGCGAGTATCCAAGATTATCGCTATAAATTTGAGTGGTTTTAGCCTTGTAAAAAATGTAAGGTTTTTCTCAGGCGTAGGCTTTTGTTTACAGTGAGATTCGAACCTCCGGGCCGGTATTGAAAATACGACAGTCCCCTTTCGGTTCAGATGCCGGCGATTCTTCCCCAGCAAACATATATGACGCAAGGGGTATTACGCTCTTTTTTCTCCATTTTAAAACCCCAGAACAATCCTCTTGCGCGCTGCGTTGGGCAATTGGATTGGGGTCTAAAAATATGTTTTTGGCTTTGACTAGTTTGCGTATTTTTGCACCATGACAGAGATTACCCATGAGTATTCATTGGAAAGTTTTCATGAACAGATCACCTATGCATTAGACAATTATCATCCACATAATAAAAAGATTGGGGATTACCATAATATAATTATTGGTGGTTTGGGTGGCAGTGGCATTGGGGGTAGAATTGCTCGGTTGGCATTCATGAAACAAATGCCCATTCCAGTCGAAGTTTACAGTGAATATGATTTACCCGCCTATGCCGATAAAGATACGCTTGTAATTCTGTGTAGTTATAGTGGAAATACCGAAGAAACCTTGTCAATGTATTTTGAGTCTAGAAAGCGAGGATCGGATATAATATGTGTTGCTGCAGCGGGTAAGCTCAAGTTATTGGCATTAGAGCAAAACCTTCCTTTTTACAGCATCGCTTTGGGTTATCAACCCCGAATGACACTCGGATTTGGACTGTCTACACTGGTACTTATTTTGGGTGAGTTATTGGGAAAAGATATGACTCCAACATTAACAGAGATCAAAAAAATGCTTCTTTCTCCCAACGCAATCCTATCAAGGGCCAAAGAAATGTATGCAACTTTTAAGCCATTCATTTTCCAAAAATTTGTGGTTGTATGTGATTTGTCTTTTGAAGCTGTAGGGATTCGTTTTTGTCAGCAAATTCAAGAGAATGCCAAAGGAGAAGGGTTTGTTTGTATTTTGCCTGAGGCGAATCACAATATGATAGAAAGCTATTATTCTCAAAGGGACACAAATTTTATTTTTCTCAATAGTGGGGAGAATGCAAGGGTAAATGCGCGCTTCGGGTTTTTACATACCTTGCTTACCGATGCTGGCAATACAATCTACGTTTACCCGATTCAAAACGCAACCTTACTTTCTCAATATGAAGTAATTCATGCAACCGATTGGTTCAGTGTCTGGGCATCGAATGATAAAGGGGTAGACAATATGCAGGTGGGTATTATCATGAGACTGAAAGAATATCTCGAGAAAATGTAACCCAAAAAAGTATGAAAATCACTTTTTTAGGTACTGGAACTTCTCAGGGCGTACCACCCATCGGTTGTAAAAGTGAAGTGTGTCTGAGTTTAAATCCCCGCGATAAACGATTGCGTGCTTCGATTCATTTGGAGTGGGAAGGCAAAAGTATTGTAATTGATAGCGGACCTGATTTTCGATATCAAATGATTCGTGCAGGGATCAATCAATTGGATGCGATTTTGTTTACCCATGAACATCGAGACCATACTGCGGGTTTAGATGATGTTAGGTCTTTTAATTTTATTCAAAAAAAAAGTATACCCGTATACTTGCACCAAAGAGTATACGAAGTTTTTCAAAGCCAATATGATTATATTTTTTTCCCGGCACCCTATCCAGGAATTCCGCAAATTGATTGGCATATAATCGAAAACAATAATTTTTTATTGGGCGATTGTGAAATCAAGCCTGTGTTTGTCTCACATTATAAATTGCCTGTTTTGGGATTTGTTTTTGACAAATTCGCTTATGTTACAGATGCCAATTTTATTTCAGCCGAAGAAAAGGAAAAATTGAAGGGTATGGATGTTTTGGTTTTGAATGCCCTGCGAAGAGAGCCGCACATTTCTCATTTTACCCTTTCTGAGGCGGTGAGTCTAGCGAAAGAGCTCGGTGCGAAGCAAACCTATTTTACCCACATGAGCCATCAAATAGGTCTGCACGACTCGGTTTGTGCTGAATTGCCCGATGGCATTGATTTGGCATACGATGGACTTCAGTTGATTTTGGATGCGTAAATCTTTACGGTGTTAAAGCCGTTGAAACAAGTCAACATAAAAAATCACAGCTTGATTGAATTGCCTTCGTGTGATGAATTCATTGATTCCGTGAATGCCAGATAGGTTGGTAGAATTAAATTCAAAGGGTACAAACCGATACATTCTTTGGGTAATCGCGGTGTAGTTTTTGCAATCAGTACCGGTAATTACTAAGCCTGGCACCACAACGGTTTCAGGGAATTGGGCATGAACCGCCGCCTTGATTTGGTCGTATCCATCGCCGTTGCTCGGAGAAATGGGTGAGGCCTCCTTGGCATTGAGGTAAATTTCAATGCCAATTCTGGGGTCGTTCAATACGTGTTTTATTTGCGCTAAAACACCAGAGATGGTATCGCCGGGAAACAGCCTGAGGTTCACTATGGCCTCGGCCTGTGGAGGCACTACATTTTCTTTGGTTCCGGCGCGTAAAATGGTGGTAACATGTGTGGTTCTGATGGTGGCAGCCGTTTTTTCACCCTGCTCCAATACTGACTTTACGAGCGGCGCCGTGATCCATAAGTTGCTAAATAGCAATCTGTATCCAAAAGTCATGTAGGGCGCGGCCTCTGAAAACAAACCGCGAATGGGGTTTTTTAGTTGAGATGGAAATTGAAAAAGTTCCAATTTCCCCAATCCTTTGGTTAAAATGGACGTTGCATTTTCGGGACTCGGCCAAGCTGAATGACCGCCCACTTGTTTGACTGATAACTTTACACTTAGAGATCCTTTTTCACTCAATCCAATGATTGCACAAGGGTTTTTTAAACCGGGCACAATGCCATTCATTACCCCAAATCCTTCATCTGCGATAAATGATATGGGTATTTTCTGTTGCAAAAGGTGTTTGGCAATGGCGGCAGCACCGTTGATTCCGCCGGTTTCTTCGTCGTGGCCAAAGGCGAATATGAGTGTGCGATTGAAGCTCATTCCCATCGAAAGGGTGTGTTCGGCGGCCTCCAATAGGGCAATAACTACATTTTTATCATCGAGTGATCCCCTGCCATATAGGGTGTCTTTTTGGATGTTTCCGCCGAATGGTGCTTGTTTCCATTGATTGCTATCCGGCACGGGAACCACATCCAGGTGCCCCAAGAACATGGCGGCGGGTGTTTGGTTTTTTCCCTTTAGCGTAATCAATAAACTGTGCTGGTTGATTACCTCCCACCGGGCTTGCTGCGCGACCAGGGGGTAGGTGGCTTTCATCCAGGCATGAAATTGAAGCAATGCCCTATGGTTGATACTGTCGTTATTGGCATCGTCGTACCCAATTACCCGATATGTAATGGCTGCGGCAAGGTGTTCGAGTGCGCTCTTATTTAATTTTTCATTGAGGTTTCGCTGATTGGCAATGCGCGATTTTTCTGTGTTGAGTGGTTTGGGCGATGAAAGAAGGGTATTGATAACCAAGATTACAAACAGAATTCCCAGGCTCATTCCCAAATACATGAATATGCGTTTTAGGTGTTGCATGTTTCTAAGTAATATCAATGTTAATGAAAATTTGGCAATTATGGCTTCTTGCGAATATAAATGAATTTACCCATGGCCGTTTCTGTGCCATCGCTGTTAATTGCAAATACAATTAAAACACCACTATTGGGTATGGTTCCATCGTGCCTTAATCCATTCCAAGTGGCCTTTCCACCATTGGCTTTGGTTTGATAAACCAGTTTGCCTGTTACATCTGTAATCTTTACTTCAGCATTGGAAGTAAGACCCTCTATTGTAATGAGTCCCTCGTAAGAGGGTGAAACAGGATTTGGATAAACCTTTATTTTTTCAAAGTTTTCTTGGGCTTCATTGGCATCGCTCCGATAAGAAATAATGCCGCGGTCTGTTCCGGCAAAAATTTCACCCGTAGTGTTGACTTGACCCAAACAAACAACACGGTTTGACAGCAAGGGGCTATTTTCTTTGTTGAAATGCAGAATTACATTCTGACCATAGGGTTCAACCAAAAATAGACCATTGTTGGTGGCCATCCATTTTCGATTCCCGCCGTCTACACAAATATCATTGATGGTTTCTTCCCCCATCAAATAACCAACCAGGCCGTCTTGTTCCACAATAAATCGGTCTATTTTTGGGTTTGTAAATAAATTAGGAGACCCGGTGTAAACGTTAAGTCCCTGATTACTTCCGATCCATACATATCCAAGTTTGTCGGATTGAATTGAAAGTATATCATTCGAAAGCAATCCATTTCTGGTGCCAATAATTACGGATCGATCATCGGAAAGGTTGTCCATCAATTTCCCTTCATCAAATACTTGCAGTCCGCCCGATTGGAGAATCATCCATTTTCGGTCTAAGTTGTCTATTACCAAATTTTTCACTTCATTACTGGGTAAATCGAAACGTTTCCATTGTCCAGATTGTGTATAACAAATCAAAGGATTGGTACTGCCATAATTGGCTATCCACAAATTGCCTTTGCTGTCTTCAGCCATCCCTGAAACCCGCATTAAATTTAGGGGTGGAAGTCTTTGTAAGGGCGAATTTATATCATCGAAGCGATTGATAATTTCAAAATTTTCACTTACACCATTGCTGTTGTTTATTGATCTCATTACCAAGATGCCGTTCGAATGGGTGGCTGCCAAATACCAGCCCCTAGATTTTTGAAAATATACATAACTAAAATCGTACATATTTTTATTAAATGATGACGATAGGTTGTTTTTCCAACCACTGGGTAAATAAATATAGAATCCAGCATTATTGAATGTATTGCCAAAAGTTGAACTCACACCGCCACTGGATGCCAGTATGTTGGGGGCAGTTTGTGTCATCTTAAAAATAGAAGGATCAGCGGGTCCATCGGGCATAAAGGCAATTTCCCCTCCAGGGGCTTTTTTGATGAGTCCAGGTCCGATGCCTGTGCAAAACCAGAATAGTTTGTCTTTGAACTGGGTCGCACCTACAACCAAGTTGATGCTTTCGTTTACAATAGTTCCATTTTGATAGGTGAAGATATTTCCACCCCGAGCAACATGGGTTCCAAATTCATTGTTCCAAATACGAGCAACCCTTTTTTTATCAGGGAGAAGCAAGGCTGAAATCCCCTTTTCAATGGAATAAACAACACTATCACTTTCAAAAATAATTTTTTGTCCCACAGTGCTAAGAAATGTACATGGTTTTCCTTCAAATAACCAATTCCATTGTTTATAGTCATTGAGATTAACCAATCGACTCCATTTTGCAAATCGGATACCTTTATCGGTTCCAATATAGACTGAATCGCCAACGATCAAACTCGACAATACCGGAATGGATATGCCATTCGGCCCAATTGAACTGTAACTGTCATTGATTTCATTATTGGTTAAATCTATAACCAACAGTCCAAAATAGGTTGAAACCAATGCATTATTGCCCGAAAAATATGCATGGAGTATACTTTTATCGCCTTGCAACAATTTGGCATAAAAACCAGGAATATTGACAATGATTTGGTCGTTTTTTAGTAAATCAATATTTCCGTCGCTGTAGCCGATCAATAAAATGTCTTTGTCTTTAAAATAAAACAATGCGCTGATTTCGGCTCCATGAAAACCTGCTGACTTGCCCAGTTTTTCAACCTCGTTTGAGGCGTTTAGAACCCTAAAAAAACCTTGCTGTGATGCGGCATACACATAGCGATTACTCGCTTCGCAAATTTTGGCATCTTTGTAACTCAAGTGGCTTCGCCATTGACCTGTTTGGATTAATTGTGCTTGGACATTCGTTATTTCGAATCCTATTGCCAGAAGAAGGATATATTTTACCAATTGGTTCATGGGCAGGTACTGTTAATTAAAGGTATAGCGCGCTTCAATTCCAAAGTCTGTTAGGGCAGTATAAAATTGTGAAAAAACCTTTGGTTCCATGATAACACGATTGTATTTGATGGCAACATTTATTTTTTGGTTTACCTGGTATGTTATCGCTGGACTTATTCTTATGGTTCTTATTCCTGCTATGTATTTATTGACATTTAAATCTATTTTTCGAATCACAGTAACATTGTCTGTTATGCCTACGGTCAAATCGAATCGGAAATCATTGGGGAGGTATACCCATCTGCCATTTCTTCGGAAAGGCATTGTGATTCCCGTACTGCGATACCCTCCAGTTAATTGAAATTCATTGTTGCGCATTTCGGTGAGATTAAAACTGGCTGCAAACAATTTTAGCACCCTAGAACGCTTGTAATCAACGCCAATTGTCCAATTATTTTTGGTTGTAAGGTTAATGCCGATCATAGGGAAAAATCCTTCGGTTATTGTGGCATCGGCTATTTGGTATTTGGGTAGTAAATCTTTACCCATTTCAACGGATTGAGTAGAAGAGTATTTGAGATTTTGGGTGTAATTGCCAATGGAATATCGACCAGTATACGCATGTTTAATATTGATATTGCTGAAGTATTCCGCGAGGAATTTTATTTTTGTGAGTCCATTGTAATTGATATTCCAATTGGGTAGGGGCAATTTTGGAAATCCGCTTATATCGGATATGCCAATATCTTGGCCAGAATATGAAGCATAAAATGCACCCAATAAAACATCTTGTGAATTTCTTGAATATCCAATGGGCCATTTTGTAATTGTGTCGATATAAGAACCGCCAATGCGTTGCAAAGACAATCGCTGGGATGTCGTGTATCGATTGGCTATAAATTGATCAAAAATGGGATTGGTATGGTTGTCTGAGATTGATTTGTCTTTAACAAAGTGTGTAGAAAAAAACCATCCCGTGATGTTGTAATTACCCGTTTGTGTAAGACCTTGATCCACCCAATTTGCCCCATCATATTTAAAAATAGACTGTGTTCCTTGCGTGCTGTTTCTGGCAAAATCCAATCGTATCCTTAGATTTTTAATCGGCTCAATGGTAATATTGCCCGTAGCATTGTCTGTGATGTTTTTGCGGTAAAAATTCGATTGCCGGAGGTCATTTTTCAACGCGCCATCACCCGCCAGTTTGTAACGCAAATTGGGATCCTGCAATCCGAAAACAAAACCCAATCCGGGTTGCATATGTTTAAAGTTTGTTCCAAAATAATCGGGTTTGTGGGCAAATCCGGGCAGTTCGGTATTTTCCTTGTATTGATAACTGAAGCTGGCATTCTTGAGCATACTCAATAAATTCCCCACGAATATTTTCACTGGGTTTGCTTTCTTTGTTTCCGCACCTTTTTCCAGGGCATTGTTAAAGCTGGTAACCTCATCCTCTTCTTTTTTAACGGATTTAGATTGCTTGGGTTTTTCAAGATCTCGCAACCAACGAATTTGCTGATATAGTTGGGTAAAATTCATTTGCCCGCTAAAATTAATGTCTTGTCCATTTTGAATTCGGTTACCCAAGTTTTCAAAAACAGGGGGGGCTTGGAGCCATTCGTAACTCGAGGCATAGGTTACGGTTCCGTTCATCCAACGTGTCCATTTTATCTTTGAAAATGGCAGGTTGTAATTGGCATTCATATTCTGGTAAAATTTTGTCATTCTACCCAAAGTAAGAAATTCTTTGCGTACAGAATCAATTTTTAATTTTTCGTCAAGTCTGCCATAGGGTTCTTGGATACGCGAAGAAATATTCGCAGAATAGGTTACAGTCATCGATTGGGCTAATGGAAGAGAAACATTAAAGTTTCGTAGAAGGACAAAATTTTTGTCAAACATTCGGGGATTTACCTGAATAAACTTATTGTTATTTCTCGATTGTTGTTCGCTGTACAATCGGTTTACTTGCATTTGGGCACTGAAATTTGAAGGCAATAAATTGAAATTTATATCACGCAGCAGTGTTAAGTTTTTGCTGCGTAATTTGTTAAATGGACGGATGTATTGGACATTTTTGGCATATACATAGCCGAGAGTTGCTTGGGTTGTTTTTACGAAGTACTCTTCGATTTGTTGGTTGCGTCTATAATTGTTTTGATAACTATATCCGAAGACAAAATTAGAAACCGACCAAGGTTTTGCTGCCTTTGATGATCCATTCGCTACCCTGACATTATTAAAGTTGATGCTGTACAAGGAGTTAAATTCTTCAGCTGCTTTTTGGGTTGCCTTTCGAATGCCAGGATCAGAAATTCGCGCAAGAAAAGGAGATAGCTCTAGGTCGGGATTAAGGGGATTGTATTTTGGTCTTACATAACTTTCAGAATATCCGATATACATTGGGATACTAATTCCTGTTTTTTGTGCAAAGAATTTTCCAAGCTCGAGATTGGAAGCGATATCGTAGTTATAATTCGAACTCAAACTTCGGTCGTTGAGTTTTTTGTCTACATCTCCAAAACCAATGGTTCGAATGGTTCCACCGACATTGAGTTGACCAAAATCTGCCAACTGCATTTGGATATTCGCCAGAGAGGCCCAGCCACCAGAATTGGCAATTTCTTTTACACGCAATTCATTAAACCACACTTCGAAGCATTTTGGATTGCTGGCATTATTTTTAACACCCACCATCATCACCCGCAAATTTCCAATATCGGGGAGTCCCATAACCGTAATTTTTCCTTTTCCCATGAATTTTATAAAGGGGGCAGTCATTGGCCATGTGGCATTTTGCCGGACAATTTTAAGGTTGTAGAATGAGTCAAACGGAATATCGATAAAGTTTTCGTCAGGCCAAATCAATTTATCGGCATTGGAAGAATTCATATTCACATATCCCCTTGTCATTTTTAAGGGAATTTCGTATTCATAATAATTGGATGTAAGGTCTGTTCCAAAACGGATAAATGCAGAGACTTCACCGTCGTTTACAGGGAGTGGATTTTTTTCTTCAGCATGAACAAACATTTGCATGCGTTTGTAATTGCGGGCGTCAAAGGTTGTTGTTTTGAAAGCCGCACGGGCATCACCAGCATTTAAGTCGCAAACCTCGACAGAAAGCGCTTGCTCGTTTTCTAAAACAGTGCCTAAACTCGCCATGTTCTGAACCCGATCTATTCCTGGGGGAGATACATAAGCAATGGGTAAACGTTTGCTATTTTCTTCTATATTGACTGTGCTAACAATAAACTTAGTTCCATCGTTTGGATCGATTGGTACAACAATGCCTGGAGTTTTTAACGAATTGGTATAGCGGCGCCAATCGGCTCTTACCATATTAATATACCCCAATCTTAAAATGGCAGAATCATTAAAATTCGTCATTACCATGCGCATAAATCGAATGCTCTTAAAGTCAGAAATATTTCCGACAGCTTTTTCGAATTCTCGAATGGGAATTTTAAGCTGGTACCAGGTTATTTGGCGGTCTTTCCCGTTGCGCATCTTCACATTGTTTTTTACGATGTCAGAAACATAGTTTTTCCCCAATTGCATATCGGCAGCATTGATTTTAATCCGGTATTGATAGTAATCTTCACTTTGGTTCAGGGTAAAGTCGCGGTTTACATCTTCATCTGAAGGCATGGATGTTGAGGATTGTGGCATACCTGCATATTTACCAGCGTACTGCTCAGGATTAGAATTTCCCTGTAAGCCCTGAAAACGTGAGTAACGTCCAGCAATATCTGCATCCGAAGCATTGTAGCTATCATCAAGGTAATGTGTAAAGTTGTCGTTGGACGGGTCTTTGGAGGCAGTTTGATAATAGGTAGAACCTTGGCCAAATCCCGATTCAATACGTTTTAGGAAAATAGAATCAAAATGAAGGCGTTCTTGGTCATCATTCATACCATCAAGTCCTAAATCTTGTGATTTGAGGGTGGTATTGTTATTGTCAAAAGCAAAGTTGATTTGGGGGCCATTGGGGACCAGGGCAAATTGGGTTGTGTCTAAATCAGTATTGGTCGATCCGGTAGAAGCGAGACCATTTTCGAAAGATTTCCTTCGGTCTGGCAATATGTCTTCACTAACATTTCCCAAATGCAATAAAAGGTCTCCTTTTAGATTTGGATTTTCACTCATCGGGTCAAGCATCCAAATTTCAATATAGTCAATATTTGCCGCTTCAAAATCGTTTTGGTCTACCTTACGGGTTATACCCGCCCAACTCAACTCAGGCGTTGTCAAATGTCCATTTGTGTTAATTTGTGAAGGATCGGCATTAAAATTATACAAGCCCCTTACTTTCGGTCTGAAAAACAAGTCAAGTGTCGGTAATATCGTAGGCGTTCCTTGGGGAAAGTTTCGTTGTGGGAATACTTCGCGCTGGTCTACCTGGCGCATAAATGGGTTGCTCAATATAGCATCTACACGTTTATTGATGTTTTCGGGCATGTCGTTATCGCGGTAAAAGAGTTGGTCTATGGTGTAAAAACTGAGGCTAGCATGGTGGTTGAGCCATGTCAATTTATCCAAATTTTTCGTATCTGGAAATTTATCGGGTTGCTTCTGTGGAACAGCGGCCACCACCCAGTTTGAAACCATTTTAAAATCGTTCAGCAATTCGGCATTCTCGAAATCTTCCAGATTAGAAATGCCTCGTTCGCCTCCCTGCGATTTGTGATTGTGCGGAAAGATGCGGGCAAATTCACCATACGCAGTAATGTTTGAAATTTCTTTTGTTTCCAAAAAAGGCAATTTGTCGACCATTCTTGTGAGGAAACGAGATTTTGAACTATACAAAAAATCAGCACCAATTATGGAATTTAACAGGGGTTCTTCATTAAAATTTGTCTTGGTGGTCAGTGGCCTTTCATACATATGCAAGGCAGTTACTCCCATGAGTAGCCTTGGGTTATATTTATGTTCCAATCGTCCACCCAATAATGTTTTTTGTTGTATATTAAAAAAGCTTTGGCCATCGGCACTCGCCCGAATTTCGGCTCCGCCCTGCAACAATCCCTGGTTGGTAATACGCACTCTTCCCAGCGCATAATCCACTTCATAGTCTGCTCCTTCAGTCAGGGGTCTTCCATTTGCAGTAACACGAACAGACCCTCTTTGCAGGTTGGTAGTCCCCAAAAACAATTCAGCCCCATTGCTGCTTTTATAACTGCCTTGTAAAAAAAACTTATTGTGTTTCACATCTTGTTGGGCCAGCCATTTCGTACTGTCATACAATGCGTCGTAGCAATAGTAATCGGCTAAGTCATTTCTTCCATTAAACTCTGTTCTGAGGTAAGTACCAAAAGGCTCGGTAACAGGAAAAATGATGCGTGCAAATTGTGTGTTTACCGTAATTCCTTCAATGGCATCGAAAATACCATCGGGTTTGCCTTCTTGCTGTCTGTTAAGTTTGTCTAGTCCAAATACACGGATTAAAGGATTTCCATTTGCCAAACCAGGGGCGTTGGCATTCCCAACCGGTAAATAATTGAAATCAGCACCAGTTGTGTCATCCGAATAAATAACATTCAGTTTAAAATCTTCCAAACTAAGACTATAGGTATTGAGCGCATAAATATTTTTCATCATTAGCTTCCAAATCGGCAATCGGGTTCTAATGGTATTGGCTTTTAACATTTTCAGAAACATCAATTGTTGATTGCCTGGAGCGATATCTCGAGAAAATTCACCCACTTGAAAGGCTTCACCATTATAGGTATACTCAAAAGATACGGCCAAAATTTCATCGTTGTTGAGGGGTTGGTTGAGCGATATATATCCGAGTTGCGCATTCAATGTGTACTCTTTTTCGTTTAATTGTCTCGCATAGTTCAACATGTCAAAATCAACACTCTGTTCAAAATTGGGGAGGGCGGCATAGACTTTATCAATGGCTTGCCCAGTGTTGCGAAGTGCAGGGTCGGCTTGGATTTTACTGTATAAAGAATTTGAATTATTGTCTGGAACGGGGTTCGTTGATCCACCCAAGGAGGCGCGATAAGGCTTTGATTCTCCTAAGTCTTGGAAGGCCAAAATATCACGTGGGGTTTCCACATTGGCATTTTTATTGGTCACCCAAACTTCCACACGATTCACAATAACACCACTTGCAATGATGGGAAGGTTTTCCAATGAGGCATTGTAATTTTCTCTAAAAAATTGGGAAAGAAAAAAATGTTTGTTTTGGTCGTAGTTGTCTGCGGTGATTTTAAATTCATTTAATTGCGCACCTCCCTTTAATACTGTCTCAGTGCTTTGTCCTTTGTTTTGAGAAAAAACGGTTTTGATAGTGGTTTTACCAAATTGCATTGTATTGGAAAATCCAAATAAATTGTTGGCAGGTTTGATCAATTGGGTGGGAAGATTTAGATTGACATTGCCCACTTGAATGTCTTTTAAAATACCATCTTGCTTTCCTTTCCATCCCAAATTGGTTTGGTTGTCAAATTCAAATGCTGCCTCCGTATCATAGTTAATGCCCAACTTTACATATTCTCCGATACTTCCGTTTGCACTAATTTGTATTTGCTGGTCAAAAACAGGTACGAAATAGCGTTGTTGGCGTTTGGAAAAATTGGGGTTGCGGTTTACGTTAATATTTCCTCCCAATTTTACCATTGCACTGCCATTTAATTGGAAGTCGACTCCGCCCTCACCAAAAATTTTTGAAACTGTGGGGTTGTTTAATTCTGCTTTGATTAAGTCACTTACACTTTTGTTATTTCCGCTGAGGGAATAAGCACTTTGGGTTTTGGTTCTGAAATAATCTTCTCTGATTTGTTTTGCTTGTTGTTGAAAATATTCAGTTACCGAAATAATTTCACCAGTAGGGTAGCTCAAGGTCCCGATTTGTCGAAATCCTTCATATCTGTTTTCTCGGGCATTGTAACGCCAATCTGTTTTGAGGGGATTCTGCAGGTCTATTTTACTGCCTTTACTGCCATCTTTACCCACTCTATAACGCAAGGTGTTGGTGTCAGTTTGAGCCCATACTGAAGCAGGTATGTAAATTACATACAGCAGCAGCGCAAAACCGAGTTGAATAGGTTTTTTGCGTAGCAGTTGGTCTACGATAAACTTCATTCTAAATCCTTCTAATCGTTGCGTAGCAGTTGGCGAATAGGCAATTCTTTAATTATAGTAGTCGCAAGTTACAAAATTTTTAGTGAATTCTTTATCAATTCTTCGATTGTCGCTGATGAGCCCAATGTTTTATTGACCGACAACAAGGCTTTTTCGGCCCCATTCTTTGCATACCCCAACGTGGTAAGTGCTGCCAAGGCTTCCGCAAAATTGTCGCTATTACCTCCAATTCCTGAAGAGAAACTTGAAGTTTTTCGACCATTCATTTTATCTCGCAATTCGAGAACAATCCGTTGGGCACTTTTTTCGCCAATTCCTTTGATACTTTTTAGCAATCCAACATTTCCATTCATGATGGCAGAAGCCACCTCTTCGGAATCCAAACTCGACAGCATAAGCATTGCGGTATTGTTCCCAACGCCCGAAACAGAGGTCAACATCCTAAACATGTGTCTTTCATCAGTTTCCCAAAAGCCATACAAAGCCATAGAAACGGGATTTTGGTTTTCAACCTTAAACAATAAGTCAACAAATAGTCGAACGGTTTTGAGACCTTTGATTTTTTCGTAAGTTGTTAAACTGATGGTAACAATATATCCAATCCCCTGGTTCCCAATTACGGCATGGGTAGGGTTAAGCGATTCGAGAGTTCCTTCGATGTAGTTGTACATTAGTCTTATGGGGTTTGGTATTTATATTTTCTAATCTGGGTATTACAGATGCCAAATAGCAATATGCTAATGATGGGGATGAGCATATTAAACCATTGCCAAAAGGTTCTTTCCAGCCTAAGTTTTTCAGGATCCATCAAGCGCAGTATTTTATCTTTCGCACGAATTTCGATTAAGCCATTGTCATCAATTAAATAATCAATGCAATTGAGTAAAAATTTCTGATTGGCAAAGGTGATTTTGCTGAAACGATCGTAACCGGTTGGGTAAATCCCCCCCCGTCCACTAATTCCATTTCTCATAATATCACCATCGGCTAACACAATCATCTTCGAGCTGCCCGAAGCCAAAAAAGGCAATCCACCCAAGTGTTTTTGGTAAACAAAAGGCGATTGAAATTCTCCCTCCATGAGTATGCCGGAGAGTTTGTTGCCCCCCCGCAGAAGATTTCTAAATTTGTCATCCCGCGATTGCATATATACTGTTTCTAAATCAACACTGGCAGGGGCTTGAATAGTTTTGGTATATCGGCTGCTCGACAACAAAGGAGTTATATTCATATTATTTCTACTTTTGGCTTCAAGGGTTGCGGGAAATTGTGTCCATACGGGTCCAACATTTTTGTTGATGATATGGGGCGAAGATGCAGACATAAAAACAGGAAAATAATAAAAATCTATCATCTCTGGACGGTTGCCTACGGGGATAGGAATACTATTGCAATTGGCATCCATCAACAGTGTAGATTCTAGTTTGACGCCATAGTGGAATAGGGATGCGGTAATATTTTCCAATTGCTTGTCGAAGGCCATTATTGAGCCACTGGTTTCAAAACTGTCAATTTCAATATGGACGGGGTCAATCATCCAAATTACTTTGCCACCGTTAAGGGCAAATTGATCTATGAGGTATAATTCCGATGGGGTATAATCTTGTTGGGGCTTAATAACCAATAGCAGGTCGTTATTTTTGAGTCGATTTTGCAAACTTGTAATTAGAAGTTCACCTGCATTTTCAGTATTTTCGAGGGCTTTGAGTTTTTCGATAAATGGTTCCGCACAGGCGGGATCTGAAACATTGAGGTTCAGGGATGATATTTGGTAGTATTTCGATAAAACTGCTGCAAAAGCTTCCACACGCCTATCGATCATCTCACCCGACCCATCGGCTACCACAATATTTTTCGGTTTTTTGAGGGTGCATTGTCGCAATCCATTGGCAATTTCATATTCGACATTGTCGATGGCACGTTTGATATTTTCATCCGCATCCAAGGCCACATCATACTCAAAGAAGTTTATGAAGACAGTTTTGCCCTTGTAGCTTAATTCGGCGCCAGGAATGATATTTTTGATGCTTGTACTGTTGTTGCTTTCTGCATCTATGTCTCTTTGGGGAAATAAACCACGGTCGTTAAAATCTTTTAACAATCCCGATACCTCAGAAACGGGTTTGCCAGCAAATGGATCGATGATTTCTATTTCAATTTTTCTTCCGCTTTGTTCTCTAAATTCATAAGCCATATCGCGGATTTCGTTTCGGAGATTCTTAAAACGGGCCGACATTTCACCATCAAGGTATAAACGGAAATACAATTTTTCTGTCAAAGAGTCGCATAATTTGGCACTAGTTTCACTCAACGTGTAGCGATTTTCTGAACTCAAGTCGATTCTTTTGTAATAAATACTACCCAGGGCGTTTACCAGTATTACAGCAATCATCACCAACACAAATGTGAAAATAGATTGTCGTTGTTTTGTGTGATTGTCCATTACCATTTTCTGCTTTCAAATACCAATTTACTGGCTCCAATGAAACTCGCTATGAAGCCCAGGAAATACAACAAATCACGGGTGTCAAACACCCCTCGACTAATCGATTTGTAGTGAAAGTCGAGTCCAAACCATTCCAGGCTTTTGCCAATGGTATCCAGTGCTTCGATGTCGCCCAACAAACCCAGAATACCATACCAAAAAAAACACAGAACCATGCTTACAACCAGTGAAACAATCTGATTGTCGCTCAGGGCACTGGCAAATAATCCTATACTGGCATAACTGGCTGCAAGTAAAATCAATCCACAATACGATGACCAAGTAGCCCCAACGTCTGTTCCTTGCAATGGGTCGGCGAGTGTTGAAATGCTGTAATAATAAAAAAGGGTTGGCAGAAGCGTAAAAATAATCAGTCCCAATGCTGCCAAATATTTTCCCATAAGAATCGAAAAATCACTCACTGGGCGGGTGGTTAAGATTTCTATGGTTCCCAGTCTTTTTTCTTCACTTAGACTTCTCATGGTGATGGCAGAAACCAGAAAGATTAATATGTAGGGAGCGATATTAAACAGCACCTGCATATTGGCAAGGCCAATATCCATTACATTGGTTTCCTCAATTACCCAAATAAACAGTCCCGTAATAAGCAGAAATACCCCCATTACGATATAGGCGATAAATGAACCTAGGAAACTTCGGATTTCTTTTTTAAATACTGCCCACATGGTTGGTTAAATTTCGAAATATAGCTTCAAGTGATAGACCTTTTGCAGTTTCCTTTAGGCCAATGAGTGAGTCATCGGCAATTATTTTTCCGTGGTCTAAAATGATAACCCGACTACACATGGCTTCTACCTCCTGCATAATATGTGTACTTAGTAGAATGGTTTTTTCGGTTCCCAATTGTTTGATGACAGAGCGCATTTCAATGGCTTGATTTGGATCTAGTCCGCTGCTGGGCTCGTCTAGGATAAGTATACTTGGATCGTGGATCAAGGCGTGAGCCAATCCTACGCGCTGCCTATAGCCTTTTGAAAGTTGGCCAATTTTCTTCTTTCTTTCATCCACGATTTGGGTAAGTTCTATGGCCTTTTCAATGGCATTTTTTATGTGTTTCACTCCAGCCAACTCAGCGGAAAATAGCAAAAATTCGGCTACGTACATGTCCAAATAAAGGGGATTGTTTTCGGGGAGGTAACCCACTTTTTTGCGAATTTCCAAACTGTGTTCTTTCAGATCGAGTCCACACATAGTTACGTCACCTGCAGTTTGGGGGATAAATCCAGCAAGGATTTTCATTGTTGTCGACTTTCCTGCTCCGTTTGGACCTAAAAAGCCAACGATTTCACCTGGTGATACAGAGAAACTGATTGTATTTAAAGCCCATTGGGCTCCATACCGTTTCGATAGATTAGTAACTTTAATACCCACTTATGACGCAAAAATAGTTGAATCGAACCAACCTTGTATCTTGAAGCATTTATATCCTGATTTTGGTTTCAAACGTTTGCAGAATTTCGAATTGTTTATTTCAGAGTCCTTGGGTTGTGGGCAAGCTTTATCTGGGTCAGTATTTTTAAAGACAATGAGTTTGTATTGGTTCTGCAAAAATAATTGTTGCCAACCAGAAACATCTATTCTAGTTCTGCAGATTCAGCCATTGGGCGTTTAAGCGGGTTGGGTTTTAGCGAATTCAACGCCTTTTATTTCTGTAATTTCGCCTTCTATTTTTGTAAGACCGGCGTTTCTTTTTTGTGTATTTTGTATAGGGAAGAACAAAAACGTTGGGCTCGATTACAAATGTATCTGATTTAATTGTTTCTTCTAAAAAGTCAATGAGTAAAGAGGGGTTTAATGGACGTCCTAAAAATCGTATTTCAAAATGTAAATGGGGCCCTGTACTGTGTCCAGTAGACCCACCCAATCCAACGACTTGGCCGGCATTGACCAGTATTCCAGGCGCAAGGTATAATTTACTCAGATGACCATACAGGGTTTCCAAGCCATTGAAATGGCGAATAACAACGCAGTTACCATATCCACCGTAATATCGGCTCATGCGGACAACCCCATCGAATGCAGCAAATACAGAATCGCCTGTGCGCAATTGCAAATCTATTCCTGTATGCGCTCCACCTCGTCTCCAGCCAAATGGAGAATTGGTTTTCCCATAAACGGGCATCGCAAAATTGCAATCAGGCTCTAAAATAGCAAGCGGGATGCCTTCTTTCAACTTGCGCAAATCAAACCTATAAGCATCTGCATACAGGGTATCCCAAAAGGCATAAAAATCATATTCGGGCAGCATTCCAGGAATGAAAACCTCACCATCTTCATAATAAAATTGAATGCTGTCAGACAAATTTTCGGATATAGAATCTTCTGAAACCCAATCGGAGTCTTCGACGGTTTCATCGGGATCAAACTGTCCAAAAGCAAAATTTGCATACAACATACACAAGAAAATGATCCATAATCTAGGGTAAGCTGACCAAAATTTGCGCTTGTTTTGCATCCAATACCAGTTGAGATTTGAGTGATTCTATCGAATCGAATTCTTGTTCATTTCTCAAATACTGTACCAAATGCAATTGAATTGTTTCTGCGTATATAATGTTGTCAAAATTTAAAATGTGGGCTTCGATGGATCGAATACTTCCTTTGAATGTTGGTCTCACTCCGATATTACACACCATTTTGTATGTTTTATTTTGAATGGTAGAAGTGCCAGCGTATACGCCATTGGGAGGAATCAATTTATACGGATCATCAATCAGCAGATTTGCTGTCGGAAATCCAATGCTTCGGCCAATATGTTTACCCTCTATTATAGTGCCAGTAAGCGTATAGGGCCTTCCCAATAATTCATTGGCTTCGTTTAGATGCTTATTTTGTAATGCCTTTCGAATTCGGGAGCTACTGATGGCGATTTCGTATATTGCCGAAGCGGGAATTTCATGAACGGTAAATTGGTATTCTTTTGCCAATGCCAGTAGGTCGTCGAATCCACCAGATCTGTCTTTTCCAAAGCGGTGATCATAGCCAATTACAATTGTATCAACATGCAATTGATTCACCAATACCTCAGAAACAAAATCACGGGGTGATTTTTGTGAAAATTCTTGGGTAAATGGCAATACAAGAATATAATCAACCCCAAGAGCAAATACTGCAGCTGATTTTTCTTGTATGCTGCTAAGCATCTGCAATTCTGTATTATTTGGCTCGATTACAAGACGCGGATGGGGATGAAAAGTGAGTAATAAACTGCATTTATTTTTTTCTTTTGCCAATGAAACCACATGTTGCAATACTTCTTTATGACCCAAGTGGATACCATCAAATGTTCCTTGGGTAATGATTAAACCTGAAGTTGTTGGAACTTCTGAAGGATTATAGAATAAGCGTTGCTTCATAGCGTTTGCAAATTTCAAGAAAATATCCAACACATGTTGCTTTGCTTGAACTAATTTTGTTCTACATGTTCAGGTGTCGACTTTTGCTTATTTTTTTTGTGACAGTTTCTGGAGTGACTGCTCAAACAGGGGGCAATGGTGTGTTTTCAATTCTGAATATCCCTATGCATAGCAAAGCATTGGCATGGAGTGGATATTTGCTTGCTCAATCTTCCGCCGACGTATTGCAAACAACGAATAATCCAGCCATGTTAAATTCCAGTCATAAACGCAACGTGGGTTTGGGGGTAGGAACAGTCCTGCCCGGTGTGTTATCAGCCAATTTTTGCTTTGGTTTTACAGTTGGGGATACGTTAAAATACATCCACCAGAACAAAGACCTTTCGATTCCAATTTTTCAGGGATTTGCACAACACATAGACTATGGCACTATGGATGCATTCGATGCAGGGGGAAATTCCACGGGTATAGTGTCAGCCAACGAAACAAATATTGGAATTGGGATGTCGATGGGTATAAACGAACACTGGCGATGGGGCTCGCAATTGGGTATTGTATACAGTATTTTGGGCCCGTATATCGGAAACGGAGTCTATTTAAATCTTGGCGCGCACTACATAAGTGTAGATTCCGGAATAAGTTTTGGTTTTGTTTGCAAAAACATAGGAACACAAATTATTGCATACCAGGGGGTTGGCCGCGAAGCTTTGCCTTTTACGATTCAAGCGGCAATTGCATTTAAACCCAAGCACATGCCATTTCGTTTTCACATCACTGCCCATAGCCTCCAGCGTTGGGATTTAACCTATAACCAATATTTGACAATGCCGGGCGAGATCGATTTAAATGGCCAGCAAATGGTGGCTAAAAAGGCAAGTTTTACAGAAAAATTTGCAAGACATTTTGCTTTGGGAACAGAATTGGCACTCGGTCAGAATATGGGATTGCTGTTTGGTTACAACCTGCAGCGAAGGATGGAAATGTCTACCGCAGATCACAGAGGGACTGCCGGTTTTGGATGGGGTATAAAATTTAGAATGGTTCAATGTGATATTACCTATTCGAGTGCCGCCTATTTTCCCAACCAGAATTCCAATATGGTGTCGATTGTTTTTAATCCTTTTCTATTTAGAAAGAAACTTTAATTCGATGGGAATCAACTCTATTTTTACCCTCAGTAAAATCCAATAGTTATGGTTCAAGGCAAATCCGCCCGACGGAGTCAAATCAAAATAAACATTGCCATTGACGGTTACAGTAGCTGTGGTAAGGGTACGCTAGCCAAAGCCCTTGCCAAACAGTTGGATTATATTTTCATTGACAGTGGCGCAATGTATCGGGCCGTTACCTTGCATATGTTGCAACTGGGGGTGGATGTTCTAAATGAAACGGATGTGACTGATGCGTTACAAAGTCTGAAATTATCTTGTTTGATCAACAAACAGAAACAAACAGAAATTGTACTCAATGGCAAAGAGGTTGAGTCGGAGATTCGCGGACTGATGGTGGCTTCGAAAGTGAGTGAGGTAGCGAAAATTTTGGCAGTACGAAAAAAATTGGTCGCCATTCAACAAGAAATTGGAAAGAACAAAGGAGTTGTAATGGATGGAAGAGATATTGGAACAGTCGTTTTCCCGCAGGCGGAAGTAAAAATATTTATGACTGCAAATTCTGCAGTTAGGGCCAATAGAAGGTTCAAGGAACTCATTGCCAATGGAGATTCTGTGTCTTTGGAAACAGTCAGAAAAAATATTGACCAAAGGGATAGCATCGATACATCAAGGGAACACAGCCCCTTATCACTTTCATCCGATTATTGTATTTTAGACAATTCTGACCTTAGCAAAGCGAAACAATTGGAAATAGCCCTTGAATGGGTAAATGATGCTTTGAATGCAACCAATTCATAAGTGATTTTTTTGATAATTGTCCGATTGCTGCAGAATGGTTCCAGCGGTAAATCGTGGTGAAGTATTGGTTAACAATCATCCATTCATTGAATCCGCTGGATATGCAATCGGTCGTTTTTTGAAAAATACAAGAATATCAAGAACCATCCAAACGATTTTTTATTGGCTTGGCCAATCGAATTTGTCAAAATTATAAGGGGTTCATATTTTAAGCATAAAATTGATTACAGATAGTGTTTATTTGCAAAGATTATGAAGAGGCAGAAAATTGTTGCAGGCAACTGGAAAATGTACAAGAAATTGGATGAAAGTCATGCGTTAATCGCAGAAGTCAGGGGTATTGTGCGCGATGAATATAGGGGGGACGGCAAAGTAGTGCTTATACCCAATTTTTTGGCTTTGCCGTCCGCATTGCGCCTACTGGAGGGAACCGGTTTGTATGTGGGTGCCCAAAATGCACACAGCGAAGACCAAGGGGCATTTACAGGAGAAATTTCGGCCAGTATGCTTCAAGCCATCGGTGTGCAATATTGTTTGGTTGGCCACAGTGAACGTCGTCAATATTTTGGGGAAACCAATGAAATATGCGCAGATAAGGTTAAATCGCTCATTCGACTGGGTATAAAACCCATATTTTGTATTGGAGAAACATTAGACCAACGCCAAAGCAAGCAGTATTTTCGTGCCATTGAAGAACAAATTGTTCAGGGATTATTTCATTTGGATCGAAAAGAATTCGCACAAGTGATTGTCGCATACGAACCCATTTGGGCAATAGGCACCGGATTGTCGGCAACTAGCGACCAAGCCCAGGAAATCCATGCCTATATTCGCAAATTAATTGCCAATCAATACACCGAAGAAATTTCATCGTTGACACCAATACTTTATGGGGGAAGTGTTAAGCCTGAGAATGCGACTTCATTATTTTTACAACCCGATATCGATGGTGGTTTAATTGGCGGTGCGAGTCTGAAAGCCAGGGATTTTATCGACATTGTGAAAGCAATGCGTTAACATTCAAAAATCTATGGGCGTATTGTGCGTTATTTGTTAAACTCTATTCAATGGTTCTTAAGTATTGGCTTTGTGTTTTTACTTTTTTAGCCCTAAAATTATCTGCTCAGAGCGGAAGTTTTAGTCCAATGCCTTCAACTTTTATTGTTGAGTTTGAAGCCTTCGCAAACCGCCCGGCAGATAAACAATTAAGCAAGGATTTTGCTATTTTCAAGGAAAATTGGCAGATGGGAAGATTTTCCCCAACCCAACAAAAATTTATCATCAACATTGCCAATCAAATGTTGGTCGAGAAAATGGCTGTACAACCTCATTTCGAACTATTTTTGGCCACTGTAGCCGCTTTTTTGAAAAACAAATTACCCGACAAATTACTTTTTCAATGGCAGAATATTACCCAATCATTGTTGGGTAATTCAAACAAAGAATACCTGGAGTTCTTGCAAACAACCAAAAATTTGTTTGCGGAAAAAGTTGTTAATCAATCGTCTACAGCCATTTGGTCAATAGATACCCTTGATTTTGATATTATTTATAACAAAGAAATAGAAATCCATTTTGGGAAAGTTAATTTGACGTGTCAGGGGTTATTGGATAAAATGGTTGTTAAATCAACAACGGCTGTTTATCGGCCTGCAAAAAAACTATGGATCGGGAATTATGGGACTGCCGATTTTTCGCGTTGTTTACCGGACGATTCGGTTTCGGTTTCATTCGGCAACTACAGTTTTGGATTAGAACAAAATACCTATTCTGTTGACTCTGCAATGTTGCATTATTCTCGGTATTTCCGCAGTCCTGTTATGGGTAAATTCGTCGACAAATTAAGTACATCTTCAGATTCAATGTTGGTTAAGCATTCGGGTTATCCTCAATTTAATTCTTATAATAATGAGCTTTTGGTGCAGGGGATAGTGGGTCCTGAGTCGTTTTTTAGAGGTGGGTTTTCCATGCAAGGACACTCCATAACAACTGCTACTGCAAATGGGGAGCCTACCTTTATTGATGTTTTTTATAAAGGCAAAAAGAAGGTTACACTGAAAAGTAAATCCTTCAAAATAGCCGACGGAATTGCTGGCACTTTGCAAAGTGAATTCATCTTACATCTAGACAGTAATTCAATGATTTATCATCCTTTTGTGAAAGTAAATTTTATTTTCAAAGACAATAAACTGGTTATAGATCGGGGAGAGAGTGGTTTGATGCGGGTTCCTTTTAGCGATAATTTTCACAAAGTGAGCCTTGATGTTCAGCAGGTTCGATGGAAAATAACGGACCCTTTTGTTGATTTCGACAATGTGAATAATGAATTGGAAGCGCGGATTTCTTCCGACGATTTTTACCGTGAAATATTATTTGCAAAACTTCAAGGACCCCTACAATCCAATCCATTGGAAGGGATTATTGCATTTTACAACCGACAGCCCGAGGATAAGATTTCCCAAGCAATTGAAAATGAGATTAAACAATTGTTGTTTTCAAACAAGCCATCCGATAAAATCATGGCCGATGCAAAATTGAAACAATTACAATTGAGGAAAAATGAAATGAGGCAGTTTTATAAAGCAGAACAGCGAATTAAGTTTTCTGTAGACGATTATGCTTTTTTTTCAAACACCCAAAAAGAATACTTAACAGTTCTTTTTTTAGAATTACATGATCAAGGATATATCATCTATCACCAAGAAAAAGACAGTGCAACGTTGCTTCCTAAAGCTTTTAAATATTTACAAGCACACCAAAAAATGCGAGATTATGATGTTATTCAAATTTCGTCTACCATCGGGAAACGTCCAAATTTCAGCCTAAATTTATTGAGTAACGAAATGAATTTAGAAGGAGTTTCTAAATTCTTTTTCTCAGATTCTCAGAATGTAATCGTTATGCCAATAGACCAAAAGGTAACTTTGTTGAAGAACCGAAATCTTCGTTTTGGGGGTCAATTGCGGGCAGGACGTTTTGATTTTTTTGGCAATAAATACACATTTAATTACGATCAATTCTCTGTTATTCTTTCAAACGTCGATTCACTACAAATGTATTTTCCAGACTCAACGCGCCGACGCTTGATTCCGATAAAGTCAGTACTTAGGAATGTGAGCGGGACCCTTTACATTGACAAGCCGAATAATAAATCCGGGAATTATGATTATCCTGAATATCCAATTTTCGTGAGTGATAAGGGTAGTGAGGTATTGTACAATAAACCCCATATTCATGGTGGAGCATACTCCGGAGACAAATTTAAATTTGTTGTAGATCCTTTTACAATTGACAGTTTGGACAATTTCACCATTGATGGATTGCATTTTGATGGCAATTTTATTTCTGATGGTATTTTTCCTGATTTTCGTCATTATGTGAGTATTCAGAAAGATTATTCTCTGGGATTTATCAAACATACTCCCCCCGGAGGTTTTCCTATGTATTCAGGAAAAGGCAATGGCGACATGACCATGAATCTCAGTGAGGACGGTTTTTATGGAACAGATGGATTTATTGGATACCAGGGTTCCAAAAGCAAGTTTTCAAAAATATTACTGTTGCCTAAAAAGACAGAAGGTATACTTGAGCGCTATGATTTGACCGAAAACTCGAAATATCCAGAGGTGCATGCCGAAAACGCAGGAATGCTTTGGAATCCGTATCAAGACCAATTCAATATCAGCAATGGTTCCACGCCAATAAGGATTTTTACCATGGGGTATAATTTTATTGGAACGTTAACGCAGTCGCCAACCCATCTGAAAGGGAACGGAGTTTTGGCTTGGGAACAGGCCAGATTCAGCAGCCAAGAGATGGTATTTTCCCCCAAAAAAACCAGTGCTCTTAAGGCAAATCTATCTATTTATGCCGCCGATTCATCGCGTATGGCTTTTGAAACCAGTAATATTAATGCGAGTATGGATTTCAGCAAACGAATGGGTCAATTCACAAAGAATGACTCTGGTTCTATGACATCTTTTGCATACAATATGTATCAAACAAACCTCACAGACTATAAATGGGATATGGACAAAAAAAATATTCAAGCCAAAGTGGGTCCAAATCTTCGTGCACAAACTCCAATTTTCTCAAGCACCAATCCAACCCAAGGGGGCTTGCGTTTTGAGGGAAGAAAAGCCGATTATAGTTTAGAAGACTATACCCTCAAAATTGCTGAGATCCCCTACATAGACATCGCAGATTCTCGTTTATTTTTAAAAGATGGCAAGGCTACCATCCGAGCCAATGCAGATATGGATCATTTGGATAGTTCCCGCTTGATTGTGGGTAAAGAAAACAAGTATCACGAAATTTATAAATTGCGCGTAAAGGTTTATGGGAAAAATAAAATTAGGGGAAAGGGCAATTATCAATATGTAAATAGCCGTGGGGGTAGACAAGAATTTCTGTTAGATAGTGTTATTGTTAATGAAAATCAACGTGTAGAAGCGATTGGCCGTATTTCCGAAGAACAAGGGTTCACCCTTGATACCAAAATCGGATACAAAGGATTTGCGCAAATCGAAAGCACTGAACCTTTAATTCGCTTTAAGGGGTATGTCAAACCCTTGCACACGTTTAATAACATTTATCCTTCTGTTTGGCTTCGTTATGATACCCGGGTTGATCCCAAAAATGTTGTTTTATCACTCTATGATCCGCGCGATAAGGACAATAAAAAACAATTTGTCGGATTGTTTGTGGCCAACGATTCGAGTTATGTATACCCACTCATGTATTCTTGGAAACGCCGTTATTCTGATGATGATGTTACAAACGATACAGGTATTTTTTATTACGACCATAAAACGGAAAGCTTTTTTGCTGGAAGTGAATCACGCTTGCTCCAGAAAGGATTAAAAGGAAGCTGGATTCAATTCAATGAAAAAAATCATTCTATTCATGCGGAAGGGCCACTAGATTTTGGCCTTGAATCGGCCAATATCAAATTTAAAAATGCTGGAACTGCAGATTTAAAACCCGGCGACAGTTCCTTTGTTTTCAATTTGGCGATGATGCTTGATTTTCCGATGCATCCTGATTATACCAATGCTTTGGTAGATCTCATTACTGTCAATGGGGGAAATACCACTTCCATCAACACCCCATTTTTTAAACAGTGTTTGGGAGAAATGATGGACAATGATAAAAATGCCCGTCAGGCGATTTCAAATGTGGAGAAAAATGGAGAATTGACAGGAAAAGACGAAGCAGGTTACAAATTTGTTCTCAGTGATGCCACGTTTCGTTGGGACAGTAAACTCAGGGGAATGTATTCCAATGATTTGATTTCGATAGCCAGCATTGCAGGCAAACCCATCAATAAAGATATTAAAGCAATTATGTTGCTGGAGCATAAGCGCAGCGGTCAGAATATGTATATGTATTTGGATTTGGGTGCAAATGACTACCTCTATATCAATCTTACCAAAACGGTTGCCTATATCTATTGTTCGGACCAGAATATGCAGCAAATATTATCCAATACTGCAGATAAAATTAAAGCTGATAATTTTTTTGTTCGGCCAGCAACTGATCGTCAGGTAGATCGCTTTTTACGGCGATTCGAAGAGTAATTTAGTATACAACCCTACTGAGACAGAGTCCCTCTGCAGGAACAGAATGTCCATTTTCTGCACGTTCTGCTTTCATAAATATATGCATGAATTCTTCTTTGCTCATGGTCTCAAGACCAACTTCTAGCAGGAAACCTACCAAAGAACGAACCATATTTCGTAAAAAACGATTTGAAATAATGGTGAAGGTATAGCCAGTATCTGTGCAAATCCATTCGGCTTTATAAATTGTACAAAGTGGGTTTCCATTGGGTATTTCTCCTTTGCAAAAAGACGTGAAGGGATGTTCGCCAAGCAGGATAGTTGCACACGCATTCATCTTCACCACATTTGGAGTTTTTGCAGTCCACCAACACGTATTGGCTGTAAATGGGTTTTTTTGTGAACAAATATGGTATTGGTACTCGCGTTGGATTGCACTGTATCTGGCGTGGAAGTTTGGCTCACAAATTTCGCAAGAGATAACGGCAATTTCATTGGGAAGTAATCGGTTTACGCGGTGGGGAATATTGCTTGGAATGGGTTTGTGGGTATCGAAATGGGCAAAAAACTGGGAGGCATGAACTCCTGAATCGGTTCTTCCACAGCCCACAAGGTCTATGGGTTCATCGCAAATCGCACCCAAAACTTTCTGCAGTGTTTCTTGCACACTGGGAGCATTGTTTTGAATTTGCCAACCACCAAAGTGGGTTCCTATATATGACAATTCGATTTTATACCGCATGCTATAAATTTTCGTAAACAATGGCACAGCCTTGCCCAACGCCAACACACATTGTTGCCAAACCATATTTCAATATCTTGTTTTGGTTCATATGGTGAAGTAGGGTAGCAGATATTCGAGTACCAGATGCGCCCAAGGGATGTCCAATGGCAATGCTGCCGCCATTTGGATTCACAATGCTGCGGTCTATTTCTAGCGCCCTCATACTGGCTAAAACTTGTGAAGCGAAGGCTTCATTCAGTTCGGCAACGTGTATATCATTGATTCCTATACCCGCATTTTTTAACGCTTTTTTTGTGGCGGGAACTGGGCCCATACCCATAATGGAAGGGTCGATACCGGCTGCTCCGATTCCTGCAATACGGGCCATGGGATGAAGGCCCAATTGGGTTACCATTTCTTGGGATGCCAAAACACATACGGCTGCCCCATCGTTGATTCCAGAACTGTTTCCGGCTGTGACAGACCCCCCTTCGCGAAAGGCGGCTTTCAGTCCAGACAATATGTTAATTTCACTCAGTCTTGGGTGCTCGTCAGTTTCAAAAACCAACAGCTCTCCATTTTTTTGAGTAATAGGAACACCTACAATTTCATGCGAAAATCGTCTGGCATCTTGCGCGTTTTTCCAATTCAATTGTGTTTGATATGCAAATAAGTCTTGATCTTCACGTGATATTTTGAATTGTTCCGCGACATTCTCGGCGGTCTCGCCCATAGAATAGGGATGATACAAATTAGACAATGTTTTGTTTGTGAATCGCCAGCCTATGGTCGTATCGTATATCTCTGGTGTTCTGGAAAAAGGGGTTTCTGCCTTTGCCATGACAAAAGGCGCACGCGTCATACTTTCTGTTCCGCCCGCCAAAATGAGATGGGATTGACCAGAAGCGATAGACATGGCGCCATTCATAATGCTTTGAAGACCAGATGCACACAATCGGTTTACAGTATATCCAGGAATACTTGTCGGTAATCCGGCCAACAAAGTGGCCATTCTGGCTACATTTCGATTGTCTTCACCGGCTTGGTTTGCAGCACCAAGTATCACTTCATCGATGGCTGTTGAATCGATGTTTGGATTTCGCTCCAAAATGGTTTTAATAACATGAGCCGCAAGGTCATCTGGACGGGTATTTGCCAACATACCCCCAAATTTCCCTACTGGCGTTCTCACAATATCGATTACATATACTGCTGTTTTCATTGAGTACAAAATTCAACATTTTTCTATGATTGCAGTTCATAAATTTTATATTTGCCTTTTAGACCCTTCCCAGAGCCAACAATGTCATTCATTTTTTTATTTTGGAGAACCAAAAGTTGCCTATAACTTGCTTAAAGCCTACCCGTTTTTACCTTCGCCACAGTTCAATAAATGCAACTTAAAACCCCGTTAATCTTCAATACACTGTCTAAACCGCCCTGTAACAACACAGCGTACAATCGTATAATCCCAAAGAAAAGTGTTTAAAAAAATTACGATTGTCGGATTGATATTTTTTCTATTTGTGGGTATTCGGGCACAAAATGGTGTCGAATTGGTTACTTCATCAGATACCTCAGATTTAGAATCATTTGATGAGTTATTGGTTTCAAGTCAGCGATTCAATCAAAAAAGAAAATATTCTTCCCGTCAGATTGAAGTTGTGGGTGCAAAACGTTTGACAGAGCTCCAACCCGCTACCCTTGGGGATGCATTGATAAACACAGGACAGGTATTTGTTCAAAAAAGTCAGATGGGTGGAGGTTCGCCAATTTTGAGAGGTTTTGAAGCTTCGCGTGTTTTGTTGGTGATGGATGGAGTGCGAATCAATAACGCAACGTATCGATCGGGACATTTACAGGATATTATCACCATTGACCCTTTTATTTTAGATCGGATGGAGGTAAATTTCGGATCGGGTTCAACCTTATACGGTTCCGATGCGATGGGAGGGGTATTGTATTTCAAAACCCGGGAAGCGACCGTGGGTAATTTTTTTGTAAAGCCCACCGCTACAATTCGGTATCTTTCTGCAAGCGCTTCGCTGATTGGCAATGCGGGTTTACAGTTTCAATCTCAAAAAGTTGGCGCCATATTTTCATGCACACGCAGTCAGTTCGGAGATTTGCGCAGCGGCAGCAAAAATTATTCAAATTGGGATACCTTTGGATTACTGCCCAATTATGTTTCACAAATTAATGGAATTGACACAGTATTGCAAAACCCCAATCCTAACAATCAACAGGGTACGGGTTATTCTCAAACCGATATTTTTGCAAAAATATCGGCCCAATTGGGAAAATTTCACCACACAATTAATTTCCAAAACTCATTTTCGGCGTTGATTCCTAGATACGACCGATTGTCGCAATTCAATGCCATGGGCATGCCTATATACGGTCGCTGGGATTATGCACCTCAGAGTCGTGGATTTTTGGGATATCAATTGAAAACGGGTACAAACAATCACAATATTCGTTTGTCTATTGCGCAGCAGAATACGCAATTGGCGAGGGTAACACGTAATTTTAAGGATATTAATGAGCGAACTCAATTAGACAAGGTAAAAATGCTAACGCTTAATTTAGATCGGCACGATCAGCTTGGCAATGGCTTGACCTTTAATTCTGGATTAGAATTTGTTTTTAATGGGGTAGTGTCTACCGGTACAAATCGCAATATTCTCACAAATACTGTATCAGAAACCCAGTCTAGGTATAGCGACTCTGGTTCCACCACGCAGATGTTTTCAATTTTTGAGCAGATGGTTTACGTCATAGAAAAGACCGGAACAGTGGTTCAAGTAGGGTTTCGCTTGGCCAATTATCGTTTAGAGGCGTTGTACTCAAGATCAAATCCCTGGAAATTGCCTTTTTCATCGATTTCGTTTCAATCTATTTCTCCGAGCTATGATATGGGTATTACCCAAGAATTGAAAAAAGGATTTATGTTTAAGGCGAGTATTAATCAGGCATATCGGAATCCCAATATTGATGACATGACCAAGGTGTTTGAATCTCAGCCAGGGATAAAATTATTGGTGCCCAACGAAAGATTGAAGGCCGAACAGAGCATTACTGTCGATTTGGGTTGTTTGTGGCGCAAAGACAATCGGTTTGCATTTGAGGCCGGTATATTCAATAGCCATGTCCGAGATTTATTATTGGATCAGCCGGGATCATTTAATAAAAAGGATTCTTTTTTATACGATGGTCGCTTAACACCCGTATATCAAATTGTGAATGTAGCGGTCGCCAGAATATACGGATTTTATGCCAACGCAAAAATTAGATTGCGCAAGCAGTTGTGGTTTTCGGGATCTATTTCTGATACAAAAGGCAGATATGCGATAGCCCCGAAGGAAGACGAACAACCCTTGGATCATATACCGCCTGTATTTGGACAATTCTCCTTGCGATGGAATGCAAAAGATTGGTTTTTAGAAGGTCAGTGCCTGTTTAATGGAACAAAAAAAGCAGAAGAGTATTCGAACAGTGGCGAGGACAATCAAAATATGCAACCCATTGGACTGAACGATATCAATGGAGATAAAATCGCGGACGGGTTTAATCCGTCTTGGCAGTGTTGGAATTTTCGGAGTGGGTATCAACACAAATCAGGCTGTAATTTTGCCATATCACTAGACAATATATTTGATTTACATTACCGGTATTTTGCCAGTGGTATGAGTGCTTCGGGCAGGAGTATTAATCTGAGTCTCGGGTACCGATTTTAAGTGAATTAAATTTGTATCTTTTTGGGGTGAGGGTTCCATAACATATCTTTGAAACAACAATGGGAAGGGTATTTGAAAAACGAAAGCACACTATGTTTGCAAGATTCGACCGGATGGCCAAACAATTTACCCGCTATGGCAAGGAAATCGCAATTGCCGTAAAACAAGGGGGTCCTAATCCTGATTACAATCCAAAATTACGCACAGTTATACAAAACGCAAAGACTGTAAACATGCCCAAGGATAGGGTAGATGCTGCCATCAAACGAGCCAGTAGCAAAAGTGATTCTGAAAATTATGAAGAAGTTCGATTCGAAGGATACGCTCCCCATGGTGTTGGGGTTTTAGTAGAAACAGCAACCGACAATAATACCCGCACTGTTGCCAATGTGCGAATGCATTTTAACAAAGGTGGTGGGGCAATGGGAAAAACTGGGTCATTGGATTTTATTTTCACCAGACAAGGCGTTATAAAAATCGCAATGCTAAGTTTGGGTGGGCGTGGTTTAGATGATATGGAATTGGAGCTAATTGATTATGGTTTGGAAGATATTGCAACGGATGATGTTTACGTGTATTTGTATTCTAACTTTTCTGCATTTGGACAAATTCAAAAGCATATCGAAGACCAAGGAATTGAAATTATAACGGCAGAGTTACAGTATATACCCAACACATTGATTGATGTAACGGACGACCAAGCAAAAGAAGTATTGGATCTCATAGATCGCTTGGAAGGGGATGACGACGTTCAGAATGTATACCACAACCTAAGGTAATCAATAACAATATGGTTCAGAGAAATGTGAGTTTGCCTATTTCGGGCAAGTTTTGCATTCGATCACTTTTTTATCAAATTGTGCTCGAATCGGAAGACTGCGTTCGGGGCTTGCTGGATCGTTGGATACAACCCAAATAGTATGGTTTGCATTGCCCTTTTTAAGCACTGTATCAAATAGTACCTTAATTGTCATACTCTCTCCGGGTGCCAGATTTTTTTTGGGATATTTGAGTGTGATGCAACCACAGTCTGGAGATATATCGTGAATCAATAGCTCGCTTTTGCCTGAGTTTGTGAAGACAAATTCGGTTGTTAAAATATCTCCCGCTTCTAATTTGCCAAAATCTTGTCCCAATTTATTGATTACCAATTTTGCTTGTTTTGACAATTGTTTGGCATTCATTTTAGGAAAGTATTCCTTGCGGTAATAATTGAGATAAACACCCAAATAGGGGGTTGATGGGTTGTCGCTTACGATGGGTAATTCAAAAACATTAAACCCATAATGTGTGATTTTTTTTCCATCAATTTGTAGGGTTAATTTGCCCGACTCGTTGGGTTCAAGGCTTGAAGGAAATCGAAGTATTTTACAAAAAATTGGTATTTGTGTCGGATCTACAGGGGAGAAGGCAGTTGTAAATGGAGTTTCGTTGATAATTCGAATCGTTTGGGTATCTGTTTGATTGCTGTATATTGGATTGAAAGAAAATGAGGCTTGACTTAGGCTGAGTTTTCCGTAGTCTGGAATCTTAGCGGCATTGGGGGAAGGTTCTTCCTTAATCACAGTTCCAATAATATCCAAATGAACGATGGGTGAAGAGAGGGCATTGGAATAAACCGAAATTGTTTTTTTAAATTCCCCGAGGCGATTTACTGTTTCATAACTGGCTTCAACAAATCCAGTTTTTCCGGGCAAAATGGTGTCTCTGGTCCAATCAGGGGTGGTGCAACCGCATGAAGTATGAACTTGTTGAATAAATAGGGCTTGGGTTCCGGTATTTTTAAAAGGATATTTGTGTTTGGCGAACCCGATGGATTCCAAAAGTTTGCCAAAATCGTGTGATTGGTGTTCAAATGATATTTCGGCTCCTTTGTTTTGGGCAAATATTCCTTCCTTGGCTGGTAAAAAAAGAGATAATATAAACAGAAATTGGATTTTCACAGAGACTTGTATAGGTTTAAAACTTTTCAAAAATACCCAGAATTTACTAGACGTAGAAAAAAAGTTGATGGTTGTACCCAGATCAACCATCAACTTTTTTTGGCTGTGTGTGAAGCTGAATAAATGAGTGTTTTTTCACGTTTAATTTCAATTCTTTTCAAATCGAGGCATTATTTTTTCATAGGGGCTTGATTTTGCGAAGTAATAACCGTAATTTTGCCGTCCTTTTTAGGAAAAACTATGCCAACTATTCAACAACTAATTAGAAAGGGAAGACAAGAAACTCTCTGGAAGAGTAAGTCGCCTGCCCTTGATTCTTGTCCCCAACGCAGAGGGGTTTGTACCCGTGTGTACACTACCACTCCCAAGAAGCCAAATTCTGCGCTTCGCAAGGTGGCCAGGGTTCGTTTGTCGAATGGTAAAGAAGTGAATGCCTATATTCCTGGTGAAGGACATAACCTTCAAGAGCACAGTATTGTTTTGGTTCGTGGCGGAAGGGTTAAAGATCTCCCAGGTGTTCGTTACCACATCGTTCGCGGTGCATTGGATACTGCCGGTGTGGAGGGTCGAAACCAAAGAAGAAGCAAGTACGGAACCAAAAAGCCCAAGGCAAAAAAATAATTAAGAACCCGATAAAATGAGAAAAGCCCGCGCCAAAAAACGAATATTATTACCTGATCCAAAATTTAACGACGTGGTGGTTAGCCGTTTCGTGAATGGCATGATGTACGATGGGAAAAAATCATTGGCTTACAACATCTTTTATTCTGCCTTGGACATTGTTGAAGGTAAGGTGAGTGAAGAGCCAGGAATAGAAACATTTCGCAAAGCATTGAACAATGTAATGCCATCAGTTGAGGTAAAAGCCCGTCGTGTTGGTGGTTCAACATTTCAAATCCCTACAGAGGTTTCACCCCGCCGCCGCATGGCAGTTGGAATGAAGTGGATGATTGGATATGCGCGTAAACGCAATGAAAAATCCATGTCTGAAAAATTGGCTGGAGAGATTTTATCGGCGTCACGCAACGAAGGATCTGCAGTAAAGAAAAAAGAAGATACCCATAAAATGGCTGAAGCCAACAAAGCATTCGCCCATTTTAGAATTTAACAGAATTAGGAAACAGAATGCCACGCGATTTAGCACTTACAAGAAATATTGGGATAGCCGCTCACATTGATGCAGGAAAAACCACCACGACTGAACGTATTCTCTACTATTCCGGTGTAAACCACAAGATAGGAGAAGTTCATGATGGTGCTGCTACAATGGATTGGATGGCCCAAGAACAAGAGCGAGGGATCACGATTACGTCTGCTGCTACGACCGTTTTCTGGGATTACCGTGGATCTAATTACCACATTAATATAATTGATACACCAGGTCACGTTGATTTTACTGTAGAGGTGAATCGTTCCCTGCGTGTATTGGATGGACTGGTATTTTTATTCAGTTCGGTTGATGGTGTTGAGCCACAATCTGAAACCAATTGGCGTTTAGCCAATAATTATAATGTTGCCCGTATTGGTTTTGTTAACAAAATGGATCGTGCGGGTGCCGATTTTTTACATGTTGTATCCCAAGTAAAAACCATGTTGGGTAGCAATGCAATTCCTTTGCAGCTTCCCATAGGTGCTGAAGACAATTTCAAGGGTGTTGTTGATTTGATCAATTTTCGTGGTATGGTCTGGAATGACAGTGATTTAGGAATGACCTATGACATTATAGATATTCCAGCAGATCTGGTTGAAGAAGCTACTGAATGGAGGGAAAAGCTTCTTGAGGCAGTATCGGAATATGATGATACACTCATGGAGAAATTCTTTGATGACCCTTCTTCAATTACTGAGCGTGAAATATTAAACGCATTGCGGCCTGCGGTAATCGACATGAAAATCGTCCCCATGATGTGCGGTTCAGCGTTTAAAAATAAGGGGGTTCAAACCATGCTTGATATGGTGATGGAATTAATGCCTTCTCCTATTGACAAAGGAGGTGCTAAAGGAACCAACCCCGACAGTGGAGCTGAATTAACGTTAAAGCCAGATTATAAAGAACCCTTTGCAGCATTGGCCTTCAAAATTGCAACCGACCCCTATGTTGGTCGCTTGTGTTTTATTCGTGCTTATTCAGGGAAATTGGATGCAGGTTCGTATGTTGTTAATATGCGTACCGGCAATAAAGAAAGAATCTCTCGATTGTTTCAAATGCATGCAAATAAACAGAATCCAATAGATTATTTAGGTGCTGGCGATATTGGTGCCGCAGTGGGGTTTAAAGACATTAGAACAGGTGATACACTTTGCATTGATGGTTTCCCGATTGTGCTAGAGTCTATGGTGTTTCCCGATCCTGTAATTGGTTTGGCTATAGAGCCGAAAACACAAGTAGACTCAGATAAATTAGGAAATGCTTTGTCTAAATTGGCCGAAGAAGATCCTACTTTTCGTGTACACTCAGACCAAGAAACTGGCCAAACCATCATTAGTGGTATGGGTGAATTACACTTAGAGATTATCGTGGATCGCCTAAAGCGTGAATTCAAAGTGGAATGCAATCAAGGGGCTCCCCAAGTTGCTTACAAAGAAGCCATTACCAAAAATACTACCCACAGAGAAACGTATAAAAAACAAACGGGTGGTCGTGGTAAATTTGCGGATATTCAGTTTACCCTAGGTCCAGCAGACGAAACCTTCGTTGGTGAGGGTCTTCAGTTTGTGAATGAAGTAGTGGGTGGATCTATTCCCCGTGAATTCATTCCCTCAGTTGAAAAAGGATTTAAGGCTGCCATGGTAAATGGAGTATTGTCTGGATTCCCGATTGATCGCATCAAGGTTCGATTATTTGACGGAAGTTTTCATGCGGTGGATTCTGATTCGCTTTCGTTTGAAGTTGCTGCCAGAATGGGATTTAGAGATGCAGCCAAAAAATGTGGTCCGGTATTAATGGAGCCAATAATGAAATTGGAAGTCGTTACTCCCCACGAAAACAGTGGTGATGTAATGGGTGATTTAAACCGAAGACGGGGCCAACTAGAGGGTATCGATGAACGCGCAGGTGCCCAGATTGTGAAAGCCAAGGTGCCCTTGAGTGAAATGTTTGGATACGTTACTACTTTGAGAACCATAACCTCGGGTCGCGCAACTTCCTCAATGGAATTTAGCCATTATGCCGAGACCCCTAAGGCAATTGCTGAAGAAGTCTTAAAAAAAGTAAACGCTAGTAGTTAATTAAATATAAAATGCTTAGTCAGAGAATCAGAATAAAACTCAAGTCTTTCGACCACAATCTAATAGACAAATCTGCCGAAAAGATTGTAAAGGCCGTTAAGACCACTGGGGTCGTGGTAAGTGGGCCAGTGCCACTTCCAACACGAAAGAGAATTTTCACTGTGTTGCGCTCACCCCATGTGAATAAAAAAGCCAGAGAGCAGTTTCAATACTGCACTTATCAGCGTCTGATCGATATATTTAATGGATCAACCAAAACAGTGGATGCTTTGATGAAGATAGAATTGCCGAGCGGTGTTGAAGTGGAAATCAAATTGTAAGAAGAAGAAGCCATGAACGGAATAATTGGAAAAAAATTGGGAATGACTACCATCTTTAACGAAGCTGGCAAGCGCATAGCTTGTACGGTTGTTGAAGCTGGACCTTGCGTTGTTACCCAAGTCAAAACAAAAGAAACTGATGGCTATGAGGCAATTCAGTTGTCTTGGGGAGACAAGAAAGAAAAGCATACATCCTCTGCAATGAAAGGTCATTTTGCAAAGGCCAAAACCTCTCCCAAAAGAGCTGTAATGGAATTCCGTGATGTTGAATCAGGTTCAACCTTGGGTTCTATTATTGATGTTGGTTTATTTGAATTGGGTGAATTTGTGAGTGTTGTTGGAAAAGCCAAAGGCAAAGGGTTTCAGGGTGTTGTTAAACGTCATGGTTTTGCTGGAGTGGGTGAAGCTACTCATGGACAACACAATCGTTTGCGTGCACCAGGTTCGATAGGTGCTTGTTCTTTTCCTGGTCGTGTTTTTAAAGGAATGCGCATGGCAGGCCGCACAGGTGGCAATCGCGTTAAAATTCAAAACCTAGAAGTTTTGAAAATAGATGTAGAAAGAAACTTGCTCATAGTCAAAGGGGCAGTTCCAGGATACAATGGTTCAACCGTAATAATTGAGCGTTAATTATATGGAAATCAAGGTATTAAACAATCAAGGTGCCGAAACCGGCAGAACGGTTACTCTCTCAGAATCAGTATTTGGGGTGAGTCCTAACGACCATGCAATCTATTTGGATGTGAAGCAATTTTTGGCCAATCAGCGTCAAGGAACCCACAAAACAAAAGAGAAAAAGGAAATTTACCATTCAACACGCAAAGTATTGCGTCAAAAAGGGACGGGTGGAGCTCGTCACGGTTCATTGAAAGCCGGGATATATGTCGGTGGTGCCCGAATTCATGGTCCACGTCCCCGTGATTATTCATTTAAATTAAACAAAAAACTAAAGCGGGTTGCCCGTTTGTCGGCCCTTTCTTACAAAGCTTCGTCCAACAACATCTTGGTCGTTGAGGACTTCGATTTGACTACTCCCAAAACATCAGAATTCATGAATATTTTGAAGGCACTGAATGTAAGTGGACGAACCTTGTTTGTTACACCCGATGCCCAAAAGAATCTTGTTTTATCGGCTCGCAACATCGAAGGGAATACAATCATGCGTGCTTGTGATGTTAACACCTACGAGGTCATGAAGGCTTCAAAGCTAATTATTACAGAAAATTCCATTGCTAAAATTCAGGAGGCACATACAAAATGATACTTAAAAGACCATTGATTAGTGAGAAGATGACTACCATCATGGATAAGCGCGGACAATATGGTTTCGTTGTTGACACGATGTCAACCAAAGATGAAATTAAAAAAGCTGTAGAACAATTCTATGAAGTAGAGGTAGCCTCTGTTAACACTATGATACAACGGGGGAAGTCGCGTCGTAACCGTCGCACAGGCCAAATCTCCGGATATACTGCAAAGTATAAAAAGGCCATTATTACATTGAAAGAAGGATTTAACATAGACTTTTACCAAAATATCTAATCATGGCAGTACGTCGTCTAAATCCCACCACGCCAGGTCAACGCTTTAGGGTTGCCAATGCGTTTGCAGAAATCACTGCCAGCAAGCCCGAAAAGAGCCTGTTGTTGTCATTGAGCAAGTCTGGTGGTCGGAACAATCAAGGAAGAACTACATCAAAGTATATCGGTGGTGGTCATAAACGTCGTTACCGCATCATCGACTTCAAGCGCAATAATCATGGAGTTGTTGGAGAGGTTCTGACCGTTGAATACGATCCCAATCGCAGTGCATTTATTGCGTTGGTAAAATTCGATGATGACAAACGTTATATCATAGCGCCTGCTGGATTAAAAGTTGGTCAAAAAATTGAGCAAGGTCCCGGAGTCTCTCCTGATTTAGGAAATGCATTGCCGTTGGCAGAAATTCCTTTGGGTTCTTTGGTGCACAATATCGAAATGAATCCAGGCCAAGGAGCGAAGATTTGTCGTAGTGCAGGGTCTTACGCCCAATTGATGGCCCGTGAAGGAAAATACGCTGCGATTAAATTGCCTTCAGGCGAAAGCCGTCTTATACTTGCTGTTTGCCTTGCAACACTGGGTTCAGTAGGAAATCAAGAGCATAGCCAAGAACGCAAAGGAAAAGCAGGACGTTCTCGTTGGTTGGGTATTCGCCCTCGTGTTCGTCCGACTGCAATGAATCCCGTTGATCACCCGATGGGTGGTGGTGAAGGCCGAAACAAAGGAGGTCAGCCAAGATCAAGAAATCTAATATATTCTCAAGGACAAAAGACTCGGTCTCCCAAAAAGAACACCAGTAAAATGATTCTTGAAAAAAGAAAATCAATTCGCAACAAATAATAAATAAACAGAACCATGGCAAGATCCATAAAAAAAGGTCCCTTTGTAGACGTAAAATTGTTTAGCAAGGTTGCAGTATTGAATGATAGCAATAAAAAATCTGTCGTAAAAACTTGGTCGAGAAGAAGTTTGATTATTCCCGATTTCGTTGGCCACACCTTTGCCGTTCACAACGGGAACAAATTTATTCCTGTATATGTAACAGAAAACATGGTTGGTCATAAATTAGGGGAATTTGCGCCAACTAGAACATTTAAAGGACACGGTAAATAATATACACAAGAGTGATGGAAGCAAAAGCAATTTTAAGAAACTGTCCGTTATCACCACGCAAAATGCGTTTGGTAGCCGACGTAGTTAGGGGACAACGTGTAGAACTTGCCTTGAATATACTTCAGTGGAATCAAAAGCCAACATATGCCATATACTTGTCAAAATTAATCAAAAGCGCGATTGCGAATTGGGGACAATCCAATACAGGAGAGCGAATTGAAGACAGTAATTTATTTGTAAAATCCATTATGGTTGATGGTGGAATGGTTGCGAAAAGGTTGAGGACAGCGCCCCAAGGAAGGGGTCATCGCCAACGCAAGCGCAGCAATCATGTAACCATTGTGATTGATAGCCTAAAGAAAAATGAAGTTGAAACTGTTAATGAATAATAAGAATAGTAATATAATATATGGGACAAAAGATTAACCCAATAGGATTGCGTTTAGGGATCATTCGAGGCTGGGACTCCAATTGGTTTGGAGGAAAAGATTACGGTGACAAACTCGTTGAAGACGAGAAAATTCGCAAGTACATGCGTCTGCGTATTCCAAGAGGAGGTATCGCGCGGGTGGTGATAGAGCGAACCCTTAAGCGGATAACACTTACCATTCATACAAGCCGTCCAGGAATTGTTATTGGAAAAGGTGGTGCTGAAGTGGATGCAATTCGCGAGGAAATCAAGAAGATTACGGGTAAAGATATACAGATCAATATCAGCGAAATTAAGCGACCTGAATTGGATGCTCGCTTGGTTGGTGAAAATATCGCACAACAAATCGAAAATCGTTTTTCCTATAAAAGAGCCATAAAGAACGCCATCCAAACTACCATGAAAATGGGGGCTGAAGGCATCAAAGTTCGTATTAGTGGTCGTTTGAACGGGGGTGAAATTGCGCGTTCTGAGATGTATAAAGACGGAAGAACTCCCCTACACACTCTTCGTGCCAACATCGATTACGCATTGGCTGAAGCACAAACAGTGTACGGTAAAATTGGAATCAAGGTTTGGTTGTGCAAGGGTGAAATTTATGGAAAAGTTGACTTGTCACCCCAAGCAGAACCAGAGCGTCGTCGTGAAGGCGCCAGCGCAGCAGGTGGAAGACCAGATCGTAGAGATAGGGGTGGAGATCGCAATAGAGGTGGAGATCGTAATGGTAGCCCAAGTGGCGACCGCAGTGCAGGAGAACGCCGTAAAAGGCAGAGTTAATAATCATTGAGCTATGCTGAGTCCTAAAAGAACAAAATTTAGAAAACAACACAAAGGTCGTGTGAAAGGAATCGCCACGCGTGGGCATCTCGTTGCCTATGGTAGCTTTGGTTTGAAGTCATTGGAACCCTCTTGGATTACCTCTCGTCAAATTGAAGCAGCGCGTATTGCACTTACACGTTATTTGAAGCGTGAAGGTCAGGTATGGATTCGTATATTTCCAGACAAACCTATTACCAAGAAACCGGCAGAGGTTCGCATGGGCAAGGGTAAAGGTGCTCCCGAATATTGGGTTGCTGTCGTAAAACCAGGTACAATTATGTTTGAGGCAGGGGGTATACCGCTTGATATTGCCAAGGAAGGCATGCGATTGGCTGCCCAAAAATTGCCCATTGCTTGCAATTTTGTTGTACGTCCCGACTATAATGAGGAGAACTAATCCATGAAATACGAAGATATAAAAGCACTTCCCAATAAAGAACTTGTAGAGCGCTACAAGGAGGAAAAGAGCCGATTAATAAAAATGAGATTTCAAAATGCGGTTTCTCAAATTGAGAATCCCCACAAAATGAAAGAGGCAAGAAAAGACGTAGCCCGTTTTATGACAGAGTTGAATGCCCGCAGGCATGAGGCTGAAATGAATGCCCAAGAGAGAAAAATGAATCAAAGCCAGGAAAACTAATGGAAACGGTAAGAAACGCTAGAAAAGAAATTGTAGGTGTTGTGGCCAGTGCCAAGATGGATAAAACCATTGTGGTGTCTGTAGTGCGCAATGTTAAACATCCAAAATATGGTAAATACTTCAAAAAGACCAAGAAGTATACTGCTCATGACGAGGCCAATACCTGTGCTGAGAACGATATAGTTCGCATTATGGAAACCCGTCCCCTGAGTAAGACAAAGCGGTTTAGATTAATTGAAATCGTAGAAAAAGCGAAATAAAATGGTACAGCAAGAATCAAGATTAAAAGTTGCCGATAACAGCGGAGCAAAAGAAGTTCTTTGTATTCGTGTTTTGGGTGGAACAGGCCGTAGGTATGCCAGTATTGGCGATAAAATTGTTGTTTCAGTGAAGGCGGCAATACCGGGCAGCAATGTAAAAAAAGGATCTGTGTCCAAAGCTGTAGTTGTCCGTGTTAAGAAAGAGATTCGCAGATCAGATGGATCATATATTCGCTTTGATGAAAATAGTTGCGTGTTGTTAACCAATACTGATGAACCTAGAGGAACCCGTATTTTTGGTCCTGTTGCTAGGGAATTGCGTGATAAACAGTTTATGAAGATTGTTTCCTTGGCTCCTGAAGTACTATAAAAATGGCTATAAAAGTAAATCGTAAATCAAAATTACATCTGAAGAAAGGCGATACTGTAAAAGTGTTAGCAGGAGATGATAAAGGTAAAACTGGCAAAATTTTGCGCATGCTGCCTGCGGCACAACGTGCTTTGGTTGAGGGGGTAAATTTTGTTACAAAACACTACAAACCCAGTGCACAAAATACGGCTGGTAAGATTGCAAAAATTGAAGCGCCGATTCACATATCCAATTTGAAATTGGTTATAGGTACGAAACCTACCCGAGTGGGCCGCAAGTTAAACGAATCGGGTAAATTGCAGCGTTTTGCAAAAACCACTGGAGAATATATAAATTGACAAAACCATGAGCTACGTTCCAAGGTTACACAGAAAATATAAAGAAGAAGTATCGAGCGTGATGATGACAAAATTCGCTTACAAAAATGCAATGCAAATTCCGCAGATTCAGAAAGTCGTTCTCAATCAAGGGGTAGGTGCTGCAGTTAATGATAAAAAATTGGTTGATGCTGCCGTCGATGAGATGTCAAAAATCACGGGTCAAAAAGCCCAAGCCACGTTTTCGAAAAAGGCAATTTCGAATTTTAAATTGCGCGAAAAGATGCCAATTGGTGCGAAAGTAACCTTGCGCAATGAACGCATGTATGATTTTTTGGATCGATTGATTTCAATTTCATTGCCACGAGTTCGTGATTTTCAAGGTTTAAATTCAAAAGGATTTGATGGCCGAGGTAATTTTACCATGGGCGTAACCGAGCAAATCATCTTTCCTGAAATAGATATTGATAAAGTAAATAAAATTACGGGTATGGATGTAACGATTGTTACTTCCTCAAAAACTGATGAAGAGTGTTTAGAGTTGTTAAAACTATTGGGGTTCCCCTTTAAAATAAAATAAGAAATGGCAAAAGAATCAATGAAAGCCAGACAGCGCAAACGTGAAACCATGGTTGCACGTTACGCTGAAAAGCGCGCCAAATTAAAAGCTGAAGGCAATTACGATGCCCTACAAGCAATTCCCCGCAATGCTTCGCCAGTGCGTTTGCGCAATCGTTGCAAGTTGACTGGACGTCCCCGTGGCTATATGAGAATATTTGGCATTTGTCGGAACCAGTTTCGTCAATTGGCAAGTGAAGGTAAAATTCCAGGTGTAACCAAATCAAGTTGGTAAATATATATATAGATGACAGATCCCATTGCAGATTTTTTAACCCGCCTGCGCAATGCAGCAAAAGCCAACCACCGTGTGGTTGAAATACCCTCCAGTAATATCAAAAAGGAGATGACCCGTGTGTTGTATGAAAAAGGGTATATCCTAAAATATAAATTCGAAGAAACAACCAACCACCAAGGGGTAATCAAAATAGCCTTGAAATATCACAACCAAACCAAACAAAGTGCAATCACTTCATTGAAGCGCGTGAGCACACCTGGTTTGCGTCGATATTCCCATGTAACAAATATTCCAAAGGTGCTCAATGGATTGGGAGTTGCTATCATAACAACTTCTAAAGGAGTGATGACCGACAAAGAGGCTCGATTGTTGGGTGTTGGAGGAGAAATTTTATGTTTTGTATCATAATTAAACAAGAAAAATAAAAATGTCACGCGTAGGAAAAATGCCCATTGCCATTCCCTCCGGAGTTACAGTTGATGTAACCAACGGTGTTGTGGTGGCCAAGGGTCCAAAAGGAGAAGTGTCACAAGCCATTACAAACGATATCAGTATTGATATCACCGAGGGTGTTCTGACAGTAAATCGCCCCAGCGACAGCAAGCAGCACAGAGCCCTTCACGGCTTATATCGTGCCCTTATCAACAACATGCTCGTTGGCGTAAGTCAGGGTCATAATGTTCGTCAGGAGCTGGTTGGTGTAGGTTACAAAGTTTCTAACGAGGGAAACCGTGTTGAATTTGTTTTGGGTTATTCTCACAAAATAATGTTAGAAATTCCCAAGGAAATAAAAGTAACTACTGAAACACTTAAGGGTCAGCCACCAGCGATTATGATGGAATGTGCCGACAAGCAACTTTTGGGCCAGGTTGCGGCAAAGATTCGATCTTTCCGCAAGCCCGAGCCATATAAGGGAAAGGGAATTCGCTTTGCGGGTGAAGTATTGCGTAAAAAGGCAGGAAAATCTGCTGCTAAAAAATAAGGAGTTTAGATAAAATGGCATACACTAAGAGAATTAATAAGAAAAATAAGATTAAACGCAGAATACGTGGCAGAATGTCGGGTACAACAACTCGACCTCGCTTGAGTGTTTTTAGAAGCAATGCCGAAATATATGCCCAAATAATTGACGATTCAAATGGCGTAACATTGGCTGCAGCATCATCTCGTGAAGCAAGCATAACGGTTGTAAAAGATACCAAAACAGCAATTGCTAGTATCGTGGGTAAAACCATTGCCAGCCGTGCCATTGAAGCGGGTATCAAGACGGTAGTTTTTGATCGTGGAGGAAATTTATACCACGGTCGTGTTAAATGTTTGGCTGAGGGCGCTCGTGAGGGCGGTTTAGAATTCTAAAAAATAAAAGATATGTTAAACAATATAGTAAGGGTCAGGCCCAATGAGTTGATATTAACGGAAAAAGTGGTTGCCATTAACCGGGTTGCGAAGGTAACAAAGGGTGGAAGAACTTTCAATTTCACTGCATTGGTTGTAGTTGGAAATGGAAAAGGTGTTGTAGGTCACGGTTTGGGTAAAGCGGGAGAGGTTATGGATGCAATTAATAAAGGAATTGAAGATGCGAAAAAAAATCTAATCAAGGTTCCGGTTATTAATGGTACAGTCCCACACGATCAGATTGGAAGATTTGGTGGTGGACATATTTTGCTGAAACCTGCTGCCCATGGAACAGGTGTTATCGCTGGAGGTGCTATGCGCGCAGTATTAGAAAGTGCGGGTGTTACCGATGTACTGGCAAAGTCTAAAGGGTCTTCTAATCCACACAACGTGGTAAAAGCTACCTTCGACGCCTTAATCAAAATGCGGGATCCGATTACTATCGCCCAGTTGCGCGGTATCACTATGAAAAAAGTATTTAATGGTTAAGGTTATGTCTAAAGTTAAAATCACACAAGTTAAAAGTGGCATAGGATACCCCAAAAATCAAAAAGCCACACTCAAAGCTTTGGGTTTAAATAAGATGCATGCGAGCCGCGTTTTGGAGTTAAACCCTTCAACACAAGGTATGGTGCGCACGGTAACCCATTTATTAAAAGTCGAAAACGCTGATTAAATAAGAATATGAATCTTAGCAATTTAAAACCGGCAGAGGGATCTATTAAAAACCGCAAGAGAATTGGCCGTGGCCAAGGATCTGGTCGGGGTGGAACCTCTACAAAAGGTCACAAAGGAGCGCAATCGCGCACAGGTTACAGCCGAAAAATCGGTTTCGAGGGTGGTCAAATGCCCTTACAACGCCGTATTCCAAAGGGGGGCTTCAAAAATATTAATCGCATTGAATATGCGGCAATCAACTTAGATATTTTGCAACAATTGGCTGAAACAGGTGGGGTCCAAAAAATTGACCAACAATTTCTCATTAAAAGTCACTTGGTAAACAAAAGAGAGTTGATCAAAGTACTGGGTCGTGGAGAGATCAGCCTTGCGTTGGAAGTGCACGCTCATAAATTTAGTAATACAGCCAAACTTGCCATTGAAAATGCGGGAGGAACGGCACACATCATCAAACTTTCTAATTCCCCAATAACCGATATTACTGAAACCCCAGTGGGTCAGGCATAATGAAATAAACCATGAAGAAGCTGATTGAAACAATCAAACATATTTGGTCAATCGACGAACTACGCAAGCGCATAGTGTATACAATTTCTTTGTTGGTAATATATCGATTGGGTTCTTATGTAATACTTCCAGGTATTGACAGCGAATTGTTGGAAGGGTTGAACAACCAAACCAAAAACAATATTCTTGGCCTAATCAATACCTTCGCAGGTGGCGCTTTTGGCAGGGGTGCAATTTTTGCTTTGGGTATTATGCCCTATATATCAGCTTCAATTTTTATGCAATTATTTTCAATTGCGATTCCTGCTTTTCAGCGAATGCAAAAGGAGGGGGAAGAAGGTCGTCGCAAAATCAACCAATATACCCGTATTCTTACCATCGCTTTTACTGTGGTTCAGGCCATTGGATACCTCAGTAATATTACCAATACACCAGGAAATAGTTCTGCCTTATTGTACAATTATTCAGATGTATTATCAGAAAATATGTTTTTAATTACCAACGTTTTTTTACTCACGGCTGGTACAATGTTTACCATGTGGTTGGGGGAGCGTATTACCGATAGAGGTTTGGGAAATGGTATTAGCTTACTGATTATGGTTGGGATTATAGCCAGAATGCCCTCTGCTTTATTGAGTGAATTGATTTTCAAATTTCAAGGTGCTGGTTTCATATTATTTCTCATTGAGATGGTGATATGGTTTATGGTTATTTTGGGGGTTATAATGTTGACGCAGGGAACCCGTAAAATCACTATCAACTACGCCAAGCGGGTCATGGGCAACAGGCAATATGGCGGGGCTCGTCAATATTTGCCGATTAAAATTCTCTCTGCCGGAGTAATGCCAATTATTTTTGCACAAGCCATTTTATTCTTGCCGGCAACCATCGGAAGTTTTTATGCCGAAACAGGCGCCCCAGAATGGCTGTTAAGTTTAATGAACCCAAATGGATTGTGGCATAACATCACATTGGTTTTTTTGATTATTGTGTTTACATATTTTTATACAGCAATTATCTTTAATCCTGTTCAAATGTCAGATGACATGAAACGAAACAATGGATTTATACCCGGAATTAAACCCGGTAAGAATACTGCAAATTTCATTGATGGTGTAATCTCAAAGATTACACTGCCTGGAGCTGTCTTTATCAGTTTGGTGGCTATTTTGCCCACCATGGCTGTTTTATGTGGCGTAAATACAGAGTTTAGTCAGTTTTTTGGAGGTACAAGTCTTTTGATATTGGTGGGTGTTGTGTTGGATACTTTGCAACAAATCGATAGCCATTTGCTCATGCGCAAATACGATGGTTTGATGAGTGGTGGAGGGAAAATGAAAGGAAGGATAACGAATCAGTATAGTCAGGTTGATTTTTAACAAAAAAAATTGTAAATTCGCAACCCTTTTAAGATGTCCAAGCAAGATGCAATAAAACAAGATGGATCGATAACGGAAGCGTTGTCTAACGCTATGTTTCGTGTCAAATTGCAAAATGGACACGAAATAATTGCAACCATTTCTGGAAAGATGCGCATGCATTACATCCGTATCCTTCCTGGAGATCGCGTACAAGTTGAAATGTCACCTTATGATTTAACAAGGGGTCGTATTTCATATAGATATAAGTAAGACAATGAAAGTTAGAACAGCAGTAAAAAAACGCAGTGTAGACTGCAAAATCGTACGCCGAAAAGGGAAGGTGTATGTTATCAATAAGAAAAACCCACGTTTCAAACAAAGACAAGGATAAGCGATATGGCTAGGATAGCTGGAATTGATCTTCCAAAAAATAAAAGAGGCGTTATTGGCCTAACATATATTTACGGTGTGGGTTCAAGCCGCGCAGCGAAGATTTTGGATCAGGCTGGAATAAGCCATGATAAAAAAGTAAATGAATGGAATGATGAAGAGTTGGCCTCCATACGAAATTTTATTTCTTCAAATATCAAAACTGAAGGTGAATTGCGTTCTGAAGTTCAATTGAATATTAAGCGTTTGATGGATATTGGATGTTATCGTGGACAAAGGCACCGCAAAGGGCTTCCAGTTCGTGGACAAAGAACCAGTACAAATGCCCGTACCCGCAAAGGCAAAAGAAAGACTGTTGCTGGAAAGAAGAAAGTTACCAAGTAATTTATAGCATCATTCATTAGATATGGCAAATACCAATAAGAAAAAAGTACAAAAAAAGAAGGTCAAAGTTGATTCAGTCGGCCAGGTGCACATTCGCGCCACATTCAATAACATTATTATTTCTGTCACCAATATCGAGGGACAAGTGATTAGTTGGGCTTCTGCTGGTAAAATGGGATTTAGGGGATCAAAGAAGAATACCCCTTATGCTGCTCAAGTTTCATCTTTAAATTGTGCTAAGGTAGCCTATGATGCGGGGCTGAGAAAAGTAGAGGTATTCGTCAAAGGTCCAGGTAGCGGCAGAGATAGCGCCATTCGCAATCTCCAGACAGTAGGCTTAGAGGTAGTATCTATCACAGATATTACACCCATGCCCCACAATGGATGTCGCCCCCCTAAGCGTAGAAGAGTTTAAGTTTATTAGAAAAATCAATGGCAAGATATACAGGTCCAAAATCAAAGGTTGCTCGTCGTTTCAAAGAAGCGATTTTCGGCAAAGACAAGGCGTTGGAGAAAAAGCCCTACGGCCCAGGTCAGCACGGAAATTCTCGTCGCAAACCCAAGAAATCAGAATATTCAGTTCAATTGGCTGAAAAGCAAAAAGCCAAATACACGTATGGTGTTTTGGAAAAACAATTTCGCAACACGTTCAAACGCGCTGCTGCGAAAAAGGGAATTACAGGTGAAAATTTGTTAAAATTTTTAGAAGCGCGTTTAGACAATGCTGTTTACCGTATGGGAATAGCTCCCACGCGCCGGGCCGCACGGCAGCTTGTTTCTCATTGTCACATTATTGTAAATGGGGAAGTGCTTAATATTCCCAGCTGTCAATTGAAGCCCGGTGATATTGTTGCAGTCCGTGAACGCTCTAAATCACTTGAGGTAATTACGGATTCTGTAAGTAAGGTGGGAAGCCGCTTTAGCTGGATTGATTGGAATGGAAACGAGATGGCGGGTACTTTTTTAACGTATCCAGAGCGTTCAGAAATTCCAGAGAATATTAAAGAACAATTGATTGTAGAACTTTATAGCAAATAATTAATAGATAAAAATATGGGTGTTATACCTTTTCAAAAACCAAATAAAGTGGTGATGCATAAAGCCACCGACTTTCATGGATTGTTCGAATTCTCTCCTTTAGAAAAAGGATATGGTGTTACTATTGGAAACGCTATGCGCAGAATTCTTCTTTCTTCATTGGAGGGTTATGCGATTACCTCTACTAAAATTCAGGGGGTCGATCATGAATATTCTACCATCAAGGGAGTATTAGAAGATGCTGTTGAAATGGTTCTGAATTTAAAGCAAGTTCGCTTTAAATCAAACTCTTCTACAGATGACCTAGAAAAAATCTTTATAAACATTAAAGGTAAGGATCAATTTTTAGCGGGTGACATCGGTCGTTATACCAATGCTTTCGAAATTCTAAATCCTGAGTTGGTTATCTGTAACATGGAGCCAACAGTCAATTTGGAATTGGAGATTACAGTTGGAAAAGGTCGTGGATATGTTCCTGCTGAAGAAAATAAAGCAAAAGACGCCATTATTGGAACCATTGCAATTGATTCGATTTACACACCAATCCGCAATGTTAAATACAGTGTCGAGGATTTTCGTGTAGAGCAACGTACAGATTATGAAAAACTAATCATTGAATTAAATACCGATGGCAGCATTCATCCCGAAGAGGCGATGAAAGAAGCCGCCAAAATTTTAATTCAACATTTTGTATTGTTCAGCGATGAGAACATCATGCCTGAGTCAAAAGCCAGCAAGGCGGTTGAAGAAGTGGATGAGGGTTTTTTATCAATGCGCAAAATATTAAAAACACCACTTGCTGATCTGGATCTTTCGGTTCGCGCCTACAATTGTTTGAAAGCTGCCGAAATTAGAACCTTGGGAGAGTTGGTAAATTATCATATTGATGACCTCTTAAAATTCAGAAACTTTGGTAAGAAGTCTTTGTCTGAGTTGGAAGAATTTGTTCGTGACAAGGGCTTACACTTTGGTATGGACGTAGCCAGATACAATATCACAGAAGATTAATTAAAAAATGAGACACGGGAAGAAAATCAATCATTTGGGAAGAACCTCTTCACATCGTGCTGCGATGTTGTCGAATATGGCCTCTTCTTTAATAATGCACAAGCGGATTGTAACCACTGTTGCAAAGGCAAAAGCTCTTAGAGTTTTCCTTGAGCCGATCATTACCCGTAGCAAAGAAGCCACTACCCATAATTACCGTACTGCATTTGCTTACTTAAAAGATAAGGTTGCGGTTACAGAATTGTTTACAATAGTAGGGGAAAAGGTTGCAAGTCGTCCAGGTGGATATACCCGCATTTTAAAAACGGGTAACCGCGCGGGTGACAATGCAGAAATGGCAATGATTGAACTGGTTGATTTCAATGAATTATTCGTTGGATTTAATGTTGACAAGAAGAAAGCTACTACCCGGAGATCTCGCAGAGGTGGAGCCATATCAAAATCAACTTCAACGAACCCAGAACTCGTTACGGATGCGATTGTTATTGATGCTGC
>SYIL01000009.1 GCA_005798825.1 Bacteroidota bacterium
AGCGTTTTGGTGAGATGGAAGTTTGGGCTTTGGAAGCATATGGTGCCGCCAATATTCTACGCGAAATTCTCACTGTAAAATCAGATGATATTACGGGAAGAGCCAAGGCATATGAAGCCATCGTTAAAGGAGACAATATTACCAATATTGGTACGCCAGAATCATTTAACGTATTGCTTCACGAGCTCCGTGGATTGGGTTTAGAGTTAACATTTATGGATTAAGAACCAAACATTAGTCATGCAAATTCAAAAGAAAATACAAAAACAAGGAAGTAATTTTAGTAAGATTCGCATCTCACTTGCTTCACCTGAAAGCATATTGCGCCGAAGTTTTGGCGAGGTTATTAAACCTGAAACAATCAATTACCGCAGTTACAAGCCAGAAATGGGAGGTCTTTTTTGCGAGAGAATTTTTGGTCCCATCAAGGATTTTGAATGTCATTGTGGAAAATACAAACGCATCCGATACAAAGGGATTGTTTGTGATCGATGCGGGGTTGAGGTAACCGAGAAAAAAGTGCGAAGAGAGAGAATGGGACATATTAATTTGGTGGTTCCCATTGCCCATATTTGGTATTTCCGTTCTTTACCCAATAAAATTGGATACCTATTGGGTATACCCACCAAGAAACTCGACATGGTAATTTACTATGAGCGCTATGTAGTTGTTCAAACAGGTCCTGTAAGCAATGTCAATTATTTGGATTTGCTGACCGAAGAAGAGTATTTAGATATTGTCGATGCATTGCCAAAGGAAAATCAAGCACTGGACAATGCAGATCCCAACAAATTTGTTGCCATGATGGGAGCCAGTGCCTTGGAAGAATTGTTAAATCGAATCAATTTAGATACCCTTGGCTATGAATTGCGTAACCAAGCGTCGACCGAGACATCCCAGCAAAGAAAACAAGAAGCATTAAAACGTCTGAAAGTAATTGAGAGCTTCCGTGGTGCACAGTTTACAGGTGAAAATCGTCCTTCGTGGATGATTATGAAAATGTTGCCGGTGATACCACCCGAATTACGCCCATTGGTGCCTTTGGAAGGCGGTCGCTTTGCAACTTCAGATTTAAATGATTTGTATCGCCGTGTTATCATTCGCAACAATCGCTTAAAACGATTGGTCGAGATCAAAGCACCAGAAGTAATTTTGCGCAACGAAAAACGAATGTTGCAGGAGGCTGTGGATTCTCTGCTCGACAATACCCGTAGAGCCAGTGCAGTGAAGAGTGAGGGAAACAGACCTTTAAAATCTTTGAGCGATATGCTGAAAGGAAAGCAAGGTAGATTCCGTCAAAATTTATTGGGAAAGCGTGTGGATTATTCTGGTCGTTCCGTAATAGTGGTTGGACCTACGCTTAAATTGAATGAATGTGGTTTGCCCAAAAGTATGGCTGCTGAATTGTTTAAGCCTTTTATTATCCGTAAATTGATTGAGCGTGGCATTGTCAAAACAGTTAAAACTGCAAAAAAGATTGTCGAGAAGAAAGATCCTATTATTTGGGATATTCTTGAAAATATTTTGAAGGGACATCCCGTATTGTTGAATCGTGCACCTACGCTTCACAGATTGGGTATTCAAGCGTTTCAGCCCAAGTTGATTGAAGGCAAGGCAATTCAGTTGCATCCTCTGGTTTGTGCAGGTTTCAATGCCGATTTTGACGGTGACCAAATGGCTGTCCATGTTCCTTTGGGAAATGCGGCAGTTACCGAGGCTCAATTGTTGATGTTGGCTTCACACAATATACTAAATCCAGCCAATGGATCTCCTATCACTGTGCCTTCCCAAGACATGATATTGGGATTGTACTACATTACCAAAGAAAGAAAATCCACCCCCGAACATCCTATTATTGGAGAGGGGTTGAGATTCTATGGTTCAGAAGAAGCGATTATTGCCTATAACGAAGGCCGTGCCGCCTTGCACTCTAAAGTAAAATGTAAGGTTACGATTTTGGAAAATGGGGCATTGGTTGATAAAATTATTGATACCACAATTGGTAGAATCATCTTTAACCAGGTTGTTCCCCGTGAAGTTGGATACATAAATGAATTGCTGAAGAAGAAAAATTTGCGGGAAATAATTACCAATATTATTCGATTCAGTGGGGTTGCTGCAGCTGCAGATTTCTTAGACAATATCAAAAATTTAGGATTTCACTACGCATTCAAAGGCGGATTGAGTTTTAACCTCAGCTACGTTAAAATACCCGTTGAAAAAGAAGGACTGGTAAATAAAGCCATTGAAGAAGTTATGGAAATCAAATCTAACGCAGATATGGGATTCATCACAAACAATGAGCGATACAACCAAGTAATTGATTTGTGGACACGTGTAAACAATCATTTGGCGCGTATTTTAATTAACGATTTGCAAAATGAAGACCAAGGGTTCAACCCCATCTTCATGATGTTGGATTCTGGCGCCCGTGGATCAAAAGAGCAAATTCGACAGTTAGGGGGTATGCGTGGTTTGATGGCTAAGCCCCAGAAAAACAGTGGTAGTTCTGGTGGTGATACCATAGAAAATCCGATTATATCAAACTTTAAAGAAGGTTTGAATGTATTGGAATATTTCGTGTCAACCCACGGTGCACGTAAAGGGTTGGCTGATACAGCCTTGAAAACTGCTGACGCAGGCTATTTAACCCGTCGCTTACACGATGTGGCGCAGGATGTTGTAATCACCGATCCTGATTGCGGTACATTGAGGGGTATTTCGATGAGTGCATTCATGAGTAATGATGAAATTACGGAGTCTTTGTACGAACGGATTTTGGGTAGAACCTCATTGGATGACGTATACCATCCCAAAACAGGTGAACTCATAATCAAAGGAGGCATAGAATTAACGGAGCAAATTTCAAAAGCCATTGAAGACGCCGGTATCGAAGAATTGGAAATTCGCTCTGTATTGACTTGCGAAAATCTCAATGGTGTATGTGCTGCATGTTATGGCAGAAATTTGGCAACAGGAAGAATGGTTCAAGAGGGAGAATCGGCCGGTGTTATCGCTGCCCAATCTATTGGAGAACCAGGAACGCAGTTAACATTAAGGACTTTCCATACAGGGGGTGCTGCAATGAATATCGCCGCAGACAATACCTTAACTACCAAATATGAAGGCGCTGTGAGTTTTGATGGTATGCGTACTGTAACAAAATTCGATACCGACGAAAGTGGGAATGCAAAAAACAGTGAAATCGTGTTGGGCCGTTCGGGTGAAGTGCGTATTCTAGACCCTAAATCAAAAACAGTCATCACCAGTTACAATATTCCCTATGGTGCTATTTTATTGGTAAAAGAAGCACAGAAAGTAAAAAAAGGCGATGTGATGTGTACTTGGGATCCTTTCAACACACTCATTATTTCAGATATTGATGGCAAGACCCTTTACGAAAATATTGTTGAAGGTGTTAACATGCGCGAAGAAGGTGATGACCAAACTGGTCTTTCCGAGTTGGTTATCATTGAAAGCCGTGATAAAACTATGGTTCCTCAGTTTCGTGTAGAGGGGGGAGATGAAGTTACCAAAATATTCAATATGCCAGTTGGGGCTATTCTTGTTGCCAAAAATGGCAATGTTGTCAAAGCGGGTGATATTTTGGCAAAGATTCCCCGTTCTGCTACCCGAACAAGAGATATTACTGGGGGTCTGCCACGTGTAACTGAGTTATTCGAAGCAAGGAATCCGTCTAATCCTGCTGTTGTTGCAGAGATTGATGGTGTGGTGTCTTATGGAATTTCCAAACGGGGTAACCAAGAAATCATTATTACTTCAAAAGATGAAGAAGTGAAACATTATCAAGTGCCATTGTCGAAACATATTTTGGTTCACGATGGTGATTATGTAAGAGCTGGACATCCTTTGAGTGATGGTGCAATTACGCCCCAGGATATTTTGCGTATTGAAGGACCTGCCTCTGTTCAACGCTATGTTTTGAATGGTATTCAAGAGGTATATCGTTTGCAGGGTGTAACCATCAACGACAAACATATCGAAGTAATCGTTCGTCAGATGATGCAAAAAATGGAAATTGTTGATCCTGGAGATACCCGCTTTTTAGAAGCAGAAATCGTTGATCGGTGGTCTTTACGCAAAGAGAATGACAATATTTGGGACAAAAAATTTGTTACAGATTCGGGTGATAGTGCTGAAATGCATGCGGGTCAGATTGTTGGTTTGAAAGACTTACGTCAGGAGAATAGTGCCATGCGTCGTCAAGACAAGAAACTGGTTCAATACCGCAACGCATCTTCTGCCACTGCAACCCCAATTCTTCAAGGAATCACGCGTGCGTCTTTAGGAACCCAGAGTTTCATGAGTGCTGCATCGTTCCAAGAAACCACCAAAGTCTTGAATGAGGCTGCTATTTCTGGTAAGATTGATGAGCTGAAAGGCTTAAAAGAAAACGTAATTGTAGGGCATTTGATTCCTGCAGGAACGGGTTTAAAAAAGTTTGATCAATTAATTACCGGATCCAAAGAAGAATACGAGCGACTTTTGGCAGCCAAGTACGAGGAAGCCGAGGAGGAAGCACAGTAATTTTCATTGAATTTTTTCAAAAAAGGCGGCCATAAAGGCCGCCTTTTTTTTGCACAACCAAATTCAAGTTTTGATGCAAGCGATTAAAAAATTATAAAATCAAAAAAAATACTCATGGGTGACAAATTTTTGGCAAACCGAATTTGGTCCTAGTACAATATGGAATGCAAATTTGCATAATGACCTCCTGCTGCCAATAAATGGCCATGAGTTCCCCGTTCAATAATTTTCCCTTTTTCGAGTACCAGAATTTCATCTGCTTTGACTATTGTGCTGAGTCTATGGGCAATAACAATGGCAGTTCGGTTTTCCAATAATCGATCAATTGCACGTTGAATTAATTGCTCGGTTTCTGTATCAATAGAACTGGTGGCTTCATCCAATAAAATAATGCGTGGATCAAATGCCAAGGCTCGAATAAAACTAATTAACTGTCTTTGACCCAAAGACAATGTCATTCCCCGTTCCATCACATTGTACTCAAACCCGCCAGGCAGATTTTCGATAAATGAATAGGCGCCAATGGAGCGAGCAGCGTCAATCATTTTCTGACTGTCAATTTTGTCGCTATGCAAACGAATATTGTCGTTGATGCTTCCACTGAATAAGAAAACATCTTGCAAAACCAGCGCGATTTGCTGCCTGACGGAAACAATATTCATGCTTTGGATAGGCAGGCCATCCAACAATATTTCTCCCTTTTGATGGGTGTAGAGCTGGTTTACCAAACTGACGATACTGGTTTTACCACTGCCAGTGGATCCAATAATTGCCATTGTTTTTCCGGCCTTTAAATGGAAAGAAATATCTTTTAGTACCCAATTCTCTTTTTGATATGCCAGCCAAACACCCTCAAATTTTAAATCGCCCTCTAAAATAGGGGATCTTTTTTCGGGTGAATGCTCTATGTTTTCATTATCATCAATGAGTTTAAATATGCGTTCAGCGGCGACAATCCCCATTTGGATATTATTGAACCTGTCTGCAATGGCCCTAATGGGCCTAAAAAATAGATTTATGAACATGATAAACGCTGTTAGTTCTCCAAATTCGATGGTTCCTTTTACCAAAGAACCACTCCCGTACCAGATAATCATCGCAAAACAGACAGCAACCAAAACCTCAACAATTGGGAAGAAAATGGCGTAATAATAGATGCTTCGAATATTTGCATCGCGGTGAGATTGATTGATTGAATCAAATCTTCTTTTTTCTTCTTTTTCGCGGTTGAACAATTGAACAATTTGCATGCCTGTAATTCGCTCTTGTAAAAAAGCATTGATTCTGGCTACTTGGCTTCTTACATCTTGAAATGTATCACGTATTCCCTTCCTAAATCGATTGGCAGCAAAAAGGAGTATCGGAAGTACCGACAAAGTGATGAATGTTAATGTTGTATCCATATAAAACATGCAAGCCAAAATCACAACGATTTGAACAATATCTCCTGCAACGGTAATAATCCCTGCTGAAAATAAATCGGTAATGGTTTGTATATCGCTTATGGATCGTGTAACGGCAGTTCCAACTGGGGTTTTGTCGTAGAATGACAATTTCAATCTGATCAAATGGTCATAGACATATTGTCGAAGTTTAACAATTACCGATTGGGCAATACTTTCGGAGAGATAGGAATTTGTAAATCCTAAAACAGCTTGTAAAAGTAGCCATCCCAATAAAAACAGAGCCCATTTGTCTAGGAATTGAAATTGTTTGGGAATAATAACAGAATCGATGATTGTTTTATAAATATAGGGCTGAAAAGCAGTAACAATGCTTTGCAAAATTGTCAGTAAAACAGCCAATATAATCCAGTGTCTTTGGAATTTTGCCAATCCAAGGATGCGCCTAAAAAGAATCCATTCATGGATTTTGGAATTCGCTGTAGACTTACTCATCAATTGTCTGCGAAATTACGTCCAAACCTCCATTTTCTTCTCAAACCTCCCCCATTTTTATTGGGTATTGCGATTGTGTAAAACTTTTGTTTGCCAATGATTAGTAACGGGGTGCCTCACCTATGTAATATTGCAGTATGGCTAAGCATATTGCTATTGCGGGAAACATCGGCGCGGGAAAAACCACCCTTACACATTTGTTGTCTAAACACTATGGCTGGGATATGCAACTTGAAGATATGGACGACAATCCGTATATATCTGATTTTTATGAAGACATGCAACGCTGGAGTTTTAACCTTCAGGTATATTTTCTCAAGGCGCGTTGGAAAAATATTCAGGCGCTGCGTCTTGGAAAGAAAACAGTTATTCAAGACCGAACCATTTATGAAGATGCTCATATTTTTGCACCCAATTTACATGCAATGGGCCTGATGAGTACCCGTGATTATGAAAATTACAAGGATTTATTCGATACCATAAGCAATCAGATAGAATCCCCGGATTTGCTTATCTATTTGCGAGCAGGTATTCCAAAATTGGTTCATCAAATTCAAATGCGTGGAAGAGATTATGAAGATTCTATTCGGTTAGACTACCTCAAGCGGTTGAATGAAAGATATGAAGCTTGGATTAGCAATTACAAAGGTAAATTGTTGATTTTCAATGTTGATGATATTGATTTTCAAGAGAAACCGGCGGATGCTGCTGAAATTATACAGCAAGTAGAGGGTGCCTTGAACGGATTGTTCTAATGCATTTTCAACAACAAAATATGCTTTGGGGCTTGCTTTTGTTGGCCATTCCATTGTTTATCCATCTTTTTCAATTTCACCAAACAAAGATTATTTTTTTCCCTGGGGTTTTTCGTTTAACGCAACAATTACAACAATCGCGTCGCCAAAAGAAAACCGAACATCTGCTGGTTTTGCTTTTTAGGTGTTTGGGCATTGTTTGCTTGGTTTTTGCTTTTGCGATGCCATCTTGTACAGACACTAATAGCAGTAATAAGGCCCAGTTAAACAGGATAGTGGTCTTGTTTGACAACGGACTATCGATGAATGTGCGCAATGAAGAGGGTTTGATCATGGAACAAGCCCGAAATCAGTTGAGGGATATGTTGGGCGCATTAAATGAAGAATCTAAGGTGATGTTGCTCACCCAAGATCCATTGCTGTTAAAACAGTGGACCTCCCCATCCCAACTCATTTCTATAATTGATACCCTGAATGTTGTTGACCAACAGGTTCAATGGAATGACTGGTTGACACAGGTAGATGGCATTAGCAAGGAGCTAGCAGCTGAACCTATTTCAGCAGTCGTTTTTAGTGATGCCCAGACCTCTTTCTTGGGAGATATACCCCTTGTGCCACAAAACAAAGCTATCGATTGGCATTTTGTGCAATTCGATTTGGAACCAAATCCTGGATTGAGTCAGGGGATTCAAACTGGGAATTTGTCTATTGATTCTGCTTGGTACGTAACACAATGGGAGGGGAATAATCAAGGCAATGAATTGGTGGCGCGCATCGCAAATTATAGTGATGCTGAATTGGATGCTTCAGTGTCACTTCGCTCTGAAGGATATACATTACAGGTTCGTTCCATAACACTTTTGCCAAGGGCGGTCAGAGATGTTGTGTTTATATTGCCCAGCAATAAATTACACCAGCCTTTGCAATTGCAGTTAGAACCCGATGCGTTTGCGTATGACAATACATTGATGATTCACCCCATTGCTGATTGGTCAATGCAGGTAGGAATAATTGGATCACACCCTGCATTTGATGCTTTTTTTTTGGCACAACCCCTTTTGAAAAAGTACCCAATTGGCTTTCCAATGAAGGAGGTCGAGTTGGGTCAATGTCAGGCATTGGTAATGATTGGAAATCCCGTATTGGGAGTATCTGATCAAGGAAAATTAAGCCAATTCATGTCTGATGGGAAAACAGTGATTCAGGTTTTAAAGGATGTAACCGTATCGAATGAATTGCACACGGTTATAGGTAATATTCGGGGAAAATGGAATGCCACCCCACAACGCATTGCAATGGGGGGATTGTCGCATCCACTTTTTGAAAATATTTTTTCTGGGTCACTTAGTGATAAAACACAACTCCCTTCGATCGAAGGATATTTTGAATTACAAGATCTTTCCGATTTTGAATCAGTATTACAACTCGAGGGAGGGCAATCACTATTCATAAATCGTACACAAGGCAGTGGAAGTTACTGGCTATGGCTGAGTGACTTTAGCAAAGGGAGTCAAAACCTATTGAATTCATCTTGGTTTTTGCCCATATTCACACAGGTAATTGCTTCAAAAGCAATTGGGGATCGCAGTTTGTATGGAATTATGCATAGCAAGTCCCTTATGGCATTGCCCGCCGATATCGATTTCGACGAACGGGCTGCTTCGCTTAGCGCAAAGGGCGAGTTACATTTGGTTGATTTGCAACAGAATGCAAGCGGTCAAAAAGCAATGTATATCGGACCCGAACCCACAAAACCGGGATATTATTACCTTAAGTCGCCCAAAATGTCTGATTCGATTCTATTGGCATTCAACCATACCCGCTCAGAGTCTGATTTGCGCAGTATAGAAAATTGGCCCAAGGGATTTGATGGCATTTCTGGTAGGTGGAAGCACCTTCAATCAAAAAGTCTTAAGTCTATTTTAGACAATGATGCATTAAACGTTCTTTGGCGCTTGTTTATATGGGCTGCTGCCTTTTTCTTCGCACTAGAAGTTGCGTTGCTTGTGTACCGCGAAAAAATTAAAAGAAAAGAGCTTCCTCAACCATGAGTCATACACTGTTATTGCAAAATGCCAAATTGTTTTCCCCCAAACATGGTCTTCATGACAAAGTTGTTGAAATTTTGGTAAAAAACGGCCTGATTGAGGCATTGGGCGAAGGTCTGGGTATGGCTGCCAGCGAACTCATCGATTGTGAGGGTGCGTATGTTTCGGCAGGATGGTTTGATGGGTTTGGAGTATGTCCTGATCCCGGAGAGCCCTGGAAAGAAAGTTTGCAATCCTACGCAAATGCGGCACAACAGGGGGGGTTTGTTCAGGCTGCAGCTTTGTGTGGTTCATCTCCCAAACCCGACAACGAATCGGTTATTGCCCAGGTATTGCAGGTTGGTAGTAACCTAAGGGCAGAAATATTGCCAATAGGGCATGCGACAATTCAGGGCGACGCCAAAGAAATGTCCGAAGTACACGAAATGTACAAAGCGGGGGCTGTTGCTTTTACAGATGGTATTCGGTGCAGTGCTTCAGTAGGTCTTCGATACAAAATCATGCAGTACACCCAATCGCTTTCTCTAAATTATCTCCATTTTCCTTACCAGAAAGCCCTGTCTCCAGATGGCATAATTCATGAAGGGATATTGAATGCCAGTTTGGGAATGAAAGGTATTCCATCCATTGCTGAGACTATTGAATTACTGGCTGATATTGAAATCGCCAAATACCTCAACACACCGCTGCGGGTAATGGGAATTAGTTGTTCTGAGAGTGTCTCCTTGATTCGAGAATCCAAAAAAGCGGGATTGGAGATTTATGCGGCAGTTCCCGTTATGAATATTTTGTATACCGATGAAGCATTGTTGGACTTTGATGAGAATTTTAAATTATTGCCGCCACTGCGCAGTGAAAATGACCGTAAATCGCTTCTTTTGGGTTTGTTGGATGGAACATTAGATGCGGTTGTTAGCAATCACCATCCAGAAGATGTTGAATCAAAAAAGATAGAATTTGATTATTCTGCCTGGGGCGCAAATACCTTGGCACAAGTTTTTCCAATGATGTGTAAGGCCTTTGAAAATGAAAACCCAGAAAATTGGATTCCTCTTTTATACAAGGGAAGCCGAACTTTTCTTGGTCTGCCCGAACACGATATTTATGTTGGTGCAGAGGCAAATTTTACCCTTTTCAGCATCGATGGATCATATTCAGCCAATGAACAACAGAACAAAAGCAAGGCCTATAATTTGCCCAGCCCCAATGCAATATTGAAGGGTTGTGTATTGGGGACCATTCGGAAAGGGTGTTACATGAAGAATGATGATTAAAAGAATTGAAATATTTTTTGCAAATCCTTCGGTATACCAAGGAATATTGGCAGGATTTTTTTTGTTTGTTGCCAAAATAATCGTTTATCTAACCCATCATTGGGAATATCGTTTTTTACCTATATTCACTTTTTGCTCATTTTTAATCATTTTGGCTGCCATGATTTTGGGTTCTCAGTCAGACCGCAAGAAGGCAGAAGAAAATACCTATTTCTACAAACAGGCACTTTTGAGTTGCTTGAGGGCGGTTTCTTTTGCCGTTATTATTGGAATTTTCGCAGATTTTGTGTTGTATAACTTTGTGGATGCTTCATTGGTTTCCCAAAGTAAAACCATAATGATAGAACAGATAAAAGAAGGTTTCAGTAAGGCCAAATTAATTTCAAATAGTAAGTTGGATTTTTTGATATACGAAATACGCAAATCTTCGATGGATACTTTCTCCGATTATCTTTTGGGACTACCAGGCTTGATTTTTTCAAATATGATTTTTGGTTTGGTTGTTGCCCGCATTATGCGGGTAAAAAAAATAACGCATTGGATTGACCAATAAGATGACTGTCAAGACCATAAGCAGTATGCAAAATCCTTGGCTTAAGGAGATTTTGGCATTGCAAGACAAGTCTAAGAATCGTCGTTCAAAGGCCTTGTTTTCGGTTGAAGGGTTGAATGAAATACGGCTTGCCATTGTGGGCGGTTTCGAAATCAAACAAATTGCCATTAATCCAAAAAACATAACATGGGCCAATCTTCTCGATGCTTTGGCAATCAATATATTGCCCAATGCTTGCGAGAAACTAGAGCTCGCGGATGCAGTTTGGTCTAAGTTGGTATTGCGTGAGACAGGTCAAAATGCCTTGGCAGTTTTTGTAATGCCACCGATGCAAACACTATGGAAGCCTAAAGAAAATGGATTTTATTTGATCGTAGAATCGGTTGAAAAGCCCGGAAATTTGGGAGCGCTATTGCGTTCTGCAGATGCTGTTGGGGTTGATGGCGTGGTGTTTTGTGATGATCAAATCGATGTATTTCATCCCCAAGTTATTCGAAATAGTGTGGGATGTTCTTTTACGCTGCCTTTATTTTTTTTACATTCAGCCTCGGTTTGGAAAGCAATTCAGTTGTATAATGTTCAATTATTTACCACTTTCATGGAAGAGTCTGCAGTGGCTTGGGATACCGATTTACGGGGCAAAGTAGCCTTTCTTGTTGGAACAGAACATTCGGGTGTTTCTGAATTTTGGCGTATGAAAGGAATGAATATAAGCTTGCCAATGTTTGGAAAAGTGGATAGTTTGAATGTATCTGTTGCGGCGGCTTTGTTGTTGTATGAATGTAAGCGCCAAAGAACTTTGTTGGGTTGAGGTTTCCTTAAATATTTCTTGTAGGTTTGAAAATTGTGAAACAGATAAGTATTTTGGGCGCTGGGAGAAGTTCTGGTTTTTTGATTTCATATTTGGGAAATTTTGCAGACCGCGAGGGCTGGAAGTTGCGTGTTTGCGATAAAGATTTTATCCGTCTACAGACCTCTTTCGAAATCTCTAGCCATACAGAACTGTCTATCGTAGATTTATCGGTTTCTTCTGAACTAAGTCGTATCATTTCGGACTCTTTTTTGGTAGTCAGTATTCTTCCACCAACATTGCACATTGAGGTAGCAAAAATTTGTTTGGTTCATGGAGCCCATTTGTTTACAGCTTCATATACTTCTGCGCAAATGCGTTCCTTGGATGCAGAGGCAACAGCAAAAGGATTATTGTTTATGAATGAGTTGGGATTAGATCCAGGAATAGACCATTTGTCTGCCAGCCGATTATTCGATAAGGCCCAGGCCGAAGGCCTGGAGGTAGTCGAATTCGAAAGCCATTGTGGAGGACTTGTTTCTGAGGAAAGTTGCGGCAATAATCCTTGGAAATACAAATTCACCTGGAACCCAAGCAATGTTGTCTTGGCCGGACAGGGTGATCCCTGTGTATGGAAAGAGGAGGGGAATATCAAATGTATTGATGCGCAAAGGGTATTTGCAGAATCCAGAAAAATAAGCATACCTAGATGGGGTATTTTTGATGTGTATGCCAATCGCAATAGCCTTACATATCAAGATCTATACAGATTAAACAATGCCAAAACCCTGATTCGTGGAACCCTTCGTCGGGAAAATTATTGCAAGGCTTGGAGTGTTTTGGTTGATTGGGGTTTTACCAATTCTAATGATTCTGTCCCCTTGCAGGTAAAGACCCGAAAAGATTGGTTTCAATGGTTGACAGGTGTCAAGAATTTTTCGCAGTGGACCATTCAATTGCTTCGAGATGATGCCAATCTTGAAAATATTATCGGTCATTTACAGTACCTCGAATTGGATATTTCAAGAGTTGGAGAATCTATTTCCGGTCTCAATTCAGCAAAAATATTGGAAAATATTTTATTGGATAAATGGCAATTACAAGCGAACGACATAGACGAAGTGGTAATGGTTCACAAATTGGTATTGCGCGATTTGAATGGCAAATCTAAGCAATGGTTTTCTATATTGCGTGTTCTGGGAGAGGGCGGTGACCGAACTGCAATGGCAAAAACGGTTGGTTTGCCACTGGCAATCGGCGTTGAAACTTTCTTAATGGGTAAGTGCAAGGACAGGGGTGTTATGGTCCCATTCGAGAAATCATGGTATCAGCCAATTTTGGAGAAACTTGCACTACAAAAAATTGTTTTTGAAGAACACTTTGCTTGATGTGTCTGGATTTGGTGAGTTTACCCTTAAATGCATCGGGAGATACTTATTTTTATGCGCAGGAATAACAAAAGGGGCATTGCATTTTTCATACCTTTGTTTTATGTCAGAAAAAACAATGAATAGCAGTAAAGCCCCCGAGCCTGTTGGATTATACCCCCATGCCAAACGGGTGGGTAATTTATTGTTTTTGAGTGGGGTTGGCCCACGAGTTCGCAACGAGAGTAAAATTCCAGGTGTCGAAACAAATGAACTTGGCGAGATAGTGGCTTACGATTTTGAAATCCAATGCCGCTCTGTGTTCCAGAATGTAAGATGGATTATAGAAGATGCCGGAAGCAGCTGGGATCGTATAATCGATGTAACTGTTTTCTTAACCAACATGAAAGATGATTTTCGGGTATACAACCGTCTATGGGCAGAATACTTTGGCGATAACCCACCGTGCAGAACAACCCTAGAAATTAATTGTTTACCCACTCCAATTGCAATCGAATTAAAGGTTTTGGCAAGCATTGGTTAAATAAATAGAATTTGAAGTATTTGCGTTTTACGGCTATGGTCAAGCAAATGGAAGTATATCAACAGCAATTTTTGGATTATATTTCCAAAACAAAGCGAATGTCGACCCATACTGTTTATGCATATGGAAATGATTTGTTGCAGTTTACCGATTATTTGGCTTCCCAACGTGTAACAGATTTATTGCATTGTAAACCCATTCATATCCGGGGATTTATGGCATTACATCTTCAAAATAAGCTCAGCCCAAGAAGTGTTCATCGCAAAATTTCTAGCATCAGGGGTTGGTTTAAATTCTTGCGTAAACAGGGATCGTTAAGCGTTGATCCATTCACCAAGATTACTTTGCCTAAAATGCCTAGGATGATGGTAAAGGATATCCCATCCTCCGATTTACACAATTTATTTTCGCAGTTTCCATGGAATGAAATTGAAGATGGAATCAGGGACCAGACAATTCTTTTGTTGTTTTACACCACGGGGATGCGTTTATCAGAACTTATTGGATTGAAACCTGGGGATGTCGATTTTTACCGCAATAATGTGCGTGTTTTGGGAAAACGCAATAAGGAACGAATAATCCCATTGCATCCGGAGGCTTCTGATTTGCTGAAAAGACATTTGGCAATCAACGGGGGTGTATTTCTGTTTCAGACGGCGAAAGGTCAACCATTATATCCAATGTACATTTATCGTTTGGTAAACCATTATCTCAAATTATTTTCCCATGCCGCAAAAACAAGTCCCCATGTATTGCGCCATAGTTTTGCGACCCATATGCTCAATAATGGTGCAAATTTATTGGCCATAAAGGATATACTAGGACATTCAAGCCTCTCCGCTACCCAAGTGTACACAAAAAATTCATTTGAAAAGTTAAAAAAAATACATGCATTGCATCCAAGAAAATAAAAAAGCCACCCAATTGGGTGTGCTGCATCTCATTCTAAATTCCCGTTTCCTAAATAATTCTTAGGCCTTGGACAATCTTTTAACATTTGGACTAACATCTCCATGAAGGAGCTTGTGTCCCGGGACTCCAAGTCACCAAAATCGACGCAGCCTGAAGTGTCCAATTGACCTTGTGCTGAATTTAATCCTGAGATTAATACGAATGTTAAAGCTTCTTACTTTAATCTGCTCTCTGGTGATTTGTTACATTTAAGAGCCGGAAACATAAGAATTTCAATATATGATGCCTTGGGACATCTCATTACTGTGCCCCCATGATTTATAATGTTTGATAACTTGATCCTGAGACAATATGAACTGATTTATCACTATCAGGAGTAAAAGTAAATCTTGCCGTTAGATAGGTCTTATTGGGTTTATTTTCAGATTTTATTCTACCTTCAAATTCATAGGCAATCATTTCTTTTTTTAACTTATTAGGATCAACATCAAACTCTTCTTCTGCTAATTTTATTCCTAAATCATAAGTTTCAGGGTCTGAGTATTCTACATTGTCACTCATATTCCAATTGTAAACTTCCACTTTTAATTTACCTTTAACTTTAATATATCCAAAATCCTTTAAAAAAGCACAAGATACTTTGAAGCCATCTGACAAAAGTTTAACTTCTGCTATTTCAATACTCTTTGGAATTTCAAATGACTCAGATTGTTCAGTGGGAGCGGCACCGCCTCCACAAGATGTTACCATCATTCCAGCTACTACAAACAAGCAAAATATCAATATGTATAGTTTTTTCATACCTCAATAGTACAGTAAAAATTTTGATATTGCAACATTGCAAATTTAACGTAACCACATACTCCTGCTGTTTCAACTGAACCTCGCTCTGCCTAACGGGCACTCCAATGCTATTCCCATTGTCCTTTGATAAATCGCAGGGTTTTTACTTGTGAAGTAGTCTGTATTTGAATGTGGTGCAAGCCATTTTTTAATCCCGCGATATTGATGGATTTTTCATTCCCTACCATTAGCACTTGACCGCTTTGCGAAATGATCCTATAAGAGAATTTCTCAACAGGCATGACCAAATACACCATGTGACTACTTGGGTTGGGGAATAATCTCCAATCGCCCTGTAATTGGGTTTGTGTTTTGGCTGAGCCGCTGTTTCTCACCATTTGAAATTGCCAGAATCCTGCGCCGTAATTGATTACTGCGGTTAAGCGATTTGCGGTAAGTCCAATTTGGTAAGAGCGAAAGTTCGGCACTGTGCTTCCGCTACCCAATTCACCGCTGTTTGTGGCCTTGGGCAATCCCAAAAACAACCCTTTGCCATCGAGGATCAATTGGCCATTCAAACTATCTATATACCATTTGCCCAGCAAACTGCCGTCGTGGGGCGCTATCGGTGAGCCACAGCCTTCCTTACCCGCGTTTTGCCAGCCTTCCAGCCATGTATTGCTGCCCAAGATGTTGCGAAAGCTGCCATCTTTGTTGATTTGGTATATGTCATCGAACAGACAAGAACGCGCAACCACATCAGCGGAACTGTTGCTCCACCAAGAAAGATTGGCGACGCTAGGACCTACAGCCAATGATTTTGCCACGGGTTCTAACACCCAATTGCCAGCCAATGAAAAGCCAGAGAAGGAAACGGCTATGCTTTTGCTGGTGTTTCCGCTGTTGTCGGTGGCTTCTGCCTGCGCCGTATAATTGCCGATACCTACTTGCATTCGATACTCGTATGGCGCTGAAGTATCCGTGGTCACTGAATCGCCATTGATCAAGAACTTTACCTGTTTTATGCTGCCGTCCAAATCTTCTGCGTAAGCTTGAACCGTAATCCACTGGTTTTCGATGAGCGTGGCTCCTGAAATAGGGTTGTTGATGGTGACCTCTGGCACTATATTGCCCCCATCTTGAACGAAAATGAAGGCCTCATTATAATCGCTGTGGACACTATCGCTCACAGTCAATCGCAATTTATAGACCCCTTTGCGAAGGTTCTTAAAAGTGGGTTTGGAAGAGGTAGGGTTGTTGATTAGGAGTTTGGACGGGCCGTATTTCTGCGTCCATTGGTAATTTATATAGCCCAGAGAACCTGCGATGCTCTTGGTACCATCACAGTTAGCGCTATCAGCAGTGCTGGGGTAGGAGACGTTTCCGCCCGCTTTGGCGATGGGTAGGGCTTTGGACAGTGGCCCGGTTCGGGTGAATTGGGCCTTTCCGATGTTCATGCCACCATCGTCGAAGCTGAACTTGAGGATTCGTCTACCCTGCGTCATGGGCAGGTTCTTGATACTCACCGCCCCGAAAATTTCCCATTTCCCGGTGCTTGGAAAGGAAACATTGCTTGTGAGTAACTTTTCATCAAGCCACAAGGAGAATTTACCGCCTATGCCTGTATTGCCGTTGGCATATCGCAAAGAACAATCGTATAAGCCATCTTGCTGCACATTGACCGTGTATTCTGTCCATTCGCCCGCATCAATCCAAGTGAGTATAGCCCCTTCTTGGGGATTGTTGCTTACGTCGGCCGCTTCATTGGTTCTAAAATTGCCGAGGTTGGTAGGACTGAAATCGATGTAGGCAATGCCTTGGCCAGATCCGCCTTCAAATTGATCAAATAGACCACTTTGTATGTTGCCGGGAATTGCAGCGGCGGCTTTGTTGTATGGGATTTGCTCGCCAACGACGAGGGAAAACAAATTGCTGTTCGCCCGCGAATCGCCCTGGTAAATTTTGGCGTAAAACGTATATTTTCCGGCATCCAGTGCGCTGGTTTCGAGGTTCCATGGTTGCTGATAGGTAGTTTTTATTCGCTTTGAGCCCAACATCCAATGGATAGAATCAGGCTGAACACTAAGGGTGTCAAAGTAAATATTGGCCGAACTGCCTTTATACAATTGTGCGAAGTCGCTGCTGATGTGCGCCTTGATGTCGCTGTCAAGACTGGTTTTGAGTTTGCGGGGCGGTACGGTAAAAATGTATCCATTCGAATAGGTCACTTTTAGGGTGTCGTTGCCATTGTTTTTGGCTGCATAGATGGTTTTGTTGCCTTTGGAGAATGCCATTGCCAGCGGATGGTTTGCGGTGATTGTGGGATTTAACCGTCCGAGTGCGTTGAGCGAGTGCAGCCAATGATAGGTTTGGGCATCAGAAATACCAAATTTGAGGTTGCGGCTTGGGTTGCTGTTATACAATTCGATCGCTTTTGCTGGGTTCGTATAAGCCAAGAACTCCCAATATACATCATGCCAAAGGTTGTCGTTGACCTGATTGGTCAAAATACCGGTATTTTTCGCCATCTCTTTCCAGAGCCTTGTGGCATAGGCCGTGTCGTGCGCCAAGTAGAACGATCCGCCATGAATGGGGTACAGTTCAATGCCATAGGATGCTGCGATATCGTTGGTCCAAAACGTACCGTTGTCGTAGGAGTTGCCCCATACCCTAGATACCAATGCGTACTGCTGCGTTTTGGCAAAATTGCGCTGCTTGATATCAAACCAGTACTCTTCGATGGCCGACTGCTCCGTGCAATAAAGGTAAATGCCCAAGTCACGGATGGCTTTGTTTTGGGTGATGTCGCCCCAGTGAATGAGCGATGAGTTAAACTGCATGCTCTCTGAGGTGGATTCTTGGTCGTTTCCCTGAGGGAAGGTGGCAAATCCGTTGGCCCAACTGTGTCCGGCATAGGGGTTGAAGTTTCGCAAATGCGGAAAAAGATCGTCGTTGCGGTTGGTAGTGGCTGCGTCGCGAACCAACAAATTGATCATGTCGCCAAACGATTTGGCCCATCCCGGTTCAAACTCCTCCAGAAACACCGCTGCATGGATGAAATATCCCCAATGGAAATGGTGGTCGTTGATGTTGTTGTCTTGGCCATGTCCCGCCGGATAACCCAACATGGCCGACCATGTTTTATTGTAATGAAACAAGAAAGCCACTTCGCCCGGATTGTGGGTAAGCCAGTTTTCTAAGCGCGATTTGATGGTTTTGTGGATGTGCATGACCGATGCGTCTTCTCCCATTTCGTGCGCAATACGGGCAGTTTGGATGAGGCGATTCATCACCTGTCCTTCGTTGTAAGAATCGGTCCAGGTGGCCAGTCCTTCATATTCTAGTGCATTGATTTTCTGCTGCAGTTTTGCGGGATCGAAGCCATCGCTCAGAAAATCCACATACGGCAAGGTGGGGAGGATGCCTTTGAAGGTCTGTGAAACGGTGAATTTGTTCCTTGCGATCATTTTGAGTGCGCCTCGGATGCTGCTGTAGTTGTAGCTGAGAAAATCTTTGGTGGAAAGGGTGCTGCGCGACCAATGATGGGGTAACAGGCCAACCAATGGAAGAGAGTCTTTGCCCTCATGGACCTTGGTTTGGATGTTGAATTCGGTGGTAACGGTGCTGTTTTTATCGTTGAATTTAAATGACGCTTGTGTATTAATGGGTTCTACATAGGCATAGCGCTGAAATGAATCAGCGAGGGCGCTGAGTTGGGCGCTGTTCTGGGGCAGCATGAGCATCGACCAATGATTTTTGCCGTTGAGTTTGGAGGTATAGGTGCTGTTGTTTTTTTCCCATTTGCTTCCTTTTGGCGCATACACCACGAAATCTGCGCCATTATAAGCGTTTTCGATGATGATTTTCTCATTGACGATGGTGGCAGTGCCACTGTTGATCTTGATGTTTGCTTCGTCGGCACTGTCTTTTTGGTAATAAATAAAGGGCATACCCATCCCCACTGTGGTTTGGAGCCGATGTCCGCCATTTTTCCATTCGATGGTGACGAGCCAATCGGAATAATGTGATATATAGGGTGCGCTGTGGTTGAGCGATGTAACGCCGGTGGTAATGGGTTCGATGTCGGAAATAACGCCCCACGGAATGTACGAGGTGACCAATCCGGCATTCACAGTTTTTAGGGTGAGTGGGTAGTTGAAAAGGTTGTCGCAGTGGGCATTTTTCACTTTGGCCGACCACCAGTCGTTGGTGGGTACGGGTTTATTTTTAAGCGAATCGATGAGGAAGGGGGTGCCGGAGGGATATCCGTTTCTGCCTGCGACATCGGTACCCGGGAAGGTCTTGGTATAGCTGCCGCTGCCTACTTTGATAGTTTGTGCTTGAGTATTTATGCAAGTGAATATGGTGATTACCAGTACGAAAAGGGTTTGAGAAAAGCGTAGTTGTGTTTTCAAAAGCAGTTTGTCGCCCTGCGGGCGGCAAACGAAGATATAATATTATTGTAAAAGATACAATAATATGAAGTCGCTATGTGGAATTTGCCCTGAATGTTCGATTTGTAATCTAATAACGTTTAGCCCCAGCGTTCGCGGAAAATTTGCGAGACGAAAGTCCCCGACAAATCCCTCTATCGCAAAAAAATATAGCAATTCAAAGGGCTTCATTGGACTTCGGCTGAGCCTCCGCTGCATTACGCCCATTTTAACATAAGAAAAAACAGTGTAGAAAATAAATGAAATTATATCAATTGATTGAATCGTTCAGTTAGAATCCCCCTTACACAATAAATACTCCGCTTTATAGAGCAATACTTTCAGCGCTTTTTACATGTATTTATTCCTTTTTTATGAATAACGATACTTAAAACATAAGTTTGCACAGATGAAAAAATTTATTTACACAATAACTGCTGCCATCATGTTAGTATTCTCTGCTTGCGGTGGCGGGGGTGAAAAAACTACATTTACTCTAAAGGATGTTCCTTTCTCAATGACTGGTCCTTTGTATGAAGGTCCAAACCTTTTCCAGTCCACTGTTAAAATAGACTTGAAAGCCATTTTAGGTGCGAAATATAAAGAGGGTGTTAAAATCAACAACGCTGTGCTAACATCAGCAACAATCAAATCAACAGATTCATCAAATTTTGACGATTTTGGTAGTTTTGTGATGAGTTTGGCCAGTGATAATGCTGATTTGCGAATGAAAGAATTGGCTTTTTTAAATCCGGTGAAACCCGGAACCAAAATGGCAAATTTGTCTGTTTCCAAAGAAGTTACATTCGAAGATTATTTTGGTGAGAAACAATTTTACCTTATTATTGATGGAAGTTTAATTAAGGATTTGGAGACTGATTTAAACTTCAAATGTGATTTTGAATTTGAATTAACACACAACTAAGAAAATAGCTACTTGGAAAGTACCTACACAACATACATCCATCCCTTTTTTGGTTTGTTATTCTGCACATCAAACACACATCCTACCTTCCAGCAATGGAGCAATGACTGGTTTGTAACAAATATTAATACAATAACATATCTATGAAAAAAATCATTTTCTCCCTGATGTTGGTTATGGTGACTGGCATTTTTACTGCATTTGTTCAACAAGAAGGAGGTGATCGCCTTTTGGGTGTTTGGGAGCCCAGTAATGGTCGAGCGCGAGTAAAAATTGAAAAAATTGGCTCGAAATACTACGGTAAGTTTGTTTGGTTAAAAGAACCCATCGATCCGGTTACCAATCTACCCAAAACAGATAAAAATAATCCCGATCCAAGTATGAAAAAGATACCGTTAAAAGGGTACAGAATGCTCAAGGATTTTACCTACACAGGAAACGATGAATGGGCAGATGGTACAATTTATGATCCTTTGAATGGAAGTACATATAGTTGTTTCATCAAAATGACCAATGCAAATACATTAGACATACGGGGTTATATTGGTGTTTCGGCTTTGGGTAGGACCGATAATTGGAAGCGCTTGGTGGTAAAAAAATAAGCCATGAAGTTCTATTATTTAGCGCGAAGGTGTCGAATTTTACTATTGGTTTGGGCGAGTGCCCTTTTTGGAGTTAATGCGCTTCAAGCACAGACCGACAAAAATTTAACCGACTCATCAGTTGCACCCGCAATCATTGATGCAGAAGAGGATTTTAGTCAATACGATGACTTAAGTTTTGCCGCCGAGGGTGCCAAGCGCTATTGTAGTCCAAAAATTGAAGGTCTAAGCCCAGCTAAGCTCATTAGCGTCGGTTACGATTATCAAATGGGCTACACCATGACAGCAGATACATTTAGACCAGAAAATTTGGCCAATGTTTCGATGAAAGAAAGTGCAAAATTACTTTCATCCAACGGTATTCGATTGGGGTGTAATATTCCGGTAATATCAAAAACAAATTTGGTATGGCAGATGGGGTTTAATTACTGGGAGCAACGCTATAAATTTGAAAACCCGGATGCATTAAAAAATCCAATGCTCACTTCTTTGCGCGACAATGGTTTGAGAACAATGGGGATCAATACCACACTTTTTAAGCCCCTTGATGATGTAAAATTTTTATTGTTTCAAGGCTCGGCTGATTTGAATGGAGATTATCAATTTGGGAAATTTATGCCCTTAAGGTATACAAAATATTCCGGGGCTTTGATATATGGCAAGCGCACTGGAGAGAAAAAACAGTGGGGGTTGGGTGTTGCCAGAACCTACCGGGTTGGAGAATTAAATTACATCCCCATTATTTTTTACAATTCAACAGACATTGCCAATAAATGGGGTACAGAAATTTTGTTCCCCGCCCGAGCCCACGTTAGGCGCACTTTCAACAGCCGCAATATGCTCTTTGCGGGTTATGAGTTGGAAGGCCAGAGTTATCGCTTATGGCGTTCGAACGATGCAAGTGGTTTAAATTTGCGCGACGAGAAAGCCGAAATTCGCAGGGGTGAAATTCGTTTGAGAATGGTGTATGAATTTTCAATTAAGGATTTTTTATGGATGTCTATTCAAGCTGGATACCGTATCAATTATCGATATAATGTAGATCGTTTGGATGATGATCGCGAAATTTATCGCGCCTTTGGACTCGCAAGCGATGCACCCTATTTTATGACGAATCAGTTGACCAACCCGCTATACCTGAATATTAGTGTAAATTTGGTAAGTCCATAAATTAAAAAAATTCAAAAAAAGTTTAGGGGACAAATAAAATAAAAGATAAAGAAAGTTGCGGGATAATAAGTCAATTTTCGATTTGTCAATACTGAATTTACTCGTTTAAAAACCAATGCCTTCTGTCCAAAACATCGCGTATTTCCAAAATTTCACTACACAAAACAAATATAAAAAATGGAGCACTTTTTATTTCTTGCACAAATGATTTTAGGTCTGTCGGTAATCTATGTTTGGATTTTTAGATACCATAACGTAGTCAAAGAATTTAAACAATTTGGATTAAATGATTTAACCCGCAACTTTGTTGGCGCTTCTAAAATTGCTCTGGCCACATTGCTTATAACAGCTTTTTGGCATCCTACACTGGTTCAAATATCCGCCATACTTATGGGCATGTTTATGATTGCTGCTCAATATTTTCATTTCAAAATTAAAAATTCCTTGGTTAAATTTATACCCTCGCTGGTCTTTTTGATTTTGTCCGTATTTATTGCATTGAATTCTGGTCCCCGCTGCGATGGTTGCTAAACGCTGGAGTTCCAGATTGTTGATGGCGATTCTCTTCTACCAACCGGTGGTTCCAAGCTCACCCCCGTCGGGTCAATAGTTCCAGAATGAAGATCCACACAATTTGTATTCTTATATCTAGTTTATCATTCTATGCCTATGTGGCCTCCTATTTCATAAACCCCCACATGAAAAACGAGTTTAATCGTTTTAACTTATCCAAAATCGGTTTATTGGTCATCATTTTAGAGTTCTTAGGAGCAACTGGTTTGTTGCTGGGACTAAAATTTGGTCCAGAACCTTTTTTTTATTTCCAAGAGGTTTTACCCGTTGACTTAATTTTAAACATTTCATCCTTGGGACTAAGCCTTCTTATGTTGTGCGGTTTTATCGTGAGATTAAAGCTAAGGGATACTATCTGGATTGCTTTACCCGCTGTGTTTTACATGATACTGAATGCATATATATTTTTTGCGGCTCCATAGTAATTCACAATCCATCACTACAAATTATAAATATTGAATTGGAAACCAAAATTTGGTTGTTTCTTGTTGTGAAATCAAAGAGTGTATAATTAACCTTATAGGGCCGTTTGTTCTTGTAATAAAGAAGTACTGGTATTTTGACCTAAAAGCTATTCTAAGAACTTGTGTTGGATGTCATTGGTCGGAATTTTACAATGCTCTCTTTTGCCAAATAATTTATACCGCGTCTTTGCAACTAAGTCATAGAAAAAATCCCTTACGGGCCTGGGGAAAATAGACCCTATATACAATAGTTTCCAAAACCCTCCCAACTCTTTCAACACCCGAAGTACAGCCGTAGATTTCAAAAAATAACGATCGCCCACTATTAATACGATTGATGTATAAGAATCAGTAGGTAAATTTAGCTTTGCAAGCAAAGATTGTCCAGTTGATGACTGCAATGAAGTGAATTTGAATTTATTGTTTTTATCTTTCGCAATTATAAATTGAACAACGCCATCACATAGGTTGCAAACTCCATCAAAAAGTATAACCCTTTCTTCTTTCAAATTGACAATAGAATCTTGCAATAGTAGATTGTTTCAAGAAAAAATTTGAATACGTGAGATAAAATGGTCACAGGTCTAAACCATCGAATATACAAAACAAATGTCTATTCAAAAAATCTCTAATAGGCCATTTACGAAAGATAAAAACTATATTCGTTTTGGTAATTGATGAAAATAACAGCATTTAAATATTTAACCACGTTTATACCCGGTATCGCTGTTGGCGTTTCTTTTTTATACAACGATGTTTGGTCTTGGTTTGCCGTTTTTTTTGTTTTTGGTGCAATTCCGATGTTTGAGTTGGTTTTGGGGGCAAGCCAATCGAATATTGATGAAGAGCAGTTGGCGCTCCGTGCCAAAGACCGCATTTATGATTTTCTTCTTTATATAATTGTACCCATTCAATGGCTATTTATTTTTTGGTTTTGCTTTCTAATGCAAAATAATCAAAATATATCTGGGTGGGAATGGTTTGGAAAGGTGATGGCCATGGGTATATTGTGCGGAAGTTTCGGTATCAATGTGGCGCACGAATTGGGTCATCGAAATCATAAAATTGAGCAATTTTTTTCCAAAATGTTGTTGTGCAGCTCGCTGTATATGCATTTTTTTATTGAACACAATCGGGGGCATCACAAGCATGTGGCTACTCCAAAAGACCCTTCAACTGCGCGTATGCATGAAATGGTATACCTATTTTGGTTTCGTTCAATGTTTCAAACTTGGGTATCATCATGGAAAATAGAAATCGAAAGGTTGCGGCGCGAAGGAAAATGGATATTGGGCTGGGAAAATGAAATGTTGCGATTCCAATGTATTCAAATTGCTGTTTTACTGGGTTTGGGATTGATTTTTGGTGGATGGGCTGTGTTTTCGTTTTGGTTGGCCGCACTGATTGGTGGTGTGTTTTTAGAAACCATCAATTACATCGAACATTATGGATTAATGCGCAAAAAAACCGCTTCGGGTCATTATGAAACTATGCAGCCCCAACACTCTTGGAATAGCAATCATCTGGTAGGTCGACTAATATTGTTTGAGCTCTCGAGGCACTCAGACCATCATTTTAAATCAAATAAAAAATATCAAACACTCATATCGATTGATGCTGCACCCCAAATGCCCACTGGATACCCTGGCATGATGGTATTGAGTTTATTGGCACCTCTTTGGTTTTGGGTAATGAATCCCCGCGTAAAAAAGTACGCGAGTGGTTAAGGGTTTAATAGGTAGATTTCGCACAAAGGCCGCACTTGAACATTGCTACTATGGGTCACGTTGACCCCGGTAAGTCCTTTACCCATTAAACTTTCCACTTTCATTTCGCGGCATACATAATAAAATGCAAGATAGTCATGCGATTTTTATGCACGAACTAATTAGAAACACTCAGAATTTCACCCATATTCGTAGTGAAATTGGGCGATTTCATTTCTTGCCTCAACTTCCATTTTCTCGCAAATCCGCCGGATGCAATTCTCACCTTGTCCCTACCCATTTTGCCATTGATCTGATCCATTACATTCATTAATTTACTGTATTTATGACGGTCTGCCCGACTGTCAAACAAGACCTGTTGAATCTGATTTTCTGATACAATTTCACTTACAATAACACCAGCTTTTTTGTAATTATACCCCTCCTTAAATACGCTTTTCAATGCAACTAAAGCGTATCTAATCAATTCTGTTGTATCATTTGTTGCAGGTGTCAATGCAATAGAAATAGATCCATAATACTGCGGATCATTGGCTCTAAAGGAATTTGTATGCATGAAAATTGTGAGCTGTGCCGCACATGATTTTTGTCTTCTCAATTTCTCGGCACAACGACTTACGTGGGTGGCAACAGCCTCAGAAATGGGTCCATACTCTTGCAGTTTGGTACCAAAAGAACGAGAAGTACATATTTGTTTTTTCGAGGATGGATATTCTTCTAGTGCTATACAAGCAATTCCATTGAGTTCTTTCAACATTCTAAGTCCAATGACACCCATCTTAGCACCTATCCATGATTTATCGGCATTGGCCAATTCCCAAGCAGTCGTTATATTGTTGGCCAACATCCATTTGCCCAATTTTCTCCCAATTCCCCAAACATCACCAACTTCCATCCACTTCAGCACAAGTTCCCTTTTGGCCTCAGTATCTATTACAAATACTCCGTTGGCAGCATTTTTCTTGGCGTACTTATTGGCAGCCTTGGCAAGGGTTTTAGTGCTTGCAACACCCACACAGGTAGGAATACCAATATTCTGTTTTACCATTTCACGCATATCCTGGGCATAGGATTCTAGATTTCCAAATCCCGTGAGATCAATAAAACTTTCATCAATACTATAAACCTCAATACGTGGACTAAAAGTACCCAATGTTGCCATTACCCTTGAAGAAATATCACCGTATAGCGCATAATTCGAAGAAAATACACGCACTTGGTGTGTTTCAATTAGTTCCTTAATTTCAAATGCAATCGCGCCCATTTTAATTCCCAATGCTTTTGCTTCATTGCTTCTTGCAATAACACATCCGTCATTATTGCTTAAGACAACAATGGGCAGTCCCTCCAACTTTGGCTGAAACAATCGTTCACACGACGCGTAAAAGTTATTACAATCTACGAGGGCGAACACAATGTATTTTTCTGGTTTCAATAATTACAAAGGTCACTACCCCAAAGACCGAGAATGTCATTCCGTCTGTAATCGGAATGGGCTTGTATTTTTCATTCGCAGGGTATAGTGTTATCGTATTTTGCTCAGCATGGTAATACTTTACAGTAAACTCTCCATTTACAATAGCCAATACAATATCATTATTTTGAGGTCTCAGCGATTTGTCAACAATCAATTTGGCTGGATCGGAAATAAAGGCATCTTTCATCGAGTCTCCCGTTACCTCAATGGTAAACGTAGAAGCAGGATGTTTTATCATCAGCCTCTTTAAATCAATCTCTTCTTCAAGATAATCATCGGCAGGCGATGGGAATCCTGCTTTTACAACGGCGTTGTTGATAAACGGAATTTCTAAGGGTTGAGACACATCTTTAATGGAAAAAAGACGAATTGTGTCGTTGTCTCCAATAATACCACGCTGCTTGCCAAATTTGGGATCTGGACTACTCTCCCACTGTGTCTCTTGCACTATTTCTTACCCCCTTTGTTTGGCTCTATTTGGTTCATGGCCATCATCTCTTTAAGGGTTTTATTCATCCCGTCGGTAGAACCGTCTAAGAAAATAACATTTCCCTTGCCATCAGCCGCAAAGTTTTTGATCGCCTCTGTCCACATGCTAAACAATAAAAAAGACGAATCTAAATCGGCCTCTCTCATTTCCAAGGCTGCATCGCTCATCCCTTTGGCTACTTCTTTTCGAAAAAGGGCAATCCCTTCTCCACGCATTTGGGCGGCAACACGCTCAGCCTCAGCCGAAATTTTTATGGCATTGCCTTCAGCCTCAGCGGCTTTGGTTTTGGTAATCAACAATGCTTGTCCTTCATTGGTCGCTGCTGCCATCAAATTAGAGGATGCCACAACCTGTGCCATAGATTTGGTAATCACCTCGTCAAACGTAATGTCGTTCAACTGCAAGTCGATGAGGTGGTATCCCCAAGATTCTAGAACAGAATCGATTCCTTCTTTCACAGACTCGACAATTTCCTTTCTGAGTGCCAAAATTTCGGCCTGTTTTTTGGTGGCTACAAAACCCCGAATAGATCCTTCGATGGTACGAATCAGCGCGGTCATAAAATCGCGGTCATTTACAAATTTAAATGCCACGTTTTTAATGGTATCTTCTTTGTTATCAAACACAGAATAAAGCAACATCGCCTTGAAATAGACATTTGCTTGGTCTTGTGTAATGGCTTGAAAATCGAGTTCAATACTTCTATTTTGAACCGATATTTTTCGGTAAATTACCTCTAAGAAAGGAACGCGAACATTAAATCCTGGATTGAGAATGCGGCTGTATTTGCCAAACATAGTAATCACTGCAACAGACCCCTGTTGAATTGTAACGATCGATGACAGAACTATCAATAATCCCGCAAAAATAAAATATAGTGACATAGTGAACCAAATATAGTCAAAAATTTCCAATCCTTCCTCTAAAGCAAAAAACAATTGTGTTTTTGTGGTGGCCCCTTAAAATTCGATTTGTGGGTAAAACCCCGTGAATAAGAGATACCCCAATTCTTCGATATCCAATCAAGTAATAAGACACCTATTTTTGTTGAATGTGTCAGCATAATAGATACCGAATAAAAAAACGAAACCACAAGCTATTCAATCTTATTCACCTGTTTTTTTCAATGGTATTTACCGTATTTTTTTATGCGATTCCCAACGAAATAGGGGCTGAAAACTACCCATCCAATTCTAATGGCATGACAGACTCTCCATCGTATGCAACAAAGCCATCGGCCATTGGGCATTATAACACACACTGGCGAAACACATTGCACTTCTTGCCCCGAGATTCTGCCGACTATATTGGTCTACCCTACCCCTACACAACACCAACCCTTAGGGGAAATACCTTGTTTGCTGAGATGTATTATTGGGATAGCTATTTTATCAATCTAGGATTGCTCACATCTGCCGATTCTTCACAGTTAATCCAAGCGATAAACAATTGTAACAACCTCATTTACCTGGTAAATCGATTTGGATTTGTTCCCAATGCAAACCGATTTTCGATGTGCAACCGATCTCAACCCCCTTTATTGTCAGAAATGGTGATGGATATTTTTTGTCGCACCAAGGATACCAATTGGCTTCGGTCTGCATTGGATGCGGTAGCAAAAGAACATTACTGGTGGATGGAAAATCGATTCACAACAATGCTACCCCTTCGATTTTCAAAAATTTCAGGTTCACACAAACCAGTCCATCCAAGCGTCCATTTGATACTTGATGACAGAATGCATGCTGTGCATGAAAAAAACGAACATATCGCCCAAGATTTGCTTGGCAGTAATCCACTAAAAAAAACAACCCAAACCGATCGAATAGTAAAAGCGAGATTGTCCCTGCAATATGGCCTAAATCATTACGGACAAAATGCAGATGAAGTTTACCTTCAACGATTTTCTCGTTTTTTGAAGCAGCGGTTGGGAACTGAATTTGACAGCCTGCTAAAACAAGAAACCAAAGACAGTGTGTTTAGAGCCCAAGGAGAAAGACAAAGTAAAGGACAAACATTGTGCAAACACATGTTGGCTGAGGCAGAAAGCGGGTGGGACTTTACCCCTCGCTTTGATGCGCGCTGTGAAAGTATTGCCGCACTAGACCTAAACTGCCTCTTATATATGGGCGAATTAACCCTTGCAAGGGGCTATGCAATTCTGGGCGAAAAATACATTTCTAAGGCCTGGAAAAAAACTGCGCTCCAGCGAAAAAAAACAATGAATAAAACTCTTTACGACAAATCCACAGGATTGTATTGGGATTTTGACTTGCTAAACAATAAAAAAACTTTCGTTCTGGGTGCTGCGCAATTTATGCCCTATTTTACCAAACTAGCCAAACAAAATCGGAAATCAACATTGGCACTCTTGTTTTTGTGTGATACACTGATTACTAGATTCGGGGTAATACCTTGCCTTCCTGTTTCGAATCGTGTTGTGTGGAAAACACAGTGGAATAGTCCCAATGCATGGCCTTGTTTAACCCATTTTGCAGTTGCAGGGATCTACAATTACAGCCACAATTACAGCCTTTTCAACTCCTGCATGATTCCCAGTAGACCAATATTTCGAAGGTCCCCATTAGGGTTGGTTCCAGCCGACGAAGAAGAACAAACCCTAGATCCCAAATTGTGGGGCCCAATATCAAAAATCCGTCCTGAATACACCCGATTATTCTGCTCAACACGACAAACCTTACTAGAATCATTTTTGGGCAGTGTCGAAAATCAATACAATCAAAACGGCAAATTTTGGGAGAAATACAACCTGAACTCTGGCAATTTAAACGTACAGAATGAGTATGAGATGCCTGAATTTATGGGCTGGACAGCTGGACTGTATATGTATTACAAACGGTAAGTTTTGCCCACTATCAGTATTGATTAAACACTTTGGCTGGTATAATTTGCGTTTGATATCGAACTTGTATAGTTTGTCATTTTTTCGGCGGAGTAATTGCTATTTTCCGGAAGCCACCGAATCAATCGGAACCAAAATGTTGGCCCATGGCACCGCCAATGTATGGTTAATCATTCCCAACGGATTGTTGCTGGCCAAATTAGAAAGCGCTGAACTCATGCTAGACCCACCCCTATTGAATATGCTTGTATGGGTAAGTCAACTCCGTATTGTACTTTCCTGGCTTCATTAAGTTTAATGAACGGCTGCCGAAGAAATCGCCATCCAACCCACCGACTGTGCTGCTCCGTTTGCAAAGCCCTATTTTCGCAGTATGATTCAAGGAAAAAAAGTGGTTGTTGTATTGCCCGCGTTCAATGCGGCACTCACCCTAGAACAAACCTATCGTGAGATTCCATTTGATATTGTAGACGATGTGGTGCTGGTTGACGATGCTGGAAACGATGAAACCCTGGTGCTTGGAAAACGCTTGGGAATACAACATTTGATTCGGCACAAAAAAAATTTAGGGTATGGCGGAAATCAAAAAACATGCTACCGCAAAGCCTTAGAATTGGGGGCAGATATCATTATCATGCTGCACCCCGATTACCAATATACCCCCAAATTGATTCCGGCGATGGCTCACCTTTTGGCTAGCGATATCTACCCTGTAGTTGTCGGCTCTCGCATTTTGGGAAAAGGGGCCATAGCAGGGGGAATGCCTTGGATCAAATACATCTCAAACAGAATCCTCACCTTGATTCAAAATATCCTAATGAATCAAAAATTGTCAGAATACCACAGTGGTTACAGGGCTTTTTCACGTGAAGTTTTAGAGAATACCCCCTGGGAAAAAAATTCCAATCATTTCTTATTTGACAACCAAATAATTGCCCAGTGTGTAAATGCCAACTTTAGCATAGGTGAGATTAGCTGCCCCACCAAGTATTTTCCAGGTGCAAGTTCAATAAATCTTAAAGACAGCGCGGTCTATGGATTGGGATGCATTTGGGTATCAATACGATACCGCTTGCACCGCTGGGGCATATTCAATTACTCCTTGCTCAAACGATAACCATTGATTGATTGATTGATTTCTGCGTTGCATTTCCGAAAACATCATGTTTTCTGTAATTTGCTTTGGGAAATAAAATCGGTTTTTGGTGCGGTGGTTTTGGCAATTTCGCCAAAACCACCCTCAATTTCTTTGAAATTGTGAATGCCCCTTGATTTCAAAATAGATGCGGCAATCATGCTGCGATAGCCCCCAGCACAATGCATAAAAAATGGGCGTTGGGAATCAATTCCCTGAACCCAGTCGCTGATAAAGTCTAGTGGTTTATTGAAGGCTTCTTCAATATGTTCTCCCCGGTATTCAGCCTCTTTTCGGACATCGATAACTACGCTTTCTCCGATTGCTAATTCAGCAGCAAATTGTGAGGCGGTTATGCGGTTTACGCGGTCTATTTTTTTCTCAGCCGATATCCACGTATCAAATCCCCCTTGTAAGTATCCCAAAACACAATCAAATCCAACCCGAGAAAGACGGGTTATTGTTTCAACCTCTCTGCCAGGTGCAGTAACCAACAAAATGGACTTTTCACTGTCCGCAATAACCGATCCCACCCAAGGCGCAAATTGTCCATCAATACCGATATTTATACTTCTGGGAATAAATCCCTTGGCAAACTCCTCGGGTGAGCGGGTGTCAAGAATAACTGATTGGGTTCGTTCAGCCACCATTTCAAACGCTTCCACTCCCAAAGACCGCAATGCTTTACCCATCACTTCATCCATAGAATTGTACCCCTTTTTATTCATAGATACGTTCATTGGAAAATACGCCGGTGCAGGCATTAATCCGTCCAATACCGCTTCAACAAAAGCTTCCTTTGTGGGTTGGTTTAAAGCGTAGTTCATTTCTTTTTGATGCCCAAGACTGTCCATGGTCTCCTTCATCATGTTTTTACCACAAGAGCTACCTGCGCCGTGGGCAGGATAAACCATAACTGAATTGGGCAAAGGCATAATTTTATTCAACAAGGAATCGTATAAAATACCTGCCAATTCCTCTTGGCTTGTATCAATGGCTTTTTGTGCCAAGTCAGGGCGGCCGACATCACCCAAAAATAGGGTGTCACCAGAAAAGAGGCTGTGGGGGGTTCCTTGCTCATCAATCAATAAATAACAACTACTTTCCATGGTATGGCCTGGAGTATGCAAAACCTTTATGCGAATTTTACCCACCAAAAACTCCTGGTCGTCTTTCGCAATAATGCAGGGAAAGGATGGATTCGCCAATGGGCCAAAAACAATCGGAGCCTGTGTTTTAGCACTTAAATCCAAATGCCCACTCACAAAATCTGCATGGAAGTGTGTTTCAAAAATATATTTAAGGACCACGCCATCTCGAGACAATCGATCTAAGTAAGGCCCAACTTCTCGCAATGGATCTATAATTATGCCTTCGCCCCCACTGTGAATATAATACGCGCCCTGCGCCAAACAACCAGTATAAATTTGTTCTATGTGCATCGGGTGATGATTTTTTTCTTACGGTTCATTACAACGATTCAAATATCGCTAAATTTTTGATTTTTACTTGTCCTATTGAACGCAAGAGCGTTTTTCGAAGGGCTCATTATTGAAAAGGAAAGAAATACAAATTGGTGGTAAACAAATCCAGAAACCATTTGGGATCGGTTTGGGCTTACATCCTAACTCTTATTCTCCAAAAAGCATTCCGGCGTTTCGTGAAGTAATGAAAGCCACTTCGTCCAAACAAATTCCCTTTATATCGGCAACTTTTTCTGCTACCAAACGGGTATATGATGGCTCATTTCGCTTTCCCCTATGAGGAACAGGAGGAAGATAAGGACTATCGGTTTCGAGCACAATATGTTCGATGGGAATCTTGGATATGACTTCTGCTAACCCTGCATTTTTATACGTTAAAACCCCTCCAATACCCAAGTAAAACCCTTCGAATTTGAGAATCTCTTCGGCCAATTCAAGACTCTCGGAAAAGCAATGAAAAACCCCAGAAATTGGCCTTCCTTTATAAAATTTGAGGAGTTCTATGATTCTTTGGGTTGCATTTCGCGAATGAATCGCGATGGGGAGATTGCGAGATAGAGCAAATTCTAGCTGCATAAGAAACGCTTTCTCTTGTATTTCTTGCGTGGATTGGTCCCAGTATAAATCGATGCCAATTTCACCAACCGCACAATATGTATGGGTATTGCAGAAGGAAAATAAACTTTCGATTTCTTTCTCGTAATCAGACTTTACATCACAGGGGTGAAGTCCAATCATTCCATCACAAAAACCAGGATATTGCTCCATTAATTGGTGCATACCGGGAAGGGTTTTTAAGTCAACATTGGGCATGATAATGCGCTGTATTCCCAAATCTTTGGCCCGGGCAATGGCCAATTCTCGGTCGGCATCGAAAGACTCGCTATACAAATGACAGTGGGTATCGATTAAGCGCATCCGACTACCATTTAATCTTTTGTTTATTTAAAAATGCATCCATTCCTTTCTTACAATCTGTGGTTCCGCGGGCCTTTGCATTTTGTTTTACAGCATATTCGAGTGCTTCCGTGCGGTTCATGGTGGGAATCGCTCGGAGCATAGTTTTAATAGCAGAAACAGCCTGAGATGATGTGTTTTCACACAAATCTAAAGCCAAATTATCTACATATTCTGCAATTAAATCTGTGTCAACAATGCGTTGAACCAGCTGTAGCTTCTGGGCTTCCGCTGCAGTAAGAATTCTGCCCGTAAGCAATAAATCTGCCATAACTGCGCCACCCACTTTTTCGGACAAATAAACCATAACCAACGCAGGAATAAATCCTATTTTAACCTCTGTGTATCCAAAACTGGCTTCGGGTGTGGCAATACAAAGATCGGCCAAGGTTGCCAATCCACACCCACCGGCCAATGCGGGGCCTTCGACTTGTGAAATAACCAATTTTGGGGAAAGATAAATGGCATCAAATAAATGGCGCAAACAGCTTGAATCTTTTTCATTCTCTTCGATTGTAAAATGACGCATCTGGGTCAAATACTGCAAATCAGCCCCAGCACAAAATGGCTTCCCCGCCGACTTGATTACGATAATCTTGATGTTTTGTTGGGTATTAAAATCAAGAATAGCCGCTGTCATTTCTTCAACCAAAACAGGGCATAGCGCATTGCGTTTTTCTGTATAATTCAAGACCAAATAGGCAACTCTTTCTCGAATCTCTGTTATGAGTAATGAAGACATAAGGCAAATGTACAAACACTATGGTGTATGTATGCATAAATCATACTAAAGGATACTCCGGGTATCGCATAGGAAAAAATTGTCTTACAAATCCGACTCTGAATCGCCATTGTATCTCTTTCGCTAGAGACTGGGTGTCTTGTTGTCATGTTATCGAAGGTCGACAGATACTATGAAAAATGATGCAGTAATTGTGCTGGCGAATTGAACTTCCCGTCATTCTTGGACCCACAAAACTGCATGAACCGCGTAAAGCGAAACATACGTTTGTAATTCTTTGATTAAGAATTCTCTACTTTGCATTCTGGATATATTTCCACGAATTAACAGTGTATCGCCTTTTTTATGGCAATTCCATTGTTTATTAAAACGAACAATAACGAATGAGTGCTCAGATTTAGCGCGTTGTACTCTCTTATATTCAATGCCGGATATCAACACAAACACGCCTGCCAAAAGCAGTACAATCGGTCGGAAAATACTATTGCTTGGTTGGTTCGGCGCTTGAATCGAGCTAAAAGTGCGAGATTTTTGGATGTTGAGAAACTGGTTGACCCTGTTTTTTTTCTTGCTTTTAAGGCAGTATTTCGGATTGTATAGCCTTAAATGTCGCTGAGCTGTATGCTTGCATATCCTGTAAACACATCCCAAACAAATCCACATCAAAATTGCTTCCCACCAACCAATTTCTAGGGTTTTGAGTTGTTTCAAAGGAAGTAATTCGCCACACTGCAAAACAAAGAGCAATCCCTTCAAAAAAAATGCGAACCCACAATACAAAATATATCCAATATAGGGTATCCAACCCAGAAATAAACACAGAAGACCCAGATAAACAGCAATCGTAAATAAGGGCAATAAAAGTAGATTGCCAAGTAAAAACCATGTCGGAAAAGAATGAAAATGCAATAGCATCAATGGTGCCGTAAACAATGTAGCTGTAAGGGTTAGACTGATATTTAGCAACAATATATTCAGCCATTTAATGGGTGTTTTCCATTGCTTTGACCAAATATCGTGCAGCGTTCCAATGCCCAATACAGCCAAATAACTCAATTGAAATCCCAACTGAAAAATCACATGTGGATTCCACAAAATCTGAATATAGGCAGCGCCAAGAAGAACATGCATAAGGTGTTGTTTTCGTCCAAACCCATAATTGCCCACCCAAACCCAAGTCGCACCTAACATAGCGCGTATCACAGAAGCACCCGAACCCGTAATCCATGCATATACCCATCCCATCATTATCAAAACAATGAGTGCTGCTATCCCAGGTTTGGTTCGCCCGCCAATGCGGGTTAACAACCACATTAGAGCCCCCATAATCAATGCCACATGCATCCCAGAAACGGCCAAGACATGCATTAAACCCCCAATAGCAAATTGCTTTTCGATGTGGGGTTCCAATCCTGCCTTATCGCCAATCAACATGGCATACACAAGTCCAGCATGGCCTGGGGTTAGATTGTCATATAATTGCTTCCTCACTACAGACAAGAATCTTAATTTTACAGAAAATCCCCTTCCAAGGGGCCGCTTTCCTGCAAATAAAAACAGGGTATCCCAACGCAAATTCCCATCTACTTCGATTGACTGCATAATATCTTCCCACTGAACCGATCCAGGGATCGTGGAATTTACGTAGGGCCGAAGTGCCTGAACAGGCAAATGATATAAACTTCCAACTGATGGTGGGGGAACACCCTTGGGCAAGCTTACACGGAAGTTCAATGGATGTGGATAAAACTCCCCCATGGAATCTAAAAATCCCAAACAACGGATTTCACCAGCATGTCCTTTTGCATTTGGAATTAGCGTATCTGTGATTGAAATAACCGCCAATTTCTGGGAGGGTTCTTGTATCCAATGATTTTTATTGCCGATTTCAGGACCAAAAAATTGCAGTGCAATCGCTGTATTAAAGAAAAATACCGAACCCATGCGCAATTGGGGATTGATGCTGCGATATTTTGGCCAAACCAAAGACCAAAAAAGAATTGTCGAAATAAAAAATAATGTACTACCCCAAATTGAAAAGTGAATTGGATGGCCAACAAATCGAATGCATGAAAGGTGAAAAAAGGGATTTGCTCCAGGACAATGAATCCAAATGATACCCAAGGACAATCCACAAAGTGGAATAAAAAAAGAATTTGAACGAATAAATTGTTGCATCACCAGGGAAACCCGGCGCTACAGATTAATTGTTGAGAATGCGTTTGATCATCTTGTGCATATCACCTGCCGATTCATCTCGCCTACGCCACTGTTTTTGATCGTACCAGCGTCCGTATACCTCCAACCTCCCTGCTTCATCGGGTGCGTCAATAATTTCTTGAATACAAGAACCCATTATTTTCATATCTCCCCCAAAAAGGATGTTGCAAAACTCAAAACGCCTACTGAGGGGAAATTGTGCAATAACGGAATTACTGTCTCGTTTATTGCTTCCAGTATTTGATTCATTCGAAGCATTGGAAAGGGGCTCAAGGGGAAACAATGTTGGAGCGATATCCGTAGGAACTGTTCTGTATACATTGGCCTGTTCTATTTCTGCAGGTTGAACTATTGGAGGCGGTATTTCACTTGGGTCATTGTTTGGTACAGAGGGGGGGGGGAGTTCTTCGCCAAATTTAATTTCGGATGCTACCTCGGATTCTACTTCCGATGCTATTTCGGATTCATCTGCAAGTAATACTTCCGATTCGTTTGCAAGTTCCACTTCCGATGCTACTTCCGATGCTATTTCGGATTCGTCTGCAAGTAATACTTCGGATTCGTCTGCAAGTTCCACTTCCGATGCTACTTCCGATGCTATTTCGGATTCGTCTGCAAGTAATACTTCGGATTCGTCTGCAAGTTCCTCCAATACATCTTCTGGCAATTTGGATTCAAATTGGGATTCGGATAAGTCATGAACAATTGAATTGTTAGTTGATTCAACGGTTGAAGGAAATTTTTCTTCTGAATTTCCCGCTACATCAGATTTTTCATGAACAGCATACTGCCTTGAAAGCAACTCAATGTCAACTTCCATGTACAATCTGGCTGCCATAGACTTGATTTCTTCTAATAATTCAGAATTTAGATTCACATTTGGGTCAATTTCACTTTCGTGGTGTATCATTGCCAAGCAGTTTAACGCTTCGAGTAAGGGGGTTCTTTTAGATTCCATGGACTTTGGCAAGTTACAACAGCATTTTTAATTTCTGTATGCGAGAATTTACACTTATCCACGGTTGTATGTTTGCAGGAAAAACCACGCAACTAATTGAACTTTACAATACAAGTGATTGCAATAGTGATGAAAAATTGGCCGTAAAACACTTACTCGACCAGCGATACAATGCGAGTAGAATAAATAGCCATGGAGGTTTACAACTCTTGGCACACCGCATTGGCAAAGCTGAGGAAATTTACACACTTGTCAACGAATCAACCCAAGAAATTTATATCGATGAAATTCAATTCATGGGACCATTTGTGATAGAGATAATTGGAGAATTGATGATGAATAATATTCGAATTACTGCAGCTGGACTCGATAAAGATTACCTCGCACGCGATTTTGGACCCATGCCAGCGCTCAAAAAATTGGCCACCCGAACGATTGAACTTAAAGCCAAGTGTCATGTTTGTGGCTTGCCTGCAAAATTTACATTTAGAAAACCTGGAAACGAAAATCTGGTATTGGTCGGCAACAACGCGCTGTATGAAGCACGCTGCGAAGTCCATTGGAATTTGGGAATGCAAGGAAGGCATTTAGAAAAATGAGCTTGCAACCAAGTTTTCGAATCATTGTCAATCGCTAATTTTACTTGCCATTAATTCCTCGAAATCAGGATCCTTATTTTCACAGAGTGTCTTTGTCAATACCCAAACCACCTGTATAAAACGCTTAAAAATTATTGGAGATAATTGCACGATACCCACTCGAAATTCGGATACAGATTCTTCTGTATTAACAAGCCAAAATCCAAAGTAACAGCGAACTATCAATTAATATTCTATACCACCGGCAGGGAATAAACCATTTTGGAAATACAATTATGGCAGAGTAAATGACCAAGACAATCCAGATTCCGATATGGAATTGATTATTGTGTTGGAAATAGGTAAGGGTTGATTCTACGGGATGTACAGGCATTTGATTCCGATTTTTGAAAAGAAACTGAGAGGTATTGTCGAAAAACCCACCCGCCAATTCTGGGAGGAGTGAAAGAATACTTCCCACAAAGAACAATGACATACCTGTAATTTTGGGCCAGTCATTCCAAATATTTGGGGATTGAATAAAAGCATCCTTTTCACGTTCCATCCAGGCCAACAAGAGAACATTCAATAAAAAAAGACCAAAGCCCTGAATCAAAAAAGGCCAAAACACAACAAGGTCTTTTTCATGCCAATCATGCAAAAAAATAGCGCCTAAAACACCAAGCGAAATCAGTATGGGATTGAAAATGGCCGACCATTTTTTTGCAAATACCTTACTTACTAGGTATAAAAGTCCTGCTGCAAGCGGAAAAAAAACAGATCGGCACATTGCTTCTATGGAATGTAATACAGGATTGGATTGGGTTTTCCCAAAAAATAACAATGACCCAATTCCCCAAAAAAATGGCAATACCATCCAAACGACACCACCCCAAATCCATTTTTTTTTCAATGGAAACCCGATGGCATGCCATCGGATTGCATCCCAATAAAAATCTATCGCATAAACCCACACGGCAACACAAAATAACCATGGGAGCAAAACCATCGAACTTGGAGAAGTTAGACTAAGTGCGGTATGAACCCAGTAAAATAAAAAGAAAAACACAATTGGGACCAATGGGATTGACCAAAATTGGGTTCCTAAATTTGGATTAATTGCATTCTGTTTGGAAGGACAATTGGCAGCATATTGTGATTGTGATTGGGTTGCATAATCTACAAAAGACAAAGACCGCAATCGACCAAAAATCCCCATTATACGCGTTCAAATTTTGAGTGCGGTAATTTTCCCGATACCGGGAATAGACCTTCGTAAACTCTCCTCAATTCCAGCGGTCATGGTCATTTCACTCATACTACAAGTACTGCATGCTCCTATTAGCCGGAGAATTACATCATGATTCTTACTGATTTCAACCAATTCTACATCACCCCCATCTGCATGCAAATAGGGTCGCATAGATTCAAGAACTTTTTCGACCTGCAGTTGTATGTCACCCATTTAACAAAAATACATTAATTTGTTGTTGTAGCCATACTTACCTGTCGGGCCAATTCTCCGGCAAGCAAAACAAATGGTGTAAGATGTATCGAATCAGCCGTTAATTCGCCCTTGTCTATGGCTTGCATCAATGCAGGATTGAAGGGCAATTCTCCCAAAAAAGGCAACCCATATTCTTGGCTCAAGGCCTTGCCCCCGCCCTCACCAAACAAGCGATATTTCTTTTGGGGGGCATCCTCAGGAATAAAATAACTCATATTTTCAACCACCCCCAAAATGGGCTTGGAAATGGTTTCAATTGAGAACATGCCCAAAGCCCTGCGTGCATCACTAAGGGCCATTTCTTGGGGTGTGGTTACAATAACGACACCTGTTAGGGGAACGGTTTGTACCAAACTCAATTGAACATCTCCCGTTCCAGGGGGCAAATCTATTATCAAATAATCCAAATCTCCCCATTCAGTATCATTGACAAACTGTTTAAAGGCAGATGAAACCATTGGTCCGCGCCAAACAATCGCTTGACCCCGGGCAGTCATAAAACCAATGCTAAGTAATTTCAATCCCTTTGCTTCAATGGGCAACATAATTTGCTTTCCGTCTCTGGTAATCATCTGCGGTGATTGATTTACCCCGAAAATCGTGGGTATGCTCGGTCCGTAAATATCGGCATCAAGAAGACCTACTTTGGCTCCCAAGCCAGAAAGTGCCAAAGCCAATGACGCAGAAAGAGTGCTTTTTCCAACCCCTCCCTTACCAGATGCAATGGCAATTACATGCTTTACGCCCGGCAAAGTCATTGAAATAGGAATACTGCTTTTTACTCTACTCGTAACTGTAATGTCTACCGCTATTTCCGGATCCACCATCAATCTTATGGCATTTTTGCAAGCATTCACCAGCATGTCCTTCATTGGACAAGCAGGTGTGGTAAGAACCAGTGTAAACGAAATTCTATCCCCTATTACAAGACCTTCAATCATTCCCAAGCTCACCAAATCTTTTTTTAGATCTGGATCATCCACATGGGAAAGGGCTTTGAGAACTTCTGCTTCGTCAATCATCGAAAAAGTTCAACGATACGCTGAAAAAATCTTTTTTCAAAGGCCCAAAAATATTTGAACTGCCCAAATATAAATCCATACATCAATAGCAAAATATTATAGAAAGGGAGAATGAGAATATAATACACGATATCAACCCACCAGTGATCTCCCATATAGGGTTGAACAAATTTTTTAAGATACATAACCGTTGAGCCAGTAAGGCAAAATACCAGCAATATCAGCCATACCATCCATGTTTTCTTGAGCTTCCAACGCAGCTTAAGTTTGCCTATAAAACCCACACTTCAAAGGTACTTATTTCACAACAATCCGTAAACGGTAATTGTAATTTTTTATCAAATTTTACACTTTCAAAGCAATTGTTTGATTTTTGATGGCAAAATCAATGCTTTAGTTGAAATTTGTGGTATTAGATCAGATGCATGCGCCCTGTCGGTATACCTACCAAATGTATAAATGCCCCACCGTATTTTGGCCTTTGTGATTAACCGACTATTATCAAAACCAATCATAATCAAACAATGACAGAAAAAGAAGACCTATCCGCCCTTCCCAGCCTCAGTGCTTCAATAAACAATACTCAATCGACCAAAACCCCTGAAAAACTTCTGGTATTGATGCCTTTACCCATTGGAGAAAATAGTTGGGCGTGGATGAATACCCAAATTTATTTAGAGACCATCACGCCAATACGACATTGGATTGCAGAGGATGCAAGAACGTTGAGGCGTTTTTTGTCGGGATTAAAGGCAGGGATTCCCTTAAATGATTTGGATATTTTTGAGTTAACTATTCGCAGCAAGAAAAATGAATTGGAAGCCCATCTAAAGGAGATTCATTCTGCGCATACAATTGGCTTGGCATCGGAGGCAGGAATGCCCTGTATCGCTGACCCTGGAGCAATGGTCGTGAAATTGGCACACCAAAGAGGATGGAACGTAAAACCCATAATGGGTCCAAATAGTTTAATGATGGCACTCGCGGGCAGCGGATTAAGTGGTCAAACCTTTACGTTTCATGGCTATCCTCCAATCAATGAGAATGAAATTAAGCAGCTAAGTACACTTTTATTCAATAAAGCCACCGAGAAACACAGCCACATATTCATTGAAACCCCTTATCGAACGGATAGACTACTGCATTTTTTTTGCAAAAACCTTCCCAATGACATGCTCTTGTGTATTGCCCAAAACCTTCACTCGAATCAAGAAAGTACAATTACCAAAACCATCAAAGATTGGAAACTAAAAACCGAATCGCTGGGAAAAAGCCCTTGTGTTTTCATAGTTGGACGTTAGATCTCAGCATAAAAAAATTTAAGAATAGCCATGCAAAGCTGCGTATTAGAAGATTGTAAAATCAATTATTACCATTGTGGGTAGAAAGAGAAAAACTTGATTGTCTATTTTTGCGTTTCATTGGTTAGTTTTACAGCGTTTTTAAATTGATACAAACTACCATGAAAGATATTTTCGAAAAACTTCACGATCGCATGGGTCCGTTGGGCATGTACGCCGACAACGCCCATGGCTATTTTGCTTTTCCCAAACTTGAAGGTCCAATTGGTCCCAATATGATTTTTAGGGGTCGAGAACGACTTAACTGGAGTTTGAATAATTATTTGGGTTTGGCAAACCATCCAGAAGTTATAAAAGCGGATGCTGATGCATCCGAAAAATTTGGTATGGCATACCCAATGGGGGCCAGAATGATGAGTGGAAATAGCAATTACCACGAACAATTAGAACACGAATTGGCCGACTTTATCCAAAAACCCGAAGTGATTTTATTAAATTATGGATATCAAGGTGTTTTGAGTGCCATTGATGCCTTGGTAGATCGTCACGATGTAATTGTGTATGATGCTGAAGCACATGCTTGCATAATTGATGGAGTTCGCTTGCACATGGGAAAACGATTTGTGTATAGCCACAATAATATTGAGAGTTTAGAACAACAATTAGGCCGTGCGACCAAACTGGTAGAACAAACAGGTGGTGGAATATTGGTCATTACAGAGGGTGTATTTGGAATGAGTGGTTCACAAGGTAAAATCAAAGAAATTGTTGCCTTAAAGAAGGCTTTTAAGTTTAGGCTTTTGGTAGACGATGCCCACGGTTTTGGAACAATGGGGCTGACAGGAGCAGGCACTACAGAAGAACAAGGGTGCACCGATGGTGTAGATGTGTATTTCTCAACTTTTGCCAAATCAATGGCTGGTATTGGGGCTTTTATTGGTTCTGATCCCCATGTAATCAAATTTTTGCGCTACAATATGCGTTCACAGATTTATGCAAAATCTCTTCCAATGCCCATGGTTGTGGGTGCCATCAAGCGATTGGAATTGATGCGCAACTGCCCAGAATTAAAAGATAAATTGTGGGAAATTGTAAATGCTTTACAAAGTGGATTGCGCGAAGCAGGATTCAATATCGGAATTACTACAACCCCAGTGACCCCCGTTTTACTCTCCGGAACAATTCCTGAGGCAACCCATCTGATCAAAGACTTGCGAGAGAATTTTAATATTTTTTGCAGTATTGTCGTTTACCCAGTTGTTCCTAGAGGAGTGATTATGTTGCGGTTGATCCCGACAGCTTGCCATACCCTTGAAGATGTCGCTACCACACTCAAAGCTTTTATTTCAATCAAAAGCAAATTGGACGCTGGCGAATATTACCAAGAAAAAATAGCCGAATTCTCATAATTTCGATTTGTCTTTTGGACATCTGTGAAATTGATTGGGTTGAGAAAAAATATTACACAAGGTTCTTATTGGTTTGCCATTGTCATTCTTTCCATTTTTGGGATTATTCGATGCCACCTTCAAACGCAAGAAACCGCCACTTTTCGTTGGGCAAGCAAGTTGGATAGCGGAAAAGCCCAAGACTACCTCAATGCATGGCAAGTCAGACAAAAAAATGCAATCCAATGGGAAACATATTATGGGCAAAAAATAAATAAAAAACCCATTAAAAAAATCAATGCCTACAGAAAATTTCCGGACGCAAATTTAAGATATCCCAATTATACTGAAAAGGTTTTGACCCCCAAGATGGCGTTGCAACTTCTTCTTGCACTAATCAAACCCCAAAAAGAATGGACAAATTACACAAAAGAACAACAACGTAAATACACAGGAACGGATTCTGCCAATTCTATTTTGCAACTGAAGCAATTATTGAGAAAACAAAACCCATACCCAAGCCAAATCTCACTCAATCATATAGACAGCACAACTTTGGAAAGTTTTCCCGGAATAGGCCCTGGCTCAGCTCGACGCATTATACAATACCAAAAAAGACTCGGTGGATTTGTTAATTCAAAACAGTTATTTGAAATTCTAAAAATCGATACAATTATTCTTCAGTTATTGGAAATACAATGTCAAAAATCCTCTGAACCAATGGTGTATTTAAACGAAAATCCCACGTGGAAAATGCTCTATAAACATCCGTATATTGGCCCGGAACGAGCAAAAATATTCTTTTCATTCTGCCAACAATATCCTAAAATGTCTGTTGATGAATGGAATAGAATGCAGGGCATTTCTGCAATTGATAAAGACCGAATTTTTCCTTATTTACGTCTACAGCAATAATATTCTATTCAGCCTAAAAAATAGCGCTACTATTATTGAAAATACATTACAAATTCACATTCATCATTTATCTTTGTATATTGTATGATTGATTTCAAAGAAGACGAAAACATTTCAATTATTCGTCAAACAGTAAAAGACTTTGCTGAGAAACAAATTCGCCCCCACATAATGTCATGGGATGAAACACAAGAATTTCCCGTTCACATTCTCAAGGAACTCGGTAAATTAGGCTTAATGGGTATACTGGTTCCTGAGAAGTATAATGGATCGGGCTTGGGATACATAGAATATGTGGTAGCTATTGAAGAATTGTCAAAAGTGTGTGGTTCGATTGGTTTGAGTATGGCCGCCCACAATAGCTTATGTACAGGCCATATTTTGGCTTTTGGCAATGAGGAACAGAAACAACGGTGGTTGCCCAAGTTGTCGACTGCTGAATGGATTGGCGCATGGGGTTTAACAGAGGCAAATACAGGGTCTGATGCCCTGCGAATGCAATGTACCGCAAAAAAAGATGGAGATTATTGGATTCTTAATGGGGCCAAGAATTGGATTACGCATGGTATTAGCAGTGATGTGGCCGTTGTTTTGGCCCGAACAGGTGAATTGTTGGACTCCAGGGGTATAACCGCGTTCGTAGTAGAGCGTGGATGCAAGGGATTTAGGGGAGGCAAAAAAGAAAATAAACTGGGAATGCGCGCAAGTGAAACATCTGAAATGATTTTCGAAGATTGTCGGGTTCACGAGAATCAGGTATTGGGAATCGTTGGAGATGGATTTATTCAAGCGATGAAAATATTGGATGGGGGAAGAATTTCAATTGCCGCTCTTTCTATGGGAATAGCCAAAGGCGCCTTCAACGCAAGTTTATCTTATTCAAAACAAAGAGAACAATTTGGCAAACCCATATCGAGTTTTCAAGCAATTGCTTTTAAACTTGCAGATATGGCCACCCGCATTGAGGCAGCTGAATTGCTAACATTTCAAGCAGCAGACAGAAAAAATAAAGGACTGAATGTTACCAAACACGGTGCAATGGCAAAATATTATGCAAGTGAAGCTTGTGTTTTCGCAGCGAATGAAGCCCTTCAAATATTTGGTGGTTATGGGTATACCAAAGACTTCCCTGTAGAAAAATTTTACCGCGATTGTAAACTTTGTACCATTGGCGAAGGAACCAGCGAAATTCAAAAACTTGTTATTTCACGCGCCCTAGTCAAAGATTAATAAATTTTGACATTACCAAAAAAAAAATTAAATTTGTGCCCCAAAATACATTTCTAGTATGCTTATAATTAACGTTAAAGAAAACGATTCTCTTGAAAAGGCCCTGAAGAAATTCAAAAAGAAATTTGAAAAAACAGGCGTTGTAAAATCACTTCGTGCCCGCCAAGCTTTTGAAAAGCCTTGTATTACAAAACGAATGGAAAAAATTCGTGCCGCATACAAACAAAAGATCCAATTGGCCGATAGCGAAGGATAATAAACAATCCAAGCCCCAGAAAATAAAAAGCCTAATGCGCCAGAATTGTAGGTGAAATAAAGTGTTTTTAGAGGGAAAAGAGTGTTTTGAATGCAAATTTGCCGTTTTTTATATTTTAGCTGGAAACATCGGAAATGTAGATGTTCCAAATTTTATTCGAGTTGCCCCTTATGGGGATAGAAATAAATTTTATAAGGTAACTATGTTATGTGAGTCTGATGATGGCTCTTAGGAGAAAATCAGTTTTATTTCACATTGTATAAAACATCTGTACAGACTTTGTCGTTACTATTCGAAGCGCGAACACTATGAAATGAACAATACTACCTCTCAGCAGTAATTTTACATCACTGACCGTAGGAGGTTGTTTTATTGTTTAATACTAGTGTTATGAAAAACAAAGCATTTTTCATCGAACGGCTTAAAAGCCCAACATTCCGTCACTTCCTTATTTCCATTCTTTCATTATTTGGCTGTAGCGCTGTTGTGCAGGGTCAAGTGATTGCGGTAAACACATCCTACGTTATGAATTTAAGCGGCAACCAAAGCGTTAAAATGGTTGGAATTGAAAATATTACGCCCATTGGAAGCTTCTCAGTTCATAAAGGATTTGCCAGTGGTGATCCTACGATTTGGAAAATGGATATCACCCCAACTGGATATCACCATGCCTATTTGGCCAATCAATGCGCACCAATGATCGGGATTGATTATGTAAATAATCTTAAAATTAATGAATCAAACCAGCAATCTTTTTGCATCATAAAATGTGGCATGAAAATTTCAACAGAACGCGTTGTTGGTGGAATGGAATATGGTATTCAACCCAATGGCGGCCACCGACAGTTTTTGACGTTTCGACTCGGCTATGTAATTGGATTGACACATGATTGCTTGAGAAAGAGGATACATCGTCAATATATGAATCGATTTATGGAATTATAGGCATTCATCATATGTTGAATTCGTTCAACCAAACCCGACCACTTTATTTATTAAATTTCACTTTACAAAAAACAAACAGACCATGAAAAAATTCGCGTTGACATTCGTATTAATCTCAGGATTAAATTCTGCACAAGCTCAAGACTTTAAATTGGACCCTTCAGATGCATTTGAAGGACCTTTGTCTCAAGCTATATTAGGAGCTCCGAGACCAAAAGTCTATGACGGAATCGGTTATTTGGATCATAGCTCTTCAATAGGGGCTTTAAAAAATATCTTCAGTGACAGCGGTGAATCTTTCTCTAGGATTTTTGATAATCTCCCCTCTGAATTCCCTGGAGTTACTTACTCTGAAGAAAGTAAGATCCAAGTAAAAGCGAAAGACTATTACAGAAAGGGTATCGAAGGCCACTCATACGACAGCATCGCATATGCTATCAACAAATCTGAGATTGTAAAAGACGGAAAGATAGTTAAGGTAAAAAGAGAAATCATCAACTGCTTTAATTCTAACCAAAGTGGGAGGGTAAGATTTATCCAAATTTCTAGATACGACGGAGAAATCGTACACGTATCGGATAACTGCTCGGATCTGAAATAAAATAAACAATCCCATAAAAAAAGCCCTAATTTATTAGGGCCTTTTTTGTTTATAAAGTTCTTAGAGATTAAGCTTTCTTTGGAGGGAAAGTTTTTACCATGTCTTCCAAAGTTATGTTTTTGTGACCCGATACTAAAGTGTTAAACAAGAAAGTTCCTAATTTTTCCGAACTAATTAGAGCATTGTATCCATCATTTATAATTTTTACCACATCCAAATTGATTCAGTCTAAGTGGAAAATTCTACACGGTGATATCCCATTATTACCACTATCCCAAAATACGGATATGTCTCATTATTACATAGATGTATCACAC
>SYIL01000010.1 GCA_005798825.1 Bacteroidota bacterium
AAGATTGCGTTTGGCTGAGATTTTTTATCTTTATATTCGCCACAGTGAACCCCTGTAAATTGTCAGTTGTAATCATCACCTTTAACGAAGCCAAAAACATTGCTTCGTGTATTGCTTCAGTTACAGGCTTGGCCGACGAAGTTTTGGTTGTTGACAGTTACAGTTCAGACGAAACCCTGTCGATTGCAGAACACAGTGGCGCAAAAATACTACAACATGAATTTCAGGGTCATATAGAACAAAAAAATTGGGCTGCCTCACAGGCAAAATTTGATTGGGTTTTGAGCTTAGATGCAGACGAACAGTTGGGAGAAGAGTTGTTTTCGTCCATTCTGGCTGTAAAAAAAAATAATTTTTGCCTGCAATCTTTCACCCATAAAGGGTATTACTTTAATCGACTCAACCACTTGAATGGGAAACCCATCAAAGGATGTGGTTGGTATCCCGACAAGAAACTTAGGCTATGGAATCGATTGACCGGCAAATGGGGTGGAACCAACCCACACGATAAATTTATATTGGATAAAGGCCATTCCTCAGCCCATTTGACAGGAGATATACTCCATTTTACCTACCCCTCAGCTACCGATTTACGGATACAGTCTGTGCGATTTGGCAAAATTGGTGGCATGCAATACCAAAATCGTCATGTGCTTATGTTGTTACTGCAATTTTTGTTTTCGGGTATGGTTCGTTTTGTGCGCAATTATATTTTGCGAAGAGGATGGATTTATGGAATTGATGGATTACAAATTTGTTTTTGGCAAATGGTAGAAACCCAATTAAAATATAGCCATGCACTCAAAAATTGCTTCTTTGCTAAAGAAAAGTCAAGCCCCCATTTAATCTTGCTGCTACTGTTTCTTGTTTTTTTTTCTTGTGTGCAACACTTATACACCCCCACCTTAGGGCCTGAAAAAGCATTGTCCCTCAGCGCATATTACCCTTGGTCGAAAATTGAAATTTCCCAACCAAATCTTGCTTTCGGGGATTTTTGGGTTCTGGGCCAGACCAAGCAAAATCTGCATACACTCGAATCATTGATGTCCACATCTCACAACGAACCTTTTTATTTGGGCATGGAAATGCGCATTGCCACTGATATCAACTGATTCATATGTTATTGGCAAAAACCAGTTCACAATTGCTTGAAGCGGGTTGCGATGAAGCAGGAAGGGGATGTTTGGCTGGGCCAGTTTTTGCAGCAGCGGTTATTTTACCAGAAGAATTTTACCATCCATTGTTGAACGATAGTAAACAAGTTGGAAAATCACAACGCGAAAGGCTTCGAAAAATTGTGGAATCAGAAGCTTTATACTGGGCTGTAGGATCGTGTTCTGCTGCAGAAATTGACGAAATAAATATTCTCAATGCCAGTATTTTGGCCATGCACAGGGCATTGGACAAACTGCCAATAACCCCCGTCATCATTGCTGTTGATGGCAACCGATTTACACCCTATAAACAGGTTCCGCATTGTTTAGAAATAAAAGGTGATGCCCGATTTCTTCACATTGCGGCAGCCAGTATTCTGGCCAAAACACACCGCGATGAAGTCATGGAGAATTTGCATTTTCATCACCCCAACTATGGATGGGCAAACAATGCGGGCTATCCAACACTTGCTCATCGGAATGCCATCAGGTCTTTTGGCATTACCCTACACCACCGAAAAAGTTTTAGATTGTTGCCCAATTCAGATTTAAAAATCGGGCGATTTGACAAATAATATAATAGATCAATAAAGTACGGTGGCTTTGCGTTTTATTTGCACTTGCACCGCAAAAAGAATTATGAAAATACACTCCTTTTTTATACTTATCACGCTGACCTGTATTGCCGGCATACACGGCCAATCCAAAACACTATTGAAAGCCCGAGAAGCGTATACGGCTGGCAAATATTCTTCTGCAAGAAAATCATGTATAAAAGGCTTGGATGATAACAAATCAATCACTGAACTTTGGTATATCAAGGCAATTTGCGAATATGAGATGTATCAAATTGACAAATACAGAAAAGAGAGTACAGATTATTTTAAAGAAGCTGTGAAAAGTGCTGTTAAGGCCAAAAATTATGATGATAATGCGGTGTTTTACAAACAATATGGCGTGCGCCTGTTGCCGTTGGTTTTGGCCAACAACAAAGAAGCCATCAGTAATTATGGGCAAGGCAGATATCCACGCGCGGTTCAAATGTACAAGAACAGTTATGAGCTAAGCTCCGATACAATTGCTTTGGGAATGATGGGTCATTGTTATTATTTAATGCGAAATTCATTGGATGCCGTAAAAACAATGCGCACAGTTGCCATCATGAACTTTGGCGCCAACGCTGAGGGCAAACACTTAAAAACATTTGTTCGTGAAGCATTTGAAGTACTCACAGAGCATTATCTGGTCGAACGAAATTTGCCAGACAGCGCTCGACTTTATTGTGAAATGGGTCTAGAAGTGTTTCCCTTGAATATCAAATTACTCAATTGGGAACGACAAATGTTAAACCAAGAGTTGGCTGTTGTTAAAGCAAATTCTGGGTATAGTTTTATGTTCAACCAATGGCTTTCAAAAGCATTGAACTATTTTCCCAATGACACCTTCTATCTCCACCAACAAAATGCCTATTATCTTTCTCGTGTTACACACCTAACCCAAACGAACCAATTTCTTGAGGCAGAATCGATTCACCAAGAGTTTATTGGCAGAAAAAAAGCCCTTGTATCCAGTAAAGCAAAAAACAATACCGACCCTTTTCTCACCGACGATAGCTTCACCTTTATTGGCAATGGACTAGACTATTTCCTCTCGCACAACATACAAGAGGGCACAATATTCTATTTCTACAAATGGTACCCTCTACAATTCAAATCCCGTCCCATTGACGAGAAATTGCTAGGAGATTTAATCAGCAATCCACCCAAATCTGTAAGCAAAAGACTAATAGGCATGCTTTCAAACCATGCTGGAAATAAGTATCCCAAAAGCCTGCAGATTAAAAAATACCGATTAGAATTGTTTAATCGTTGGGTCAAAGAGCCCATTAATTTTTATGATTGGGATCGAATAATCTCCCTAAGCGATACTGTCATCAAAGACTTTCCAGCAAACAAATTGTTAAAACCCTTACAACAATCTTTGCTTGCTAAATCTTGTGATTCCCTTCTTAAACAAGGTTATACAAAACTTGCTTGGGGTAGTTATTACCGTCTGACCAAAGAAAATCCAAAAGCTGCCGGATTGGTTGCTTTGCAGTCTCGTTTGGCCAAGTCAGATTTCGAAAAACGATTTAAAGGAAGTAAAATTTCATATGCTACGATTAAAGGAAAAAAGATTGCACAGACTGGATGGACGGGGAATAGCAAAAATTGTATAACTGGAATTATACCCGATTCAACATCGATAAAAATTACAGATCGAATTAATTATTTTAGACAAAATGCAGGAATTGTCAACCCTGTAACATTAAATGCCGATAAGCAAATAGCCTGCTTGGAAGCCTCTATAGTCTATTCTCCCCTGGGAATATTTAGCCATGAGCCAAAGCCTGAAACCCATAAATGCTTTACCCAAGGCGCCGCAGATGCTGCCAAATTTGGCCAAGCGGTATTGGAATCAAACCCTGCGCAAAGTATAACCGTCTTAATGAGTGATGACAAAAGTGAGGAATTATACAACCGTCGATTGATAACCCATCCAGGAATTGCGAATTATGGATTTGGTTGTGCCGAAAATAATTCTGTATTTTGGATGGCAAGCAATGATGTTTCGGCCATAGACTCTGCCTATTACAAAGATCATTTCGTTGCATGGCCTCCGGCTGGTGCTTCACCTGTGATGTTGCTGTTTGACAAATGGAGTTTTTCTATTCTCCAGCCCCTCAATGATGCGACTGTGGCGATTGTTTCCAAGAAATTTGGCAAAATAGAAAATGATTCGCGCACAGAAAATGGAAATGCACTCGGGTTACCAACCCTTATTATTTTTCCACTTGGAATGATTAAATGGGAAGCAGGAGATGAAATTACAACCACCATTTCCCTCAAGAATAAAAAAGTATTCACGTATACCACTTATTTGTTTTAATTCGTTTCACAAAAACTGGGCATGTATGAGGCAACCCCATTCAACAGAATATGCTACAGGTTCAAAACACCCCTTCAACAATGGTGTAAGTTCTAATAAACCATAGTTCTTGCATTTAAACGATTTCCATAATAGAATGGCAATGATTGTCGGATGCCAAATTAACTTCTTTGAAAACCATTGTTTGAATCATTGCCCGACGGATTTTATTCATGTATGCAAAATCCCTTTCAGTATTCAAAATCGAAGTTGTTTCCATTTATTTCTATGGCGAATGGTCTTGTAAATTTTCTGGAAAGCGACTAACTTTGCATTCCCTATTTAACAATTTCTTTATGCACGCGTGGCGTAATTGGTAGCCGCACCAGACTTAGGATCTGGCGCCGCAAGGTGTGTGGGTTCGAGTCCCTCCGCGTGCACAACTCCCCTCCCTAAATTGCCGATAGGCAAAGTGGTGGGGATTTTACTTTATTAGAAATCAATCCAAACTGTGAATATCAAATCTGAAAAAACCGACGCCCTAAACCTGACAGTGATTATCTCTTTGGAAAAAGCTGATTATCAAGAAAAAGTAGATAAAGAGTTAAAACGCTTACAAAAAAGTGCCAATATCAAGGGATTTAGGGCTGGTAAAGCTCCCTTGGGAATGGTTAACAAGCTGTATGGGAAAAGTCTTTTGGCCGAGGAACTTCAGCGCATTTCATCTGAGGCAATGAATGCATACATACAGGACGAAAAACTCGATATATTGGGTTACCCCATTTCTAGCAACCGCATCGAAAGCCAATTAAATTTCTAAAACGCAAACGACTTTACCTTTGCATTTGATTTGGGATTGTCACCACAATTCGAACTCAATATCAGTAAAAAAGACAATCTCGAATTATTTGATATTACAATCAGCGATTTGGAAGTAGAGGATGATATCCAACAATCTCGAAAGCGCCATGGTAAAATGAACGATGTTGATCTGGTAGAAGACGAAGATATTGTTTATACTGAAATTACAGAGCACAACAGCGAAGGCATTGCATTTGAAGGAGGAATTTCAAATAAAAACATCAGTTTTGTCGCTTCTTTAATTGAGGACCAAACAATCAAAAAATTGGTGATTGGCGCAAAGGTTGGCGATACGTTTAAGGCCAATATAAAAACACTGTTAAACAACAACGAGACCGTAATCAGCAATACACTGGGAGTCCCAAAGGAAGGTCTCAACGAATTGGGCGAAGAATTCAATTTTGTGGTTTCTGAAATCAAAAGAAGAACAGACGCAGAATTAAATGAAGATTATTACAAAGAAGTATTTGGAGATCAAGACATTCCGGCAAATGAAGAAGAATACCGTGCCAAAATCAAAAATAATTTGGTTAATTACTACCGGAATGAAGCAGATTTATGGCTCGATCACCAGCTTGGACATTTGCTGATGGAAAACCATCCATTGGCATTACCCGATGAATTTTTAAAGCGTTGGCTCATTACCACCAAAGAAAATGAATATACCATTGAAAATATTGAAGAAAAATACGCCTCAGAAAAAAGTGCGCTGTTGCGCAGGTTGATCATTGACAAAATTGCCAATATCGCAAAGCTTGAAAGCAATGAGGAAGATATTCGTGCTGAGGCTAGAATCTATTTTCATGGAATGTACCGACAATATGGCCTAAACATGCCAATAAATGATGATTTTTTAGACAGTTCCATCAACAAGAAGTTGGCTGAAAAAGACTTTGTAATGCAAATGGCCGACCGGGTGATCTACCGCAAGGCATATGACCATGCAAAAGAACTGGTTTCATTAAAATCCAAGACCATTAAAGTAGCAGATTACTTTTTACATATAAATTCTCATAAAACTGAACACGGGGAGTAGCCATTTCTAACTTAAGTTTGTTATAACAAATACTATCATGGATTACGGAAAAGAATTTCAAAAATATGCAACAAAACATTTGGGCATCAGTAGTTTGAGGCTCGATGAATACACAAAATTGGTTTCACGCAGTGGGGGTATACACAACCTTACACCGAATATCATCGAAGAAAGGCAATTGAATGCCAGTGTTATCGACATTTTCTCTCGTTTGATGATGGATCGTATTATTTTCTTGGGTGTCCCAATCTATGAAGATGTTGCCAATATTATCATGGGCCAATTGTTGTTTCTCGAAAGCAACAATACCAATCGTGATATTCAAATCTATATCAATAGCCCAGGTGGCAGCGTATACGCTGGTTTAGCCATCTACGATACTATGCAATATATTGGCAGTGATGTGGCGACCATTTGCACTGGGATGGCTGCAAGTATGGGTGCAGTATTGATGTGTGCTGGTGAAAAAGGAAAACGCACAGCACTCCCCCATTCTCGAATTATGATTCACCAACCCCTTGGAGGTGCAACCGGACAGGCTTCCGACATTGAAATCACCTACAAAGAAATAAGCAAGTTGAAAAAAGAATTATACGATATCATTGCACACCATACTGGTCAACCCTATAAGAGAATCGAAAAAGACAGCGATCGTGATTATTGGATGACTTCTGCAGAGTCTAAAGAATACGGTATGATTGATGAAGTATTGGGAAAACGCACCAAATAATTATATATGAAAACCAAGGGTCAACGCTGTTCCTTTTGCGGACGAAATAACAGTGAAACCCTGATGATGATATCGGGTTTGGAGGGACATATTTGTGATCAATGTGCTGACCAAGCCCACAAAATTGCTGAAAAAGAATTGAACTTTTCAACCCAATCTATTCCGTTAGAAAATACTATTCTGGGAAAAAGTACGAAAAAAAAATTGCCGAAACCGCTGGAAATTAAAGCATTTTTGGACCAATATGTGATCGGCCAAGACCAAGCGAAGAAAATATTGAGCGTAGCGGTATACAATCATTACAAACGTTTAGATAGCCGCAAATTGGTTATTGAGAATGATATCGAGATTGAAAAAAGCAATATTTTATTAATTGGCGAAACCGGTACTGGAAAAACACTCCTCGCAAAAACACTGGCACGTATATTAGATGTACCTTTTTGCATTGCCGATGCAACAGTATTAACAGAAGCAGGATATGTGGGAGACGATGTAGAAAGTATTTTGAGTCGATTGTTGCAAGTCGCTAACTACAAGCCCGAATTGGCCGAAAGGGGCATTATCTACCTTGATGAAATGGACAAAATCAGCCGCAAAGGAGACAATGCTTCAATCACCCGAGATGTGAGTGGCGAGGGGGTTCAACAAGGTCTACTCAAAATTCTCGAAGGTACCATCGCCAATGTTGCACCCGAGGGTGGTCGCAAACATCCCGACCAAAAATATATTAAACTAGACACAACCAATATTCTATTTATCTGTGGTGGGGCTTTTGACGGTATTGAAAAAATTATTTCACGACGTGTTCAAAAACAAGTGCTTGGATTCAAGCGAGGTTCCAATAAAGAAATTAGCGACAAAAAGTTATTGTCGTTGGTTTCTCCCCCCGATTTGCGTTCCTATGGAATTATCCCTGAACTCATTGGCAGATTACCGATTATAACCGCCTTAGACGAATTAGACAGGCCCACATTAAAATCCATATTAAGTGATCCCAAAAATGCAATCCTCAAGCAATACCACTATTTATTCTCTTTGGACGGTGTCGACATTGAATTTGAAGATGCTGCAATCGATTTTATTGTTGAAATCGCCTTCGAACACAAACTTGGAGCGCGGGGTTTAAGAGGAATTTGCGAAACCATCTTACAAGATTTTATGTATACTATTCCTGACCATAAAGGGAAATCAAACCTTTTGATCACCAAAACCATTGCTGAAGAAAAGTGGAATAGGCTTGAAAATCAGAAGTTCGCATCCTAATTAGCGTTTTCCATTTTTAGATTTACTTACATCCATTTTTTTGGACTACATTGCGCTTTGTAATGGAAAAAAATAACAAAAGAGTGCTTACCGCATGGGCTATGTATGATTGGGCTAACAGTGTTTATCCACTCGTAATTTCATCTGCGATTTTTCCGGTTTATTACATAGCCGTCACAACCAAAAAAAATTCCTTGGGTATTATCAATGACAATGTAGAATTGTTTGGAATGAGTTTCAAAAATACTGTTATTGTGAATTATACCCTGGCCCTGTCGTTTTTAATCATCTGTATTACCAGCCCCTTGTTAAGTGGTATTGCAGATAGCAGAGGAAACAAAAAGAAATTTATGCGTTTCTTCTGTTATATGGGAGCAATAGGTTGTGCGAGTTTATTCTTCCTAACAAAAGATCCGCATACACTACCTTATGGTATTTTGGCCGTTTTTGTTGCGAGTTTGGGTTTTTGGAGCAGTTTGGTATTTTATAATTCTTTTTTACCTGAATTGGCGACCAACGAACAAATGGACAAAGCGAGTGCAAAAGGATTTTCGTATGGTTACTTTGGATGTAGTTTAATGCTCATCATGTGTCTCGTATTTATCAAATTTATTGCTCCAGTCATGGGTTTTGACACTGGATTTGCAACAAGATTGTGCTTTATTGGGGTAGCCTTATGGTGGATTGGCTTTGCACAAATATTTTTCTTTCGAATCAAAGAAGACGTCAAAGTAAATACCGGCGAATCCATTTTAAAAGGTTTTTTAGCACTCAAAAAAGTTTGGGTAGAAATCAAATACCACAAGAGTATCAAAGTATTCTTGGCCTCATTTTGGTTTTATTCAATGGGTGTCCAAACAGTAATGCTCATTGCAGCCTATTTTGGAGCAAAATTGCTTAATATTCCTGCTGAAAAATTGTTGCCAATTATATTAATCATTCAATTTGTCGGCATTGCTGGAAGTTTGTTTTTCTCTTGGGTTTCCAAAAAACTGGGGAATAAAATATCCTTGTCGATCACTTTGGCTATTTGGATATTGGTTTGTATCGGAGCGTGGTTTGATGCTGAATATAAATCTGTAACGGGATTCAGTTTTCTAGCCTTTTTTGTTGGCGGAGTCATGGGTGGCGTTCAAAGTTTAAGCAGAAGTACCTATAGCAAACTTATTCCCGATACTACAAATGATACCGCGTCTTTTTTTAGTTTCTTCGACATCACTGAGAAATTCTCAATGGTTATAGGTTTGTTTATTTTTGCCTATATCGAGCAGCATTCTCCTGAAAAAGGAATGCAAAACTCTGTTTTAGCCTTGGTTGTTTTCTTTGCTATCGGCTTGCTTTTGTTGACCCGATTAAAAGACGATAGGTTAAACCCAACTAGCGAAGAAGCGTAATTGTTCCACTGTATTTGTATACGCGGTCTTCAAGAGAGGTAATTTCCAGATTGTATACATACACATCCTGTTGGCATTCTGCACCATTGGCAGTTCCATCCCAGCCCTTTAACATGTCGTTGCTGCTAAACATC